>CAYSZZ010000007.1:54707-91848 GCA_964435735.1 uncultured Propionibacteriaceae bacterium
GATCGCCTCGCTTGCCGGGGCGGTCAGCCGGGGCGACTGGCCGGCGCTGCCGCTGATCGTTGGCGGGCGCTACGGGCTGTCGTCCAAGGAGTTCACCCCGGGCATGGTGGCGGGGATCTTCGACGAACTGGCGCTGCCGCATCCCCGTCCCCGGTTCACGATCGGCATCAACGACGACGTCACCCACACCTCGCTGCCCTACGACCCGACCCTCGACATCGAGGATCCCGCGACGGTCTCGGCGGTGTTCTACGGGCTGGGCTCGGACGGCACGGTCGGCGCCAACAAGAACACCATCAAGATCATCGGCGAGGTGCCCGGCACCTTCGCCCAGGGCTATTTCGTCTACGACTCCAAGAAGTCGGGTTCGCGGACGGTCTCGCACCTGCGATTCGGCCCCAGGCCGATCGAGGCGCCGTACCTGATCAACCAGGCGAGCTTCATCGCCTGCCACGCCTGGTCGGTGCTGGAGCGGGTGGACGTGCTGGAGTTCGCCAAGCCGGGGACGGTGCTGCTGATCAACACCCCCTACCCGATCGACGAGGTCTTCGCCCGGCTGCCCGAGCCGATGCAGGCCAAGATCATCAAGCTGGGCATCGAACTGTGGGCGATCGATGCCAACCTGGTCGCGCGCAAGGCGGGGATGGGCCGGCGCACCAACACCGTGCTGCAGACCTGCTTCTTCGCGATCAGCAAGGTGATGCCCGCCGAGCAGGCCATCGCCCAGGTGAAGAAGGCGATCCGCAAGACCTACGCCCGCAAGGGCGCCGACGTGGTGGCCAAGAACGAGGCTGCGGTGGACGCCTCGCTGGCCGACCTGCACCGGATCGAGGTGCCGACGGCCCCGGTGAGCGATCTGCCGATGATTCCCTCGGTGATCGGTGCCCGGTCGGAGTTCGTCAAGACGGTGACCGCGTCCATGCTGGCCGGTACCGGTGACCAACTGCCCGTCTCGGCGCTGCCGGTCGACGGCACCTACCCGTCCGGCACCACGAAGTACGAGAAGCGGAACATCTCCGACATCATCGCCGAGTGGGATCCGGAGGCCTGCATCCAGTGCGGCAACTGCGCCTTCGTCTGCCCGCACGCCGTGCTGCGGGCCAAGTACTACAACGGCTCGGCCCTGGACGGGGCGCCTGACTGCTTCCAGTCGGCCCCGCTGAACGCCGCAGGCTTCCCCGGTTCCCGCTACACCCTGCAGGTGTACGCCGAGGATTGCACCGGCTGCGGGCTGTGTGTGGAGGCCTGCCCGGTGAAGCCGATCGGCGGCGGCAACCGCCGGGCGATCAACCTCGCCCCGGTGCTGGACCGCACCAAGGAGAAGGAGAACGTCGCCTTCTTCGAGACGATCCCGGTCAACCGGCGCTCCCGGGTCGACTTCGCCAATGTCCGCGGCACCCAGTTCCTGGAGCCGCTGTTCGAGTTCTCCGGTGCCTGCTCGGGCTGCGGCGAGACGCCGTACCTGAAGCTGCTCACCCAGCTCTTCGGCGGCCGGGCGACGGTGGCGAACGCGACCGGCTGCTCGTCCATCTACGGCGGCAACCTGCCGACCACGCCGTGGTCGTCCAACAAGTACGGACGCGGACCGGCCTGGTCGAACTCGCTGTTCGAGGACGACGCCGAGTTCGGCCTGGGACTGCGGCTGGCGGCCGACCTGCACACCGAGACCGCCCGGCGCCGGCTGGAGGAGCTGCGGCTCGAGCTGGGCGACGCGACCGTGGAGACGATCCTGAGCGCGCCACAGCAGTACGAGTCCGAGCTCTCCCAGCAGCGCGCCCGGGTGGATGCGCTGAAGGCCCTGCTGGACACCATGAGCGGACCGAAGGTCGAGGATCTCCGCTCGGTCGCCGACCACCTGCTGCGGCGCTCGGTCTGGATCGTCGGCGGGGACGGCTGGGCCTACGACATCGGCTCGGCCGGCGTCGACCACGTGCTGGCCTCGGGCCGGGATGTGAACATCCTGGTGATGGACACCGAGGTGTACTCCAACACCGGCGGTCAGGCATCGAAGTCGACCCCGCTGGGCGCGGTGGCGAAGTTCGCCTCCGGCGGCAAGATGACCGGCAAGAAGGACGTCGCCATGCAGGCGGTCTCCTACGGCAACGTCTACGTCGCCCGGGTGGCGATGGGCGCCGACCCGCAGCAGACCCTGAAGGCCTTCCGCGAGGCCGAGGCCTACGACGGCCCGAGCCTGATCCTGGCGTACAGCCACTGCATCGCGCACGGCATCGACATGCGCAAGGGCCTCGACCAGCAGTACCGGGCGGTCGCCTCCGGCCACTGGCCGCTGATGCGCTACAACCCGGTGCTGCGGATGGCCGGACGCAACCCCTTCCTGCTGGATTCGCCGCGACCGCGGATCCCGCTCAAGGAGTACCACGACAAGGAGCTGCGGTTCCGGATGCTGTCGAACACCGACCCCGAGGCCGCCGAGCGCTTCCTGGAGTTCGGTCAGGAAGCGGTGAACCGTCGCTGGGCCGAGTACGAGGAGATGGCGACCCGCGGTGCCGAGCGCTTCGCCGCCGACGCCAGGAGCGACCGATGACCCCAACTCCCTCGGACAACGGACGGTCCCCCGTCCCACCCACCCGAGCACTGGCCAATCCCGGTTCGTTCCGAGTTTGTGCATTGAACTCGGTTCACAAAGTCGGAACCACCGCCTCCAGGAGCACCCGATGAACCTGCAGACCAGCTACCTCGGCCTCACCCTGCGCAACCCGCTGGTGGCTTCGGCCGGGCCGCTCTCCCAGACCGTGGACGGGGTGAAGGGGCTCGCCGACGGCGGGGTCGGCGCGGTGGTGCTGTACTCGCTGTTCGAAGAACAGGTGCGGGCCCAGCTGGAGCAGGCCGAGCGGGACGCCCTGCTGGAGGAGGAGCACGCCGACCTGTTCGCCGAGGCGACCTCCTACTTCCCCTCCGTCTCTGCCGAACCGGTCGAGACGGTCGCGGTGAAGTACCTGTCGCTGGTCGAGCGGGCTTCGGCCGCGATCGACGTCCCGCTGATCGCCTCGCTGAACGGCTCCTCGCTGGGCTCGTGGGTGCAGTTCGCCCGGCAGCTGGAGGAAGCCGGCGCGGCCGCGCTGGAGTTGAACATCTACTTCGTGCCGGGTGACACCACCCTGGCCGGCGCCGACGTCGAGCAGCGCCACGTCGACATCGTGGCTGCGGTGAAGCAGAGCATCTCGATCCCGGTGGCGGTGAAGCTGGCGCCGTACTTCTCCTCCTTCGGCAGCTTCGCGCTGCGGCTGGTCGAGGCCGGTGCGGACGGCGTGGTGCTGTTCAACCGCTTCCTGCAGCCGGACGTGGATGTCGAGCGGGTCGAGGTGGTTCCCGGCGTCGAGCTCTCCAGCCCCACGGAGGCGAGGCTGCCGCGCACCTGGATCGCCGCGCTGCGGCACCGGCTGCCGGTCTCGATCGCCGCGACCTCCGGAGTCGAGACAGCGGACGACGTGGTGGCCTACCTGCTGGCCGGCGCCGACGTGGTGATGACCACCTCGGCCCTGGTGCGGCATGGTCGCGACTACTCCCGCGTCCTGCTGGACGGGCTCGACACCTGGCTGACCCGCAAGGGCTTCCGCTCGGTCGACGCGGCGCGCGGCCTGCTCGCCGTGCCTGCCGAGATCGATGCCGCCGGTTACCAGCGCGCCGGTTACGTCACCGCCCTTGAGAAGGCCAAGTCCCGCTACGGATCCCTGGTGGGGTAGGGACGTTCAGGGTCGGGCGAGCTTCACCAGCTCGTCCAGCTTCGCATCCAGTGCCGCGTCGAACTCCCGCAGTTCAGGGTGTGCATCGTAGGCGGCGATGATCTGCCGCGCCCCGACGGAGAAGGGGACCCGCTGTACGAAACCCGGGCGCAGCGCACGCACCTTGTTGTTGTCGAACACGACGGAGTGCGCCTTGTCACCGAGCAGCCCCGGCCCGGTCTCGGGGATGACCCGTGCGATCGTCTCACTGGCGACATGGACGAGGTCGGGGCTCCCGACTCCCGCGGCGTTCGCCAGCATGGTGTAGATCGCATCCCAGGTCAGGAACTCGTCGCCGGTGATGTGGTAGGCCTCGCCGATCGCGGCCGGCCGGGCGAGCAGGCCCGCGTAGCTGTAGGCGAAGTCAGAGGAGTGGGTGAGCGTCCACAGGCTGGTGCCGTCCCCGTGCACGACGGCGGGCGTTCCGGCCCGCAGGCGGGCGATCTGCGTCCAGCGCCCTTCGATCGGGTTGAGGAACTGATCGTAAGTGTGTGACGGACGGACGATCGTCGCCGGAAAGCCCTCGCTGCGGTACTTCGCCACCAGAAGCTCTTCACACGCGATCTTGTCGCGGGAGTACTGCCAGAACGGGTTGCGCAGCGGCGTCGACTCCCGGATCGGCAACGACGCCACCGGCTTGGCGTAAACCGATGCCGACGAGGTGAAGATGTACTGACCGATCCGGCCGTCCAGCAGCTCGATGTTCCGCTGTAGCCGATCGGGGGTGAAGGTCATGAAGTCGGCCACGACGTCGAAGCTGCGCCGCCCGACGGCAGCCGTCATGGCTGCGTCATCCTCGAGATCGGCGTGGATCACCTCGACTCCCTCCGGCACCGGACGCAGGGTGCTCCGCCCACGGTTCAGCACCGCCACACCGAAACCCTGCTCCAGTGCCTCCCTGACACAGGCCGAGCTGATGGTTCCGGTGCCGCCGATGAACAGGATGGTTGGTTCCACGGTGACCTCCACGGTCGATTGGCTGTTCGTGTTCGCGGAGCCAGCTGGACTCCGTGCGCCCTCCACTAGCCTGCGGCATCACAGCCGGACGGGTCATCCTCCCGGGTGATGCAACGGGCGTGCACGCCACACTAATGTGTGTCGCATACCGGCGCAGGAGGACAGCCATCAACAGCGACGACCACGAGCACAGCTCGACCCCCCTCCCCGAGGTGGCGGACCTTCCGGCCCCAGCCGCCGCCGGCGAGGGCAACGAGCCAGGCTTCAAGCCGCTCACCATCGCCGAGTTCACCGACAACTACGGCCCGGGGCACTCCGGGCTGCTCTACGCCGTCCAGTTCCTGGAGCGGCAGGTACTGGAGGCCGGGCACCGGCTGCTGGTGGTGGCCCCCGTCGCGGACGGCCCCAACCCCTATGCCGGTCATGATCGGCGGCGCGAGATCCGGCTGCCGTCGGTGCCGCTGCCGGGCAACCCGGTGCGGATCTCGATGGGCCAGGATTTCGACTACCGGCTGGCGCAACTGGTGGCCAACCCCCCGGACGTGATCCACGTCCACGGCCTGGGCGGGATCGGGCTGCTGGGGATGTGGGTGGCGCAGCGCGCCAACCGTCCGCTGATCATCACCTGGCACACCGACTTCGAGGCCTACGCCGACCACTACTGGCACCTGGTGCCGCTGCTGAACGCGGCCTACAAGGTGTACACGCTGCACATGGAGGGCATGACCTGGAAGCGGCTGAAGAAGACCATCCGCTTCCAGCGTCCGCGGCGGGGGCGCGCCCAGATCGAGCTGTTGCAGGTGGCCGCCGGCATGCTGACCGACGCCGACCTGGTCACCACTCCGTCCGACAAGACCGCCAAGCGGGTGCTGGAGATCGCGCCGGCCGCCCACGTCAGGGTGGTGCCGAACGGGACGGATGCCCTGCCCGAACTGCCGCCGATCCCGAAGGGGCGCGGACCCCGCCTGCTCTACGTGGGCCGGATCGCCGTCGAGAAGGGCATCGATCTGATGCTGGATGGCTTCGAACTGGTGCGCGATCACATCCCCAATGCCGAACTGATGCTGGTCGGCGACTGGCGGACCACCCAGCCCAGCCTGCGCCGGCAGCTGAAGCAGGCGGCCCGGCACGGTGGCGTGAAGCTGGTCGGTCAGGTGCCGCGCGACCGGCTGGGAGCGTACTACGCCTCGGCCGACCTGTTCGTGTTCACCTCGACCACCGACACCCAGGCGCTGGTGCTGCACGAGGCCGCCCACGCCGGGTTGCCGTTCGTCTCGGTCGACCACGAGTTGCGGATGGTGATGGATCCAGGGGTGAACACGATGTTCTCCCGGCCCAACGCGGTGTCCCTGGCCGGAACGATCATCGAGATGCTGCGGGCGCTGGAGGATCCGGAGTTCAAGGCCCGCGCCACCGCCCGCAGCAAGGAGATGGCTGCCCGGTACACGATCGCCAACCAGTCCCGGGAGTTCGTGGAGGTCTACGAGCAGATCGCTGCCGGCGAGAAGGTGCAGGTCACCGAGGACATCGAGCCCGACTTCGCCCGTCCCTTCTTCGGCAACCGCAAGGTGACCGCCACCTACGAGCCGCCCTCCTCACCTGCCACCTCCTGATCTGCTCGGCACCCCGATCGGCTCTGCACCCCGCACGGCGCCTGCACCCAGCACGGCGCCTGCACTTCTTGCCATATAGCGACTCCGCGCGACATATACGTCGAGCACGCACGCTATTTGGCAGAAAGTGCAGGCACCCGCCGGAGGGCAGCTGCTGATCGAGTCAGCTGCGTGGTGTGAAGCCGCGCAACCGCAGGCTGTTGAGCACCACGAACACCGACGAGAAGGCCATCGCGGCACCGGCGATCATCGGGTTGAGGTAACCCATGGCGGCTAGCGGGATGGCGGCGATGTTGTAGGCGAAGGCCCAGAACAGGTTGCCCTTGATGGTGCCCAGCGTGGCCCGCGAGAGACGCACCGCATCCGCGGCCACCCGGAGGTCGCCGCGCATCAGGGTGAGATCGGCGGCCTCGATGGCCGCATCGGTTCCGGTGCCGAGCGCGATCCCCAACTCGGCCTGGGCCAGTGCGGCGGCATCGTTCACGCCGTCGCCCACCATGGCGACCGTTCGGCCCTCGTCCTGCAGTCGCTTGATGGTGGCGACCTTGTCGGCCGGCAGCACCTCGGCGATCACCTGATCGATCCCGACCGTCGCCGCTACCGACTCGGCGGCCGCACGGTTGTCGCCGGTGAGCAGCACCGGGGTGAGCCCCAGCGCCAGGAAGCGCTTGACCGCCTCGGCGGAACCCTCCTTGACGGTGTCGGCCACCTCGATGAACCCACGCAGTCGCCCATCCCAGGCCACCGCGACCGTCGTGCCCGCGGCCGAGCTGTGCGGTGCTCCGTCCGTAGCCCCCCGAACAAGGCGTGGCTCGTCTCCCGACATCGGGAGTCCGGCCACCGCGGCGGTCGTGCTGGCCGGCTTCGCGAGCAGGCCTGCCTCCAGATCGCGCTCCTCGGCGGATTCCGGCTCACCAGAGGCGCCCAGAGGTAGGTCCGTTCCGGAGGTCCACCCGAACTTCCCCACGCGCACCTCACGGCCCTCCACCATGGCGATCACGCCCTGCCCGGGTTCGTTGGTGAGCGACTCCAGCGTGGCGGTGGAGGCGGCGTGCTCGGCGATGGCGCGGGCGATCGGGTGCTCGGAGCCGGATTCGGCGGCACCGGCGTAGCGCAGCAACTCGGCCTGGGTGGTGCCGGGCTCGGGACGGACGTCGACCACCGCCATCACGCCGGTGGTCACGGTCCCGGTCTTGTCCAGCACGATGGTGTCGACGGTGCGGGCGCGCTCCAGCGCCTCGGCGCCCTTGATCACGATGCCCAACTGCGCTCCGCGTCCGGTACCGGCCAGCAGGGCAGTGGGCGTGGCGAGACCCAGGGCACAGGGGCAGGCGATGATCAGCACAGCGACCGCGGCCGAGGCGGCGAAGGCCAGTCCGGCGCCGGCCAGCAGCCAGCCGACGAACACCACGAAGGAGAGCGCCATCACTGCGGGGACGAACACCCCGGTGATCCGGTCGGCCAGCCACTGCACCCGGGTCTTGGAGGTCTGCGCCTCCTCGACCAGCCGGGCGATGTGGGCCAACTGGGTGTCCGCGCCGACCCTGGTGGCGCGCACCACCAAGCGCCCGTTGGTGTTCAGGGTGGCACCGGTCACCTGATCGCCAGGGGTGACGTCCACCGGCACCGACTCACCGGTGACCAGGGAGGTGTCCACCGCGGAGTAGCCACTGATGACCTCGCCGTCGGTGGCGATCTTCTCCCCGGGCCGGACGACGAACTCGTCCCCCTCGCGCAGTTGCTCGACCGGGATGCTGATCTCGTCCCCGTCGACCACGATGGTCGCCTCGGTGGCGCCCAGTTTCAGCAGCGAGCGGATCGCCTCACCGGCGGTCTGCTTGGCCCGGGCCTCGAACCAACGACCCAGAAGCAGGAAGAAGATGATGGCGACGACCGCCTCGAAGTAGATGCTGGCCTCGCCGTGGCCGCGTTCCAGCCGGAACTCGAACGGGTGGGTGAAGCCGATCATGCCGGCATGCCCGAAGAAGAGGGCGTACAGGCTCCAGCCGAAGGCCGCCGTGGTGCCGATGCTGATCAGGGTGTCCATCGTGGTGGCGCCGTGCCTGGCGTTCACCCATGCCGAACGGTGGAAGGGCCAGCCGGCCCAGAAGTACACCGGAATGGTCAGCGCGAGGGAGACCCACTGCCAGCCGGGGAACTGCCACGGCGTCACCATGGCGAGCAGGATCACCGGGACCGCGAGAATGCCGGCCAGGATCACCCTGGTACGCAGCTCAGCGGCGTGATCGACCGGCTCGGCGTTGGGCTGCGGCAGCGAGGCGCCGTACCCGGTGTTCTCCACGACGTCGATCAGACGGTCGACGGTGATGCCGACCGGGTGCAGGACGCGGGCCTTCTCCGTGGCGTAGTTGACGCTGGCCTGGACTCCGTCCAGCTTGTTGAGCTTCTTCTCGATTCGAGCCGCACAGGAGGCACAGGTCATCCCCGAGATGTCGAACTCGACGGACTCGCGGTGCTGGGTGGTCACGCTTCCTCTTCTCTGAACTGATCCGTGTTCCGCTACGACCGGGATCTGCTGACGAGACCGCAGAAACCGGGGGATTCAGGGCAGGCGCGAGCACTATCCACGCGCCTGGCCCGGACTGCCCGGGTTCTGTCGGCGTCGCCTTGGCGACGGGGCTGGGAGGTCCGGGGTCGGGTCCGGATCGGGGTGGCCGAATCGTTCGGGAACGACCCCGCCACCGGTGGACCGGAATCTGGAGCGTGCCGTCAGGCGACGCTGTACTGGTCGCCGGCCTCGTAGAGCGCTTCGACGATCCGGTCGAAGTCGACCGGCGCCTCGCTGTGGACGGTCATCGCGCCCGCGGTGTCGAGGTCGACTCCGGTGACGCCCGGAATCGCCGAGACCTCTTCCTTGATGGCGGCCACGCAGTGGCCGCAGGTGATGCCGGTGACGGTGTAAGCGGTGTCAGTCATGTTTCTCCTTGTTGGTTGTCGGGTCAGGAACGAACGAGCCGCGCGATTGCGGCGGAGGCCTCGGTGAGTTTCTCCTGGGCGATGTCGCCGCCTTCCGCCACGGCCTGGGCGACGCAATGGTTCAGGTGCTCTTCGAGCAGCACCAGAGCGAAGGACTCCAGCGCCTTCGTCATGGCGGAGACCTGGGTGAGGATGTCGATGCAGTAGACATCCTCGGCGATCATCCGTTGCAGGCCGCGGGCCTGCCCTTCGATGCGCTTCAGCCGTCGTAGGTGGTCGTCCCTGTGATCGGCGTAGCCGTGGACACCCTCGGCGTGGGCCTGGTGTTGTGTGTGTGACATGTGGTGCTCGCTGTTCTCCGCCATCGCTCAGATCATACCCCCCTGGGGTATGTATTCCAAGTCGGAAGCGTGTGGACAGTGTGTGGATAACTCACAGCGCGGCGCGCTATAAACCCCGCACTGCACCCTTGTCAAGCAGGGAGATTCACCTCGTCGTCACCGGCAATTCAATCTTCCTCCACAGGCTGCGTCCTGCGTTTTCCCTAGTCAACCGAGATTATTCCGGCTATCCACGGCGCCATCCACAGGATCGCCCCTGAGTTGTACACACCCGTCGCGGCGTGTTCTCCCAGTTATCCCCAGACCATCCACAAAGCCTGTGGATGCAGGCATTGAGCCCAGCCCGTGCAAGGTCTAGCGTTGCGTCCTCGGATCCCTCCGGTTACCCCGCCCGGGAACTGTCAGAGGGGCAGCCTACGGTGGTGAGCCAGGGCCCAGGACCAGGAGGTTGACCGTGTCGCTTGCGGAGGTGATGCCGTACGGAAGCGATGTTCCCGACTATGGCGGCACCGACCGCACGCCACCGCAGGACGTCCAGGCCGAGCAGAGTGTGCTGGGCGCGATGCTGCTCAGCAAGGATGCGATCGGCGACGTCGCCGAGATCATCCGTGGCCACGACTTCTATCGTCCCGCGCACGAGCAGATCTACTCCACGATCGTCGATCTGTACGGGCGCGGGGAGCCGGCCGATGCGATCACGGTCGCCGACGAACTGGCCAAGCGCGGTGAGCTGGGCAGGATCGGCGGCCACATCTACCTCCACGACCTGCTCTCCACGGTCTCGATCGCGTCCAACGCGGCCTACTACGCCGAGATCGTCCGCGAGAAGGCGATCCTGCGCCGGCTGGTCGAGGCATCGATGCGGATCGCACAGCTGGGCTACTCCGGCCAGGGCGATGTCTCCGGCATCGTCGACGCCGCGCAGCAGGCGATCTACGCCGTGGCCGAGGGCAAGACCGGCGAGGACTACCAGCCGCTCTCGGCACTGATGGAGGCCGCCCTCGACGAGATCGAGGCGCTCTCCGCGCACGGGATCATGTCCGGTGTCCCGACCGGGTTCATCGAGCTGGACGAACTCACCAACGGCCTGCATCCAGGGCAGATGGTGATCATCGCCGCCCGCCCCGGTGTCGGCAAGTCGACCCTGGGGCTCGATATCGCGCGATCGGCGTCGATTCAGCACGGGCTGTGCTCGGCCTTCTTCAGCCTGGAGATGACCAAGACCGAGATCGTGATGCGCCTGCTCTCGGCCGAGGCGCAGGTGCCGCTGAACGACATCCGCAAGGGCCGGATGAGCGATGAGAACTGGAGCCGGATCGCTCGCAAGACCGCCGAGGTCGCCGAGGCCCCGCTGTTCATCGACGATTCGCCCAACCTGACCATGATGGAGATCCGGGCGAAGGCCCGCCGGCTCAAGCAGCGCCACGACCTCAAGCTGGTCATCGTCGACTACCTGCAGCTGATGACCTCGGGCAAGCGGGTGGAGAGCCGCCAGCTGGAGGTCTCGGAGTTCTCCCGCCAGATGAAGCTCCTGGCCAAGGAACTGGACGTCCCGGTAGTGGCGCTCTCGCAGCTCAACCGCGGCCCTGAGCAGCGCACCGACAAGAAGCCGATGCTGTCGGATCTACGCGAGTCGGGCTCCCTGGAACAGGACGCCGACGTGGTCGTCCTGCTGCACCGCGAGGACATGTACAACAGCGCCTCCGAACGTGCCGGCGAGGCCGACCTGATCGTCGCCAAGCACCGCAACGGCCAGACCCGCCCCGTCACCGTCGCCTTCCAGGGCCACTACTCCCGCTTCGTCGACATGCAGCACTGAGCGATCCCCGCTCATCGTCTCGGGATTCCTCGAGCTGCCCGCTTCACAGCTGGTGGTGGTCGCTATCGACCCTCGACTCCGGGGTCGTCGTCGGACACGCGCTCGAAGCGGGTCCAGCCCTTCCAGCCCCGCTCCTCCATGAGCGTCAGCAGACGCTGCGCGGCGGGCGCAGACTTCGCCATGGTCACGTCGAGAAGCTCGGCGAACGGCTCGTCGAAGCCGTCCTGGTTGAGACCTCCGGCGTTCGCTGCACGGGTCAGGAGCCGGACCAGGATGTCGGCTGCCTCGGCCACCCGCGGGTCGTCTTCCGCCCAGTCGAGCGCACCGCTGACGAGACTGTAGAAGCGGACGAGGTCCGGGTCGTCCAGGTCGGTATGCTTGCGGGCCATGATGGCGTCGATCTGATCCGGAAGCTGGGCCGCGACCATGATCCAGGCGTCCCGCTCCAGCTCGATGTACCGCTCCTCGACGCCGAGGCTGCGCAGCCGGTCCAGGTAGCCGACCACGCTCGCCGGGAGCGCCATGTGCTCTCCCGCGGCGAGCCGAGCGAGCCGTGCGCGGGTCTCCTGCAACTGCCGGACCTCGGCTCGCAGCCGCCTGTCGATCTCACGAACCCGCCCTGCGAACTCCTCCGGATCGGCGTCAAGGAGGTCTTCCACCCGGGCCAGCGGCACACCGGCGCTGGCGAGGATGTGGATGCGGATCAGCCGCACGACCGCAGCGGCGTCGTAGCTGCGATAGCCGGAGCGGTCACGGCCGGGCTCGGGCAGCAGGCCGATCTTGTGGTAGTGCCGGACTGTCGCCACCGTCACCCCGGCGTAGGCGGCGAACTGGCTGATCGTGAGCATGACATCCAGCCTGCCTCAGGAGATCTTCCGTCGGTAGACGACCATCGCGGCGACGGAGGCGGCGACGGAGATGCCGACGCACCAGGCGAGCGCGACCCAGATGTCTGAGCTGACGGGCTGCTGGGCAAACAGATCGCGAATGGTGTTGACGATGGAGGTCACCGGCTGGTGCTCGGCGAACCACCGCACCGGACCCGGCATCGATGCGGTGGGCACGAAGGCGGAGCTGATGAACGGCAGGAAGATCAGCGGCTGCAGAACTGCGCTCGCGCCGTCCACCGACTTTGCCGACAGCCCCGACAACACGGCCACCCAGGTCAGGGCGAAGATGAACAGGACCATGATGCCCGAGACCGCAAGCCACCCCAGCACTCCGGCACCCGTGCGGAAGCCCATCAGGAACGCGCCGCCTGTCACGAGCACGACGGAGATGAGGTTGGCCGTCAGCGAGGTCAGCACATGCGCCCACAGAGCGGAGGACCGAGCGATCGGCATCGAGTGGAACCGGTCGAAGATGCCCCCCTGCAGGTCGGTGAACAGCCGGTACGCGGTGTAGGAGATGCCCATCGCGACCGTGATGAGCAGAATGCCCGGCAGCACGTAGTCGATGTACCCGCCTGAGCCGGAGTCCTGCCCGGTGGCGACGGCACCGCCGAGCACGTAGACGAACAGCAGCATGATCGCGATCGGCATGACCGCGGTCGTGATGATGGTGTCCGGGCTGCGCACGACATGCTTCATCGACCGTCCGGTCAGGGTGGCGGTGTCGCCGAGGAAGTGGGCGGTCATGCTGCCCCCTTCTCCCCCGCGCCGTCGTTCGCTGCGGGGGCGTCGCTGTCCTCGCCCACGAGGGCGAGGAAGATGTCTTCGAGGGACGGCTGCTTCTCGACGTACTCCACCTGCGCCGGCGGCAGCAACCGCTTCAGTTCGTCAAGCGTGCCGCGCACGATGATCCGGCCCTTGTGCAGGATCGCGATCTGGTCGGCCAACTCCTCGGCCTCGTCCAGGTACTGCGTGGTCAGCAGCACCGTCGTCCCAGCCGCTGCGAGCTTCTCGACGGCCCGCCACACCTCGATGCGCCGCTCCGGGTCCAGGCCGGTGGTCGGCTCGTCCAGGAACACCACCGGCGGGCTCCCGATCAGGCTCATCGCGATGTCAAGCCGTCGCCGCATGCCACCGGAGTACTCGCCGACCCTTCGGTCGCCGGCAGCGGTCAGCGCGAAACGGTCGAGCAGCTCGGCGGCGATCGCACCGGGGTCCTTCACGTGGCGGAGCTTGGCGACGAGGATCAGGTTCTCCCGACCGGTCAGGATCTCGTCGACGGCGGCGAACTGCCCGGTCAGGCTGATGGACTCCCGCACCTGCGCCGGCTGCGAGGCGACGTCGAAGCCGTTGATGCTGGCTGCTCCCGCGTCCGCCTTCAACAGGGTGGACAGGATGCGCACGATCGTGGTCTTGCCCGCGCCGTTCGAGCCGAGCAGGGCGAAGATGCTCCCCGAGGCAACCTCGAAGTCCACCCCACGCAGCACCGAGAGCTTCCCGTACGACTTCTGCAACCCCTGCACGGCGATCGCCGGGGTGATGCTCGGTTGAGACACTCACGACCTCCTCGTTTCAGGAAACCGCCTCCGCTCGTTGCCGGCAGCTCCGCCCACAAGGATCGAGGGTTGATGCGGGATCAAGGTCAAGTCCAACCTCAGAACCGGGTGGAACCGGATGGACGCCACCCATTCCATGGGCCCATCGCCTCGGCTGATGTCGTCTCCGCACGAGTTGGCAGAACTCCCGGGCGTTCCTCGACCCTGGACCGCCGCCAACTACCGCGGCGTCGCGGCACCCGCTGCCAGGTCGCACCCGAACCTACCCATCGGCTGCCGCGGTCGGCGGGCGGGGCCCGTTCCCGGGGACGAAGCGGGGCACCCAGCGCAGGAAACCGAGCGCGCCGGCGAGCGCGAAGACACCGATCGACGCGGTGGCCACTCCGATCGTCGCGAACCCGGCGATGCCGGAGAACAGTACCGGCGCAAGCGCCCCGCCCCCATCGGTGAGGGTGCGCCAGGATCCGAGGAAGGGTGCGGGGTCACCGGCGGGTGCCAGGTCGGCGCCGAGCGTCATCAGGATGCCGCTGGACAGGCCGTTCCCCACGCCGATCGCCCCAGCGCACGCGACGTACCAGGTGGAGGCGGCCGGCCACTCGTGGGTCAGCGAGAGCAGCCCGAAGCCCAGACCCATGATGAGCATCGACGGCAGCGCGGCCCACAGCCGCCCGAAGCGGTCCATCACCTGCCCACTGGCGTAGAACAGCGCGAAGTCGAGCGCACCGGCGACGCCCACGACGAGCGCGATGGTCTGCGCGTCGAGGCCGAGCGACACGCCCCACAGTGGCAGCACGACCTGGCGGGCCGAGCGCACGGCGGAGAGCGACGCGGCGGCCAGGCCGAGGCGCGCGAGCACGTGGCGGTGCTTCGCCATGGTGCGCAGCACTCCGTCCTGCCTCGGATCGGACGGGAGGGAGTCGGCCAGTTCGTCGGCGGGACGGGCGGCTGGTCGTCCACCAGGGATGGCGGACTCGTCGGGACCCTGCTGCGCCAGGCGAACCTCCGGGTCGGGCCCCAACCCCACCAGCAGGATGCAGCAGACCAGGCACACCGCGAAGCACCAGGCAGCCGAGGCGTCCGTCCCGGTCAGGCCGAGCAGCAGCGCAGCGAGGAAGGGGCCGATGAACATCCCCAGCCGGAAGGAGCCGCCCAGCAGAGCGAGCGCGCGAGCCCGGAAGAGGTAGGGCACCCGGACGGCCATGAAGGCGTGCCGGGCCAGGCCGAAGGCGGCCGCACACAGACCGATCAGGAAGACCGCCGCGGCGAGCACCCCCAGGCTCGGTGCGAGCGCCAGCCCGACGACCCCCACCAGCGCGAGGCTCGCGGCCCCCAACATGGTGAGCCGCTCACCGGCGCGCGCGACGAGCCAGCCGGCGGGCAGGTTGCCGCAGAGCTGGCCGACCACCAGCGCCGAGGCGATCAGCCCGGAGAGCGCGATGTCCGCGCCCAGCCGCACCGCCAGCACCGGGATGAGCGGTACCACCGCACCCTCGCCCAGTGCGAAGAGCACGGTGGGGCCGTAGATCATGGGCGCGAAGCGCAGCAGCACGCTCCGCACCGACCCCGACTCGCTCAACGCCCGCCTCTCGCTCCCGGTCAAACGTATCCCGCCGGGTGGATCGAGGAGTCCGCGTCCCGATCGCCTGCGCCACGGCGAGCACTGTCGCAGCGGGCCGGCGAACCGTACCGGACGCGGGAGAGTTGCGTCCGGTCAGGAACCGGCACCCACCATGGGCCGTCCGGTCTCCACCAGGGTCTTCAGGCTCGCCAGCGTCCACGGCCAGCCGCCGGCACCCTGAGCAGGCTCGCCGCCACCGGCGACCTCATCGGCCAGGGACGGGAAGGCGTTCAGATCGTGAGTGAGCACCACCCGGGTGAGCGGGCCGTCGAACTCGGTCAGCTCCCAGGTCAGGACCGTGGGCGGGGAGTCCGGGTACCAGGCGGGCTGCCAGGTCAGTTCGAGGCGGCGACCCACCTCCACCGACACGACCGTCCCGCTGATGGCCACGTCACCCATGCCCATCGCCTTCATCGCGTCCGTGGTGTGGTTGCGGTACGCACCTCCGGGGTTCAGGTCGTACTCCGTGTCGCCGCCGTACCCCCACTGGTTGGTGTACTCGGAGTTGGTGATGGCCTCCCACACCTTGCTGGCCGGAGCCTCGATGTAGACGGTGTAGACCTGAATCAGGCTGTTGCTCATGGGTTCTTCTCCTCAAGGTGGGTTTTCAGATCGAGCAAGGCACCAGCTATCAGCGACCGCTCGGTGTACTTGCCGATCCATCGTCGATGGATCTGTTGGATGGGCACGGGATTGAGGTGATGCAGTCGCTCCCGGCCCTGCTTACGGCTCGTGACGAGATTGGCCGCCTCCAGCAGGCGCAAGTGCTTCGCGACGCCGAAGCGGGTCATCTCGACATGGTCGTTGACCACTGCCTCCAGCTCTCCGAGCGAGCGGCCGTCGCGCTCGAAGAGGGTGTCCAGCAGCAACCTCCGAATGGGATCGGCCAGCGCCTTGAAAACCAGGTCGCTGTCATCCACCGTTCCAAAATAGGTGACTGTTTAGTCACATGTCAAGAGGTTTCGAATCGACGCCCGCGGGGCATGATGGAGGGATGAGTGATGCACAGCTAACGCCCGCACAGGTGACTGCAGCCGGTCTCGATGGCTGGCAACAGGTCGATGGCGCCCTGCGCGCCCGCTTCGCCACCGGTGATTTCACCACTGGTCTGGAGTTCGTCAATCGCGTCGGCGCCGCCGCCGAAGCCCGGCAACACCATCCTGACCTCACCTTGACCTACCCCGAGGTGGGGATCTCGTTGAGCAGCCACGACGTCGGCGGCCTCACCAACCGGGACATCGAGTTGGCCCGCGAGATCTCGGACATCGCCTCCGCGTTGCACCTCGACCACGGCGCCATCACGGACGGGGATGACGCCCGGGGAGAGTGACATGCCCATCGGGTACCTCATCCCCGTCCTCTTCACCGCCGTTGCCGTCGCCTGCGCGTTCTGGCCTCGGTCGACGCGCGGCCCACGCGCCACGCCGACGTTCGTCCTGGGCACCATCGCGAACGAGATCCCGTTCCTGCTGGCCTGGTACCTGATCTTCGCCACCTGGGTGGCGTGGGACGGCGGCGACCTGGCCACTCCGGCCGGCTTGACCATGGCGGGTCTGGGCGCGCTCGCGCTGGCCGGCCTCGCCGGAATAGCGTGGCGGTCGTCCCAGGCACCCAGCGTCCTTGACGCGACCCTCACCCTCACCCTCGGCGCGGATCGTCCCCGGGCGAGCCGGTCCGGTCACCGGCTGCGCGCGGCCTGGGCGTTGGTGGCACCCCTGCGACTGCCCAACCCTCGCATCCAGCGGACGCGCAATGTGAGCTATGGGCCGGACGCAGAGTGGAACCAGCTGGACGTCTATCGAAGGCGCGGCCTGGCGTCGGGGCCGGTCTTCGCCTACTTCCACCCCGGTGGCTTTCACAGCGGTTCCAAGAACCGGCAGTCAAAGCTGCTGCTGGAAACCCTGGCCGCCCACGGCTGGGTGTGCGTGAGCGCCAACTATCACCTGCGCACCGACTATCTGACGAGCCTGATCGACGCCAAGCGGGTGATCGCCTGGCTCCGCACCGAGGGCGTGGCGTATGGCGCGGACCCCGGCACCCTGGTGGTGGCCGGCGGGTCCGCCGGTGCTCATCTCGCGGTCAACTGCGGACTGTCGGCGGGCCAGCCGGAGCTTCAGCCGGGCTTCGAGTCGGCCGACACCTCCGTCTCGGCAGTCGTCGGGCTCTACGGCTACTACGGTCGGGCCTTCGGCCAGCAGCCGTCCGCTCCGGAGGACTTCACCGGCTCCGCACTTCCACCGCTGCTGGTGATCCACGGCGAGAAGGATCCGATGGCGTCCGCCGGCCAGGCCCGGGAGTTCGCCGAGGCCATGCGTGCCCGCCGCGAATCCCCGGTCGGCTACGCCGAGCTTCCTGGCGCCGGACACAATTTCGACCTGTTCGCCTCGCTGCGCCACGCCGCCGTCACGACAGCCGTTCTGGAGTTCACCGGATGGCTGACTGGGCGGCGGACCGCCTGACCCACGCCCTGAAGACGAGTCACTGACTCTCCATCCTCGCCTGACCGCAACACCGACGTAATCCTGGACTGCTTGAGTAGAACGGCAGGTCGGCTGGAGAGGGGTGACGTCGTGAGACTGGCGCTGCTGCACCTGCGCAGGGGACGTCCGTGGAACCCCGGGTTCCAGGCGGAGCTCGACGAACTCAACCGGGGGGCGCGAGCGGCACTGGCGGCACTCGGCTGGACGGGCAGCTTCGTCGCCTGCGCCGAGGTTCCCACCAGCGTCACCCGGGAGATCGCCGCCAGCGCCGACGCGGTGGTCATTCTGGGCGGAGAGGACGTCGATCCGCAGTTCTACGGCGGGCCCCCGCAGTACCGGGACGCCGGTCGCCACGAGCCGGGCGCCGACGCCGCGCAGATCGCGGTCGTTCGTGACGCCCTGGCGACCGGCCGACCGCTGCTGGGCATCTGCCGTGGGCATCAACTGCTCAACGTGGCGCTCGGCGGCACGCTCATCCAGCACCTTCCCACAGTGATGCGCCATCGCGGGCCTGGCAGCGGGGACGCGTCCTACACCGGCACCCAGGTGGCGGTCGACCGCTTCACCGGCCTGGAACAGGACGTGAACGCGGCCGAACTGCCACTGTGCAGCCACCATCAGGCGATCGACAAGCTCGGACGGGGCCTGAGGGTCGCGGCCCGCGCCCAGGATGGCGTCATCGAGGCGATCGTCCACACCAGTGCGCCGCTCACCGGCGTCCAGTGGCACCCTGAGCACCCGTCGGTGAGCCTCACCCAACTCACCCTCCTGCTCCGCCGGCTCGAACGGCAGCGGGGCCGCCCGACAGCCACGGCGCGCGGGTGGGAGCCCTCCCGAACCGATGGGTAAACCTACGCATGAACTCCGGCCAATCGCCGTGAGTCGCTATTTATGAAATGACTGACAACCAATATTCTCTGGGTCGCCACAACCCTGTCCCCACCGGAATAGCCGGGCTGTCCACGCTAGCCACAGGCCTATACTGGTGGAGATCATCACATTTTGGATTGGCTTGCATATCCAAAACCAGGGGAAATTAGGTAAGCCTAAGAATGCTTGTTGGTACGGAAAAGAGTGGCTATCGTGAAACGCGCTGAAGGTTTCTCCCTGGAGGTTCGCGCCATGAGCACCACATCGATCGTCAAGTCCTGCACCACCACCGCCTGCTCGTTCAACGACGGCGGCTGCACGGCGCTCGCCATCAACGTCGGCGGTTCCGGAGCGAAGGCATCCTGCACCACTTTCATCGTGCTGGACGCGCGCGCAGGACTCTCGTCCCCCAGCGGGCAGGTCGGCGCCTGCAAGCGTCTGGAGTGCGTGCACAACACCGATCTGCTGTGCACCGCCGCCGAGATCGCCGTTGCCGGCGACGACGCCGAGTGCCTGACCTACGAAGCGCGCTGAGCCGTAGCAGCTGATTCGAGGAGTTGGTGGAGTCCGTCCGCCAGCTCCTCGATGCTGTTCGCAGGCTGATCGAAGCCCAGCACCACCACTGCGGCCGACCCAGGTCGGGCCTCCATCAGGGTCAGACCGGTGCGATCGACATCGACGCAGAACACCTGTCGCCCCAGATGCGGACAACCACCGGTGGAGCTGCCGGTGAGCACCACGGCCGCCTCCCAGCCGGAGGCGGCAGCGCTCAGCAGACTGTCCAGTTCATCGGCCGCCAGGCGACCGACCACCTCGCGCGCCTCCCACTCCTCCTCGGCAGTGGGGAAGGCCGGCGGCTCGTCATCCAGTTCCTCATAGGCCAGCGGCGTCACTCCCGCGCAGTCGTGCAGGAGCACCCGATCCGTGCGGACGACACCCAGCCGACCACCCGGCGCGGATGCCAGTTCGGCCAGCCACGGCGAGAGTCCGTCCGCCAGCCGCTGATCCCGGACGTCGCCGGTCAGCCACTCCAGCGTGCCGAGCAGATGGAGCGCGCCGGCAGTGATCCGTGCCGACCACTCGGGCGCCTCCTTGACGATGTCGAGTCGCACTCGCAATGGCGTGCGTTCCCAGGTGGTCGCAGGGATCTCGTCATCGGCGATGCAGGCGACCAGCAACTCACCGCTCCGGCTCAAGCCGTGGGCCAGCGCGGACGCCTCCACCGAGGGAGCGAGATCGTAGGCGAGCAGCGACGCTCGTCCGGCACCGGACAGCAGCCGGCGCGCCAGTGAGGCCGCACGAGCCTGAGGAAGAGCGTGAACCGTCGAAGCTCCGAACTGGGTAGGTTCCACGCGTCCTCCGTCCAAATAGGCAAGGTGAGCCTAACCTAAATATCTGGTTCTTCAAAGCCCCTTCTCCAAACCTGGACAGCTCGGGCGATCTTCTGGGGGACGGCTGCCGCTTGACCTTGACGCTGCGTCAAGGTCTCACACTGAGGTGCTGACCTCGAAGACCACCCCGCCGCCGCACCTGACGGCGACGGCGGCCTGCTGGTGCGGCGACTACGCTCGATTCAGACGGCGCCCGCCGCCGCTCCCCTTTCCCAAGGACGTACACACATGACCACTCTCGGCGACTTCGACGCCACCACCATCGCGGGTCAGCCCCAGACCCTCGGCGAGTACCTGGGGAAGGTGGTGCTGGTGGTGAACACCGCCTCGAAGTGCGGCTTCACCCCGCAGTACGAAGGGCTGGAGAAGCTCTACCGCGAACTCCGCGACGACGGGCTGGTGGTGCTGGGCTTCCCCTGCGACCAGTTCGCCCACCAGGAGTTCGACGACGACGCCGAGATCGCCGAGTTCTGCAGCCAGAACTACGGTGTGAGCTTCCCGATGTTCGCCAAGATCGACGTCAACGGCGCCTCCGCGCACCCGCTCTACTCCTGGCTGCGCACCGAGAAGGGCGGCATCCTGGGCGACGCGATCAAGTGGAACTTCACCAAGTTCCTGCTCAACCGCCAAGGCGAGGTAGTCCGCCGCTATGCCCCGACCGTGCCGCCCAGCGCCATCGAGGCCGACATCCGCGCCCTGCTCTAGCCACAGCCCGCCGCAGCGATTTCGCGGTTATCGCCCCCCGCGTCCCAGCTCAGCTCGCGCTCCGCAGCGATGTGGTTGTTCTCGCGGGTCAGGCGGCGGTCACAACAACGAAAGCTCCCCGCGGCAAGGTCTTGGGTTCGGCCGGCCCCGCCATAACCCCCACCTGACGCATCAGTGCAGCGAGCTGTCGGGCTCGGTGAGTTCCCAACGGCGGAAGCGAACCGTCAGGCGGGCGCGGGTGGGCGCGCACAGGTAGGGGCCGGCCTCGAGCGCGAGCGCCGGATCCAGCGGGAACAGCCGGATCAGCCGCGGTGACTCGTCGTCCACGCCGGCCCGCACGGTGACGGCGTCCCCGCTGCGGCTGGCGCGCACGGTCGCCCGGCGGCCGGCCCAGTGCGGCATCGGCGCCGACGACCAGTCGGACGTCTGGTCGGTGACGACGGCCCCGAGGTTGACCACCCCGTCGGCGTATTCGATGCCGGCCTTGGCCCACTGGGTGGCCGAGACGCGCAGGAAGAGCCCGGCCTGGTCGAACTGCTCGCCCATCGTGACGTCGAACTCGACCTCGACGGCGGTGTCCGGTGGCAGCGGCACCAGCAGCGCATGCTCGTTGTCGTGAACGAAGCCGTACGAGGTGATCCGCCAGGCGTCCGACCCCTCGACCGCGGTCACGACCAGGTCGTCGCCGTCCACCTCCACCTCGGCAGGTGGGGTCGTCCAGCGTCCCTCGTCCCAGCCCAGTCGTCGTGTCATGGACCGACGATAGCGGTGAACCAGGCGTCCAGGGTCGAGATGATTGCCGGGCGCAGTTCGGCGGCGGTGATCACGCGGTCCACTGAGCCGACGCGAACGGCGCGGTGGATGTCATGGATGGCGTCGAACTCGCCCGCCACCTCCGAGATCTTCTCGGCTCTGACCACGGCCCGCGCCTCGGCCAACTCGAGCTGCAGCGCCGCCTTGGCCTCGGCTCGCGCCACCCGCAACCGGGCCTCCAGCGCCGCCACCCGGGGATCGGCGGCGGTCCGCTTGGCGACGTCGCCGGCGAAGACCACCGCCGCCGCGGGGGCGCCGCCGATCACCGATGCGAAGGAGCCCTCGAGCGCCAGCACCGTCATGTTCGGGTTGAGCCGCTTGCTGAACACCACGAAGGCGCCGCCGTGGTAGCGGCTGATCACCACGAAGACGATCGGGCCGCGGAAGTTGACGATCGCGCGGCCGATCTCGGCGCCGTACTCCAGCTGCAGCCGGCGCATGGATTCCGGCGAACCGTCGAAGCCGGACAGGTTGGCCAGCACCACCAGGGGCCGGTTCCCCGAGGCCGCGTTGATCGCCCGGGCGGCCTTCTTGCTGGACTTCGGGAACAGCGTGCCTGCGGTGTAGGTGTCCGGACCGTCGGTCGGCGGGAAGCCGACCCGCGGGACCGGGTGCGACTCGATGCCCAGCACGGCCACCGAGCGTCCGCCGATCCGGGCGTCGATCACCACCGCGGTGTCGGCGTCCGCCATCCCCGCCCAGCGCTCGGTGCGCGGGTGATCGGCGTCGCAGACCGCGGCGATCACGGTGCGGATGTCGAACGCCTTCTTGCGGTCGGGGTTGTGCTCGCGGGAGAAGATCTGGCCCACCGTGGCGAACTCGCCGGAATGCGGGTGGTCGGAGATGTCCCGGTCGAACGGATCGGACGTCGCCGCCCGCCGCGGCCCGGACTCGCCCGGAGCCACCCAGGTGCTCTCGTAGTGGCCCATCAGGACGCGGAAGGCTCCGGCCAGATCGGGCGCCCAGTACTGGGCCTGCCCGTTGGGGCCCATCACCCGGTCGTAGCCGCCGATGCCGAAGTTGTCCTCCGCGGATACGCCGCCGGAGAAGTCCAGCGACTGCTTGCCGGTCAGCACCATGGCCGAGTCGGGCGTCATCACCAGGATGCCGCGGGTGTGCATCAGCATCGTCGCCTCGGCGTTCCAGTACGGCTGGGCGCCGACGTTGATCCCGGCGACCACGATGTTGATCTCGCCACCGGCCTGGGTGAACTCCACGATCCGGCGCAGCGCGGCGCCGACCCAGTCCATGTTCTCGGTGCCGGAATCCATCGAGATCCGTGCCCCGGAGCTGAGCGTGTACCACTCGACCGGGACGCCGAGTTCGGTCGCCAGGTCGAGCGCGGCGATGATCCGGCGGCACTCCGCCTCCGCCACCGCACCCAGGCCTCGGGTCGGATCGCCCGAGAGCACCACCCGGGTGATCCCTTCCGGGTGGAGCGGCGTGCGGGTGGTCACCTTGGCACAGATGATGCCGGCGCGGTTCCGGCCGGGCGGGCGCTGCACCCCGACCAGCCGGTCGGGCTCGCCCGGCGCCACTTCGGCGAGGTCGAGTTCGATCAGCTCGCCACCCGGCCCGGCCAGTGTCTCGGAGAGCTCGTAGGGGTACACCAGGCCGCGGCGGCGGGCCCGCAGCACCTTCGCGGCATAGTCGTCCAGTGGCTGCAACGGCTCGGTCGGCGGCGGTTCGACGGACGCGGTGACCCCGCGGCCCGGCTTGGACTGGAAGCGGATCGCCAGCCGGCTGGGTGGCTGGCCGTCGTGGACGAAGGTGCCCTCGGCCAGCACCTCCTCGATGCCGGTGCCGTCCGACAGCGGAGTGAGCTTGTGCTGCAGGGCCATCACATCCCGCAGGTCGATGTCGATCTCGGGCCAGACGTAGACCCAGACATGGTTCATGTCCAGCTGGCTGCCCTCGGCGCCCCGGGCGGCACGGGTGCGCCGGATCGCCTCCAGCCCGTTCTCCACTGCCCGCTCGGCGTGCGGCAGGCCGATCAGCCGGCCGTTCTCGTCCCGCACCGCGGCGAGCTGGTTGACCTCGGCCATCGCGACCAGCCGCCGGTCGGCCGGGTTCGACTTCGCCACGCACTCGAACAGCAGGACGCCGCGGGGCGCCGGCAGCCGGGTGGCGTCGAACTCCCGCAGCCGCCACAGGTTGAGCCGGCGGAAGACCATCGGGTGGACGCCGCGGATCCGCTCATCCTCGGCCAGGTCGCCGGACGCGTCCGGACGGAAGGTGGCGTAGTCGACGTTGCCGTCGGCCGAGCAGGCCGCGATCACGATCCGGCGCACCCCGTCCAGCGGCCAGCCGGCCAGCTGCGGCTGCAGCGCCGCTGCCAGCCGGGCGTGGTCGAGCGGCTTCCGGGAACCGTCCGCCGCCCCGGGATCGGAAGCGTTCGGCCAGGCCACGTAGATCTCGACCACCGCCTCGGGCAGGTTCCCGCCCGATCCCCCCGGGGACGGTTTCGGCTCGTCGACCGCCGGACGGCGCTCGCCCAGCCCGGCCGCTGCCAGCTGCTCGGCGACGATCGCCGCCACCGGACCGTCCGATGACAGCTCGTCGGCTGTCGCGATCGTGGTGACGGCGTGCGCGGGACGACCGTCCAGCACGTAGTCGGCGACCACCACCGCACGGCCCCCGACGGTGAGTGCCCGGACGCCGGAGAGCTCCCGGTCACCGTAGTGCTTGCGGGTGAGCACCTCGAGCAGGGGCTCGTGGGCGGTGATGCCGTGGCTCAGTCGCTCGGCCAGGGTCAGCACCAGCCGCTCCGGGATGGCCGACAGCGCGGCGATCCGGGCGGCGTAGTCGGGGGCCTCCGGGTGGGCGGCCAGGTCGGCCACCTCTCCGGCCACCGCCGCGAGCACCTGCTCGCGCTCGGCGTCCACCTGCGGTTGGTCGAACCAGCGGAACCGGACCGAGCGCGCCACGTCGCTGACCGCTGGGAAACGCCGCTGGGTGGAGCGCACCAGCCGCTCCAGTTGCGCGCGGGCGGGACCGGCAAGCTCCGCGTCGGGAGCCGGCTGGCCGATCCACCGGTCCAGGATCGCCAGCACCACCTGGACGTCGGCGGCCACCCGTTGCTGGGCCAGGAAGATCCGGAAGACCGCCTCGTCCAGTACCGGGGTGCGATCCAGCGAATCCACCCCGTAGTGGGCCAGTGCCCGTTCGAGCCGCCGGACGAACTGGTCGGGCAGACCGGCGCGGGCGGCGTCCAGGCTGCGCAGGTAGCCGTGGAAGTGCTCGCGATCGGAATGGATCCGCAGTTCGGTGTTGTCCTGCTCACCGGCGGGACGGTTGCGGCTCAGTTCGGCCAGATCGGCGTACAGCGAGAACAGCCCGATCTCACCGCCGAGCACGTCGAGCCCTTCGGCCCGCGCCTCCTCCCGCGCACCCAGGTAGGCGGCGAGAGTGTCCGTGGCGACGTCGGTGTCGTAGCCCATCAGGTGGGCGGAGAGCTCGGCCAACAGCCGCGCGAGCCTCGCATCGATCGACGCGTCGCCACTCGCCCGCGGCAACTCGACCTCGCCGCCGGCGGTCTCCGTCTCCGCCTCGCCGTCGCCCAGGGGCTCCAGTCGCACCAGCGGCGCCTGACTCTCGACCTGGCTGCCCGCCATCACGTGGAGTTCCCGTACCCGGGCAGCGAACGGAGCGACGATCGCCGTCTCCATCTTCATCGACTCCAGCACCACCACCGGTGCTCCCGCCGCGACCTCCGCGCCGACCGCGACCGGGGTCGCCACCACCAGCGCCGGCGCCGGCGAGCGCAGCACGCCGCCCTCGTCCCGGGAGACCCGGTGGGTGATCCCATTGACCTCGATCAGGTGCACCGGGCCATGGGTGTCGGTGACGATCCGGTACCGCTGGGCGCCGATCTGCAGCCGGCCGTGCGCCTCGTCCAGGCGTTCGATCCGGACGTCCGCGGCCGCCTGGCCGATCCGCACCCGGTAGTGCCCGGGTCCGGTGCGGAACACCACCAGCCGGTGGGCGACGCCGCGCAGCTTGAGGTCGACCGGCATCCCCGCCGCGTGCTGGGCCTGTGGGCGTCCGCCGCGGGCGGTCTCCAGCAGGCGGGCGATCTCCCGCTGCTCGACCTCCTGGTAGGCCTCGATGGCCGCGGCGACCAGCGCGACCGGCCAGTACCGGTCGGCGATCAACCCGCCGTCGGCCCGGACGCGGTCGATCCAGCCGGTGTCCGCGGAGCCGTCGATCACCTCGGGCCGGTGCAGCAACTCCAGCACGAAGCTCTTGTTGGTGGTGCCACCGTCGATGATCACGGTGGTCTCGGCCATCGCCCGGCGGAGCCGGCCGAGCGCCTCCTCGCGGGTGCGTCCGGAGGCGATGATCTTGGCGATCATCGAGTCGAAGTCGGCCGGGATGGCGTCCCCCTCGGCGACCCCGGTGTCCACCCGGATGCCTGGCCCGACCGGCAGGTCCAGACGGGTGATCCGGCCGGGCGCGGGGGCGAAGTCGCGATCCGGGTCCTCGGCGTTGAGCCGGGCCTCGACGGCATGCCCCTGCTCGACCGGGCGGTCGGTCAGCCGGCCGCCGGCGGCGACCTGCAACTGGGCCTTCACCAGGTCGAAGTCGTTGGTGACCTCGGTGATCGGATGCTCGACCTGCAGCCTGGTGTTGACCTCGAGGAAGGCGAACAGCCTCTCGCCGGGGTGGTAGAGGAACTCGACCGTCCCGGCGCCCCGGTAGTCGACCGCCAGCGCGAGCCGTTCGGCGGCGGCCTTGAGCTCGGCGGTCTGGGCGGCATCCAGCAGCGGCGATGCCGACTCCTCGATCACCTTCTGGTTGCGCCGCTGCACCGAGCAGTCCCGCACGCCCAGCGCCCAGGCCGTCCCCTGACCGTCGGCGATCAGCTGCACCTCGACGTGGCGGGCGCCGGTGACCAGCTTCTCCAGGAAGACCACGCCGGAGCCGAAGGCCCGCTCGGCCTCCTCCCGGGTGCGCTGGTAGGCATCGACCAGATCGCCGGGCGCATCCACCCGGCGGATGCCGCGTCCACCACCGCCGGCGGTCGCCTTCAGCATCAGCGGATAGCCGATCCGCTCCGCGGCGGCCAGCGCCTCATCCAGGCTGTCGACCGGGCCGCGGCTCCAGGGCGCCACCGGAACGCCGACCTCCTCGGCGATCAGCTTCGAGCCGATCTTGTCGCCGAGGGAGCGCATCGCCTCGCCGGATGGGCCGATGAAGGTGATGCCGAGCGATTCGACCAGGTCGGCGAAGTCGGCGTCCTCGGCGACGAACCCCCAGCCCACCCAGACCGCGTCGGCCTTCGCCTCGCGCAGCACCCGGGCCAGCAGGTCGTGGTCGAGGTAGGGACGTCCGGCGGCCGGGCCGAGCGGATAGGCCTCGTCGGCCTCCCGGACGAACATCGCGGTGCGCTCGGCGTCGGTGTACAACGCCAGGGTGGCGATCGCCGGCTCGCCGGGCCGCTCGGCATTCAG
Source organism: uncultured Propionibacteriaceae bacterium (assembly GCA_964435735.1). GTDB lineage: Bacteria > Actinomycetota > Actinomycetes > Propionibacteriales > Propionibacteriaceae > Propionicimonas. The sequence continues at coordinate 81,894 of CAYSZZ010000007.1, forward strand.
GTCGCGGACGGCATGGATCAGCCGCATGGCGGCCTCTCCCCGATTGACGATCGCAATCCGCCGGAACACAGGGCCTCCCATGGGCAGGGTCGAAGAACCCCGCTTCGGGGGCCTTGTGGCAATCTGCCATGTTCGCCCGCCGATCTTCAACGGGCCACGGCCAACATTGCCCCAGCATCCTTGTGAGTTTCCTACAACTGCTCCCCATTTCGGCCACCGGCCGTCCCGGCCCTCGTCGAGCGCCACTCTTGTCGTCGAGCGCCACTCCCTGGGCACAAGCGCTCGACGTGAAGGCAAGCGGTCGATGCGTGGGAGTGGCTCCGGGCGGTTGTCGCCACGCACGGACGGCGGGCCGTGGCCGGCCGCCAGAACCACTAGCGTGGGGGTGTGGCCGGTGAACAGCTTCCCGAACCCAGCGAGCACGAGTACGAGGACGCGCTGGAGCCCACCCATCTGATCCGGCGCTCGGACGTGGTGCTGAAGGCCGGCATCCTGATGCTCGGCGCCGGAACCAGCGGGCTGCGGGTGCGCGAGCTGATGCAGCAGGTGGCCAGCACGGTGGGCATCCAGCGGCTGCACGCCGACATCAGCTTCACCTCGATCGTGCTGTCGGTCCGCCGGCGCAACACCTTCCGAACTCAGGTCGCCGAGATCCCCAATCCCGGGGTGAACGCGCACCGGATCGCGATGCTGCAGGATCTCGGCAACTCGCTGCCCGATCGCGCGACGGTCGCGGAGGTTGACGCGAAGCTGCGCGCCATCGAGCGGACGCCCCGGCTCCACCCCGCGTGGCTTCTGGTGGTCCTGGTCGCTCTCGCCTGCGCCTCGGTCTCCGTGCTGGGAAACGGAGGCTGGCGAGAGGTGCTCGCGGTGCTCCCGGCGTCAGGGCTGGCGTACTGGCTGCACCGGAAGATGGGCGCCTGGCAGCTGAACCATCTGGCGACCGTGCTGATCTCGGCAGCGGTGGCCAGCGGGCTGTACATCGGGTTCGCCGGCCTGCTCACCCTCGCGCTGGGCGATCCCAGCCCGCGGACGGCGGCGGGCTTCATCAGCGCCTGCATCTTCCTGATCCCGGGCTTCCCGCTGGTCACCGCCGGGCTCGACCTGACCCGGATCGACCTGCAGGCCGGCGTCCCGCGGCTGGCCTACGCGGCCATGGTGCTGCTGGCGATCACCATCGGGGTGTGGCTGGTCGCCTCGCTGGCCGGACTCTCGGCGGACCCGGTGCCGCCGGTGGACGCGCACCCGGCCTGGTTGTGGACGGCGACCGCGGTGGCCGGCTTCTTCGCCGTCTTCGGCTGGGCGTCGATGTTCAACAGCCCGTTCACCACCGCCGTCGCCTCGGGCGTGATCGCCGCGCTGGGCGCGGTGGTGAAGACGCTGATGGAACAGGCGGCGGTGCGTCCCCACGTGGCGGCCTTCGTGGCCTGTTTCCTGATGGGGCTGGCCTGCGCTCCGGTCGCCCGCTGGTTCGGCATGACCAAGATCATCATGACCGTCCCGGTGCTGCTGGTGACCATCCCCGGCTCGTCCGCGCTGCGCACCCTGCTCTACTTCGACCAGGCCGACGTCGTGAGCGCCATGCAGTCCGGCGTCTCCACCGTGCTGGTGGCCATCGCGATGATCGCCGGCCTGGCCGGGGCCCGGATGCTAACCGACCCGGAGTGGGCCTTCACCCGTCCCGAGCCACCCACTCTCGCCCTGGCGAAGGTTCGCCGCCTGCTCGCCTTCCGCCGCCCGGGCCCCCGTCCGGACGCGCAGGACCTCGACTCCTAGCGCGAACCGACCTGCTCAGGTTCGCACCGGCAAGTCCCTGCGGGCGGCGAACCCAGTCTGGAAACGGAGCCGTGCCGGCCTCGACGGGCTCCGGCAGTGCTTCCTCCACGCCGCGCCCTCGCCGCGATCGAGCCACTGCTCTTCGTGGCGACCACCTCATTCCCGCCGCCCTGGAAGCCGTGCAGCGGTAGCGCCTTCCAGATCGGACCGGGTGACGCGGAACAGTTCACAGGTGACGTCGTAGTAGCGCTCGGTCGAGCCGAGGTGAGTCATCCCGAGCCGGCGGCACACGGCCTGCGAGGCGGTGTTCTCGGGATAGGTGACGGCGAACACCTCGTCCAGCCCGCCTTCCCAGGCGTGGTCGAGCAGCCCGCCGGCCGCCTCGGTGGCATAGCCGTTGCCCCAGGCGTCCGGGTGCAGATGCCAGCCGATCTCGGTGTCACCGGAGGTCTCCCCACCATCGCTGAGCGGCAACAGCTTCAGCAAGGCCGAGCCGACCGGGCGGGAGGTTCCCTTGGGCGCGATCGCCCACACCCCGTACAGCGGTCCCGGGATCGCCGCCCATCTCGCCAGATTCGCTTCCGCCTGGGCGGGCTCGGTCAGCACCCGGGGCGTCCGCCCGAGGTAGCGGGCGACCTCCCAGCGGGAGTAGATGTCGTACACCACCGCCAGATCGTCCGCTCGCCACGGCCGCAGTACCAGGCGTTCGGTCTCCAGCACCGGCTGCGTCATGACTACACCTCTCTCGGTCCGGAGTTCACGGACTCCCCCGACCTGACGGACGCAGCGGCCCGCCACTCATCGGCCAGCATGGCGTAGGCCAGGCCGTCCACCCAGCGGCCGCTGCGGTGCAGCGACTCGGCCTGGTAGTGCCCCTCCCGGCGCATCCCGATCTTCTCCATCAGCTTCCAGGAGGCGGTGTTGTCGGCGAAGCAGTAGGCGACCACCCGCCGCACCCGCAGCCCGTCGAAGGCGATCGCGAGCAACTCGCCGGCCAGTTCGGTGCCCAGCCCCCGGCCCTGAACGGACGGGTCCAGCACCCAGCCCACCTCGCACTGCCGGCCGCGGGCCTGCTCGGCGATCTCCGCCTGCGCCCAGCCGTCCTCGACGTGCAGCTTGGCCGAGCCGATGATCCGCCCGTCCAGCCGGGCGAGCACCGTCTCGTCCAGCCGCGAGCCGAAGTGCGCCGCGAACCCGGCCTGATCGGTGGCGCGCCGGGAGAGCCACTCAGTCACCGCCGGCAGGCGGTGCCAGCGCCACACCTCGGCGGCATCGTCCGCGCGGGCCGGGCGCAACTCCAGCCGCGCCGTCCGCCGCGGCCAGTCGAGGGCAGCCAGCGTCGTCACCCCCTCATCGTTCCGCAGACGCCGGAACCGGACAACCGCGAGGCGTGGGCCCGCGGCTGGTGGGCCGGTGCCACGACATCCGATACCTGCCAGAACTCACTCATCGCGCCGCGGCAGCGTCCGGCCGGCGGCTTCAGGCGAGGGCGGCCCGGCGCGGAGTGAGGACGAAGGCCAGCAGATACAGCCCGGCCACCAGAATCAGCAGGTTGTTGTAGCCGGTCAGCAGCGCGGCGTACTCCAGGCAGCCGCCGACGATCGCGCCCAGCAGGTTGAGCCCGAAGGCGCCCTGGGAGTCGTCGGAGGCGGCGAACCGTTTGGCGAAGGCGACATTGGCCAGGAAGATCGGGACGAACGCGAGCAGCGTTGCCACGATCAGCCGGGGCGCGAAGGGCAGCGGCAGCAGCCATTCCGGCTGGACGATGTACGCCACCGCCAGCGAGGCCGCGATCAGCCCCCACACCACCGGCAGCGGCGGCGTCCGGACGTGCCGGGTGGTCTCCACGGCGGCCAGCACCACCACCAGGACGCCGCCGAAGACCAGCGCGTTGACCAGCCAGGTGGTGCCGAAGAGCAGCGCGAAGGTGGCGATGTTCTTGGTCTCCAGCAGCAGGAACGCGGCGCCCATGAAGAACAGGTCCGCGTAGGGACGCATGGTCCGGAACGGCCCGCCGAGCGCCCGCACCGCGATCAGCGAGATCGCCAGGATGCCCCCCAGCGTCCACAGGTAGATCGCCGGGATCCCACCACCGGCGTAGTACAGGAACGGCCGGTCGTCGGTGGCCGGTGCGATCACCGTCCCGGAGGGCGCGAAGCTCTCCGCGCAGCGCTGGTTCGCCTCGTCGACCGCCACCGTGACCACCGCCTGGGCGCCCCCGAACAGGTCCACGCACGGGGCGTGGCCGAAGGCGGCCTCCGCGGTGCCGGCCAGCCGGTCGATCAGCCACTGCTCGCGGTAATAGTTGTACATCGCGAACGCCCCGCCCGGGTTCAGGTGCTCGCGTGCGGCCGTCAGCGCCTCGGCGGTGAACAGGAAGGACTCCAGCCGGATCTGCGAAGCGCCGTTCACCAGCGCCAGCGAATCCGGCAGCGCGAACAGGATCAGGTCGTACGTCGTGTCGGTCGACTGCAGGAAGGCGCGTCCGTCGTTGACGTGGACGCTCACCCGCGGGTCGTCGTATGCCCGGTCGGGGTTTCGCTCCGCGCCGATCTGGAGAATCCGCGGGTCGATGTCGACCGCGTCGACGTGGCGGGCACCCTCGGCGAGCGCGATCGCGACGTCCGAGCCCGAGCCGGCACCGACGATCAGCACATTCCCCAGGTCGCCCTCCCAGCGCTCGTAGGAGGTGCCGTAGATCTTCTCGCCCTGGTCGAGCTTCCACTGCGCCGCCGCCATCAACTGGTGCGGGACGCCGTTGACGCTGATCAGCACCATGCCGTCCCCGACGTCCTCGGTGGTCACCTTGTAGTACGGCGACCAGGAGACGCCCGGGGTGAGCGTCTCCAGCAACAGCACCGCCACCAGCCCGGCACCGCTCAGCGTCGCCAGCAGCCGCGCCCAGCCGTCGATCAGCGCGATGAACAGCATCGCCACCACGATTCCCCAGGCGACCGAGGGCGCCTGCAGGAAGGAGAGCAGGGTGAAGCCGGAGATCCCGACCAGCGAGCCGACCAGATCCCAGCGGTAGGCGGTGAGCGGACGCAGTTGGCCGAAGCACCGGCCCACCACCTCGGCCGGCCCGGCCAGGATGGACGCGGTGAGCAGGAACACCACCGGCAGCACCAGCCATACCGGCGGGCCGGTGGTGCCCAGCGAGGTGAAGTAGATGATGCCGCTGCCGGCACGATCGACCGTCACCGGGAAGAGATGGACGGCCAGCACCAGCAGCGCCAGGATCACCGGCGTCCAGGGCAGCACGCTCCAGGTCTTGCGCGAGATCAGGAAGCCCAGACCGATGCCGAGGAAGGACCCGAGCAGCACGAAGTTGGAGAAGTACGACAGGTGCACGATGTTCGAGCCGAGCCAGCGGATCAGCGCCAGTTCCAGGAACAGCATCAGCGCACTGCCCGCGACCAGCCGGATCACCACCTGCCGGTCGGCGGTGCGATCGGCGCCCTCCGGCACCTCCATGGCAATCAGACGGCTCGGCTCAGCGGCGCTCATCGACGTCCTCGTATCTCCAGCGGGTGGCACTCCAGGCTCCATCCTGACCCCGCGGGCCACGGGTGTCGATCACCGCGCGCGTGTCGGTGGCGGGTCGTTCCTGGCGCCATGGGCCCGCGGTTGCCGCGGCGCCCCGGAGCGGGTCGGTGCTGTGCGGGTCGGGTGGCGAACAGCTGACAGTCCCCCTCACGCTGCCGCCATCCCCACGGGTTTCCGGCTGCTGAGGCCCATCCCGGGGTTGGCGGTTTCGGTGACATCGCCGCCTGCCGCGGTCCAGCCGTTGCGTGACAGCGGCAACCCCGGGTAAGTTGTACGGCAAGCGCTTTCCAATGAGGGCCGGCCAGAGGACGACGATGACGCACGAATCCCCCCGCAGACAGCGGGCCCGGCTGCAGGCCGAGCGACGCGCTGCCGCGCTGGGCTCTGGCCCGGCCGCCCCCGGCTTCCAGGTTCCGCGCTATCCCGGCGCCGCCAACAGGTTCGCCCTGTTCGGCGAGATCATGCTGGTCGGGCTCATCGCCACCGTCCTCTCCTTGCCGATCATCACCCTGCCACTGGCGTTGACGGTCAGCGCGCGCCACCTGCGGCGCTATCTGCACGGCCAGTCCTCCAACGTCCGGCTGATCGTCGCCGATCTCAAGGCCGGCCTGGGTGGAGGCCTCCTGGCCGGCCTGGCCATGATCGCGGTGCTGGGGCTGGCGATCCTCTCCCTGCTCATCGCCGGGACCGACACCACCGGATTCGGCACCGTGATGACGGTCGCCGGGTGGATCGTGATCGCGGCCGCCGCCGTGGTGCTGCTCATGCTGGCCGGCTACTGGGAGCCCGTCACCGGGTGGCGAGGCGCCGTCCGGCGGATCGGCGACCGGTTCGAGACCGACCCGGTGGCCACGCTCTACCTGCTGTTCGCCGCCGCCTTGGTGGTGGTGTGCTTCTGGCAACTCGGCCCCCTGGTGATCCCGGCGCTGGGCGTCGCGGTCTTCCTGGTCGTCGTGCTGCGGGAGCGCCGGGAACCACCAGCAACCCCCGAATCCGAATAGGAGCTCCGTATGCCTGTCGCCCTCGTCACCGGAGGCAACCGTGGGATCGGCCTGGGGATCAGCCGCCGGCTGATCGCCGACGGCTTCGCGGTCTCCATCCTGGCCACCCGGGAGGAACCCGTGGAGGTGCTGGCCGAGCTGCGGCATCTGGCCGGCAACGCCTCCCGGGTGCGCTACATCCAGGGCTCGGTGGCCGACCCGGCCGACCACCTCCGCTTCATCGACGACGCGGTCGGCGCCTGGGGACGGCTGGACGTCCTGGTCAACAACGCCGGCGTCGCCCCGAACGTGCGCGCCGACCTGCTGGAGGCCTCCCCCGAGTCCTTCGACCGGGTGCTCGGCATCAACCTGCGCGGACCGTACTTCCTCACCCAGGCCTTCGCCACCAAGGTGATCGAACTACGCGGGCCGTTGTCGGCGCTGCCCGAACCGCCGGCCGGGCCGGTTGCCACCGTCGTCAACGTCTCCTCGATCTCGGCGGCCACGGTCTCGATCAACCGCGGCGACTACTGCATCTCGAAGGCCGGGGTGGCGATGGCCACCCAGCTGTGGGCGACCCGGCTGGCGCCGGAGGGCATCGTCGTCTACGAGGTGCGCCCGGGCGTGATCGCCACCGACATGACCGAAGCGGTGACCGCCAAATACGACGCCCTGTTCGCCTCCGGCGCCGTGCCGATCGCCCGCTGGGGTCGTCCGGCCGACGTCGCCGCCGCGGTCTCGCTGCTCGCCTCGGGCCAGACCCCGTACTCCACCGGCGAGGTCTTCCACGTGGACGGCGGGATGCACATCCCCGTCTTGTAGGGAAGGGCGATCGTCGACGGTCGAGCTTGTCGAGACCATCGAGGACCGGCCGCCAACCAAGCACAGCACGAAAGGAGCAGCCATGACCCACGACCCACAGCCGTTGCGGATCGGCGGACGCGACGTCCCGGTGGTGACGGTGAACACCGTCGTGGTCGGGACGGGTTCGGCCGGCTACTGCGCCGCGGACCGGATCTGGGAGGGCGGCCAGACCGATGTGGTGATGGTGGCCGACAAGGTGAACGCCGGCGCCTCCCGCAATGCCGGCTCGGACAAGCAGACCTACTACAAGCTCACCCTGTCCGGCGGCGACCCCGACTCGGTGCGCGAGATGGCCCAGACCCTGTTCGCCGGCGGGGCGATGGACGGCGACAACGCGCTGGCTGAGGCGGCGCTCAGCGCCCGGGCGTTCCTGCACCTGGTCGACCTTGGCGTCCCCTTCCCGCAGAACCGGTACGGGGAGTTCATCGGCTACAAGACCGACCACGATCCGCGCCGCCGGGCCACCTCGGTGGGGCCCTACACCTCGCGGTCGATGGTGCAGCAGCTGGAAGCGAAGGTGCAGCGCAACGGCACCCGGGTCTTCGACGAGTGCCGGGTGGTCGACATCGTCACCACCGACGACGGTGACGGCGGACGCAAGGTCGCCGGGCTGCTGGTGCTGCGCCGCGATCTCCCCTACGACGGCGAGGCGAGCCCCTTCCTGCTGTTCCGCTGCACCAACATCGTCTACGCCACCGGCGGGCCCGCGGGGATGTACGCCACCCGGGTGTTCCCGAACGGCCAGTGGGGAGCCTCCGGTGCCGGCTACCGGGCCGGGGTGGCCGGCAAGAACCTCACCGAGTGGCAGTTCGGCCTAGCCTCCATCCACCCGCGCTGGAACGTCTCGGGCACCTACATGCAGGTCATCCCCCGGTTTGTCTCTACAGATGCAGAGGGCAACGATGAGCGCGAGTTCCTCACCGAGACGATTCCCGACTACGGACGGCTGCTCTCCCTGGTCTTCCTGAAGGGCTACCAGTGGCCCTTCGACATCCGCAAGGCCCGCGACGGCTCCAGCCTGATCGACCTGCTGGTCTACCGCGAGACCGTGCTGCGCGGCCGCCGGGTGTGGCTCGACTTCCGCCGCAACCCGGTGCGGGACGAGTTCGACCCGAGCGCGCTCAGCCCGGAGGCCCACGAGTACCTGGAGAAGGCTGGTGCCCTGTTCGGCACCCCGATTCAGCGGCTGCGGCACATGAACGAGCCCTCCTACCAGTTCTACCTGGGCAAGAACCCGTACGTGGACCTGGAGCAGGAGCTGCTCGAGGTCGATGTCTGTGCCCAGCACAACAACGGCGGCCTGCTGGTCGACGGCTGGTGGCAGTCGAACGTGAAGGGTTTCTTCCCGGTCGGCGAGGCCGGTGGCGCGCACGGCGTCTACCGTCCCGGCGGCGCGGCGCTGAACTCCGGCCAGGTGGGAGCCACCCGGGCTGCCCAGTACGTGGTGGTCCGGGGCACCGCGGCTCCCCCGGACGATCAGGAGTTCACCGCCGCGGCCGCCCCGGTGCTGGAGGAAGCGGTGAGCCTGGCGGCGAAGGCGACCGGACGGGCGGCGTCCGGAGCGGCCGACAACACCGGCGACCTGCTGCGCGAAGTGCAGGTGCTGATGAGCGCGAAGGCCGGGCCGGTGCGCTCGGCGGCGTCCATCGACGAGGCCCTGCAGCAGGTGCATGCCTGGTTGGCCGGCTATGCCGAGCTGGTCAGCGCAAACGGCGCCTCCCGTCGCTCGGTCGATCGCACCTTCCTGGTCCGGGACATCCTGACCAGCGCCTACGTCTACCTCTCGGCGATGGCCGACTACGTCGCCCACGGCGGACGATCCCGCGGCTCGGTGCTCTACACCGACGCATCCGGGTCGCTGCCGCTGGTCGGCTACGGCCCGGACGCCGAGCGCGAACTCGACCTGCCGGAGATCTTCCGGTTCGCCCTGGACGGTGGCGCCCTGGACGACGAGATTCAGGAGGCCGCCTGGCGCGCTCCCGGAAGCCGACCCGCCGGGGACGGTTCCGGGTGGGTCGGCGACGACGACCCGGCGTGGGCTCCGATCGTCCCGCGGGCGGACGGCGACCCGGCCGGCCTCCCGGTGTTCCGCTGGCGTCCCCGGCGTCCGATCCCCTCCGACGACGACTTCTTCGAGAACGTCTGGCGCGAGTTCCGCGAACGAGGCGCCGTCTACTAGAAACCACCGACTATCGACGGTCGAGCCTGTCGAGACCTCAGCAGCCTCGCTCCACCCGTGGTCTCGACCCTTCGACAAGCTCAGGGCAGGCCAAGCTCGACCGACGGAAAGGAAAGACCCGACCATGACTCCCGACCCACGCCTCTCGATCAACCAGGCGACCGTGAAGTACGCCGACCTGGCCACCGCGCTGCGGGTGACCGCCGAGGCCGGCGTCCAGTCCATCGGCCTGTGGCGCGAGCCGGTCAACGAGGTCGGCCTGGCTGAGGCGGCCCGGATGCTCTCCGACTCCGGGCTGCGGTTCTCCACCCACTGCCGGGGTGGCTTCTTCACCCTCCCCGAAGGGCGCGAGCGCCGTGCCGCGATCGACGATAACCGTCGCGCGATCGATGAGACCGCTACCCTGGCCGCTGCCGGCGCTCCCGGCTCCCAGGCCGTCCTGGTCCTGGTGGTGGGCGGGTTGCCGGAGGGCTCCCGCGATCTGGCCGGCGCCCGCGCGCGGGTGCACGACGCGCTCGGGGAGCTCGCCCCTGCCGCCCAGGCGGCCGGCGTCACCCTGGCGATCGAGCCGCTGCATCCGATGTACTGCGCGGATCGCGCCTGCGTCAAC
>CAYSZZ010000007.1:91858-138414 GCA_964435735.1 uncultured Propionibacteriaceae bacterium
CCACCACCCGCTTCCCGGGCTTCCCGGAGACCCTCGCCCGGGCCGGCCGCGAGGGCCGGATCGCCACCTATCAGGTGTGCGACTGGAAGACCCCGCTGGCCGCAGACGTCCTGCTCAGCCGGCACTACCCCGGCGAGGGCGTGATCGACTTCGGCCCGATGACGCAGGCCGTCCTGGCCACCGGCTACGACCGCGACATCGAGGTGGAGCTGTTCAATGCCGACATCTGGGCGACCCCGCCGGCCGAAGTCGTCGCACGCACCGTCGAGGGATTCGGGCACGCGGTGAGCCCGCACCTCCCGAGGGTCTGAGCCAGGCTAGGCTCCGGCTGTGAACACTCCCGCGGTCACCCTCAGCGATGTCGCCCGCGAGGCGGGCGTCTCGCTGGCGACCGCCTCACGCGTCCTGAACGGCTCCGCCCGCCGAGTGGCAGATAGCTACCGCAAACGGGTACAGAGCGCCGCCGACCAGCTCGGCTACACCGCCAACCTCTCCGCCCAGGCCACCGCCCGCGGCACGGCCGCGATCGTCGCACTGCTGGTCTCCGACATCGCCGACCCCTACTTCGGACAGATCGCTGCCGGCGTCGCCAAGGCGGCCGATGAGGCCGGGCTGGTGGTGACGATCGCGGTGACCGACCGCAGCACCGATCGTGAGGCCCGCCATCTGCACGCCCTGCGCGGCCAGCGTCCCCGCGGCTTGATCCTGGCCTCCACCCGCACCACCGCCGCGGCCGCCAGCCTGCTGCTGGAGGCGGAACTGGAGGCACTGGCCGGGCTGGGCAGCCGGGTGGTCGCGGTGGGGCGGGGTGCGTCCGGGCTGCGCACCGTCCCGGTCGACAACCTGGCGGGGACCCGTGCCCTGGGGGTGGCGCTGGCCGAGAAGGGCTACCGCAAGGCGATCCTGCTGGCCGCCAAAGCGGGGCTCATCAGCTCGGACGACCGGGTGGAGGGCTTCACCGAAGGCTTCACCGCTGCCGGCGGACAGGTGCTGCGGATCCATCGCAGTGCCTACACCCGGGAGGCGGGCCAGCAGGCGATGACCGAGGCCCTGGCCGGCAGTGTCGAACCCGGCACCCTGGTCTTCGCCGCCAGCGACATCGCGGCGATCGGCGCGATGTCCGCGATCCGCGCGGCGGGACGCTCGGTGGGCGACGACATCGCCCTGGCTGGCTTCGACGACATCCCGACCGCCCAGGACGTCACCCCGGCGCTGACCACCGTCCGCGTGCCGCTGGAGGAGATCGGCTATCTCGCGCTGCGTGCCGTGACCGACGACGACTGGCGACCGCCGGCCTCCCCGCCCGGCTTCGAGGTCCTGCTGCGCGACAGCACCCCTGGCATTCGCTGACCCAAGCGGTGCGGAGCCCCGGACTACCCTGGAGGCACCCTCTCCTTCCAGGAGCCCGCGTGAACGTCGCTCGCAGCCTGAGTTGCCTGGCGGTGCTGCTCGTGCTCTCGGGCTGCAGCCCAACCTCTGGAGCTCCGATGCCCACCGATTCTCCCGGCCGGTCGATCCCTGAGCCTGCCGACGGCTCGACCTCCAGCCCCACCGCCATGCCGAGTTCCTGGCCGTCCGGGCGTCCGCCGTTGCGGACCACCTCGCCGCTGCCCACCGGCTCTCCCGCCGAGGTGTCGCCGCAGCGCTGGCAGGCGCTCGTCGCCCACCTCGCCGAGCAGGGGGTTGCCGGCACCCCCGAACTGGTCTCGGCCGAAGCGGTGACCTGGCCCGACTCCTCCCTGGGCTGCCCCTCGCCGGGGGTCAGCTACACCCAGGCTCTGGTCGACGGCCTGCGGGTCATCGTCAGCGTGGACGGCACGCGCTACGACTTCCGGTTCGGCGCCGGCACCGACCTGAAGCTCTGCCGGCAGAAACGCTAGCGACCCAGGCGCTGATTCTCACCCGGCGCGGCTGATGGACAGTCGCCGGTCTCCCGGCGCCCATCAAGGGGTGGCCTTCCGGCCGACAACGGACCGTCGGCCACACCCTGATGGGCGGGACGGCTACTTGCCGGCGATCAGCAGCGCCTCACCGGCACCGGACTTGTTGTCCAGGGCGACCGCCATCAGTCCCAGCGGCTTCTGGGCGGCCCACCGGGCCGGGTCGATGGACGCGGTGACCACGGTCGCCTTGGTCTTCTTCCCCGCTACCGGGACGTCGGCCCACTGGCCGTCCTCGATCGCCTTCGCCCACGGGTTGTACTTCGCCACCGACGAGAAGCTGTCGCTGCCGTCGCCCTCCAGGGAGTAGCTGGCAACCGTGTAGCTGAAAGCACCGGCCTTGGGCGTGAGCCCCAGGTCACTGGCGTTGACCGGCAGCAGGATGGTGCTGGAGTCGGTCGGCGCAACGGCCAGGTAGCCGGTCGCGTACAGGTCACCGCTGCGGAGATCGAACGCCCAGACCTCGACCAGCCCGTCGAAGTCACCGTTGCGGATCGCGCCGGAGTCGAAGCTGAACACGATCCAGTCCGGGGCGCCATCGCCGTTGGTGTCGATCTCGACGTCGAACTCGTTGACCGCCGCGTTCGACCACCGGTCATGGTTGTTGATCGCGAACACCAGCAGGGCGTCGTCGCCGTAGGCGAAGGACTGGACACCGGCCGCCCGCAGGTCGAACCCGCTGCCGGGGGTGCGCTTGCGGACGTCCTTGGCGTCCTTCAGGCCCCAGGTGTAGAAGTCGACACCGGCCTCCAGCGCGCCACGGTTGGTCAGCTTGATCGTGGCCGAGGTGGCCGGCTCAGGCTTCGGCGTCGGCTTGGGCGTGGGCTTCGAAACGTTCTTGCCCTTGCTCTTGGACTTGGCCTTCGCCTTCGCCAGGGCCTTGGCCTGAGCTTTGGCCTGGGCCTTGGTCAGGGCCTTGGTCTGGTTCACCTTCGACTTCAGCGTGAGCGGGAAGCTGCTGCTGTCGGCGCTCACCTTCGCCTGGGCCCGCGGCACCAGCAGGTACGGCACCCGCAGCACTTCGGAACCCGCGGTCAGCACGACGTGGCCGGAGACCTGGTTGAGGGCGAACTGATCATCACCGGAGGAGGAGCCGAGCTTGCGGGCGTCCGCCACCAGGGCGACCTTCACCTTGGCCGTCTTGCCCGGCTTCACCGTGATCGACTTGGTGCTGAGGACGACCTTCGCCGGCCGCGACAGCGGATCGGCCGAGGTCGACACCTTGTAGGTGACAGCCTTCTTGCCCTTGTTCTCGATGGTGAGCATCTTGAACCCGGCGAAGGCGACGCTGGGCTCGGCGAAGCCGAAGCTGAGCGACGGCTCCCGGAACCAGCCACTGGTGGTGCGGTACGGATCGCCGCCCACCACGACCTGCGTGCTGACCGCCTGGGCGGCGTCCACCAGGCCGACTCCGCCGCGGGTCAACTGCTGGCCCGCGACCTTCTGCGGGTCGGCGGTGGTCACCAGCGCGGACGCGATCTCGGCGGCGTCCCACTTCGGATGCGCCTGGACGGCCAGTGCCGCGACGCCCGCCACGTGGGGCGCCGCCATCGACGTGCCGGAGATGGTCGCTGCCCCCGTGCCGGTTCCGACGCCCGTGGAGACGATCGACACCCCGGGCGCGGCCACGTTCGGGCTGATCTCCGAGTCACCGTTGCGCGGTCCGCCGGAGCTGAAGGAGCCGTAGCCGCGGAAGCCCGGGTTGTCCAGGACGGCAGGGGCCAGTGTGACCGAGCCTCCATCAGCGGCCACCACACCGTCGCGATCGGTGAGGCGCGCTCCCAGGAAGGGGATGGTCACCACGTACGGCGTGCCGTCGTCGGGGTTGCTGGTGATGTCACCTTCGAAGGGCGGGTAGCTCGCATCGGTGTTGACCTGCAGCACCGCGGCCGCGCCGGCCTGCTGGCCGAAGATCGCCTTGGCCACCCGGGCGCAGTCGCCGCGAGAGACCACGGCCAGCTGGTTGCCGCCCTTGACGATGCCCGCATCCTTGAACTGCTGGACATCGCAGCCCAGGCCGAGGTTTCCCGCCTGGTCGCGCACCACGACCACCTTCAGCGAGCCCGAGGGCAGGCTGGCGTTGTTGGCCAGGATCGCCGGGACGGAGGTGCCGTTGCTGAGGCTCAGCTTGGCGCCGGGGAAGCTCGAGGTCGAGTCCACCGCTGCCACCGACACGACGCCGTCCCCCGCTCCCGGAGCACCGGTGATGTAGGGCGCGCTGCCGGAGTTGCCGGCGGAGGCGACCACCACGACGCCGGCGCCAACCGCGTTGGAGGCGGCCACCGCGTCCGGCTCGTTGGCGCGGCCGAAGCTGGAGCCGAGCGACATGTTGATCACGTCCATGTCGTTGGCCACGGCCCAGTCGATCGCCTCGGTGGTGACGTCGGTGCTGCCACCACAACCGAATACCCGCAGCGCGTAGAGGTCGACCTGGGGCGCGACACCGGGCCCGACCTTGAAGGCGGTGCTTCCGATCTTGGAGTTGTACGGACCGGTGTAGGTGCTGCCGTTCGGCAGCACGCCGCTGCCACCGGCGGTACCGGCGACGTGGGAGCCGTGACCGTTGCAGTCCAGCGGGTTCGGGTCGGGGTGCGGCACCGGTTGGTAGGTGGCGCTGTCGGGATCGGCGTCGTAGTCGTCACCGACGAAGTCCCAGCCGCCCTTCACCCGCGGCGCCTTCGGCCCGAACAGCTTCGGATCGGCCGCACTTGCCTCGGCGGCGTGAGCCTTCTCGTAGGCCTTGACCGTGCCGGGGCCGCCGAAGTTGGCGTGGGTGTAGTCGATGCCGGTGTCGATGACCGCCAGCTTGATGTTCTTGCCCGTGTAGCCGGTCGATTGCCAGACCTGCGGGACGCCGAGGTACGGCACCGAGACGGTGTTGTCGAGCCGGTGCAGCGGGACGGCGTGGATGGCGACCACCTCGGGGAGCGCGGCGACCGCGTCCAGCTGCGAGGCCTTGATCTGCACCCGCATGCCGTTGTAGGCCGACTGCATGTTCGACTGGACCTTGCCGCCCTTGCCGGTGATGGTCTTGGCGACCTTGTCCTGCTTCTTGCGCAGGTTGTCACGGACGGTCTTGCGCTCGCTGTCCGACAGCCTGCGGCCCTTGGTGGATTCCACCACGGCCACCGGGTCACCGGTGACCTGCACGATCACCTGGACCTTGGCCTCCTTGGCCAGGCTGCGAGGACGGATCGCGGAGTCGACCTTGCCGGCGGAGCCGGCTTTCTCGAAACGGTCGGGGGAGTTTCCGGGAGCAGCGTAGGCGGTGGCGGGGAATGCCAGCGCCAGCACGCCCGTGGCAATCAGCAGTTTGCGGAACAAGGGATCGACCTTTCTCAAGGCGGGGGTGTACCGATCATCCGGGCTCGAAGGCAGGGTGAGTCTCTGGCAGGCTAGGCCTGCCCCAACCGCCCGGTCAACGGTTTCCTCCGAATCCGCCGCCGCCTTGAGACCCCCGCCGCGACCCGCGAGCGCCCGTCTCTCACCGCCCCGAGCACCCTTTCGGGGCATCGGCCGCCCGCCTTCGCGTCCAGCGCCCGGGACGCTCACTCAAGCGCTCACCGCGGCAGCGCGGGGTGCAGTTAGGGCACGGGGGCTGTGCGTTTCCGGGCGGGTGGGCCACAGTAGGGAGCATGGGAACCGCGACCACACTGACCTTCCTCGGCGGCGCCGGCACCGTCACCGGCTCGAAGCACCTGCTCACCATCGGGGAACGCCGGATCCTGATCGACGCCGGCCTGTTCCAGGGCGAGAAGGAGTTGCGGGAGCTGAACTGGGCCGAGTTCGGGATCCCGCCGGCCTCGATCAGCGACGTGCTGCTCACGCATGCCCACATGGATCACGTCGGCTACCTGCCCCGGCTGGTGCGCGGCGGCTTCGGCGGAGCGGTGTGGGCGACCGCGCCGACCATCCGGCTCTCCGAGATCGTGCTGCGCGATTCCGCCTTCCTCAACGAGCGCGACGCCGAGCACGCCGCCCAGCGCGGCTACTCCAAGCACCGTCCACCGCTGCCGCTGTACACCACCGGGGATGTCGAGGCGACCCTCCCGCTGTTCCGCACCGTCGGCTACCACTCCGCTCTCGATCTCGGCGACGGCATCGTGGCCCGCTACTACCCCGCCGGGCACATCCTGGGCTCGGCCAGCATCCATGTCACCACCCCCACCACCGAGGTGGTCTTCTCCGGCGACGTGGGACGCCACACCCACCCGGTGCTGCGTCCCCGCGAGGTGCCACCGGGGGCTGCCACCGTCCTGATCGAGTCCACCTACGGCGACCGGGAGCACCCAGAGCCCGCGGTCGCTCACGAGCCGTTCGCGGACCTGATCCGGCGGACGGTTCGCCGCGGCGGCTCGGTGCTGGTGCCCGCCTTCGCGGTGGATCGCACCGAGGTGGTGCTCAAGACCCTGTCGGAGATGCAGGACGATGGCCGCATCCCGGAGGTGCCGATCTTCGTGAACTCCCCGATGGCGCTGGCAGCACTGGCGGTCTACCGCGACCCCGAGTTCCGTGACGAGCTGCGGCCCGACCTCGACCCGGCGCACTTCATCCACCTGCCGCAGTTGCGCGAGGTGCGTTCCACCGAGGAGTCCATCCGGCTGAACGACCCCAAGCATCCGTGCATCATCATCGCCTCCTCGGGGATGGCGACCGGGGGCCGGGTGCTGCACCATCTGGAGCACATGCTGCCCGACCACAAGCACTCGGTGATGCTGGTGGGCTACCAGGGCGAGGGGACCCGCGGCCGGTCGCTGGTGGACGGCGCCACCCAGCTGAAGATGCACGGCCGTTACGTGCCGGTGCGGGCCGAGATCCTGCAGGACGACGAGTTCTCCGTCCACGGCGACCGCTCCGACCTGCTGGACTGGCTGGCCGCACTCGCCCCGCGCCCGCGGACCGTCTTCACCGTCCACGGCACCCCGGAGGCCGGTCGGGCCTTCGGTACCCATGTCACCGAGCGCATCGGCGCCATGGCCGTCGTCCCGTACCGCGGCGAATCCGTCCGCCTCGATTGACCGGTTCCCCGCCTGAGGGGGTCTGCAGCCGGAGATCCTCACCGCCGTCCGGCCACCAGGGTCGGCAACCCACGAGACCGAACGGGGACGGCCCCGGGCGGTCCAGCCCGGAGCCGTCCCTCCTGTGTCCGCCCTGAACGACCTGTTGACCCAACCCCGCGTCATTCCCGCGTAGGAGGGATGCACGCGGGGATGACGCGGGGTTGGGGTGCGACTACTCGACCTGTTCGGCCAGTAGCTCCAGGATGTGGCGGTAGGGCTTGCCGGTCGCCCGGGTCATGCCCAGCTCACAGGTGCGGTTGAGGCTGGCGTGCGCCGCCGCCCCGAGCCGGGCCACTTCTGCGGCCTCCGGGGTGGTGGCGGCCTCGGTCAGCTCGGGGTGGAGCATCCCGCGGTCGCCGGCGAAGGCGCAGCAGCCCCAGTCGAGCGGCACGTTCACCTGCTCGGCAGTGGCTTCGGCCACCTTCAGCAGATCCGGGTTGATCCCCAGCTGCGTGGACGAGCAGGTCGGGTGGAGGGTGACCGACTCGATCTTGCGGTACTCGCCGAGCACGGGCAGGACGTGCCGCGCGACGAAGCTGACCGCGTCGATCACCTCGACCTGCAGGCTCGGGTCGGACTGGATCATGTGCAGGAAACCCTCGGTGCACGAGGAGGCGTCGCAGACCACCGGTAGCCGCCCGTCGTCGGTTGCCGCCCGGATCACCGGCAGCACCCTGGCCTTCATCTCCTCGTATCCCTTCGGAATCCCCTTGCTCGACCACGGAGTCCCGCAGCACAGCGACTCGATTCCCTCCGGCACCAGCAACTCGACCCCGGCACGCTTGCACAGCGCCTCGAAGCTGAGCTGGACGCCCTGACCCTCCAGCGGCCCGAACATGACGTTCACGCACGCCGGCAGGTAGACGGCCGTGACCTCACCGGACGGCTTCGGACGCCGACGGCGGGCACCGCCACCGGGCAACTCCCGAGACCACAGCGGAACGTTGTCCTTGCCGAGCACCGCCCGGGCCGCCTTGTCGACCCCGATCAGGGCCGACTCCAGCGGGCTCGGAAGCGCATCGGTGACGCTCATCACGGTCGAGAAGGTGCCGGTCGTCCCCTTCCAGTGCTTGGAAAGGGTGGTCCAGACCGCCTTGGTGGCCGCGGGGGTGGTCTTCTCCCGCCGCAGCTTCTTCACCAGCAACCCGGTGTTGATCTTCACCGGGCAGGCGGTGCCGCACATCCCGTCCACCGCGCAGGTGTGGACCACCTGGTAGTCGAACTCCTCCTCCAGCCGGGCCACCGCGTCGAGATCCCCAGCCAGCTCCAGCAGCTCGATCTCGCGGCGGACGGCGATCCGCTGCCGCGGCGTGAGGGTGAGGCTGCGGGACGGACAGACCGGCTCGCAGTAGCCGCAGGAGGTGCAGCGGTCCACCTCCTCCTCGATGCTCGGGTTGACCTTGATGTGCTTGAGGTAGAGCTCCGGGTCGTCACTGATGATCGTCCCGGCGTTCAGCAGGCCACGGGGGTCGAACAACTGCTTGATCTCGCACATCACCTGGTACAGCTCGTCGCCGTACTGCTGGCGGACGAACGGCGCCATCGCCCGGCCAGTTCCGTGCTCGGCCTTCAGCGAGCCGTCGTTGGCCAGGATGAGATCGACCATCTCCTCGGTGAAGTCGACGTAGCGCTTCAGCTGCGCGTCGCCGGCGAACCGGTCGGTGATCATGAAGTGGACGTTGCCGTCCTTGGCGTGTCCGAAGATCACCGAATCCTCGTAGGAGTACCGGTCGAACAGCACCGCCAGCTCCAGGCAGGTGTCGGCCAGCTTCTCCACCGGGACGACGACATCCTCCAGCAGGGCCGTCGAGCCGCTGGGACGGGCACCGGCCACCGAGGTGTACAGCCCCTTCCGCAGCGTCCACAGCCCGGCCCGCAGCGCGGCGTTGTCGGTGAGCTGGACCGGACCTCCCACCGGCAACTGATCGAGGGTGGGACGAGCCTCGCGGACGAGGTGTTCCAACTCCTCGGCGCTGGTGGCCTGGTACTCCAGCAGCAGGGCTGCCTGGGTCGAGACGTCCAACTTCTTGATCATCGCCGGGGTATCGGGGAACCGCTGGCCGACCCGCAGCGAGGTCGCGTCCATCAACTCGAGTGTGGCGGCACCGGTGGCCACCAGCCCGGGCAGGGAGTTGTTCGCCGCGAAGAGGTCGTCGAAGACCACCAGGGCCGTCGCGACGTGGTTGCGGATCGGAATCGTCCGGAAGGTGGCAGACGCGACGAAGGCCAGCGTCCCCTCGCTGCCGATCAGCAGGTGCGTGAGGATCTCGGCCGGCGTGGCATAGTCCACCAGGGAGTTGATGCCGTAGCCCATGGTGTTCTTCATCGAGAACTGCTGGGCGATCTTCGCCACCGACGCCGGGTTGGAGATCACCCGCTCCCGCAGCTTCAGCAGGCCTTCGTACAGCTCCGGCTCCAGCGCCCGCAGCTTGGCGTCGGCGTCCGGCGCACCGGTGTCGATCACCGTGCCCGAGGCCAGCACCGCCACCAGCGATTCCAGCGTCTGGTAGCTGTTCTCGACCGTTCCACAGGCCATGCCGGAGGAGTTGTTGGCCACCACGCCGCCGATCGTGCAGGCGGCTTCACTGGCCGGGTCCGGGCCGAGCTTGCGTCCGTAGGGCGCCAGATGGGCATTCAGCTGCTTCACCGTCACGCCCGGTTGCACACGCACCCGTGCGCCGCCGTCCAGGATCTCGACACCTTGGAAGTGACGCCGGACATCGGCCAGCACCTGGTCGGTGCATCCCTGGCCGGACAGGCTGGTCCCGCCGGAACGGAAGGTCAGCCCGACCCCCGCCGAGGCGGTGGCCCGCAGCAGGCGGGCCACCTCCTCGGCATCCCGGGGGGCGACGATCGCAGTCGGCAGCAGCAGGAAGTGCGAGGCATCGTGAGCCAATGCCCGGCGATCCAGCTCGGAGGTGCGCAGCTGAGCCGGATCGGCCACGCACTCCGCCAGCAGGCTGCTCAGCGTTTGCACGGGAGCGACCGTTGTCACGGCGTCGGCACCATCCAGGCCAGCGGGCCGGCCTGCAACAACACCAGGACGGTGAAGTACGCCAGCAACGCCAGGCTCCACAGCACGACCTTGCGGAAGATCTCGCCTTCCTTGTTCATCATGCCCACCGCGGCCGCGGCCACCGCCAGGTTCTGCGGCGAGACCATCTTGCCCATCACGCCACCGGAGGAGTTGCTGGCGGCCATCAGGATCGGGTTCAGCCCGGCCTGCTGGGCCGCCGTCACCTGCAACAGGCCGAACAGCGAGTTGGCCGAGGTGTCGGAGCCGGTGATCGCGACACCGATCCAGCCGAGCACCGGCGACATCACCACGAACAGCGAGCCGACCGACGCCAGCGCGACGCCCAGGGACGCCGTCTGACCGGACAGGTTCATCACGTAGGCCAGCGCCAGCACCGACAGCACGGTGATGATGGTGAACCGCAGCTGCTTCAGGGTGCTGCCGTAGGCGCGGACGGCGTCCATCGGCTTGATCCTGTAGACGATCGCGGTGACGATGCCCGCCAGCAGCAGCAGGGTGCCGGTGGCGCGCAGGTGATCCAGCGTGAAGATCGTGGTCGTGATCGGATCGCCGGCGGCGTTGACGATCAGGGACGACGGCTTGCCGTCCTCACCGAACAGCGCCAGGCCGGGCCAGGGGAACTTCACCTGGCCGATGCCGAGCATGAAAGCCTTGACCGCCGGGATCTGGCTGATCGAGAAGATCGCGACGATGATCGCGTAGGGAGCGATGGCGCCCCACAGGTGCTTGCCACCGGTGGCGGTGATCTCGGGGTAGTTGTCGAGCTTGCCGCCGCCGACCTGTGCGGAGTCGGTCTCCTCGATCGAGGAGTGATCCAGCGGCAGCGGGTTGTTCGGCTTCCAGAACCGCAGCATGCCCAGCACGACGGCGATGGTCACCAGGGCCGCGATGACGTCGGTGATCTCGACGGTGATGAAGTTGGAGGTGACGAACTGTGCGATGCCGAACACCACGCCGGCCACCAGGGCAACCGGCCAGGTCTGCTTGATGCCGCGCAGGCCGTCGACCAGGAACACCAGCACCAGCGGGACGATGAAGGCCACGAACGGGGTCTGCCGGCCGGCCATCTGCGAGAGGAGGTGGATGTCGATGCCGGTCACGCTGGAGAGCGCGATGATCGGAGCGCCCATGGCGCCGAAGGCGACCGGAGCGGTGTTGGCCAGCAGCGAGACGACGGCTGCCTTCAGCGGCTTCATGCCGGCGGCCATCAGCATGGCGGCGGAAATGGCGACCGGAGCGCCGAAGCCGGCCAGGGCCTCCATCAGGGCACCGAAGCAGAAGGCGATCAGGATGGCCAGGATGCGCTGGTCATCGGAGATCGCGCGGATCAGCTTGCCGAGCTGCTCGAACCACCCGGTGATCACCGAGAGCTGGTACACCCAGATCGCGTTCAGCAGGATCCACATGATCGGGAACGCGCCGTAGAAGGCACCCTCTGCGGTTGCGGAGAGCGTCATCGTGGCAGGCATGCCCCAGCCGATGATCGCGATCAGGATGGACACGACCAGGCCGACGATCGCGGCCAGCCAGGCTTTGACCTTGAAGACGCCCAGCAGGACGAACAGCAGGGCCAGTGGAATCGCCGCGACGAGCGCCGACAGGGCCAGGCTGCCCCCGATCGGCTCGAGCGGCTGTTGGAATACAGGCATGAGATCTCCTCATTGAAATCGACGGACTGTCCCTGATTGTCGGACAAGTAGACATGCTGCGCAAGTAGTTTTGACTATAAGGAACTAGAATGGGCCGAAAAGTCGTGAGTAGAGTGGTTCGAGAGGAGCAGCCATGGCACGCACTCTCAACATCACCTCGGTGGTCGACGCTGTGGTCGACGACCTGAAGTCGCTGGTGCTGAGCCGACAACTGGCCCCCGGCTCTCCCCTGACCGAAGCGGATGTGGCGGGACGCTATGACGTCGCCCGCGCCACCGCCAAGGCCGCCATCGAGCGGCTGGTGAGCGAGAAGGTGGTCGTCCGCAAGAACCACAAGACCGCTCGCGTGGTGAAGCTGGGTCCTGAAGACGTGCGCGACATCTACAACACGCGCACCTACCTCGAGGTCCAGGTGCTGCGCCGGCTGGCGGAGAAGCGCACGGTCTTTCCCCCGGCCCGGGAGGCCAACTCTCAGATCGCCGAGCTCTGGCAACGCGGTGACTACGACATCGTCAACCCGGACATGCTCTTCCACACCGCCCTGGTCGATGCCCTCGGAAGCGTCCGGGTCTCAGGGATCTACGGCTCGCTGGCCTTCGAGGTGAAGCTCTGCATGGCCCAGCTGCAGGGCAGCCAGCGACTGAGCCCGGAGATCATCGTCGCCGAGCACAACCGAATCCTGCAGCAACTCGAGGCCGGGGACGCCGACGGCGTCTCGGCCACGCTCGTCGAGCATCTGGCCCGCGCTCGGGAGTTGCTCGCCGGCGCCTTGGGCGGCACTCCCGGTCCAGAGGCGTACCTGCCCTCCTCCGCACTGTCAACCATCAGCGCGTAAGCCCTTGTCGTAAGCTGGTTGCGGGTGCCGGGCGGCCCCCCGCGCCAGGGTCGCTCGCGGCCCCGGATCGGGTGGCCGCAGCCACCGTCCGTCCGGCTGTTCTGCGAACCCACTTGCGATCCCGCGGCTGGTAGGCAAGACTGCATATGCAACAGAACAGTCCGGGGGGACCGGTCGGGACTGCTGGCAGTTTGTCTGTGGGAGGGCAGCAGTCGGTTATGGCCGGAGTCCACCAAGGAGCTCTGCCCCGTGATGTCCCCCCTCCCCTCCCGCATTCTCTGTGTTGCCCTTCTCAGCGCGTTGAGCCTGATCGGCAGCACCTTCATCGATACCGGCGTCTCCCGTGCCGCGGGTTCCGCGACCGCCGTTCCCGTCGCCGCCATCGCCGTTCCGCTCGCGTCGAGCAGCAGTGGCAGCACCGCCTTCGAGAAGGAGGTGCTCGCGCTCGTCAACAAGGCCCGCTCGAGCAAGCGCAAGTGCGGCAGCAAGACCTACGCCAAGGCCAAGGCCCTGAAGTGGAACGGCAAGCTGGCGCTGGCCGCGGAACGCCACAGCGCTGACATGTCCAGTCGCAACTACTTCAGCCACACCACCAAGAAGACCGGCAAGTCTCCGGGGGCCCGGATCAAGGCTGCCGGCTACAAGTACAAGGCGATGGGGGAAACCCTGGCCGCCGGCCACGCCACTCCCAAGGCCGTGGTGAACGCCTGGCTGAAGAGCACTGCCCACTGCAAGATCCTGATGAGCAAGTCCTACACGCAACTCGGCGTGGGCTACTACTCCGGCAAGGGCAGGTACGTCCACTACACGACCGCCGACTTCGGCAAGCCCAAGTAGGCCGGCCAACCAGGCACGTCAGGCAGAGACCCCGCGGAACTCAGCTTCCGCGGGGTCTCTGCTTGCTCCACGGCCCTCACAGGGTGCCCCCCGCCGCTCGGGTCCGCACGTCCTCCGCCCACCGCCTGGGTCGCTCGCCCGCCACGCCGGCTCACGCACCAGCCACCCAGGTCCACCACCGGCGACCAGGCTGCCGCACGGCCACCCGATTCCCGCGCCCGCTACCGGGGCCCAGCGGTGCCGGACGGAGCGTCTCCCGGCAACCGACCGCTGACGCCGGCCGGCGGATCGACAGCCGACCTCAGGCGCCCCTGAGCCAGTGCCCTGGGCCGGCGGATCGACAGCCGGCCTCAGGCCGCCCTGGGCGAGTGCCCTGGGCCGACCCTCGCCCGGGGCGGCGGGGGTCGACTCCCGGTTCAGCCGGCGGACGGCCAGGACGATCCGGGGCGCGTCCGGGGACAGCGAAACCCCCGCGGAACTCGCGTTCCACGGGGGCCTTGCTCATCCGCTGCCGCCTTCCCGGGTGGTGGCGCCACGCGCGCGACGCCGCCACCCGCGGGCAGGGCGGCAACCGGGTCAGGCGGCAGCGCGCTCCGCGCTGCTCTCGGCGGCGACAGTGGCCGGCGCAGCCAGCCTGAGTCCCCAGCCGAGAAGAATCGACAGTGCGCCGACGCCCACGGCGAACAGCGCCACCCCGAAGGCGATCACCGAGGTGAACAGCGACGCCCGCAGGAAGGAGCCGTTCATCGCGGTCGCCCGCAACGGATCGTCCTTGTCGAGTTCGGCGTAGGTCTTGCCGTTCGTGGCCGCCAACGCATGGTGGTTGATGGCATCGGCCTGGATGAAGGCCGTGATCGGGTCGGACACCAGGGACCCACCCAGCGGTGCATCCGCGGAAACGGTGATCCGCTCGGCGGCGAGCTTGCTGCTCACCATGCCCCAGGTGGTGATGCCCGCGACGATGAACACTGCGCCGAGGATCATCGCGATCAGCCCGACCAGACGTACCTTCGAGCCATTAGCAGTCGCAGTAGCCACTACTTTCTCCTTTGCTTGCGCACGATTGCCGGTTGCCACGCTGCCGAGGCTCCCTGCCCTCGTCGTGCGTACCCGGGGGCCGGTTGTCAAGTGCCTCGCAGTACGCAAACTTAGGCAATCCATGCCTTACCTGTCCACGAGGAGAGCACAAATGCGTATTCCCTAAGCACTCACTCCTCAGGTAATACCCGCCTGGCGATATGAGACTTCGAAGGCGCGTCCGGCCGGCCCTTCCGCTACCTGAACCAACCCAGATATGACAAGGTGGTTCGTTGGGGTTGCAGGAGTACCATGGGGGCTTCGCGAAATCCGCACGCGCCCGACGTATTCATGTTATAAGCCTGCCGCTCCGCGGGAATAGGCCCGCCCTGATCGGACTTGTACCCCTCGGCTGCGCCAGTGCCGTCGTGGTGGCCCTGACTCCGATCCCTGCGAGGAACCCATGAACCACCCCGACACCGGTCTGGACGCGTTGCCGGACGCCGGAACGGCGCCCGCCTCCCCCGACCGGCTGCCGCCGATGACGGTCCGCCTGCTCGGCGTGCTGATGGTGGGCGCCTTCGTCGTGATCCTGAACGAGACCGCGATGAACGTGGCGCTGGCGACGATCATGACCGACCTGCAGGTCACGGAACGCACCGCGCAGTGGCTCACCACCGGCTTCATGCTGACCATGGCGGTGGTCATCCCCACGACCGGCTGGCTGTTGCGCCGGCTCTCCACCCGGGCGGCCTTCATTCTGGCGATGAGCCTGTTCGCGCTCGGCACCGCGATCTGCGCGGTGGCCTTCGCCTTCCCGCTGCTGCTCGGCGGCCGCATCGTCCAGGCGATCGGGACGGCGATCATGATGCCACTGCTGATGACCACGACCATCGAGGTCGTGCCGCCCCGCATACGCGGCCGGGTGATGGGCCTGACCAGCATGGTGATCTCGGTCGCCCCCGCCGTCGGCCCCACCCTGTCGGGCGCGATCCTGCACTTCCTGCCCTGGCGTTACGTCTTCGTCGTGGTGCTGCCGATCGTCGGAGTGATCCTCGCGCTGGGACTGCGTTTCGTCTACAACCTCGAAGCCCCGGGACGGGTCCGGCTGGACGGGTGGAGCATCCCCCTGGCGGCGCTGGGCTTCGGTGGTCTGGTCTACGGGCTGAGCCTGGTCGGCAATGCCGAGATCCCGACCTGGGAGCTGACCGCCGTCCTCACCCTCGGGGCAGTGGCGCTGCTCGGCTTCGGCTGGCGGCAGCTGCGGCTGCAGCGCACCGACGAGGCCCTCCTCGACCTGCGCACCTTCACCGTGCCCGCCTTCACCACCGCCGTCCTCGTGATGACGATCACCATGGCCGTGCTCTTCGGATCGGTGATCGCGCTCCCGCTGCTGATGCAGCAGACCCTGCACCTCGATCCGCTCACCGTCGGCCTGACCCTGCTGCCAGGCGGTCTGCTGATGGGTGCGCTGGCGCCGTCCGTCGGGCGGCTCTACGACCGGGTCGGTCCTCGCTGGCTGGTGATCCCCGGCGGTACCGTCGCCACCGCTTCCTTCGCGATCTTCGGCTCCGTCTCCCCCACCACCCCGTGGTGGCACCTGCTGGTCGGCCACCTGCTGATGAGCCTGGGGCTGGCCTTCATGTTCACCCCGCTGTTCACCACCGCCCTGGGGTCGCTGCCCCACCATCTGCGCAGCTACGGCTCGGCCACGGTCGGCACCGTCCAGCAGGTGGCCGGGGCCGCCGGTACCGCGCTGTTCGTCACCATCATGGCGACGGTCTCCGCCGGGGCGCCGGGGACGGCCGAGGCGTCGCTGGCCGCCGGCGCGCGGAGCGCCTATCTGGTCGTCGGGGTGATCTGGCTGGCCGGGATCGTCGCTTCCGCATTCCTCACCAAGCCCGCCGACGCCGACGCCGCCCACGCCGTGCACTGAGCCGAGCGCGCAGCGACGTCCGGCGCCCATGTCCGCCCGTCCCGCCGGATCCGGCGCAACCCTGCTTCAGCTGAACCGCTAGGGAATGCCGAGGAGTCCGTGGCACGCTCGACGGTGCCGCAGGCCGGGCGCGTAGAGTAGCCCGGTGCCCACGCCAGACTTCATCCTTCGGCTCCGCGAACGCGTCGGCACCGAACAGCTCTGGCTCTCCGGCGCGACCGCCGTCGTGCTCCGCGGCGGTCCGCGCGGCGAGGAGGTGCTGCTGGTGAAGCGTTCGGACACTGGAGAGTGGACGCCGGTCAGCGGCATCGTCGATCCCGGCGAGCAGCCTCACCTCACCGCCATTCGCGAGGTGGCGGAGGAGACCCGGGTCACCATCGAGGTGGAGCGGCTGTCCTGGCTGACGGTGACCGAGGTGGTCACCTATGACAACGGCGACCGGACGCAGTACATCGACCACGTCTTCCGCTGTCGCTGGCTGGCCGGCGAGCCTGAACCCGGCGACGAAGAGGCCTCCGAGGCCGCCTTCTTCGCCCTGGACGCACTGCCGGATCTGGCATCCCGCCACGCCGACGCGATCACGCTGGCGTGCCGACCCGAACCTGCCGCCTGGCTGGGACCGCTGCGTTAGGGAGCATCATGGAGATCGTCCTGCTGATCAGCATCGCCGGTATCGCGCTGGTCGTGGCGATCACGGCGCTCGCGCCCCGGGTGGGCGTCGCCGCACCCCTGTTGCTGGTCCTGCTGGGCATCGCGATCAGTTTCATCCCGGCTGTACCGCCGATCGAGATCGAGCCCGAGTGGATCCTCGGCGGCCTGCTGCCGCCGCTGCTGTTCTCGGCAGCGGTGAACATCCCGTCCATGGAATTCCGGCGGGACCTGCGGTTGATCTCCGCCTTCTCGGTGGTGCTGGTGATCGTCTCGGCGCTGGTGGTCGGCGTCCTGATGACCTGGCTGGTTCCCGGGCTGCCGCTGGCCCTCGGGGTCGCGGTGGGCGCCATCGTCAGCCCCACCGACGCGGTCGCCACCTCCATCGTGAAGAAGGCCGGCGTCTCCACCCGCCTCACCACCGTCCTCGAGGGCGAGAGCCTGCTCAACGACGCCACCGCGCTGGTGCTGCTCCGCTCGGCGATCGCCGCGGTCGGCGCCACGGTCTCCATCTGGCAGGTCGGGCTCGACTTCCTCTACGCGGTGGCCGTCGCGTTGGGCGTCGGCTGGCTGGTCGGCCGGCTGACCAGCGCCGTGATCGCGCGGCTGAACCAGACCAGCTCGATCGTGGCGCTGTCGCTTGTCGTCCCGTTCGCCGCCCACCTGCCCACCGAACACCTGGGCGGCTCCGGGCTGGTGGCCGCGGTCACCGCCGGGCTGGTGATCGGCCATCGCTCCCCCCGCATCCTGGGGCCGGAGAGCCGTCTGGCGTGGGTTGCGGCGTGGAAGACCGTCGAGCTGATCCTGGAGAGCGCGATCTTCCTGTTGATGGGACTGGAACTCTCCGCCCTTGTGGAGGATGTCCGCAACGCCCACGACAGCGTGTGGGTGGCGGTCGGGCTGGGGGCCGTCGCCGCCACCTCGGTGCTGATGGTGCGGGCAGGGTTCGTCGCCTGGTCGCTGTGGGCGCTGATCCAGCGGGAGAGCCGCGTCGTCGCCGGACGGAAGCGGCTCGAGCAGTTGCAGGAGCGCCTGGATGCCAGCGACGCCCCCGCGCCGCGGCTGAACCGGATGCAGGTCATGCTGAACCGCCGGCTGGCCGACATCGACTACCTGGCCGCCGAGCGGTTCGGCAAGCCCGAAGGCGTGATGCTGGTCTGGGCGGGGATGCGGGGCGCGGTCACCCTGGCGGCCGCGCAGACCCTGCCACGAGCCACCGAGCACCGCTCGCTGCTGATCCTGATCGCCTTCGTCGTGGCAGCCGGCACCCTGGTGATCCAAGGCGCCACGCTTTCCCGGGTGGCCATCCGGCTGGGCCTGACCGGACAGACCGGCCCCGATCCGGCGCTGCGGCTTGCGCTCCAGGCCGATCTGGACCGGGCGGCGCTCGCGCACCTCGAGGACGCCACCCTCACCCGGCCCGACGGCTCCCCCTACTCGGAGGAGACCCTCGCCACGATCCGCCGGATCCTCACCAAGCTGACGGTGGACCGGACCCCGCCGGACGAGGCCGCTGCCGTCCACCATTCCGACGTGCTCGCGCTGCGCCTTGCCGTCCTGGACGCACAGCGCGCGGCCCTGCTCGAGCTGCGTGATCTGGGCAACTACCCCTCCGGACTGCTGGACGACATGCTCACGCAACTCGACGCCGACCAGCTCGGGCTACGGCTGCGGCAACCCGACTGAGTGGGCTGCCGGCTGACGAGGCTCGCCCCTTCGACGGGCTCGCCTCATCGCACTCGGCCGTCCCGGGAGGCACCCCGAGCGCCCCGGCCGGCGGCGGGCTCGCAGCCTTCTCGCGGCCCGGCAATTCATCGATTCCAGCCCGCGGATCCGGGCGCTCGGCAAGAATGGGGCCATGATCCCCGTCGGGAAGCGCAGCCCAGCGCTCTGCCCCGAGTGCCACCGAGTTCACCGTCGCGTCGCACCCGTCATGGGCCCCAGCGCGCCCGACGCCTGGCTGGCGATCTCCAAGGGAGAGCGGCTGGAATCCGAGCTGACCCCCGACATCTGCATCCTCACCGACGACGGCCGGATCCGGCACTTCCTCCGCGGCCATCTGCAGCTTCCGGTGGTCGACGGGCCTCCGCCGGTCTTCGTCTGGTCGGTGTGGGTGGAGCTGGATCAGCACTCGATGGAGCAGGTCGCCCGGTGGTGGACCAACCCCAACCGCGCCGCCATCGCACCGATCGAGGGCCGGCTGGCCAATGAGCTGCCCTACGAGAAGGCGACCCGAGGGCTGACCGTCACCGCGCACACCAGGGATCCGGGGCAGGCGCCACTGCTGATCGTCTCGGAGGATCACACTCTGGCCACCGAGCAGCGCGAGGGTGTCTCGGTGCATCGGATAGCGGAGCTTGGCGCGCTGCTGCAGCGCGCGTAGCCTGGCTGGATGACGGACTTCTTCGAGATCTTCAATCCCGGCGCGCGCCACCAGCGCGAGCAGAAGGACCTGGAGAAGATCCTGATCGTCGAGGCGGACAAGGGCGGCACCGGCCCCCAGCCCCTGGACCTCGATTCCGGATCGGTCACCCTCCGCGTCCCGACCCGTCCGACCCCGGACCCGGCCGGCGCCGACTAGGTCATATCTCCGATATGCGCGACCAGGCCCGGCAGGCGCTGAGAACAACTGCGGCTCGGGAGCTTGGCAAGTGCGAAGGGGCGCTCCGCGACGGGCGTGTCTCCCATGTGGTTGGCGAGGCTCGCGGCCCTCGCACCGGCGTCACGGCGGATCGGCGCGGCTCCGGCTACTCGAGGTGGCCGGTGGTGAGTTCGGCCGGGTCGTCGTCGGAGGAGCCGAAGGCGGCGTCCAGTGCCTCGGTGGTGAGCCTGCGTCCCAGCTCGATCAACTCGTGCGCGCGGTGGAACTCCATCGCCTTGGCGGAGTTGCCCGGGATCGTGACCAGCACGTCGGGCGGCTGGGCCGCCAGCCGGTAACGGGTGATCAGCGAGCCCATGGTGTCGATCGCCATGTTGGCCACCTCGGGGATGCCCAGTCCGGCCGGTGCGGTCTCGAAGGCGGGCGGCGGTTCCACCTTCTCGCCCGGCTTGGCGCCGAACCTGGCCAGCACCGACGCCACCCATTCGTTCTCGAAGATGCCGGCGGCGCTGCGCCGGAAGTACTCCAGCCACTCCGCGGGCGGGCTGGCCTCGGAGCTGGTCTTGGTCGGGGTGGCGTTGAAGTCGCGCGGCGTCCAGCCCGAGAGCGACACCGCCATGGTGAAGTCGGCGTCGAGCCCGGCGACCGCGTCCACCGGGACGGGATTGAGCACCGCGCCGTCCACCAGCAGGCGGCCGTTCACCATGATCGGGGTGATCGCGCCGGGGATCGCCACCGAGGCACGGATCGCGACGTCCACCGGTCCTGAGGTGAACCAGACCTCGCGCCGGGCGCCCAGGTCGGTTGCGATCGCGGTGTAGGGGATCGGCAGCTCCTCGATCCGCGCGCCGTCCAGGATCTCGGTCATCCGGCCCAGCACGCGTTCCAGTTTGATCGCGCCCGCGCCGAAGGGGGATGCGTCCATCAGCCGCAACACGTCGCGGGGGCCGAGGGTGGTCACCCATTCGGTGTACTCCTCGAGTTTTCCGGCCGCCTCCAGCCCGCCGATCACCGCGCCCATCGAGGTGCCCGCGATACCGGCGATCTGGTAGCCGCGCTCCTTCAGCACGTCGATCGCACCGATGTGCGCGTATCCCCTGGCGCCACCGGAACCCAACACCAGCGCGACTCTCTTGGCCATGGCTCCATGATAGGAAGCCGCCGTCCCCCAGGAGATGCGAGTGAGATCGGCGCTCGGCCGTTCGCCCCGCGGGGCCGGCCGCGCACCTCCGAGAAGGTGTGGAAAACTCACCGTACTCGGACCATCTGCCACATCTTGCGGGAGGGAGGGCGGTCGCGCCGCGGAGTCGACATCGGGAAGCGCTGATGATCGTCGGTCGAGCGTGTCGAGACCATCGACCACCTGCCGGTGGCAGACGGGTTTCGACTGTTCCGAGGACCGCTGACGCGCACCTCGTCGAGACTCGTTCACCAACACCGGCTGTCGCCGGTGTTGGCTCCTCGTCTGTTCCGAGGACCGCTGACGCGCACCTCGTCGAGACTCGTTCACCAACACCGGCTGTCGCCGGTGTTGGCTCCTCGTCTGTCTCAACCAGCGGTGCGGCACGGTGATCAGTGCATCCTGGGCGCGGTCGAATGTGTGGCTCGCGTACAGTTGCCGGCATGGCTCAGCAGCCCTCCTTCTACCCCCCACAGGCACCGGCTCCGCAGTGCTATCGGCACCCCGGACGGGTCACCTACATCAACTGCCAGCGGTGCGGGCGTCCGATCTGTCCGGAATGCATGATCCCGGCGGCGGTCGGGTTCCAGTGCCCCGAATGCGTCGCGGCCGGGACGCGCCAGACCCGGCAGAACCAGGGGCCCTACGGCGGCGAGCGGTCGAAGAACCCCGCTCTGACCACGATCGTCCTGATGGCGACGAACGTCGCGGTCTGGCTGTTGTTCACGGTCACCGGGGGCCACGGCAGCTGGTGGTTCTGGCGGCTCGCGCTGAGCCCCGCCGGCAGCTGCGTCGTCTCCAGCAACCCCAACCAGTTCTACCCCGGTGCCACCTGGGCCGACTGCATGCTGCTGAGCGGCCAGGCCACCTGGATGCCCGGCGTGGCCGACGGGGCGCCCTGGCAGCTACTGACCAGTGCCTTCAGTCACCTCGACGTGATGCACCTGGGCTTCAACATGCTGGCGCTGTGGTTCCTCGGCCCGCAGCTGGAGCGCGTGATCGGGCGCGCGCGCTTCCTCGCGCTCTACTTCGTCTCGGCACTGACCGGCTCCGCAGCGGTGCTGTGGCTGAGCGATCCGAGCAGCAACACCCTGGGCGCCTCGGGTGCCGTCTTCGGGCTGCTCGGCGCGCTGCTGGTGCTCGTGCTCAAGGTCAAGGGGAACGCGCAGTCGATCCTGATGTGGCTGGGGCTGAACGTCGCCTACACCTTCTTCGGCCCCGGATCGATCTCCTGGCAGGGACACCTCGGGGGCCTGGTCGGCGGCGCCGCCATTGCCGCGATCGTCGCCTACGCGCCCCGGCAGAACCGGACGCGCATCCAGTGGCTCGGCATCGCGGGGGTGGCGGGCCTCACGGTGGTGCTGATCGCCGTCCGGATGCTGCAGTTGAGCGCCCCGGTCTAGGCCTTGGCAAGGTGAGACACCGGCAGCCGTCCCGGTGTCCCGGCTCAGTGGTGGGTGAGGCGGGCGATGTGCAGGGTGAGGTAGGTCTCCTCGTCGGCGGTGATCGCGGTGTTCAGGCGGAGCTCCAGCAGGGCGCGCACCTTCTGGACGGCCTGATGCGCCTCGGGGAAGGACTCCCGGATCGCCTTGCCGAAGCTGACCGGATTCTCCGCGAGCTGGCGGTCGGTGTCCACCCGGACGAAGAAGTAGCGCAGGTGGGTGAGGAAGCGCGCGGCGTTGACCGAGTCGGTGTCGAAGCGGCAGTCGTAGGCCGATTCCAGTACCTCGAAGACCTGGTGGAAGACCGTCGTCATGGCGAAGGTGCGCGAGAGGTCGTCGGTGGCGAAGGCGGCGGCGTTCACCAGGTGCAGGGCGATCGGCACCGCCTCGTCGTCGGGAACCGGGACGCTGGTGCGCTCGCGCACCAGCCGGACGCCGTCCAGCGCGACCCGGAGTTCGGCCGGGTAGAGGTGGGTCACCTCCGCCCGCAGTGGTGACTCCAGCCGAATGCCCTGCCGCACCCGCTTCACCGCGAAGCTGATGTGATCCGCCAGCGGTATCAGTTGAGGCTGGCTCAGCTTCAGTCCGAGGTCGCGGTGGGCCAGGTCGAGGATCTCCTTGGCCAGCTGCAGGTGCTCCGGCGGGATCTCGGTCAGGAAGGCCTGCAACTCTTCGACATCGTGCTGGAGGTCGGGGACGAACATCTGGACGATCTTGCTCTCGTCGGCCGAGTCTCCGGCCTGGCGCTGGAATCCCAGCCCACGCCCGGTGAGCACCACGGTCCCCCGCTGCGGATGGCGTGCGAGGACGACGTTGTTGTTGAAGACCTTGAGGATCTTCACGCGCGCCTCCTCGGTCCCTTTCAGTCTATGGGGATCATGCCTGTCGTGGCCGGAGTTGGGGACGGTTCTTAACTCCGGCCACGATGGGGCAGGTGGGACGGATGGCCGGAGTCGGAACCGTCCCCAACTCCGGCCATGGTTTCGCCGGCCTGGCCGGAGTTAAGAACCGTCCCCAACTCCGGCCAGGTACTTGAGGTCAGGCGAGATCGGCTCCGTTGGAGGCGATCACCTTGGAGTACCAGCCGAAGCTGTCCTTGCGGTGGCGGGCGAGATCGAGCAGGTCGAACTCGTCGCGGTTCACGTAGATGAACCCGTACCGCTTGGCGACGCCCTGGTGGGTCGACACCAGGTCGATCGCCGACCACGGGCAGTAGCCGAGCACCTCGACCCCGTCGCTGACCGCCAGCTGGATCTCTGCGATGTGATCGCGCAGGTAGTCGATCCGGTAGCCGTCGTGCACCGAACCGTCCGCCTCCAGCTTGTCGAAGGCGCCCAGGCCGTTCTCGGTCACCAGCAGCGGCAGGTGGTAGCGATCCCAGATCGCCCGGAAGGTGTTCCGGAAGCCGATCGGGTCGATCTCCCAGCCGAACTCGGTCTTCGGCAGGTAGGGGTTCTGCGCACCGGCGTAGACCCCCTTCTCCCCCGCGGCCAGCTGCTGGTCGCCACCCGGCGCGGCGCCGGCGTCCTCACCCGGACGCGCGACGGTGTGGGTGGCGTAGTAGTTGAACGCGATGAAGTCCGGACGATCGGACGCCAGCAGCTCCAGATCGCCCTCGGCGATCTCGGGCGCCGCGACGGGGATGCCGAGGAAGTGCACCGGGGAGCCGTCGTTGAGCGCGACGATGGACGGGTAGACCAGCGCAGCGCCAAGTGCCATCGCGGTCACCTGATTCGCACCGAACCGCTTCGCGGCGGTGTAGCCCAGGAAAATCGGCAGGAAGTAGATGATCGCGTCGCCGGCGGCGTTCAGGATGGCGTAGGTCTGGCCGGCCGGATCCAGCCAGTTCAGCTGCGTCGCGAGCGCGAGGAAGGCCTTCAGCAGGCCGGCGCCGGCCAGCGGCCACAGGATCGGCGACATGACCTTGGAGATCAGGTCGATGAACTGGTTCAGCAGATTGCCCTTGGGGCCTTCGTCGGCCACCACGGCAGTGTCGCCAGCCAGCTTGGTGAGCTGACCGATCTCCGCGTAGACGACCGGGACGTCGTTGCCGATCACCACCTGGAACTGGCCGCCGGCCTCGACGACGGTGATGACGCCGGTCAGCTTCTCGACCGCGGCCTTGTCTGCCTTCGCGTTGTCCTTGAGCTTGAAGCGAAGGCGGGTGGCGCAGTGCGCGACCGAGGCGACGTTGGCTTCACCCCCGACCTTCTCAAGAATCTGCCCGGCCAATGACCGGTAGTCGACTGCTGCCATGTCTGGTCCTCCTTGAGCCATTCCTGCGTTCGCGAGGCCGCAAACACAAAAAAGACCCGAGCCCGCTTCGCGGAACGCGAAGTTAGGCTCAGGTCTTGCCTGCGAGAGTTGCAACCCCGATCGGACCGTTGAGGTCCGCCTCAGCGGCTAGCCAGTCCGTCCGGCCACGTCAATGCGACGACGGCTCCTCCTGCTCCGCCCGACGCCGAGGGCCAGGCTTGGCTATCGAGGACCAGCCCTGTTGACTGGCCGTCGGCGCCTGAGGCTGGCCCTCGATGAGAGGCAGGAGCACAGGGTCACGGAGTCCGACGATGGGTTTCGACAGCGGCCCGGGCGGCCTCGAAGGCCGCCACGCAGGCCCGGACGTCGTCCGCGGTGTGCGCCGCCGAGAGTTGGACGCGGATCCGCGCCCGGCCGCGCGGCACCACCGGGTAGGAGAAGGCGATCACATAGACCCCGGACTCGGTGAGCATGTGATCGGCGATCGCGGCAGCCCGCCGGGCGCCGTCCTCCCCGAGGAACATCACCGGAGTGATCGGGTGCTCCCCGGGCAGCAGGTCGAACCCGGCATCGGTCATCAACGCGCGGAAGAGCGTGGTGTTGGCCCGGAGCCGCGTCCTGGCTTCCGCCTGGGTGGCGATCAGGTCGAGGGCGGCCAGCGAACCCGCCACCACCGCCGGAGCCAGCGAGTTGGAGAACAGGTACGGACGCGAACGCTGCCGCAGCAGGTCGATCACCTCGCGCGGACCGCTGACGTAGCCGCCGGAGGCTCCACCCAGCGCCTTGCCGAGGGTGCCGGTGTAGACGTCCACCCGATCGGCCACCCCCAGCGCCTCGGGGGTGCCGCGACCGTGCTCGCCGACGAAGCCGACGGCGTGGGAGTCGTCCACCACCACCAGCGCGCCGTGGCGCTCGGCGAGTTCGCAGATCCCGGGGAGCGGGGCCAGCGAGCCGTCCATCGAGAACACTCCGTCGGTGACCACCAGCTTCCGGCGGGCGCCGGACGCCGCCACCAGTTGCGCTTCCAGATCGGCCAGGTCCGCGTTGCGATAGCGATACCGGACGGCCTTGCAGAGCCGGATGCCGTCGATCAGCGAGGCATGGTTGAGTTCGTCGGAGATCACCGCGTCCCGCTCGTCCAGCAGTACTTCGAAGAGGCCGCCGTTGGCGTCGAAGGCGGAGGAATACAGGATCGTCGCCTCGGTGCCGAGGAACTCCGACAACCGGCGTTCCAGTTCCAGGTGCTGGCTCTGGGTGCCGCAGATGAAGCGGACCGACGCCATCCCGAAGCCCCACCGCTCCAGCCCGTCCTTCGCGGCAGCGATCACCGTCGGGTGGTCGGCCAGGCCGAGGTAGTTGTTGGCGCAGAAGTTGAGCGCCGGACCCGCTGGGGTGGCGATCCGGGCCGACTGCCCGGTGGTGAGCTCGCGCTCGGTCTTGAGCAACCCCGCCTCCCGGATCCCCGTCAGGGCATCAGCCAACTCATCCCGGACAGCGTCGGAGTACATGCCGCCAGCCTATGCCCGTCCCCCGCCCCCCTTTCCCCGCTGACCGCTTCCCTTCACGTCGAGCGCTTGTGCCCAGGGCGTGGCGCTCGACGCGAAGAGAAGCGGTCGATGGCGACAGGGCCGGCGAACGGACTCCAGGGGAACGGGGTGGGGTGGGGGAAGGGGCGCAGGCTCAGCTCCAGTCGAGGATCACTTTGCCGCAGTGGCCGGAGCGGGCGACGGCGAAGGCCTGTTGCCACTGCTCGGCGGGGAACCGGTGGGTGATCACCGCACGGATGCTGTCGGCCAGCGCCGGCGAGGTGGAGAGCATCGAGTTCATCAGGTACCAGGTCTCGAACATCTCGCGGCCGTAGATGCCCTTCAGCGTCACCATGTGGGTGATGACCCGGCCCCAGTCGATCGGGTAGGGCTCCTTCGGGATCCCCAGCAGGGCGACCCGGGCGCCGTGGTTGAGGTTGGCCAGCAGGTCGGTGACCGCCGCGGGCGAGCCGGACATCTCCAGGCCGATATCGAAACCCTCGCGCATCCCCAGATCGCGCTGAGCGTCTGCCAGCCGCTCCCGGGTGGCGTTGACCACCCGATCGGCGCCCAGCCGCTGCGCCAGCGCCAGCCGCTCGTCGCTGAGATCGGTCACCACCACGTGGCGGGCCCCGGCATGGCGGGCGATCGCGACGGCCATCAGGCCGATCGGGCCGGCGCCGGTGATCACCACGTCCTCGCCGACCAGCGGCCACTGCAGCGCGGTGTGGGTGGCGTTGCCGAGGGGGTCGAAGATCGCGCCCAGGTCGGGGTCGATCAGGTCCGGCTGCAGCCAGACGTTGCTCGCCGGGAGCACCACGTAGTCGGCGAAGGCGCCGTCGGTGTTCACCCCCAGCCCAACCGTGCGGATGCACATCTGGCGGCGACCGGCACGGCAGTTACGGCAGCGCCCGCAGACCAGATGGCCCTCGCCGGAGGCGCGTGCCCCCACCTCGATGTCCTGGACGTCCGCGCTCACCTCGACGACCTCGCCGTAGAACTCGTGGCCGATCACCAGCGGCGGACGGACGGTCTCGGCCGCCCACTCGTCCCACGACTCCAGGTGCAGATCGGTGCCGCAGAGCCCGGCCCGCAGCACCCGCAGCTTCACCTGCCCCGGTCCGCACACCGGCTCAGGGCGGTCGGTCAACTCCAGGCCCGGCCCTGCCGCCGACTTCACCAGCGCTCTCATGGCGATCCTCCTGGCGCTCATCATCGCATCCGGGCTGCGGCAGCCGCTCCCACTGCGCACAGCTCCGCGCGGTTCAGTGGGAGGCCGGCGAGGTCGCGCGGTGTCCCAGCTGGTCACCGCGCGAAAAACGGCCCCGAGGAGATCCCCGGGGCCGTCCTCCTGCTAGATCAGCGCGGCGGCTGCTGGATGTTCCAGTCGTACTTGCCGGCGTTCGGGTCGGCGGAGTTGTCGATCACGACGGTCTTCATGATCTTGTCGGCCAGGGTCTGGCGCTTGGCGTCCCACAGCGGGAAGAGCCAGCCGATGTAGCAGATGATCGAGTCGACGATGTGGGCCAACTGCCGAATGATGCCGTTGGAGACACCGATCGTCTGCCCGGTCGCCTCCGAGACCAGCTTGGTCTTGGCGACGCTGCGTCCGAAGGTGACGCCGGTGGTGCCGCTCTTGTAGCCCAGGTAGACCCACCAGCCGATGCCCAGGACGAAGGACACCAGCCCGCCCACCGTGGAGCTGACGTTGGAGAGCAGGTTCGCCAGCACACTGATGATGATGGACGGTGCGACGTAGTCGATCAGGCCGCCGAGCGCACGCTTGGGCCAGTCGACCAGGGCGCCGCCGCCGGCGACCGGCACCGGCGGGTAGCCCACCGGGGGCGGGGTCTGGTAGGCGCCGGGCGGCTGCCCGTAGCCCGGCTGGTTGTACGGATCGGTGGGCTGACCGGGAGGCTGGCCGTAGGGATCCGCCGGCGACTGGCCGTAGGGCGGCTGCTGGCCGTACGGATCGGCGGGCGGCTGACCGTAGGGAGCGGCGGGCGGCTGTCCATAGGGATCGGCTGCCGGAGCCTGACCGTAGGCGGGCGGCTGACCGTAGGGGTCGGCCGGAGCCTGGTACGGAGCGGACGGCGGCTGGCCGTACGGATCGGCGGGCTGCTGTGGGTACGGCGTGTCGTAGCCTGCGGCAGGCGACTGGCCGTACGGATCCACCGGAGAGGGAGCCGCCGGCGTGGTCGGCGGCACGTACCCCCCGCCCGGCTGGTCGGCAGAAGGTTCGGGTGCGTATGAAGGCGTGGCAGGTTCAGCGGGACTCTGCGGGACCGCGGCGTCGTCCTTGTCCTCCGGCGGTGTCGGCGGCCAGGTTTGGTCGGACATTTTAGGTTGTCTCCCTTCCGGGGTACTCAGTTAGCTGAATCCTAGGCACAGTTGGGCTCGTTGGGCAGGGGGCAGATAATGGTGTGTGGCCTCCAGCCTCCATGCGGTACCCTTCTCGGCTGCCCGTGCACTCCGCGCGGCGGCCTGGTTCGGTGCGGCCGGACTCACGCTCAGCGCCGTCAAGCTGCTGACCGGAGTGCGGATCGGCTGCATCTGGCGGCACTTCACCGGCACACTGTGCCCGCTCTGCGGCGCCACCACCATGGGCTCCCGACTGCTGGTCGGCGACCTCGCCGGGGCCTGGGAGAGCAACCCCTTCGTCCTGGTGCTGCTCGGGCTCGGCCTGCTGGCCGTGGTCGCGTGGACGGTCGAGGTGGCCGGTGGCCCGGCCCTGCGGCCGCCTCCGGCGCTGCGCTCGCCGGTGCTGTGGTGGGGGGTTCTCGGCGCCGCTGCGCTCGGCTTCATGATTCTGCGCAACCTGTAAGGGACGCCTCCGGCAGTGGACGACTGTGGGAGAGCGCGCACGCGAGAGGCTCAGGCACGCTAGGTTGTCAGGTTGACGGTTCCAATCCACACCCCCCGGAGAAACGAAATGGCGAACGAAGGTACCTTCGGCCACGCCAGCCGCAGCCTGCAGCTCATGCTCGAGGCCTATGCCGCTGCTCGATTGCCGGACTGGCAGGCGTTTGCTGCCACTCTCAGGCTGGTCCGGCTCGCCCCCGGCGAGACCCTGTTTCGTGCCGGCGAGGAGCATCCGTACCTCTACCTAGTGCACACCGGGCTGACCCGTGCGCAGGCCGTCACGCCCTCCGGGCACACCTCGACGGTCTTCTTCTCCGAAGAGGGCGACTTCCTGGCTTCGATGACCGCGGTCTCCCCTCGGGCGGCTTTGCGGCTGTACGAACGCGGGTTGCATCCGAGGGCGGAGGACCTTCGGCCGGCCGTCGAGGGCCGCTCGCTGCACACCGTCAGCGCCGTGGAGCCTTCCGTGCTGATGCGCGCGGACTACCGCGCCGCGGATCAGCTGGCGCAGCGCCACCACGCCTGGGCGGTGCTCACCGGGGCCATCACCACCATCTACGCGATGACTCAGCAGGCCGATCTGATCTGGAACCGGGACACCCCTGAGGATCGCTATCGCAGCCTGCTGAGCGACCGGCCCAACCTGGTTTCCCGGCTCACCCAGCGTGACCTGGCGGCCTACCTCAACGTCACCGAGACCACCATGTCGCGGATCGCCAAGCGCGTCCGCCGCGAAGCCAGCGAGTCCGCGGCCGTCTGAACCGGGACTGCTCAGCCCTCACCGGGGCTACGGCTGCGCGACCGGGGTCGATTCGGTCTCGTCCGAGGGTTCCGACGTCGGGGTGGGAGTGGGCTCGACCGTCTCGGTGGGGGTCGGCGACGGCTCGGGCTCCGGGCTCTCGGATTCGGAGGGCTCCGGGGTGGTGGGCGTCGGGGTGGGCTCCGGGGTCGGGGTCTCCGGCGTCGCGGATTCGGACGGCGTCGGCTCGGGTTCGGCGGTGGGGGTGCGCTCGGGTCGCACGACCTGCCCGACGGTGGTTCCCTCGCCCCCGCCCAGAGCCTGCCCGGTTACGAGTTCCCAGCCGGTGATCGCCACGAACGACACCGCGAAGATGGCGGCGGCCGCGGTCAGTGCCCGCAGGGCCACACGACGCCAGGTGCGTCCCTTGTCGTGCGGTGGCTCGACGCCGCCGGACGGGTCGCCGGGCTCCGGAACCGGGGACCCATCGCCCTCGTCGGCTTCGTCGACCTCGTCCAACTCAGGATCGGCGCGCCTGATCCGGCTCCAGCCGCGTTGCATGACCGAGCCGAGCCGGCGCCCGGTGTGATCCAGCCCGGCGGTGTAGACGGTGCCCGCCACCGCGCCCAGCACGCTGGCCAGCGCGGCGCCGAAGATCGTCCCCGCCGTCCCCAGTGAGGAACCGATGTAGGCGACGGTCATCGCTGCCGCCGCGCTGCCCACCAGTTGCGGCAGCGAGAAGCTCAGCTTGGTCGGTTCGCGGCCGGGTTTGCCGTCCGGGCTGGTCTCGGGTTCATCGCTCACTACGGGTCAACTGCCTGGTCTCGTCCATCGGTACTCCGATCAACCAGGGTAGCCTCCTGCGCCAAGGCGCGGGCTACCCGGTGGGACGCCGGAAGCGACGGCCTGCGAGCTCGGCTCAGGGCAGGACGCCCACCTGCTCGGCGATCAGCCGGGCGATCTGCCGGGAGGCGTCCGGACGGGCCAGCCGTGCGCTCGCCTGCGCGGCCTGCTCCCGGGCCTCCGGGTCGGTCACCCACTGCCGTAGGACGGCGAGCGCGTCCCGCACGCGAGGTGCCCACACCCCGGCGCCGGATTCCACCACGTAGTCGACATTGCCGTCCTCCTGTCCAGGGAGGCGGGAGTAGAGCAGCAGCGGCAGGCCGCAGATGAAGGCTTCGCTGATGCTGCCCGGGCCGGCCTTGGTGACCATGATGTCGGCGGCGCGCATGAAGTCGGGCATGTCCCGGGTGAAGCCGTAGATGTGCGCGGGTAGTCGCCACTCGACCGCCTCCAGGTCGCGCTTCAGTTCCTCGTTGCGTCCGCAGATCACCACCACGGTGGCCTCGAAGTCGGCCTTGTTGAGGGCCTTCGCGATTCGCTTCACGCCGCCCAGTCCGTCCCCGCCACCGACCACCAGGATCACCGGCAGGTCCGTCCGCCAGCCCATCTGGCGGCGCCAGGCGTCCCGGTCCGGCAACGGGCGGCGGAACCGATCGGCCACCGGCAGTCCGACCACGCGCAGGTTGCCCGCGGGGATGCCGTACCGGGTGGCCACCACCTTGGCCTTCTCGGTGGGCACCACGACCAGGTCGGCCCTGCGGTCGAACCAGAACGCATGGGTGGAGACCATGTCGGTCACCACCGTGATGAAGGGACGCGGTGACTTGCGCATCGCCTTGGTCAGGTGACTGTTGACCAGCGGATGCACCGAGACGATCAGGTCGGCCGGGTTCTCGGCCACCAGCCGTTTGGCGGCCCTGCGCAGGTAGGGGTAGCTGAGATCGTTGATCACGTTGCTGCCGCCGCGGGTGTTGGTCGCCTTCCAGGAGAGTCCCCAGGCCTGCGGCACCCGTGACATCGGGGGGTAGATCTCCGGCGCCTTGTTCAGCGGCACCGGATAGTACTGCCGGAAGAAGTCGACCATCGAGGAGTCGAATCGGCCGGGGAACTCCAGATCGAGGGCCTCGATCATCGCCTCGGTGGCGGATCGGTGGCCGCCACCGGTGTCGGAGAACAGAAACAGCAGCCGCTTGCGCTGGGCCGCGCCCGGTTCAGTCATGTCGCTCCATCGGGACGAGGTAGGGGATTCAGGCCTTGATGGTGATCTTCGACTTGGTGTGGGGCAGTTCCACGAAGGTGCGGCCGGGAGCCATCTTCAGCGGGGTTCCGTCGTCCAGGGTGAACTCGAACAGCGAGTCGACGTCCTGGCTCTTGCTCCAGGTTCCCTTGACGTATTTGCCGCCGTTGGCGTAGTAGAACGTCCCCTTCTTGCCGGTGACGTCGTGGAAGGGCTCGTGGTGGGCGAAGTGCTGCTTGGCCAGGATCACCAGGACGTTGTCGGCGGTCACCCGGGAGCCGTCCTTCAGCACGTGCTTTCCCCAGGGCATCGAGCGCAGGTACCGGCCCTGCTTCTCGCTGTAGCTGTATCCCATGTTGTAGGAGTCGCCCTTCTGCCAGGGCACCGAGATCGACTTCGCGGCCTCGCCGGAGACCTCGGTGGAGGGCACCTCGTCGCCGGTGGCGAAGGGGAAGTAGAGCACCTGCGGGGTGGTCTTGATCTTGCTCTGCTTGGCCAGTTGCTTGGGGTGGCACAGCACCGCGCGGTCGTAGTACTTCTGGCCATTGATGGTGCGCACCCGGCTGCCGTCGATGGAGTAGGAGCCGGTGCCCTTGGTCGCCATGTAGGTCTTGGTGAAGTCCATGCCCTTGGCGTTCTTCTTGAAGTAGCGCAGCGTCCAGCCGGCGGCACCGGTGTTGCCGACGACCGCGTCCATCGGGGAGAGCAGTGCGACGTCGACCGGACGGATCGAGCGCACCGGGCCGACGTCCTTGGCGTAGGTGGAATGGAAGACCGGGACGAGGCGGGTCCCGCTCTGATAGAGGCCGGCCGGGTAGCCATCCAGTTCGACGAAGACGATGTCGGCGTCGTTGATCCCCACCTGCGGGTGTTCGCCCTTGTTGTCCGGAACCTTCACCGCGACCACGGCGCGCTCGGCCTGGCTCGGATCGTCCAACAGGGCGCCGGTCAGCGGCCAACGGGGACGCGGATCCACGGTGGGCGTCGGCTCCGGGGTCGGCTCGGGGGCCGCGGAGGTCGCCGGGGGAACAGCACCCGGGGCGGTCGGCGTCTCGGCCGAGGCCTCCGGCGTGCACCCGGCCAGCAGGGGCGCTGCCACGGCCGCTCCCGCGGCCCCGATCGCACCCACCATGAGTGTCCGTCGGCTCACCGACTCCATCGCGTCACTCCTCAGTTCTTCGCCGGCCCGACCCGGCTGCAGGCACCATGCTAGGGCCAATCCCAAGCCCGCCGGCTCTCCGCCGGCTCGGTCGCGGCGATGCTAGCGCCGCTTCCAGGCACGCACCCAGTCCACCTCCATGGCGAACGGCAGTTCCGGCACCTCCATCGAGGCGGGGTCGACGCCCGCGCCGGGACGCAGATGGGGCTTGGTCAGCCGATAGGTCTCCCAGTCCGAACTGAGCATGCTCAGCATCAGCGCGTACTCGCCCTTGGGCACCTTCACCTTCAGGGTGCGGGTCACCTCGCCGTCCAGGCTGAAGACGACCTTCGAACTGGTCCACTCCACCGCGACGACATGCCACCGGTCCCACCACGCGCGGTCGGCGACCAGTTCGGGTACCACGTAGCCGTCGGGGCCGGCGGCGGGGGTCTTCCTGCCCCGCAGGTGGACGATATTGGTGACGCCGCGCCCGTATCCGTAGGACTCGAAGATGTCGATCTCCTGGCCGGTCCGGTCGTACAGCCAGACCGCGGCGTGGGCGCCCTGTTCGGCGGGAAACCTCACCCGGGCGGCGACCATGCCGGTGGCCAGCCCGAACCGTCCCTCGGTGGTGATCATGGCATTGTCGAAGACGCCCTCGGGGCAGCCGATCACCTTCTGGCCGGCCTTGGCCTGTTTGCGTCTGGCCGTGGCGTTCACCTTGGTGGTGACCTTCTTGGACGCTCTGGACGTGGCGAGCCGCACCACCGAGTCACCGAAGCCGACGTTGGCCTTCACCGGGGCCGAGCACCACCGGCCGCCGGCGTCGTAGATGCCGGTGAGGCTGTAGCCCCACAGTTTCGGCATCGTGGGCTGGTCGAACCCGGCGTCGTGCACGAGCTTCCAGTCCTCCGGGTCGGGCGGGATCCACTCGGGCTCGGGCTCAGGCTCGGGTGCCGCGGTTGGGGACGCCGCGGGGGTCGGGGGCGAGGCAGTGGTTGTCGCCGGCAGCGGGCTCGGCGTGGTGGCGACCGTCGGATCGCCCTGGTCGGGGACCGCGCTGCATCCGGCCAGCACCACCGCCAGGGCCGCGCCGGCCAGCGTCCACCGGGAGCGCACGCGGCCGCGTCCTAGCTCCCCCAGGTGCGGATCCAGTCGACCTGCATGGTGGGCAGGGACTTCGACTTCTTCAGGGCGGACTTCTTCACGCCGGAGCCGGGGCGGGCGTGCGGCTTCTTGATCCGGTAGGTCTCCCAGTCCGAGCTCAACAGGCTCATCATCACCGAATAGTCGCCCGTCATGCCCGGGGTCGCGGTGCGGGTCTTGACCCCGTCGACGTAGAAGGTGACCGACTTGGAGTCGAACTTGACCGCGACCGTGTGCCACTTCGACCACCAGGCCTTCTTCGCCACCGTCTTGGCGGCGACGTAGCCGGTGTCACTGGCCAGTTCCTTGATGACCTGGCCGCTCTTGACCCGATGCACGTTGCTGCTGATGCCCCGGCCGAATCCGTAGCTCTCGATCATGTCGATCTCCTGGCCGCCCGGACCGTACAACCACACGCCGCCGTGGGCACCCTGGATCGCTGAGAACTTCACCCGGGCGACCACGGTGCCCGCGGAGATCTTCTTGCTGCTGGTGAGCAGCACGTTGCGATAGACCCCGTAGGGGCAGCCGACGACCTGATCGGTGAGCTTCTTGTGGGCGGCTTTGGCCGACTTCAGCGTCTTTTCGGCCTTCTTGATGGCGGCGGTCCGCGCCTTCTTCTGAGCGCTGGTCTTGGCC
Source organism: uncultured Propionibacteriaceae bacterium (assembly GCA_964435735.1). Lineage (GTDB taxonomy): Bacteria > Actinomycetota > Actinomycetes > Propionibacteriales > Propionibacteriaceae > Propionicimonas. The sequence goes on from CAYSZZ010000007.1 coordinate 126,428, forward strand.
GGCAGCTTCTTGGCGGCAGTCACGCCGGCCTGCGCCTTGGCGACCTTCGCCTCGGAGTCAGTGAACTTCTTGCCCAGCGCCTTCTTCTGCTCGGCCTTCACCTCGGCGTTGACCTTCTTTGCGTCGGCGGCGCTCGCCTTGGTGACCTTGAGCGTGGCCAGGCCGCCCTTCAGGCTGATGTTGCCTGCGACCGGGCTGGAGCAGCGCCGGCCGCCGGCCCGGTAGCCGACATCCAGGTTGGGGTCCCACCCGCTGCTCAGCTTCGTGCCGGTGAACTCCTCGGCCCACGACGCGGTCACGCCGGCCTCGGGGGTCTTCACCGCCGCCGCGGTCACCTTCTTCTTCTTCGAGGTGTACTTGAACGTGTTGGCGACGGCGTAGTACTCCCCGGCCGCTACGGTGCTGAAGATGACCGCGCCCTTCGCGGTCATCTTCGCGGTCTCGGCCTTCACCCACTTGCTCGTCTTGGTGGCCCGGCTGTAGAGCGTCACGGTGCGCTTCTTGTCGAGCTTGGTGTCCTTGAACTGCGCAGTGACGCGCTGGCCGGGCACTGCCTTGATGGTGCCGCTCGCGGTCGCGGCCTGGGCCGGCACCGTCGGCGCCACCAGGGTGGTCGTCGCCAGCAGCAGGCCGACGACGGCGACGATGATGCTCCGGATCCGGCGCATGTTTCCCCCAGAAGGATCGGCATGGATGGTCGAAGCTTAATCGGCATCCTCCCGCCGGCGGAGCCGTTGATACTCATCCGTACAGCCGGCGGGCCAAAACCTCTCGCCGCAACCGGGCTGCCGCTGCCGCTAGGCTGCACCACAGAGCCCGCCCGCCCACGCTGAGGGGATGCCATGCCACTGGTCTCGGTCATCGTCGCGGTGCGGGACGGTGAGCGGCGATTGCGGGAAGCGCTGGAGTCCACCGCGGCACAGACCCTGACCGATCTCGAGATCATCGTGGTGGACGACGGCTCGACCGACTCCACGCCTGAGATCATCGCCGGATTCACCGCGCGGGATCCACGGGTACGGACGGTGCGCGGCCCGGCGACCGGCAGCGCGGGCGATGCCCGCAACGCCGGCCTCGAGGTCGCCACCGGCGACTACCTGACGTTCTGGGATGCCGACGACCGGTTCGGTCCCACGCTGCTGCAGGAGCTGTACGCCCGGGCCCTGGCCGACCGGGCCGACATCGTCGTGACGAAGTTCCGGGTGGCGGACGTCCGCACCGGTCAGGCGGTACCGGTGGAATGGGGCGTCCGGCTGGAGTACTTCCCGTCCCACCTGCCGGTCTCCCCCGCGGAACTCGGCGATGCGCTGCTGATCGCGGTCAACCCCGCACCCTGGAACAAGCTCTACCGGACCGGCTTCCTCCGCGCGACCGGGTCGCGGTTCCCCTCCCTGCGGCGCGCCGAGGACGTCTGCTTCCTCTCGCTGGCGCTGGCGCAGGCCCAGCGGCTCAGCTACCTCGACAGCTACGCCATCGATTACCGCGTCGGGGACGAGACCAGTCTGCAGGCCACTCGCGACGAGGCGCCGCTGGAGTTCGTCGACGCGCTCCACGAGATCCGCAACGGGTTCAAGCGGCTCGGACGCTGGCCCGATCTCGAGCGGGCGCTGGCCAACCTGACGGTGGAACTCGCTCTCACCGCCTTGCGGCGCGCCGGCACGGTCGAGGTGTTCAGCACCCTGCACCGGGCCCTGCGGGATCAGGTGTTCCCAGGGTTCGGGGTGACCGGACGCCCGGCGGAGTTCTTCCTGCGGCGGGAATACACCCGCCAGGTGAACGCCATCATGCGTCGTTCCACCACCGAACTGCTGTTCGACCGCCTGGCCGCCGCCACCCGTCAGGCCGATCGCGCCAAGGCGGAGACCCGTTCGGTGCTGCTCGGCCTGGGCGCGCCGCCGCGGCCGGGCGCTCCCAGAGAGGACGGTGCTACCCGCCTGCGCGGGAATGTCGAGGTGGCACAACCCCACCAACCAGCCGCTGGTCCCCGCGCCGGCGGCGACCTCCCGTCCGTCTCCGCACCCGATGTCACCGTGATCGTCCCGGTGTTCAACACCGAGCGCTACCTGCAGGAGTGCCTGGCGAGCACCCGGGAGCAGGCCGGGGTCGAACTGCAGGTGATCTGCGTTGACGACGGCTCGACGGACGGCAGCCGCACTCTGCTGACCCGGCTCGCGCAGGAGGACGCACGACTGCTGGTGCTGCACCAGGAGCACGCCGGGCAGTCGGTAGGCCGCAACGCCGCGCTCGCCCACGCCGCCGGCAGGTACGTCTGCTTCCTCGACAGCGACGACTACTGGCAGCCGGCGACCGTCCCCGGCGGTCCAGGATCGTCACCCGAAGCTGCCTCGCTGGCGGAGTTGGTGGGCTACGCGGACGACCACGACCTCGACCTGCTGATGTTCGACGCGGAGACCGTCCGCGAGCCGGGGGTGAGCGACGAGCTGTGGCAGCGCCTCCACGCCTACTACCGGCGTCCGGGGAGCTATCGCGAGCCGACCACCGGTCCCGGCCTGCTCAGCCACCTCAAGACCAATGGGCACTACCGGGCCAGCGCCTGCCTCTACCTGGTGCGTCGGGAGTTGCTCGGCGAACACGGGTTGGAGTTCCACCCCGGCATCAAGCATGAGGACAACCTCTTCACCTTCGCGGCGCTGCTGGCCGCCGAGCGGGCCGCCCATCTGCCCGCTCCGCTGTACGGACGGCGGCTGCGTCCCGGCTCCACGATGAGCGCCAGCGTCCGCGCGATCCGCGCCCGTGGCTACTTCGTGTGCGCGGTCGAGATGCTGCGGCTGGTGCGCCACGAGCAGTTCGAACCCGGGGTGGCCACCCAGATCGCCGCCGTCATCCATCGTGTGTTCCAGCACGCCCGCGCTGCCGCCGTCCGGCTCGATCCCGACCTGATCGCAGGCCTGGGCGCGCTCTACCCCCACGATCCTGACGCCCAGGTGCTCACGGCCCTGCTGGGCGAGGCCCGGGCCTCCCATCAACTGGCCGCCACCCCGAGCCCGCACGGCGGCCCGCCGTCGCTGCCCTCCCCGACCGGTCCGCAGCGCCAGGCGGACCGCGCCCTGCGCGCCGTGAAGGACGTGGTCCGCCGGGTCACCCGGAGCAGTTGAGATGCGGTGGCCGCGACACTCATCGCTGGAGCCGGGAATCACCGTGGTCGTCCCGGCCTGCGATGTCGGACGCTATCTGGCGCCCTGCCTGGAATCGGTCCTGGCCCAGACCTGGTGGCCGCGCTGCCGGGTGCTCGTGGTGGACGACGGGTCGACCGATGACACCGGTGCGGTGGCGGACGCCTATGCCGCCGCGCATCCGCGGGTCGAGGTGCTGCACCAGCCCAACCGCGGGCCGGGGGCGGGGGCGGCCCGCAATGCCGGGCTGGATCGCGTCACCACCGAGTTCGTCCTGTTCCTGGACGGCGACGACCAACTCACCCCTCGCGCGGTCGAACTGCTCGCCGGAGGTCTGGAGCGGGAGCGGCTCGACCTCGCGGTCGGCCGGACCGAGCAGTTCCCCAGCTCGCGCAACTGGCTGTGGACTCCCTACTTCAGCCCCGGCACCAGCCGTCGGGTGCGGATCGAGGAGGTGCCGCTGCTGGTCCACGACGCACGGACCTGCAACAAGCTGTACCGGACCAGCTGGCTGCGCGGCTCCGGCCTGCGGTTCGCGGAGGGGATCCACCATCAGGACACGGTGGTGAACGTCCCGGCCATGCTGCGCGCGCCGGCGTTCGTGCTGGTGGGCGATGTGGTGCACCGCTACCGCAAGCGCGCCGAAGGCGGCTCGGTGATGGACAGCCACTTCACCAGGCTGGCGAACTACCACGACCATCTGCGCGTGATCGAGGAGCTGGCGGCCATGCTGCCGGGGATCCGCCGTGGCCGCCGTCCGTTGCTGGAGGCGTTCATCGTCCGCAGCTTCCAGGGCTTCGCCAGCCGCGCGCCCGGCCGGCTGGCGGCTGACGAGCTGCCCGGCTTCTTCGCCCGCGCCCGGCGGGTGATCCGGCCGATCCCGCCCACGGTGATCGAGCAGGCCACCACCGACGCCGCCCAGCGGGTGGGCTACGTCGCCATGCTCGAGGACGATCTGGACGGCTACCGGCGCCTGGACGACCTGCGGCTGACCGCCCGCGACGGAGCGCTGTACCTCGACTTGCCGACCACGGACCCGGCCCACCAGGATCTACTGCGGACCGGGAACACCCGCGCCTGGCTGGACGAACTGACGCCCACCGAGGAGGGGATCCGGGCGCGGCTGCGGCTGCGGATCCGCGGTGCCCGGCGGCTGGACCGCGCCCTGGACCAGATCGTCTTGCGGTTCCTGGCCGACGACCGGCCCGCCGTCCTGGCGCCGGTCGCCGTGACCCCGGACGACGAGGAGGGACGCGAGCACACCGGCCGGCTGCTGCTCCCAGCCGACCTCGCCCCGGGCCGGTACCTGCTGCGGCTCGGCTTCGTGACCGCGGCGGGCACCGCCCAGCGCTGGGTACGGCGCCCGGACGGCGCCCCCTCCGAACAGGTCGAGTGGGCGGACCGCGTCGTGCGCCTGGAGACCGAGGCCGACCGCGCCGTCCTCAGCGTCCGGGACAGCCCCACCCACCCGATCCCCTGAAAACGAGAATCGTGATGGCTGGAAGACCCGTGGCGCTGTTCGTACGCGTTGGGAACGGGTTAGGCGGGCTTCGTGGCGCGGATGATCGAGGAGTGCATCCCGGTGGTGGCCTCGTTGGTGAAGCTCACCTCGGCATCCACAAACCCGGCCGCCGCCAAACCCTCCAGGTACTCGCCGCGGCTCAACGCCCCGGCGACACAGCCGACCCAGGAACCGCGCTCGGCCCGCTCTTCGGGGGTGAGGTGATCCTCGGCGACGACATCGGAGATCCCGATCCGTCCGCCCGGGGCCAGAACACGGAACATCTCGGCGATCACTCTCGGCTTGTCGACCGACAGGTTGATCACACAGTTCGAGATCACCACGTCCACCGAGCCGTCGGGCAGCGGCACATCTTCGATCCGTCCCTTCAGGAACTCCACGTTCGTGGCTCCGGCCGCCGCCTTGTTCTCCTCGGCCAGCGCCAGCATCTCATCGGTCATGTCGAGCCCGTACGCGAACCCGGTCGGACCCACCCGCTTCGCCGACAGCAGCACGTCGATCCCGCCACCCGAACCCAGGTCGAGGACGCGCTCGCCCGGCTTCAACTCCGCTACCGCCGTCGGGTTCCCACAGCCCAGGCTCGCCGCGACCGCCGCGACCGGCAACTCGGAGGTTTCCAAGCTGCTGTACAGCTTCGAACCGAACACCTCCGACGACGTCGCCCTGCTCCCGCAGCAGGCGCCGCCGGCGGCATCCTTCTCGTCCAGCACCTCCAGCGCCACCCGGCCGGCCTGCCGCGACGTCAGCGCCGCATCCGCGTACCGCTCGCGGACCCGGTCGACGAGCTCCTGATCACCCATCACAACTCCTATCGAAGAATCTCGATACGTCATCCTGCCATACGTATCGACGTACTTCAATACGTATGGCACAATCGAATCTCGTGAAGACCCTCGACGTCATCGAACCCGGCACCATGTGTTGCCCACCGGTCACCGCCGGCGCCCTCGATGCGGACGAAGCCGAGCGGACGGCGAAAGCATTCCGCGCCCTCGGCGATCCGACCCGCGTCCGGCTCGTCTCGATCATCGCCGCCCAACCCGGGCAGGAGGCCTGCGTCTGCGATCTGATCGAGCCGATCGGGCTCAGCCAGCCGACGGTCTCCCACCATCTGAAGATCCTCACCGAAGCCGGCCTGATCGCCCGGGAGCAACGCGGCAAGTGGGCCTACTACAGCCTCGTCCCCGGCGGACTCCAAGCCCTCGCGCAGACCCTCGCACCCCAGCCCTGATCAATCGCTCCTGTGACGATGGCGGCCCGCTCCACCCCGCGAGCCATCCCGCGCCCACAGGGTCACCGGCACCCCAACCCGCTCGTCAGGCCGGGTGATCCAGTTCAACCAGACGCTCGTGGGGTCGGACGTCGCCATCCCGGCTGCCACCAACATCGGCTGAGCCCCGGTGGACACCGGTCCCTGAGGTCCCGTCGAGCGCACGTCTCATGGGTCGCGCCCGGACTCAGCGCAACTCGAGGGCCCGTGCGAGCAGTACCTCGGCGCGACGGTCGAAGGAGTGTTCGACGCGGATGCGCTCGGCCACGGCCAGGCGATGGGCACGAGGTGGCCAGACCTGATCGGGATCGGCGGTCAACGCCACCCGGGCCGACTCGGCGGAGTCGCAGGCCACCACGCAGCCCTCGAAGAGGTCGAGTCCCTCGATCGGATCGCTGAGCACCCGGGCGCCGCAGGCGACGGCATCGAAGAGCCGGTTCGCGAGGAAGCCCTGCCGGCGCATCCCCGCCAGGTGGTCGTTCAGCACCACGCGGGCGACGGCGTAGTAGGCGCCGAGGTCGTCATTGGGCACGCTGGTGGCGACGAGATGAGGGGCGAGTCCGGTGTTCTCCCAGCCCGTGCCGTAGAGCTGTGGGTCCGCTCCGGCAGCGGCCGCCCATTCCACCACCGGACGTTGCGGCCCCCGCCGGTCGTTGCCGACGAAGAGCACCCCCGAGGGGGCCTCCGGCAGGGTCCGTCCCGGATGGAAGTACTCCGGATCGGTGCACTGCAACAGCGGGGTCACCTCGATCCCCCACTCGGCGGCGCGCGCCGCCGCCCAACCCGGCGAGGCGGCGAACGCAGCGTCATACGAAGCGGCCTCCTGCGGGCTCACCTCGTCGGGATGGGAGATCACCCACAGCAGGTGCAGCGGACCAGGGCGCGGATCGACCCGTTCCAGCCCCCGCAAGGTCACCACGACATCGTCTTGGCTACGGCTTTCGCGATCCCGGGTGTCGCGGCGGTCGATGCTGACGGTCTGCCCGAGCCGGCGCAGCGCCCGTGCCAGCGAGATCGCGAAGTAGGTGTCGCCCCACAGGTCACCCCACCGTCCCGGAGTCGCCGCGGTGTCGATCGCCCATCGTAAGCCGGTGGCCGGCGGCGCCTGGGCGCGGTGGCCGAACCGGGCGGCGAGCCTTGCCCACGGCCCGGGGAGACGTGCCGCACCCTTCATGCCCGTCATGGTAGCCACCTGCCTCAGCCAGACCTCCGCCGCCGGCAGAAACCGGGCAATCCACCCCGCCTGCGTGCACTGTCCACGCGCCCGGCCACAATCACCCGGATTGTGCGCGCGAGGAGCTGCCCCAACCGAGTAGCCGGGCGCGTGGTTGAGGCTGTCGGTAGCATGGGCGCATGCCCCCGGTCGAGCCTGAGTTCAGCCCGCCCGACGAGGAAGTGCCCGCCGATTCGGAGGCGCCGCGTCGCGCGGCCGACGTCAAACGTCGCCGCCGGTGGCCGTGGGTGGTCGCAGCGATCGCACTGGTGCTGGTCGCACTGGCGGGGACGGGGGCCTGGCTCGGCAGCAAGGTGCTCACCGTCCGGGACGAGTTGACCGCCGCGCAGGGTGCCATCGATGAGCTGCGCGACGGGGACATGAAGCAGGGTCTGGCGACGCTGGCCGACCACGGCGGGCGAGCCGCCCAGGCGGCGCACGACCCGGTGTGGGGTGTCGCCGAGCAGTTGCCCTGGGTGGGGGACAACCTCCGTGCCGCGCGACTGGCCGCCGAGACGCTCGATGCCCTGGCCGGTGGGCTCGGGGTCCCCGCTCTGGAGGCGCTGCAGGTCAAGACCGACGATCCGATGCTCGTCCGGCTGCTGCCGGTGTTGCAGAAGTCAGCGCCGGGAGTCCATGAACTCAACGCGGAACTGCAGCAGGTCCGCGGGAGCGACAGCCTGGTGCCCCAACTCCGCGCTCCGATCGAGCAGGTGGCCGAGGTCATGGCCGCGGTCGATCCGGTGCTCCAGATCGTGCCCGAGATGCTCGGCGCGGAGGGCGAGCGCAACTACCTGCTGGTCGCGCAGAGCAACGCCGAGACGTTGGCACTCGGCGGCAGCGCCGCCTCGCAGAGCCTGATCCGGTTCTCCGACGGAAGCATGAAGATCGTCAAGCAGGCCGACAGCCAGCAGTACCAGTGGGGGGTTCCGGCCGATGTCGAGATCGACCAGAGCGCTCTCGATCTCTACAACGAGTACCTGATCAACAACGTCAACACTGCCGTCGGAAGACCCGACTGGCCAACGGCCGCCAAGACGATCACCGCGCTGTGGAACCGCGACATCGACCCAGAACCGGTGGACGGTGCGATCTCGGTCGATCCTCTTGCGCTGTCCCGCATCATGCGCGCGACCGGCCCGGTGACAGTGGACGGCCGGGAGCTCAACAGCGAGAACGTGGTCTCCTTCCTGCTGAGTGAGGCCTACGCCCTCTACGACCCGTCCAGTGCGACCGGCGAGGCTGACGAGATCTTCAAGCAGGTGGCCCTGGCCGTCATGGACAGCCTGGTCGGCGGCGACTTCGACCCCTCTGAACTCTGGACGGCGATCAGCGAGAGCATCGACGCCGGCAGCCTGATGTTCTGGAGTGCGAACCCCGAGATCCAGGAGATGATCACCCCCTGGCGGCTGTCCGGCATTCTGCCCACCGCCAACCTGCCCACCACCACGATCGGCGTCTTCTTCCGCGACGCGTCGCTCGGCTCGAAGATCGACTACTACCTGCGCACCGAAGCCGAGGTCAGCTCTTCCTGCGAGGCCGACGGCTCGGTCACCTACACCGTCTTCGTGACCGTCTGGCTCGACCTGACCAGGAAACAGGCCCAGCAGCTGCCCCCCTACGTGACCGGCGGCGACCTGGCCACCAAGACCTTCCGCACCCAGGTGTTCATCTACGGACCGCCCGGCACCGAGGTGACCGAGGAGTTCCGTGAGCGCGGCACCGGTGAGGCGTGGAACTGGCGTCCACTGGACATGCACGATCTCGGGCGCCCGGTGCCGTCCTTCATGACCGTCAATCCTCTCGGCGGCGACACCGTGACCGTGGGCGTCACCTTCACCGGACCACCCGGGGAGTACGGCCCGCTCGATGTCCGCACCACCCCCATGGTTCACCCCACCGAGGTGGCGCTCACCGACGCCTGTACCGGCTGATCCCCATCGTCCTCCGGAACCGCGTTGGCGTTCATCGCGCACGCTCCGGGACGGGCGCCACTCCGGCTGCTGTCCGGCAACCGGGCGGACGCGGCCACCGTCTGCTCCCCGCACTGTCTTCCGGACGCCACGCCCCGACCGCCTAATTGAGCGCGGGGGTGTCCTCCGGGATCACGCCGTCGCCGTAGAGCTCGGTCGCCAGGTCGCGGAGCGCTCGCAGCGCGTGCCGCTGCGTCAGCGGTCCGTAGGAGATCCGGGCGACGCCCAGCGCCTCGTACTCGGCTGCCGGGAGCGCGCCCGGCAGGCCGATCACGCTCAGCTTGCGCTCGCCCAGCCCCGCGACGAGGCGCTGCGTCACCGTGCGATCCAGCACTCCGGGTACGAAGACCAGAGCGGCACCGGCCTCCAGGAAGGCGCGACCGCGAGCGATGGCGTCCTCGATGTTCACCTCGATCGGACGGTCGCCGCCACGCACGAAGGCATCGGTGCGGGCGTTGAGCTGGAAGGGGATCCCCTCCTTCTCGGCGGCGGCCACGATGGCCTCGACGGCAGCGACCGCATCGGGAAGCGGCGCCAGCCGGTCCTCAACGTTGGCGCCGACCGCTCCGACGCCGATCGCCCGGCGCACGGTCTCGCCCGGGTCGCCGAAGCCGGCGTCGAGGTCGGCTGTGACCGGAAGTTCAGTGCTGGCCACGATCCGCTCGATGGCGGCGAGGGCAAGATCGAGGGGGAGCTCGCCGTCGGCGTAGCCGTGGCTGGCGGCGATCGAGTGGCCCGCGGTCGCGATCGCACGAGTGCCGGGCAGGGAGGCGACGGCACGGGCGCTCACCGCGTCCCAGATGTTGACGACACGAAGGATCTCCGCCGCCTGGTGCAGTTCACGCAGGGTGACGGCCTTGTCGAGTGTGTTCATGACCCGACGTTACCCGCGCCACCCACCTGCCAACCGCTCGGCCGGTTCGTAGCGCACCGCACCACCGGGGCCACGAGGTAGCGTTACCGCAGGCTCAGCCGTTCAGGGGTTGGCGACGTGGGACAGCGATGAGAGGAGCGCCGGTGGCGAGCGACTCTGATCGGACCGGCGGCGCGCTGCTGAAACTCGAGGCGATCGAGCTGGCCTACGTCCTCACAGCGCGAGCGGCCGAGCAGGTCGGTGCCCGCCTGCTCGCCATCAAGGGCCTGGTCCCTGCCGCACACGGTCTGCGGCCGGCCCGCGTCCCGGCCGATGTGGACGTCCTCGTCGAACCCGCCGGCTTCCCCGCCTTCGTCGAACAACTACAAGCGTGCGGGTGGTGGATCCGCATGGGCGAGTTCACCGACTTCCCGGCCCCCCACCACTCGGTCACCTACATCCACGACCGGTGGCCCTGCGACATCGACGCCCACCACCGCTTCCCCGGCTTCCTGGCGCCACCCGAGCAGGTGTTCGACGCGCTCTGGGAGCGCCGCCAACTGCTCCCGGTCGCCGGTCGGCGGGTGCCGATGACCGACTGGGCCGGCAGCGTGGCCGTCATGGCCCTGCACTCGGTTCGCAGCACTCCCGACAACCCCCGACACACCGACGAACTGCGCCACCTGCTCGATCTCACCCCGACCTGGACCCGGCAACAGCGACAGGATCTGGCCAGGCTGGCCGTGGCGACCGGCTGCGTCCAGTCCCTCGACGCCGTCTGGCCGCGCCTGGGCGTCCCGATCGACCCCACTGCCGAGACCGTGCCGGCCGGCGACCTGGCCGAGTGGCGGCGCAAGCTGGACGGGCGCATTCCCGGCACCCGCGTCTGGCTGCGCTACCTCCGCGGTGGTGGGCCGCGCCAGGTCGTGACCCGGCTCGGCACCGCATTGTGGCCACCCGAGGCCATGATGCGCAGTTCCAGGCAGATTCCCGAAGGGAACCCGGCTCTGTTCCGGGCGCGCGTCGCCCGGCTCGCCCGGGCGGTGTGGAACGCGCCGCGCAATCTGCTCACCATGGTCCGCGGTGGCGACAGCGTGACCCGCGAAGCCCTCGATCCCGGCCGTCGGTGAGGCCGGCGCGCAGGGATACGGACAACGCCGCCCGGGCCAGACCGCGTCCCGACCCACCGAGCGGCTATGGGAAGATGGCGAGCGTGCGGACGGTGCCCGCGGAACGGCCCTGAGGAGACCTGGTGAAGATCGCGTTGTTCGGGTTGGGGTATGTCGGTATGGCCTCGGCGGTCCTGCTGGCTCGTCACCATGAGGTGGTGGCCGTCGATGTGGACGCCGATCGGGTCGCGCTGGTCAACGACCGCCGTTCGCCGATCAGCGATCCCGACATCGACACCTACCTGGCCGACCCCGCGCTCCGATTGACCGCGTCGACCGATCCCGCTCCGGCGGCCGGCGCCGACTTCATCGTGATCGCCACCCCCACCGACTACGACCCCCAGGCCAACTACTTCGACACCGGCAGCGTCGAGGCCGTCATCGCCTGGATCGCCGCGCACACCCCGAACTCCACCGTGGTCATCAAGTCGACCGTCCCGGTCGGCTACACCCGGCGCCTCAGCGAGCAACACCCCAGGCTGACGATCCTGTTCTCCCCGGAGTTCCTGCGCGAAGGCCACGCCCTGCACGACAACCTGCACCCCTCCCGCATCGTGGTCGGCAACACCGCCGAACCCGGGCAGGCCTTCGCCCGCCTGCTCGCCGACGCCGCCCTGGACGACGACGTCCCGATCCTGCTCACCGACCCCACCGAAGCCGAAGCCATCAAACTGTTCGCCAACACCTACCTGGCACTCCGGGTGGCCTACTTCAACGAACTCGACACCTACGCCGCCACCCACGGCCTCAACACCCGCCAGATCATCGAAGGCGTCGGCCTCGACCCCCGCATCGGCAGCCACTACAACAACCCCTCCTTCGGCTACGGCGGCTACTGCCTGCCCAAGGACAC
>CAYSZZ010000008.1:0-68806 GCA_964435735.1 uncultured Propionibacteriaceae bacterium
GCCACTACAACAACCCCTCCTTCGGCTACGGCGGCTACTGCCTGCCCAAGGACACCAAACAACTGCTGGCCAACTACCAAACCGTCCCGCAGAACCTGATCGCTGCCGTGGTCGACGCCAACACGACCCGCAAGGACTTCATCGCCACCGACATCCTGCGCCGCAACCCCAGGGTCGTCGGCATCTACCGCCTGGTCATGAAAGAAGGCTCCGACAACTTCCGCGCCTCCTCCATCCAAGGCATCATGAAACGCATCAAGGCCAAAGGCGTCGACGTCATCGTCTACGAACCAACCCTCGACGACGACCAGTTCTTCCACTCCGAAGTCGTCCGCGACCTCGACGAGTTCAAAACCCGCTCCGACGTCATCGTCACCAACCGCCACCACGACACCCTCGCCGACGTCCCCGCCAAGATCTACACCCGCGACCTCTACCACCGCGACTGAGACCCGGCGTCCCCGCGAGGATCTCGTCCGTGGGTGGTGAACCGTTCGGTGGGTGACCGCCGGTCAGCGACGCTGCCCGGCCAGGATCCGCAGGATCTCGTCGAGGATGCCGGCGACATCGAGCGAGTCCCGCGGAGGCATCTCGGAACTGCTCAGCCGCCCGGCCAGGACGTCGCCGCCGACGGATTCGATCATCGGTATGAAGCCGAGCCCTTGCAGCGGCCGCTCCACGCTCCGCCCGCCCCGGGTGGCGTGGAGGTCGAGCCGGGTGCTGCGCTGGAACGGGGCGCGCAGTACGGCTCTGCCTCCGGTACCGACGATCGTGGCCTCACCGGCGATGTCCTCGTCGAGCGCCCACTCCAGGGTCGCGCTCGCCGCACCGTTGCCGAGGTGGACGAGGCCGGCCGCGTCCAATCCGTTGGGAGCGAAACGGGAGACCACCCGGCCGACATCCAGGCGTCCCACCGCCATCACGACCAGAGCGACGCCGTAGCCGCCGAGGTCGAGGGTGGCACCACCGCCGAGCGCCGGATTCCACACCCGCAGCCGCGGGTCGAAGGGGATCCGGAAGCCTTGCGCGGTGCGCACCCCCACGATCTCGCCCAGCTCGCCCGACTCGATCGCGGCCCGGAGGGCCCTGACAATGGGATTGAAGCGCGTCCACATCGCTTCGCAGGCGTACACCCTGGCGCGGGCGGCGGCGTCGAAGAGAGCCTCGGTCTCCGGTCGCGAGCAGGTGAACGGCTTCTCGACCAGGACGCCGACACCCTGCTCTATGAACCGTCGGGCGATCGCTGCGTGCTCGGTGTGAGGGGTGGCGATGTAGGCGATGTCGGGCTGGGTCGTCTGGACGGCTTCGGCGAGGTCGTCGAAGGCGGCTGCCGACGTTGCCTGCTCGAGGTTGAAGGCGCGCGCCCTGTCGGCCCGGCGGGAGAGGGTGGCGACGTGCGCGGCGCCGGCGGAAGCGGCGAGATCGCTGGCCATCCGGCGCGCGATCGTCCCGGTTCCCGCGATCAGCCACCGGGCCTTCCTCACGGCCGGCTACTCCTTGACCGAACCGGCGACGAGTCCGCTGACCAGGCGTCGCTGGGCGATCAGGGTGAGGATCGCCATGGGAATGATCATGATCACGACGATGACGTTGAGCTTGCCCCACAGCACGCCCTCCTCGGTGCGGACCATGGAGGCGACGATGGTCATCGGGACGGCGCGACGGCTGGTCAGCGGCAGAGCGAGCATGAAGTCGTTCCAGGCCAGCGCGAAGGAGAAGATGGCGGCAGCGACCAAGCCGGGCGCGGTGAGCGGCAGCGTGATGCTCCAGAAGGTGCGGAACACACCGCAGCCGTCCACCGCGGCCGCCTCGTCGAGTTCCCGGGGGAGCCCCTCGAAGAAGCTCATCAGCAACAGGGTGGCAAGCGGGATGTTGAGCGCGGTGTAGGGGATGATGAGGCCGATCAGGGTGTCGAGCATCCCGGTGGCGCTGTAGACGAGGAAGATCGGGATGATCAGCACGATCGGCGGGATCATCCGCGTCACCAGGATCGCGGTGGTGATGGTGTTGCGACCTCTGGGGCGCAGGCGTCCGAGGCTGTAGCCGGCCAGGGCGGAAAGGGCCAGCGCGATGGCCGTGCTGGTCACGCTGATGATCACCGAGTTCAAGAAGGCGCCCAGAATCGGGATGCTGCTGACCTCGAGGTTCAGGTAGTTGTCCAGCGTCGGCTCGAAGATGAACTTGGGTGGGATGGCGATGATGTCCTTCGCCGACTTGAGGCTGCCGAGGACCGACCACAGGACCGGGAAGAAGAACACGAACGCGAGCGCTGTCAGCAGCAGGTAGCGGCCGACCGTCGTGGCGGTGGTGCGGAGCTTTCTCACTGCTAGTCCTCCGTCCTGCCGCGCACCAGGTTGAGTGCCGCGACGATGACGATGGTGATGACGATGAGCACCCAGGAGAGTGCGTTGGCGGCCCCGAGGTCGTAGTAGCGGAAGGCCTTCTGGAAGATGTTGATGCCGGCGACTCGGGTGAGGTCGGCCGGACCGCCGCCGGTGAGGACGTAGGGCTGAGTGAACACGCGCAGGGTGAACATGACCCGGAAGGTGATCACGACGAAGATCTGGGGCCGGATCGCGGGAATGACCACGTGCCAGAGTCGGCGGAGGTGGCCGGCACCGTCGATCTTCGCTGCCTCGACCAGCGACTCCGGGACGCCCGCGAGGGCTGCCATGAACACCAGGATCGCGAACGGCGTGTGCTGCCAGACCTCCATGATGATGATCGAGGTGAACGCGTTCTCCGCGTCGATCCAGACCCGGGGCTCGAGCCCGACCAGGGTGAGCAGGTAGTTCAGCACGCCGTTGTCGGTCTGGTACATGTAGCGCCACATCAGGGCCACGACCACCTCGGAGATCATGAAGGGCAGCAATGTGAACAGCCGGAAGACGCCACGGCCCCGGAGCTTGGCATCCAGCAGCAGGGCGATGGTGAAGCCGAGCGTGACCTCGAGGGTGACCGAGATGAGCACGAAACGCAGGGTGATCGCTATCGACGCGAGGTCACCGCTGTCGGTGAGAACCGCGATGTAGTTCTTCAGGCCGATGAAGGTCGGCGAGTCTTGAGTGAGGTAGTGCCACTCGGTGAAGCTGAGGGCCAGGCTTGCGACCAGCGGCACAAGCACTACCAGGACGAGCACCAGGACGGCCGGGAGCAGGAATGCCCTGGCGCTCCGCTCACGTCGTCGTGAGATGGATGTCGTGCTCATGCTTCTCGATACCTCTACTTTCCCCGGCCGGTTCCGGTGGCGGTCGGGATGGTTCTGAACGTCGAGGTGGGTATGGGCAGGGTGGGCAATGCCCCGGCGGGATGGGGGATTCCCGCCGGGGCCTGAGCCTCGGACCCCACCTGGGCGGCTATCCGATGACTCCGTTCACTGCGGTCTCGGCGTCGGCCAACGCCTGATCCGGAGTCTTGACCCCATTGACGGCGGCGGACAACTCTCGGATGAGGATGTCCTCGACCTTCGACCAGGTCGCGATGCCGGGGCGCTGCCGGGCGGTGCGTGCCGCTTCGAGCAGACTCTCGGCGGAGGGGAAGATCGCAACGAAGTCCGGATCGCTGAACACCGACTCGACAGTCGGTGTGTTGCTGGCCTCGAGGGCCAGGACACGCTGCTCGTCGGGGCTGCCGGCGAACTTCAGGAACTGCCAGGCCAGATCCTTGTTCTGGCTGTCGGCATTGATTGCGAAACTCCAGCCGGAGATCTCGACGGCACCGGTCGTCAGCCCTGAACTCTCCGAGTAGGGAGTCACGGCGGCGACCTCGAAGTTGCCGGCGAACTCGCTCTTCTCCTTGTTGTTCATGTCGAGGTAGTAGGGAGCGTAGGTGAAGGTCATCGCGGTGACGCCCTGCTGCATGGCGGTCACCACCCCGTCCATCTCGGCATCGAGCGCCGAGTCCGGGATGACCTTGTCCACCCGGTACAGGTCCACCAGGAACTGCAGCGACTTCCGACCGGCATCGGTGTTGAAGTCCGCGGCCGACCAGTCATCGGTGAGGAGGTTGCCTCCGAAGCCGTAGAGGAACGGCAGCCAGCTCGTCACCAGGTAGTTGGTCTGCTTCAGCGCCAGCGCCAGTCCATAGGTGCCGGTCTTCTCCTTGAGCTCCAGGCTGACCTGACGGAGTTCCTCGAAGGTCTTGGGCACCTCCGCGCCGATCTCCTTCAGCAGGTCCGCGCGGTACATCATCGGCCACGGCGCGATCCGGATCGGAAGCCCGTAGAGAGCGCCGTCGGACTTGATCATGTCGAGATAGGTCGGCACATACACGCTGGTGTCGAACCCATCGGCCTGCACGTACGCGTCCAGTGGCTCGAGGTGATCCTTGAGCTCCTCCAGCCAGATCGGACCGTCGACCACGACGACATCGATGGCGGCGGTGCTGCTGGTCAGCTCGAGGATCTGCTTGTCTCGCAGGTCGGCGTAGGCGTAAACCTGAACGTTGACCTTGTTCCCGGTAGCGGCCTCGAAGTCCTCGGCCGCCTTCTGGAATGCGCGGCTCGACCCGCCTTCGGCGGCGTACATGGTCAGGGTTCCGGTCGCCGTCCCCGACGACGTGTTCGGGTTCGAGTCCGGACCGGCGATGGCGCCGCCGCAGCCGACGAGCCCGAGGACGATGAGCGCCGCACCGGCGCCCTTGGCGAATCTCCATGCGTTCTTCATTGCGGTGATCCTCCCAGTTGTGGTTGTTCGAGTGGTTCAGGCCGCGCCGCGTTGCTCGGCTAGTTCGCAGCCCATGGCGATCAGGGTGTCCTTGAGTTCCTCCCGCTCCGCAGCGGTCAGGTTGGACATCGGCGCCCGCACGGCCCCGCCCGGCACTCCGCACAGATCCATCGCGGCCTTGTGGGCGGCCTGATAGTAGGGCATGTCGTAGGGCGTCTGGGCGGGGGTGAGCGCGGTGGGGATCTTGCTGCGCCGGGCCGCCACCTTCGCGATGAAGTCCCAGATCAGGCTCATCCTGGCCGCGGTCTCACGCACGGTGGCCAGGTCTCCGGCCTGACCGGCCTTGTACAGGCCGAGCGCGAGTTCGGGGGCGTAGTTGCTGATCTCGGTGACGTAGCCGGTGCAACCGAAGCTGCACATGAACTGATACATGGCGTGCCCGAGACCGGCGAAGATGGCGATGTCGTCAGGATCGAGCCCGTTGAGCATCGCGAGGAACTGCATCGGGTTGCTGGTGTTCTCCTTGAGCCCGATGATGTTGTCGACCTTCGACAGCTCGCGGATGGTCTCGGTGGGCAGCCACAGCTTCGAGGTCGCCGGGTTGTTGTAGATCACAAGCCCGATGTCGATCGCGTCGGCGACGGCCCGGTAGTGGTTGATGACCTCCTCCTCGATCGGCATCGAGTAGAAGGGATGGACGACCATCACGGCGTCCGCGCCGATCTTCTGTGCGGTCTTGGAGGCGACGATGGTCTCCCGTGTGGCCGCACGCGCACTGCCGATGAGCACAGGAAAGGCGCCGTTCACCTCCTCGACGATGATCTCGGCGGCACGCAGGTTCTCCGCCTCGCTCATCGCGTAGAACTCGCCGGTGGAGCCGAGGCCGAGCACGACGACCTCCTCGCCGGCGCAGTTCTGCACGAGGTTGCGGACTCCCGCCTTCAGGCCTGGTTCGTCGAGGTCGCCGGCGCGGGTGAAGGGGGTCATCTGGAGATTGATGACGCCGCGCAGCTTGGCCTTGAACGCATTGGGTTCCATCATGGGGACGGATGTTCCTTTCGTTTGGATGGGTTCAGACGAGGCATGCCTCGGCGGCACGCTCGAGCTTCTTCTTGTACTCGGGGCTGAGATCCCCCAGGGGCCGGCGCGGTCGGCCGGCGAACTCCAGACCCTGCAACTGCAGGAGGAACTTGCCCTTCTCCTGCCAGTGGGGGACGCCGTTCAGGTCGTCATTGAGGAAGAGTTCCCGCAGCGGCATCATCGCGTCGACGATCTTCCGCGCCTTGACGGGATCCTTGTCGATGATGACCGCGTCCTGAATCGCGCGGCAGTGCTGCGGGACGATGGCCGGCCAGGCGCTCAGCCAGCCGTCCGCGCCGTCCCAGTACGACTCCATGCCGGCGTAGTCATGTCCGTAGAAGACGCCGAACTCGGGCCCGGTCGCGTACCGCATCGCCTGGACGCGACCAGGGTCGCCATGCGCGCACTTGATGGAACCGACGACACCCTCGGCGTAGAGCTGGGCGACCTCGTCCGGGGACAACTCGTAGCCCGCGAACCAGGGGTTGTTGTAGACCATGATGTCGATGTCGATCGCGCTCCTGATCGCACGGAAGTGGTCCAGGACGGCCGCCTTGTGGGGCTTGAGGTAGTACGGCAGGATCACCATCACCCCGTCAGCCCCACACGCCTCGGCGCTCCGGCTCAGCTCGATCGTGTGCGCCGTCGAGTAGCGCCCGGTACCCGCGTAGACCGGCACCGCGCCGGCGACGTACTTCACGCACGCCTCGATGATGCGGGACTGCTCCTCGATGGTCATCGTGATGTTCTCGCCCGTGCTGCCGCACACCGACAGGCTCTGCGCGCCCTGCCCGATGAGCCAATCCAGATACTTCTCCATCGCGGCCTGGTGGAACGACTCGTCGTCGTTCCAGATCGTGAAACACGCGGGAGTGATGCCGAATGCCCTACTCACTGAGGGGTCCTCCTTGACCGACACTCGTTCGTTATGCCTGATGTCTGTTGTCAGACAATCTGTCTGGCTCGACAGTAGCCCCCATGTTCACATCGGTCAATACCCTGTATGAGGATGCCGATCGCTTCAGGACGGCTCGTCGCTCAGTTCGCCCTGCTCGAGAGTCAGCTGGTTGAAGTAGCCGAGCGCGCTGTTGATGTGCTCCTGCATCTCCCGCCCGGCCTGCTCGCCGTCGTGGCGCCGCAGGTGGTTCAGGATCTCGCGATGGCTGGCCTGGGCGAGGTTGAAGAACCTCGGCACGGCGTAGGTCTTGGCGCGGTAGTAGGAGCTGCTTCTTTGGAGCTTCTGGTTGAACTCCGAGACCACGCTGTTGCCGTAGAAGTTCACCAGGGTCACATGGAACTCCTCGTCCAGGGCGACCGCATTCAGAATGTTGTGCGTCGCGTAGGCATCGTCCAGATCCGCGCAAATCTTGCCGAGCTCCTCGAGCTGGGCCTCGGTGATCGTTGCGGCGAGCTGGGCCGCGACCGAGGGCTCGATCATCGCGCGGGCATCGATGATCGCGCGCGTCTGTTCGGCGTTCTCCCCGTACCACTCCTTGATCTGGGCGATGCTCCCCCGGCCCTCCCACGCGACGAAGGACCCTCTGCCGCGGACGATCTGGATCCAGCCGGTGGCCTCCAGGATCCTCAGCGCCTCCCGCGCCGAGGACCGTCCCACCTCGTACTGCTCACAGATCTCCTTCTCGGTCAGAAACCGAGTTCCGGGCGGGTAGTTCTTCTTCTCGATGTCCTTGGCGAGGTTGTTCGCGACGTACTCCACCACGGAGCTCCACTCGCTGTACTGCATGCGCCCCTCCCTCACCAATGGCCTTGGCGCCGTTGAATGCCAAACCTGCTGGCGCGACAGATTGTGCCACGGCTGGTCGCCACACCGGAGCAGAGTGTCCACGCACCCGCCAGCGGTCGGGCCTCCTCACCGCCCGGCTCAGCTCGCGGCCGGCACGCCAGGCTCCGTCCGGCCCCGGAGATCGGACGGACTACAGGACCGCGACGGGGGTCACCGGTGCGCCGACGGCATGGGTCACGGCAAGGCCCACCCCGCAGAACAGGAACTCCCACCGCTGTGCCGACGAGCAGCCCGCGGCCAGCGCCTCCAGGTTGAACATCTCGCCCAGGGTCATCCCCATGTCCCGTATCAGCACCATGTGCACCGGTAGCTCGGAGCCCAGCAGAGGGCTCGGGCGCACCTCGAGGAACGGGTTGTCCGCAGCCACTGCGGCCACCTCGTGGCTGTGGAGCCACTCGCAACAGTCCAGGCCGAGCCCAGGAACCCGCGGGCCGAGATAGCTCAGCCCGTCGCGCGGCTCCAGGAAGTGGCGGTACCACCCGGTGCGGATCAGGACGATGTCCCCCGGCTCGATCCGTACGTCTTGCGCCGTCGCGGCGGCGGAGAGATCCTCTGCCCGCACCTCTTCGCCGGGGGCCAGAGCGTCCACCCCCTTGAGGCTGGGGAGATCCAGGAGCACCCCACGCCCCACCAGCCGGCCGACGACATGGTCGACGGAGTTGCGGGTCGCGCCGCCGATCGCTGTCACGGCCGTGATCGGAACGCCGTTGTAGAAGTACCCGTCGTAGCCGACATGGGCGAGGCTGTCCCATTGGGTCGCCGCCTGAAGCGGCATGATGATCATGTCGTCGCTGACCACCTGTCCCGAAGGGGACTCGCGGTCCGTCGGAAGCATGATCATGCGGTGGATCGGGTTGAACCGCTGATTCGGCCCACAGACCTGCGGCCCGCTGCTGGAGAACGGCATCCCCAGCTCCACGATCTCCCCCGTCCGGACCAGCCGCGCCGCGGAGGCTCGGCGAGCATCGGTCAGGTGATTCACCGTTCCGAGTTGATCGTCGGCACCCCAGCGACCCCAGTTCCTCAGTCGCGTGCCGACCGCTTTGAACGTGGCCGACGCGCTCGCGGCTTCGCCGTGGTCAGAGCCCATGCGAGCCAACCTACCCACCTTCGAGCAGACCATCGGGACGGTTCCGAGCGGCGGGTTCGTCCGGGACGAGCTCGCTCAGCTCAGCGCTGGCGCCTACCCCAGAGGCCGCAGGTCGTCCCGGCCGAGCTTGGTCGTCCAGGTCCGGAGCCGTTGCGATACCCGAACCTCGTGCTCCTCGCTGGCGACGAACTCGTCCGCGATCGCCTTCGACTCCCAGTGCAGGATCAGGACGAAGAGCGACTCCGCCTCCGACATCGCGGCCTCGACCTGGCGAAGCCCGGGCCGGGACAGCAGGTAGGGCCGCAGCTCCTCCTGCCAGAACCGTGTCAGCTCAGGCAGGCTGCCGAGATCGTCGATGCGGCTGCGGACCACCCTGACCTCTCCGACCGAAGGAGCGAGCCGCCAGATCACCTGCGACCCGTCGCGCTCGGTGATCTGCACCCCGAGCTCAGCGAAGACCTCGTTGAGAGCACCATGGTCCGGGCCGTGGTAGAAGGCGTCGAAGTCCTCCTTCGACCGCCAGGTCGTCACGGAGCGCCGCACGCCGGGCTGCTCGACCGACTGGACCAGCTGCGCCGCCACGAAGCCGGGCTGGCGGGTGATGGTGGTTCCGGTCGTGCTCTCCCAGCGCTCACCGAGCGTCTGTTCGATCGACGGGTCGTAGCGGAATGAGGTGTAGCGAGAGTAAAGGGGCACCTGTTCTCCTCGGGTTGTTGTAGTGGTCGGTGGCTGTACGGCGAGGTTCGCTCGGGGAGACCTGGCGGCGGCGGCTCGGCTCAGGTCAGGGATGCCAGTCGCTCCAGTCGGGCGCGAGCGGCGGGGTCGATCTCGATGATGGACGGCCAGGGGAGCGGCTGGCCGGGCAGATGGCCGCCGGCACGGACGAGTCGCTGGGCCAGTTCGCTGCCGGCCGCGGCCGCTCCGGCCGCCGGCTCGATGACGATCAGGAGGCCACCGCGGGGAGCACCCACGGCATCGCTCAGCAGCCCCGTGGCCGCGGCCGCAAGTGCTTCGACGGCGACTCCGACGCTGCTGCCGAAGAGCCCACCGCGGGGCGCGATCGCCACCGCCTCCCGGGCGTCGGTGGTGGGTTGCCCACTGCCGTCGACGAGCGCCCCGTCAGGAACCGTGAGCAACCCGTCCCGAGCCTGTTTCCAGTGCGCGGCGGTGATCGCCGAACTGGCTGAATCCACGACCAGCGGGTGCTGGTCCGTCGGCACGGCGATGGCGAAGGGGTTGGTGCCCAGCACCGCCACGTGCCCGCCGAAGGGGGTGACGAAGGACGGCGAGGACATCGTCAGCAGGCCGATCGCACCCGTCTCGGCGATTCGCGCGACATAGGGCGCCAATCGTCCGAAGGTGCCTACGTTCAGCAGGCGGACCAGGCAGATGCCCTGCTCGGCCGCCCGCTCGCGGGCCGCTCCGAGCAGGGCCGCAACCGCCGCGGGTGCGAACGTGCCCGCGAGCTCGGCCGTCAGCGAAGCGCCGGCACCGCGCAACTGCCGGTCGTCGACCCGAAGCTGAGCTGTCAGGTCCTCCCGGGAGCCGTCCGGCAGCCGCTCGAGCAGGCACAGCCCGAAGCTGCGCTGCCCGCGCACCTCAGCGTCCACCAGCGCACGGGCGACGATGGACGCCGCCGGCTCACCGGCCGGCGCCAGCGCTGCTGCCGTCAGATCCAGCAGCTCAGCGGTGGCGATCGAGATCTGGTTCATCGGGCTCCGTGGCGATCGGTGGTCGGAACGGCACCCCGCACGGCAACGACCACCGCCGGGGTATCGGCAGTGGTCGATAGCATACAGAAAACTGATCTCTGATATTTCAGTGAACTTTTCTGGATGCTCTCTCCAGCATCACCATGCACATCACCACCAGACGAATGGCCCAAACCCATCGCCTGGCCCAGTTTCGCGACAACGGCTGCGAGTCACTCCAGGTCCGGCCAGCTGCTGGTCAGGTACGCCTCCACGGCGCGATGCCGGAACGTGTAGCGGGTGCCGCGTCCGATGATTCCCCGGACGGTGTCGAGACGCTGCGACGCAGGTCCGGCGTCGGTGGCCTTCGCATACCCCGCCTTCTTGGCGATCCGGCTGAGCGTGCGCTCGGACGCGGGGAGCTCGGCCATCGCCTGCACGAACTCGCTCTCACGCCCCGGCAGCCGGGCGAGGATCCGCTCGACGTGCGCGATCGCCTCCGAGCGCGCGGTCCGCCAGCCGTCGCGGACGTGCTCTCGCGTGATCGTCTCGCCAGTGCCGGCGTACCACGAGCGCTCCCCGGCGAGCTGGAACAGGAACGGCTCTCCGCGGCAGAGCTCGACGACCGCCGCCGCCGCATCCGGGTCCATCCGAACCCGTCCGACACCACCGTCGCCGTCGGGCACCTCCCAGCCATCGAGGACGAACACCTGAAGAGCGGCTTCGATGTCGCCGTCGTCGAGGGCGGTGAGGGTGGTCGTCTTGAAGCGGCGCGCGAAGGTCGCCCCCTTGCGCGCGCCCGCCATGTCCTCGAAGTCGGTCAGGCCCGTGAGGTACACCGCCAGGGGCAGTGAGCGATTCACGCGCGCACCACCGGGCACCTCGACGGGTTCCTCGTGCGTGAGGGCATCTCCGAGGGCGATCAGCAGCTGCGAGAGCGCGTTCGCGTCGGTGATGTTCTGCACCTCGTCGATATGGATCAGGGCGACGTTGCCACGCGCGATGGCTGCCCGGCCCACTTCGACGAGCAGTTCGCTCAGCACCGCGTACGGTTCGGGCCCCTCCTTCCTGTGCAGCGTCAGCGAGATGCCGCTCGCAGCAACCGCCTGGACCCGCGCCAGCAGCTCCCCGATCCGCTTCTCGCGAGAGGACGGGAGGCCGGCTTCATCGGCGAGCTTGAGGACCGCGCTCGCCACCAGCTTCAGCGGGTCCGCCCCGGACGGGATACGCAGCTGTGGCGTGACCCAGTCGCCGGCGGCGGACGCCTCCTGCGCGATGCGCCGCACCAGGGACGACTTCCCCAGCCCCGGCTCCCCCAGAATGGTTCGCCCCCGCTCCGGGAGCCCCGCGACGCGACGGGGACGCATCACATCCCGCCAATCGCTGAGCTGCTCGGTCCGACCCGCCCAGATCTCGGGCACGGTGTCCGAGCCAGGGCTGAAAGGGTTGTCAAGCGCACTTCGCATGCTGATAACTTTATCGCATCACATGGGCGCTGGTAAACTTAACAGACCCCGCAAGTCTGTCAGCGACGTGCAGAAACACCGAGGGTTGGGGAAACCTCACCGGCTTCGCCGTCGGCGCGGCCGGCCGCCTACACGGCAATTGCGCCCCGGGCGGACCCGCCAAGCCAAACCCTCGAACCCTATTGACACTGTACGAACGTGTATGACACCGTGTTCGGCACACCTCAACTCAATACTCCCCGATCCCTAGTGGCCATCACTGAAATCGATTTCTGAGATCGATTTCAACGGTGGCGAGAATCAGAGAGGATTCTCCGTGCGAAATAACAACGTCGCAGGAACCGCCACTCCATCAGTCCGGACGACGAGGCTGGCGGCTGCGATTCTTGTCAGTCTCGGCATGCTCGTGGGGTACCTACCGCTGCTGCAGGGCCAAGTCGCCCACGCAGCCGGGACGTACCTCGCCTCGAGCCTCTCCGACCAACCGGTCTCCGATGGGGACAAGGACAGACTCTGGCACCGGTTCCCGGTGGACCAGACGCTCCCCAGCTCGGGACAGAACGCCGCCGCTCACCCGTGGTCGCAGCAGGCATTTCTGCTCGGCAACGGCACGCTCGGCACCTTCATGTACGGCGATCCGGAGCGGGAGCGCATCCACATCAACGACAAGACGCTGTGGCGGGGCGGACGGATCAACCCCGCCCAGAAGGACGCGTCGACGCAGTATGACGACGGCGGCAACCGCACGGCCGCACGGCAGACCACGATCAGCGCCCTGAACGACTTCCGGCAGACGCTGGACGACAAGTCGAGCAACGTGTTCGGAGGTGCGTTCACCGCGATCAACAGCCAGCTCAACGCCCTGCAGCCCGGTGTGAACACCCCGATGGGTCAGTACAACGACTTCGGCAACATGTACCTGGAGTTCCCCGGCATCCCGGAGTACAGCGCGGATTCCACGATCAAGGACTCCTACGTCCGCAGCCTCGACATGAGCACGGGCGTGAGCTACGTCAACTTCGACTACGCCGGCACCCACTACAAGCGGGCGAGTTTCACCAGCCACCCCGACGGTGTGGGCGTCACCCAGGTGACCGCCGAGAAGGGCAGCGGCACGGTCGACTTCAACCTCTTCCTCACCAAGGAGGAGGTCAACGCCACCTACCAGGTGAACGTGACCACGTCGGCCAACGCGACGGACAAGACCGTCACGCTTGAGTTCGACCTCGCGGCCAACCAGCTGCATGCGGCGATGCAGATCAAGGTGCTGACCGATGGCACCGTGTCGCCCTTCACCAAGGCCTCGCACCGCTTCCCGGGCACCTCGGGCTCCAACGGCCTCACGGTCAGCAACCTCAATGGCCTGTCGATCGCGGGCGCCAGCTACGCCACGCTGGTCTATGCCACCGGGACGGACTACGCCAGCGTCTACCCGAGCTACCGCACCGGCGAGAGCAAGGCTCAGCTCCTTTCCCGGGTCTCCGCCCAGGTGAGCACGGCCGCCGCCAAGGGCTACACAGCCCTCGAGACTGCCCACACCGCGGACTTCTCCAGCCTGTACGACCGCGTCAAGATCGACCTCGATACCGACGCTCCCGCCGTCCCGACCGACGAGATGGTGCGCAACTACCGCAACGGGCAGTACAGCCGGGTGATGGAGGAGCAGGAGTACCAGATGGGCCGCTACCTCACCATCGCGGGTTCCCGCGCTGGTGACCCACTGCCGACGAACCTGTGCGGTCTGTGGATGGTGGGCAACGGCGGCACCTACTGGAACGCCGACTTCCACATGAACATCAACCTGCAGATGAACTACTGGCCGACGATGCAGGCCAACCTGGCCGAGTCGATGAAGCCGCTGAGCGACTTCGTCGAGTCCCTCGTCCAGCCGGGCCGTCTGACGGGCATCCGTTCGTTCGTGTCGAACGACCCGAGCTACTCCGACTACGACGCCAACTACGACACCAACTTCTACGACCTGGACCAGTACCCGATCGGTGAGGGTCGCGGCTTCCTCGCGAACACCACGGTCAACCCGTACGGCTTCACGGCGCCCAACGCGGCACAGGAGTACGGCTACAACGTGGGCGGCACCGCCTGGGCGTTGCTCAACCTCTACGAGTACTACCTGTTCACCGGCGACGAGGACTACTTGAAGAACACCCTCTACCCGATGCTGAAGGAGCAGGCGAAGTTCTACGACCGCTACCTGTGGTACAGCCCGTACCAGGATCGGCTCATCGTCGGCCCGAGCGTGTCGGCCGAACACGGTCCGACCGTGAACGGTTCCACCTACGACCAGTCCATCGCCTGGGAGCTCTATGACATGGCGATCGCCGCGTCGAGCAAGCTTGGCGTGGACGCGGACCTGCGCACCAAGTGGACGCAGAACCAGACCGATCTCAAGCCCGCGCTGATCGGTGCGGACGGCCAGATCAAGGAGTGGTTCGAGGAGACCAGGCTCGGCTACGCCAAGGCCGGCGACCTTCCGGAGTCGGCGATCCCGGCATGGAACCCGTCGCTTCCCGGCGAGCACCGGCATGCCAACCACCTGTTCGGCCTCTACCCGGGCACGCTGATCACCCAGGACAACCCCACGTTGATGAACGCGGCCAAGGTCAGCCTGATCAACCGCGGGTTCGAGGCCACCGGCTGGTCGAAGGCGTGGAAGCTGAACATGTGGGCCCGCACCGGGGACGCCGAGAACAGCTACAAGCTGCTGCAGTCGATGAACGCGGGCTACTTCGCGGGCATGCTGGAGAACCTGCTGGACTCCCACCCGCCGTTCCAGATCGACGGCAACTACGGCTACACCGCGGGCATGCAGGAGATGCTCCTGCAGAGCCAGAACGGCTACATCGAGTTCCTGCCAACGCTGCCCGAGGCCTGGGCGACCGGTGATGTGCGGGGCTTCCTGGCCCGCGGCAACTTCACCGTCGACATGAACTGGTCGGACGGCACCGCGAACACCTTCAGGGTCCAGTCAAACAAGGGCAAGACCTTCACCGGTCGCTACCCGGGCATCGCGAACGCCACGGTGATCGAGATGCGGCCGGACGGCACCAACGCC
Organism: uncultured Propionibacteriaceae bacterium; assembly: GCA_964435735.1. Lineage (GTDB taxonomy): Bacteria > Actinomycetota > Actinomycetes > Propionibacteriales > Propionibacteriaceae > Propionicimonas. The sequence continues at coordinate 14,866 of CAYSZZ010000008.1, forward strand.
AGGGCGGTCACGCCCGCGAAGACCGGCACCGGGCAGATCAGCTTCCCGACGACGCAGAACCGGGTATACGTCATCTCGTTCAACACGTCGAACGACAAGCTGCTCAGCGCGATCACGGCCGCGCAGAACGTGGCGGGCGCGATGTCCGACGCGTGGCTCAACGCCCCGAAGGCCCTGCTGAACTCAGCGATCGCCGCGGCGCAGACCGCCTCGGCCAAGACGGGCACCGACCACACGGCGGCGATCAACCAGCTGAACAAGTCGGTCAACACCGCCAAGGCGGCGCTCGCGCTCGCCGACACCTCCCGCGCGGCGCAGGCCTACCAGGAGGAACTGCAGGTGGGCGAGCTCCCGTGGCAGTACACCGACGCGGAGAAGGCCGCCTTCGGCGCCGACATCCAGGCGGCCGTCGATGTGCTCATCTGGGCGACCGGTTCCACGAAGGTTGACGAGTACGCCTCCGCCGAGGCCACGCTAAACCTCCGGACGGCCGGGGTGCGCGCGCGTACCGACGCTCTCGCGGTCACCTTCTCGTGGACCAACAACAGTGTGACGATGTCCGCCCCGTACCCCGAGCCGGAGATCCGCTACACCCTCGACGGTTCCGCTCCGGGCAAGTACTCCAACATCTATGTCGCACCGGTGGCGTTCAACAACGCCACGACGATCCGGGCCGCGTTGTTCCACGACGGCGCCCAACTCGGCGACGTGACCGAGTACTTCTACCGCAACACTCCGGACAACGCGTTCCGGACGGCGACGGTCACCGCGTCACAGGCCGGCGGGATGCCGGCCAGCGGTACCAACGGCCAGCCGGCCAGAGCCTACGACGGCAGCACGAGCACATCGCTCAACGGCGTCAGCGGCAGTGGTACGAACACGATCGACTTCAACCTGTCGGTCACCACGACGTTCGCCGAGCCCATCACCGCCAGTTCCACCCGGGTGATGCGTTCGACCGCGGCGTCCGCGAACTACTGGATCAACAAGTTCCGGATCGAGTACTCCAACGACGGCGGTGAGACGTGGACGACCGCGTACACCTACGACGGACCGGAGACCACGCCGACCGACTTCTTCGCGTCCTTCCCCGCGTTCACCGCCACCACGGTGCGGTTGCACGTGCTCGAAGGCTGGGCGGCGCGGATCGTGGAGTGGGAGCTCTACGACGGCATCGTGCCGCTCACCTCGGACAAGGATGCGTTGACCCAGGTCGCCGCCACTTACCAGGCCGCGGTGGACGCGGGCGTCTACCCGGATCCCGCCAGCCCGCCGGCAGCTCCGACCGCGAAGGAGGCCTCGTTCATTGAGGCTCTGAGCTACGCCAAGGCCGTGCTCGCGAACGAGTACGCCGACCAGGCCACGGTCGACCACGCACAGGGCGTGGCGGACGCGCTGGTGTCGGACCTCGGGCTCGAACCCAAGCACGACGAGGCGGCGCTGATCGCGGCGATCGCGGATGCCGTGGCGTTGAACACCGACGACTTCGACTCCGACGATCTGGTGGCAGCTTTCGTGGCTGCCGTCGCCGAAGCCAAGGCCGTCAAGGCTGACAGCAGCGCGCTGCAGGCGCAGGTTGACCAGGCGCTGGTCAAGCTGCAGGATGCGCAGTCCGCGATGGAGGCCACGGTCAAGATCTGGAGCTACCTGAACGGCATCGTGACGGCGGCCCAGGCGGTCGAGCAGGACATCACCGACGGGAAGTACCTCCAGGTGAATGTGCCCGAGTTCCTGGACGCACTCGACGCTGCGGTGGTGCTGCAGTCCAAGCCGAAGTCGAAGCAGTACGAGATCAATGCGGCGGCAGCTTCCCTGCTCGTCAGTCTCGGCAAGCTCGTGACCGAGGACAAGGCGGAGCTGTTCTCCGTCGTGGACGAGGCCACGGCGCTGTACGACCAAGGCCTCGCCGCGGTCCTGACCCCGGAGGAACTGGGCGCGTACAACGCCGCCTACGAGGCAGCAACGGCCGTGCTCTACAACCCGAACGCGAGCCAGGCGCAGGTCGCTTCGACCCTGTCCGAGCTCACCACCGCGGTGGAGGCAGCGAAGGCCGCCTTGAAGGCTGCCGAGGAAGCGGCCAGGCCGCTGGAGGCGACAGCGCCACCGTCGATCAGTGGTACTGCCGTGGTGGGGAAGACCCTCACCGCGACCACCGGCTCGTGGGTGGACTCCGGTCTGTCGTTCGCCTACCAGTGGCTGCGCAACGGCGCACCCATCCCGGGTGCCACCAATGCGTCCTACACGGTGGTCTCGGCCGACGTGGGCACCGATCTGCAGGTGCGGGTGACCGCGTCCAAGACCGGTCGGGCCGACGGTACGTCGACATCCGGCGCAGTGAAGCCGGTGAAGGCGGGTAATGCGTTGACCAAGACGCCGACTCCGACGGTCTCCGGTACCGCGAAGGTGGGCAAGACCCTGAAGGCCAAGGCCGGTACCTGGGCACCGGCCAAGGTCACGCTGAAGTACCAGTGGCTGCGCGACGGCAAACCCATCGCCAAGGCCACCAAGACCAGCTACAAGCTGGTCAAGGCTGACGCCGGTCACAAGATCAGCGTGCAGGTCACCGGATCGAAGTCCGGCTACGTCACGGTGGCCAAGATCTCCAAGGCCAAGACGATCGCGAAGGTCAAGGCCACGGTCAAGGTGTCGCTGCCGGCCAAGATCGCCAAGGGCAAGCAGGCCACCGCCAAACTCACCGTCACCGCGGCGGTGTCCAAACCGACCGGGACGGTGAAGATCACCGTCAACGGCAAGACGGTGACCGCGCAACTGACCGCCGCCGGGAAGGGCAAGGTGTCGGTGAAGCTGCCGGCGATCAAGAAGAAGGGCAGCTACAAGGTGAAGACCACCTTCACCCCAACCGGTACCACCAAGACCTCGACCACCAAGTCGAGTACCGTCAGCAAGACCCTCAAGGTCAGCTGACATCCCCCGAGTGAAGGGCCGCCGGATCACTGATCCGGCGGCCCTTCCGCTTTGCGTGCCCCACTCCCTCAGCCGAGGCGTCCGTGGCGTCGACGTCTGGTCGCTACCGGGCTTGCTGAACGGCCAGTTCGAAATCACCGGGCGAGCGTAGTCACGCTGCGCGCTTCGTCACGACACCCCTCCCCCGTCGACCGCTTGCCTCATCGTCGAGCGCTTGTCCCTGGGGCATGGCGCTCGACGTCAAGAGTGGCGGTCAGCGTGCCAAGAGAAACGCCCGACGCCAGCAGTGGCGGTCAGTGCGGTCCGAGGTGCCGGTCGGTGCGGCAAGAGTGACGGTCGATGTCGGACGAGGCCGGCCGACGCGATGCCTCACCACGAAGCGCTGACCGGCCAGGCCCCAGAGGTCGGCCGGCGCGATGCCTCACCACGAAGCGCTGATCGGCCAGGCCCCCACCCGACCGATCGGAGCCCTGCGGGTGGGGTGCGGGGGTCGATCAACCCCCGCACCCGACCGAACTACTTGACGGTGATCTTGTAGCGCACCGACTTGCCGCCGGCCTTCACCACGACGTAGTCGGTGCCCCTGCTGGTCGCCACCAGACGACCGGCCTTGTCGACCACCACCACGTCCGGCTTCGACGTCGAATAGGTGACCTTGGCGCCGGTTACCTTCGCTGAGGCGTACTTCCCGGTGATGTAGGTCACCGCTCCCAGCTTCATGGTCTTGGGCACCGAGGCGCTCACCTTGGTGACCTTCGACTTCGGCTTCTTCTTCACCACCGTCACCTTGAGCTTCACCGACAGCTTCTTGCCGGCCGCATTGGCCTGCGTCGTGGTCGCGGTGATCGTCACGGTGCCGGCCTTCTTCGCCTTCACCTTCCCGGCCGACGACACCGTCGCCACCGCCGGGTTGGACGACTTCCACGTCACCCGGCCGGAGTAGGCCGCGTGCAGGCCCTCATAGTAGACGCCCTCCTCCAGCTTCAGCGTCTTGCCCTTCACCAGACGCAGCTGCGACTGGTTGAGCTTGAGCTTCGTCACCTTTGCCGGCGCCGGCGTGGAGACCTGGACGGGCTTCAGCCCGGCCAGCGCGGCTCCCAGTTCCGTGATGGTGGCGTCGATCTCGCTCTGCGTAGCGGCCCCGTCGTCGAGCACGCGCTTGGCATCGGCGAGTTCGGCCTGCAGCGCCGACCACGAGGCGGCGGTGTAGAGACCAGCGCTGTTCGACAGCGGCTTGACGTTGTTGTACAACGCCTGCAGCACCGACTTGTCCGGTGCCGGCACCACCACCGGCTTCAGCTCCAGACCCGCGATAGCTGCTTGCAGTGCCTCGATCGCGTCGTCCACGTCCTCCTGGGTCCGGCTCTCCGGGTTGCCGGATACTTCCTTCGCCGTGGCCAGCGCCTCCTGCAGCGCCTGGGCGGAGGCCGGGGTGAAGCCGTCCAGGTTCCGGGCCAGGCCTTCGCCGGCCTCGATCAACGCGTCCAGCACCTCGGTGTCGGGCGCGATCGTGAAGACGCCGGTGGCCGTCAGTACCCGGGTGCCCACGACGAGGTCGTCGATGTAGTACCGGGCGTCCGAGCCGCCGGTGCGGACGCCGATCGTGCCGGCGGCGTAGGTGGCGTCGGTCCAGGTGTCCACCAGCCGGCCGTTGACGTAGGTCATGAACCTGTCGCCCTCGGCGGCGATCGCGATCTGGTTGGCGGTGCCAGCCGGGTTCACCTTCGAGATGGCGACGGGCGACACCTCGGCGATCCCGGCGCCTCGCTTGAGCTGGTCGCTGGAGAACACCTGCCAGTAGTAGTTCTGGCCGGGCGGAGCGTTCGTGGTGGCGCGCAGCAGGATCGCCAGACCATCCCCGAGCGCATTGGTCGAGGTCCCCGCCACGGCCTCGCCGGTGAACGTCACGATGTAGTCGCTCCAGCCGGAGCCAACGGTCAGCATCGAGTTCTTCGACTTGTCCACGAACAGGCGTCCGTCGACCACCGACGGGTTCGAAGGCCCGGAGGTGAACGGGTTGATCCCGTCGTTGAAGTCGGACGACCACAGTTCTGTGATCTCGAACGCGGAGAAGTCGAAGTCGGGAGCCAGGTCGGCGAAGTGTTCCTTCGTCTTGGCCTTCAGGCTGAACGAGCCTGGAGCCAGCACCCGAACGCTTCCGTCCGAGCGGACCTCGGCGACGGACGGATCCGAAGACTCGAAGCCGACGTCGGTGAAGACGACCTCGGTGCCGTCCTCGGCGATGCCGACCAGCTGCGGGGTGTCGAGATCCCCCACCGCGGCCAGGTTCGCCCGGATCTCCAACTGCGTGATCCGCGGGGGCGGGCCCACCCGGAGCCGCACCGTGGCGAAGCCACTGCGCGAGCCCTTGGTGACGGTGACCTTGATGGTGACATCCCCCTCGGCGACACCGGTGACCACACCGGCGGCGTCGACCGTGGCGATCGCCGGGTCACTGGACTCGTAGGCGATCGTCGCCCCTTCCAGATCGGCCTCGGCCTCGGTCTCGTCGGTCACGGTGATCGTCGTCGCCACAGTCTTGGTCGCATGGACGGTGGTGGCCGACGGGGTCAGCGCGACGTGGTACAGCTGGGCGCCCTCGGCGGACACCGCGACCGTGTGGTGGCCGGAGCCGACCTCCACGGTCAGGTAGCCGGCGGTGCGGGTTCCCTCGACCACCTCACCGTCCACCAGGACGCTGATGAAGGCCGGGTTCGCTGCCGGCAGGGAGACCGTGGCCGTGGTGTTCACCGGCACGTCGACGGTGCCGGAGAACAGGGTTGCGGTGTTGTCGAAGGACGCCTTGACCGCGCCGCGAAGGGTGGGGACGGTGATCGAGGCGGTCCCGACCTCTCCGGGCTGGAACTTGACGGTGAACTCCTCGTAGGCGGGCTTGGTCGGATTGATGCCGAACATGCCGTGCGCGATGGCGGCGCCCGGGGAGGCTCCCCACGGGTGGGACATCGTCATGTTGCTCTTCAGCGCCGGATCCCAGGCTTCGGGGGAGATCGTCGCCTTCAGGGCGTCCAGAACGTGGGCGAAGGTGCGCCGGTTGCTGGAATCCGGGTTCAGCAGGAAGCTGAGACCGGTGTCACCGGCGTCGCCCAGGAAGAGCCCGCGAAGGACGAAGAAGGACGCGTAGATCGAGCCCTTGAAGCCGCCCTGGCTCTCCAGGTACCCCGTCAGCTTGGCCGCCATCTCGGGGGAGTCGAAGATGCCGTAGGCGAGCGCGAACGCGGTGCTGTGCTGGGCGAAGTGCGTCGAGACGGTGCCGTCGTCCTTCATGTGGTCGGCGAAGGCCCCGGTCGTCGGGTTGTAGAGCCTGGCGATCAGGTTGGTCTTGATCGTGTCGGCACGCTCCTGCCAGAACGCCTGGTCGGCGGTATTGCCCACGACGCCGGCGATGTCGGCCATCGCCTGGGCCGCCCCGACGTAGATGGCGTTGTAAGGCGTGCTGTAACCGGGATTCGGGAACACATAGCCGTCCTGCTCCCCGGTCGGCCAGTCCACCAGCACCCGGTTGCCCGATCCCGTGTCACCCACGGTGCGCACGAGGCCGTCCGCGGGGATGAAGGTTCCCGAGGCCGCGGTCGTCGTCGAGGGATCGAGCTTCGCCTTGATCTTGCTGTAGTACTCGACCAGCGAGTCCTTGTTGCCGGTGTGGAGGTAATCCAGCCAGGCGACCTCGACCGAGAACAGCTTGTATTCCGCCGGCCAGGTCTGGTTGTCGACCAGGTACTCGGCCGAATGCCGGCCCAGCGCGTAGTCGGCACTCACCGCGCTGGAGGCTTCCAGGTTCACGATGGCGTCACCCTCGTAGGCGCCGCGTTCCCGCGCCTGAGAGTCGACCCAGAGATCCTGGTTGGTCGCCTGCACCGTGTACTTGGTGTACTCGTACAGGCGTTCCAGGAAGCTGTCGGAGGAGGCGAAGCTCGAGGCCTCCTCGTCGAACGAGGTCCGCATCGCCCAGCCGCGCACCATGTCGGTGGTGATCGGCACCGGCGAGTTCTCGATCTGCAGGTAGCGGAAGTTCTTCATCAGGTAGGTCCGCAGCGTCTGCTCGCCGGCCTTCAGCTGCCAGGTCTCCTGGTAGAGCGGGTAGGACCCCGAGCCTGCGCCGCCCATCCGGATGGAACCGTCGGTGTTCAGGTTCTCGGCGTACTTGACCGTGATCGCCTGGGCGACCGGGGAGTCGATCGACAACTCCAGCGAGCCGACGATCTCCTTCTTCAGGGTCACCACATAGGTGCCGGAACCCCGGTCGGTGACCGACACGGCGGGCATCCAGTAGCGCCCGGTGTTCTCGGCGTTGAACGGCGTCAGCACGCGGGTGCCGTTGATCGCGCCGGAGACCCGCAGCGGATGCCACGCGGCATCCTCGGTGAAGCCGACCCCGTCGAACCCGGAGGGGTAGGCGCTGGCGACCAGGTTCTCCAGATGCTGGTCGTAGTAGCCGCCGTTCCTGGTCTGCAGGGTGTCGCCGAAGACCGGCGTGCCGTCGAGGGCGTGCCAGGAGGCGGCGTCGCGGGCGGAGTTGGTCAGCACCTGCTTGGTTCCGTCGGTCTTCCAGACCGTCAGTTGCAGCAGGACGGCGCGGGCGGCGTCCCGGTTGTAGGCCAAGGAGGCGATCACGTTCTCGCCGTCGCGCAGCAGGTCGGTGACGTCGTAGGAGTTGTAGTACTGCAACGAGCCGGCCGGGGCATTGGCGTGGTTCCGGGCGGGATAGGTGCCCAGCGCCTCGCCGTTGACGAACAGATCGGCGATAGCGGAGAGGGTGGACTGGGTGTTGTAGCCGGTCGCAGAGATCACCGCCCGCTCGATCTCGCTCGCGTCCGCCAGCTGGAAGGAGTGCCGCAGGAACATGAAGCTGGGGAACACCGTGGAGCTGGAGGTCTCGGTCTGAACCGTCACATTCTCGAAGTCGCCGGACTGCCCGATCGGAAGGGTCTGGGCGTTCTCGGCGTAGAGATAGTTGCCGGTGGTCAGGTTCTGCACCACCAGGTTGTCCACCCGGGCGGTCTCGGTGCTGCCGGTGCGCAGCCCGATCGTCCCGGCCGCAGCGTTGGTGTTGGTGATGGTCCCCACCAGGGCGCCGTCGATGTAGGTGCGGATGGTCGTCCCTTGGGCCTCGATCCGGATGTGGAACCACTTCTCCGTCGGGAGGGTGCCGGCCGCCAGTGTCGGGGAGGTGGGGTTGGCCGGTGTCGTCCCGGCATAGTCCCGCCCGGCGTGGTAGTTCAAGGTGTTGTTGGAGGGCTTGAACTGCCACATGTAGTTCTGGCTGCCGTTGTCACGGAACACAACGCCGAGCGCCGTGGCCGTTTGGATGTCCGCGTCGATCGCGTAATCGGTCCACGCGCTGGCGGCCGCGGGCGAGACCCGATCGGGGTACACCGCGAAGCCCTGGTTGGCACTCTGCGCCACGCTCAGGACGGCCCCGCCGCTCTGGCCGGTCGGCACGTTGAGGTAGCCGCCGGTCACCGAGACGCTGCCGGAGTAGCCGGCCGTGCCGGTTGCCGTGCTGAAATCGTCGGCGTACAGGATCTTGCCGGTGCTCACATTGCGAACCACGATGTTGTCGACCCGACCGCTCTCCGAGCCGCCGGTGCGGAAGCCGATCGTTCCCGAAGCGGCCGAAGTGACCCGTCGAGTGTCGACCAGGGTGCCGTCGACGTAGGTGGTGACCACATCGTTGATCGCAGTGATCTTGATCCGGACCCAGGTGTTGGCCGGGATCGCGGCGGGAGAACAGCTGAGCTGGACGTAGCTGGTGCCGGTGTGGGCACAGACCTGGTTGGCGGCGCTCGCGATGGTGGAGGAGCGGAACTGCCACATGTAGTCGGCCGCTCCGGCCCGGCGGAAGATCACACCGAGCGCGGTGCCGGTGTAGATGTCCGCTTCGACGGAGTAGTTCGTCCACTCGCTCAGCGAGGCCGGGGCGATCACGGCCGGGGCGATGGCCGGGCTCTGGCCCGCCCCGGAACCGGCGGTCAGGTTCAGCAGCGAGCCGGGGGCGCTTCGCCCGGTCGGGACGCTGAAGTAGCGGTTGGCGTCTTCGGTGATCTCGTCCTCGGAGTACTCCAGCCAGGCTCCGCGGGTGTCGGCCCAGGTGGTGGGGGTGTTGAACGGCTCGGGCTCGGAAAGCGGGCTCTGGGCGCCGGAGCCGTCCTTGGTCTGGACCTGCCAGTAGTACAGCGAGTCGTTCGCGAGCCTGCCGGCGATGCCCGGGATCTCGACCGAGCTCGATGCGGCGGATTCCTGCCAGCCGGTGTCGTGGATGTACTGCGCTGCGGCAACGTCGGCCAGGCTCTCGGCGACCACGATGCGGAAGGCCGTCTGGACCTCGTCGGGATCGGGATCGTTGACGACCCAGGAAAGCGAGGGCTCGAGGGTGTCGACCACCACCGCGTCGGTCAGCAGCTCCGTGCGCAACCCGGTCGGGGCCGTCGGCGCCTGATTGGTCGCCGCCGCTGCCGGCGTGGCGAGGAACGCCGAGCCGGACACCATCAGCGCCCCGCTGATCACACACGCCATCAGCCGTCGACCCAACCCGCCCCGTTCACCTGGAAGCGAGAATCTCTTTGCCGTCGCACTCGTCACCGCGGTCCTCCTCGACCTCATCCGGGCTGCGCCGCGCCGCATTGGCGGGTGCAGATTGAAACGATCAAATACCGAACAGGAGCGACCTTAGCCAGATTCCGCTCCTGTTGTCTACGGTTCTCGATGTGAAAGTCGTACAGTCCGACCCGACGGGGGTGCCGGACAAGCACACGGCGAATGGCCGGCCGGATGCGGTGCACCACCTAAACGGGCGCCAGCCTTCGCGACGACCCCGATCACCGAATCAGCCCTGGTCAGGGCCCTGGTCAACCCCGCCATCGTCCGTCACACCGACGGTGGCCAGGTCACCATCGCGGAAGCGGTATCCGTGCTGCAGCAACTCCGTCTGCTGACCAACGCCCGCTTCCTGCCTGACGGCACCTCTCTGGCCGACGCGCGCGCTCACCAGGCACATCACCGGCCCCGGCAAGTCACCGACACACACCTGCTCAATCTGGCGATCGCCCACGGAGGCGTCCTGGCAACCTTCGACGCCAGGATCCCCGCTGCCCTGAAACCACGCGACCGGCGGCACGTCCTCGTCCTGACCTGATGCGCTTCGAGATCAACGCAGCCGGTAGGCGTCCGCCTCGGGGTGAGCGGAAGAGAGTAGGACAGCAGGCGGGTTCCGGTACCCCACCGCTGGAGTGCATCGCCAGCGAACCGGAGCCGGGTCGATCCGTTCCGAAGCCGTTGGAGTTCGCCAAGGTGCTCACCGTGGAGCCAGACGTTGAGGACGTTGGAGTTCACCCAGCGCCCTCCGACACCACGACCCTGCTGCCCCGCGGAACCAGGACGATCTCGTACCCCGTAACGGCCAACAGCTCCAGGACAGCCGCCGTGGATGTGGCCCGCCCCCGTTCCAGCCTCGAAATGGTGGGACGGGACGTTCCTGCCTGCTCGGCCGCCTCGCTCTGCGTCATGCCCGCGGCCTCGCGGATACCGGCGACGGCCTCCCCGAGCGCGATCTGCGTCCGCGCCCGATACCATGCCTGTTTCATTTCTGATTCACTTCAGCTAAGAGACCGAGATGCTTCATTTCTGATTCAGTGTCTCATAGGAGCCGAGATGAATCAAGAACGATGCAAGTGGATGGGGAACCCTCTGGCGATCGGTGCCAGCCAACCCTCCATGCGTGGCCAGGTCGATCTGCTGCAGTGCCTCGTTCAGCCGGCGAAGTCGCGGATCAGGTCGTTGAAGCCCACCGGATCGGTCGCGAACCCCATGTGGACCGCCATCGTCGCGACCTCGGCGTCCGGAAGGTTCGCCTCGACCCAACGACGGGCATCCGCCGCCCAGTCCTCGCGGGCGATGAACAACGTCGGCACGCTCGACGCGACCGCGGCCGCGGTCTCCGAGAAATCGCTGGTCAGGCCGTCGGCACCGGTCACCACCGCAACATGGTCCGGCGTCTGGAGGCCGAGTTCGACGATGCGTGCGATGTTGGGGTCGTCGGCCGGAGTGTCCTCGGGCAAACCCAGCATGTAGACCGCGTACTCCGTCCAGAACTCCCGGCGGCCGTTGATCATCGCCTGCAAGAAGGCGACGATCCCGTCGTGGCTGAGGATCGCCTCGCCCCACTCATCGGGATTGGCCGGGTCGGCCGGCACCTTCGGGGTCTCATCAGCCAGGACCACCTTCGCCACCCGGTCGGTACCGAAGTCGCGCAGGTAGGCCAACACATCGAGAACGCCGAACGACCAACCCAGCAACACCACCTGGTCCAGCCCGAGCACCTCCAGCAACCGCGCCAGATCGGCACCCCGCTGGGTGAAGGTGTTGCCCTCGACCGGCTTCGACGACCCACCCTGGCCACGAGGATCGACGGCGATCACCTCGAAGCGGTCAGACAGCCCCGTCAACTGATGGACGAAGAAGTCGGCCGAGCACGTCCAGCCCGGCAACAACACCAGAGCGGGACCGCTCCCCGAACGAAGCACCCGCAGGTCAACTCCTGGAGCAACCTCAACCAACGACTCGACGACCTCAGACGGCACCGGCGGCAGGATCACAGACGACATGACGCAACTGAACCAGAGCCGTTGCATCGCCAGCAAGGGGTGATCCCACGAACGGAACCGGGCATCGCAACGGCGTGCCCGGGCGGCAACCACCTGCCCTCGGCGGTGTCGTGTGCGCGAACGACCTCGTCGCGATCGGCGCCATGACCGAAGCGCGTGCCTGGTCGTGACCGCGATGCCGTCGGGGCGCCGGTAGCCGAACCGGCCAGTGTTGAGAATGACGGCATCCTTCAGGCGGGGCCCGAGCTGGTGCTCCCAGTCAGAATCGTCGACACCGGCAGTGCTGAGCTTGCGAGAGATCTGCCGATGGAGCAGTCAACTGCGGCGCTTGGTGCGTTCCATCAGCAGTTGGCGATCTCCGCTCACGGGCCGAGGCAGGCCAGCGGAACGACGTGGACGCCGTCCGGTCGGGTGTAGGCATACTCACCACCGGTGATGACTATGCGTGCGACCGGTTCCCCGGCCTTCACTGTGTCGATCTTGGCGGTCAGTGCATTGAGCGAGGCGACTGCCGCGTCGACCTGGGATGCGCCCAGCTTCACCTCGACAGCGGCCCATCGCCCGTCGCGCAGTTGCACGATTCCGTCGGCCTCGGTTCCGGCGCTGTCCCGGTAGTGAACCACGTCAGCGTCGATGGCTTGGGCGTAGATGCGCAGATCCCGGATGACCAGCGACTCGAACAGATGGCCCAGGGTGACTGGTTCGCGCAGCAGCCGCTCGGCGCTGGCGCCGAGCCCGGCGACCGCCAGCGATGGATCCACGAAGTGACGGATCGGACCCTGGCGCACGACATCCCGTGAGCGCAGGTGTGGTCCCCAACTGGGCTGTTCCTCGATCACCATGACGCGTTGCAGGACGGTGAGGTAGTCCGCCGTGGTGTCGGCACGGATCTGTTTGGTCAGATCATCGGCCGTGTCTGCGGCGATGGTGGACATTGAGGCCGGGGTCGCGACATGTCGGGCGTATGCCGCGAGGAGCCGTCGAACCCGCACGGGATCCCGTCGGGTGGCCGTGTCGTCCGCTGCCTGGATGTCAGCGCGGGCGACGTCGTCGAGGTACGAGCGCAGCAGGAGTTGCGCTTCGTCGGCCGTGAGCGACAACATTCCCGGCCAGCCGCCGACGCAGAGCCGGTCGGTGAGGGCGCGCAGGTCGAGGGCGGATCTCGCGGCGGCCACCGGTTCACCGGCCATGATGCGGGCGAGTGAGGCGGAGCCTGTGGAGTGTCCTGATTCGTACAGCGACATGGGGCGCATACGCACCCGCAGGATGCGGCCCGCGCCCGCATGCCGGGTGGCGTCATCGGCAGGGGTGGCGGAGCCGGTCAGGATGAACTGCCCCGGCCTGCGACGATCGTCGACCGCCCGCCGCACATGGTTCCACAGTTGCGGTTCCAGCTGCCATTCGTCGACCAGGCGAGGTGCTTCGCCTTCGAGCACCAGCGCTGGGCTCAGCTCGGCCAGCTGCCTGGCGTCACTGTCGGTGTCAAGCCGCACCGAGCTGCGGCTGTGATGCAGACCGGTCACGGTCTTGCCACACGCCCGGACGCCCTCGATCAGGATCGCCCCAGCAATCGAAAGCGACCGCTCAACGACCGCGTCCACAACCCGAGGCAGGTAGTCCATGGGCCCACACTACCCACAACCGGAGAAATATGGAGTTACCAACCAGATAAACATGGAGCTTTCAACCGGAGGATCGCCTGCGCGGTGTCCGGCCGGTTGCCCTCTCGATGAGGGCCCCGCAGGAACCCGACAGGATTGCCTGCCAGAGCCTGCACCCCGTGATCGAGCGCCCGGTTCAGACGGCGAAGTCCCCCTCGCTGCATTGAACCCTCCGGATCGGCGGTGAAGCCCTTCTGCACCGCCATCGTCATAGGCCGCAAGCCCGGGAGGTTCGCCCCGACTCAACAGAGAGTATCCGCTACCCCACCCTCACGGGCGATGCACAGCGTGAGCACGCCGCCAGGGTGAGTCAGCTGGCTCTCATGATCCGGTAGTTCAACTGCTTCAGCGTCGGGTAGACGTCGCGGTACAGCGCGAACAGCTCGTCGTAGACCCTGGCGCGGTCCTTGGAGACCGGAATCAGTTCGGCCGGCCGCACCATCGCTTCGACTGCTGCGTCGGGCGTGCCGAAACGTCCGATTCCCATCCCTGCGAGCATTGCAGCTCCCAGCGCGGCGGCTCATTCGGCCCGGCGTGCGGAGGCGGCCTTCCGACCCCTGCGGCATTCGACGCATCTCGTTGTAGGGACGCGTGGCGTGCTTCGCCGACAGCGACTCCTCGGAATCAACCTGAAGCTCGACCACTCTCGAACTCGCGCCGTAGGTGCGCAGCAGCGCATGGATGCCCTTGTAGCAGCTGGCAAGGCACCGCCGAAGCCCTCGCCGACGGATGGCGACCCGACGACGAACTGGACGGGCTCGACACCGACGAGCCAGTCCGACGTCGCACGGCCAACACGACCACAGACAGCGACGTCCCGCGCCCGCATCGCAGATCCGACTACCGGATCCCCGGCCATCTCTCAATGAACTTCTCGGCAGAATCTCAATCCAGGAGACGGCCGAATCTCAATCAGAGTACTGTGGTCAGCATGCTGGCGAACCAGTTCCTTGACCGACGGGTCTCTCCAGTCGTCCAGGCACGCATGAGTGAGGCTCCGGTGGTTCTCCTTGAGGGGCCCCGCAGCGTCGGCAAGTCGACCCTGTTGCAGGAACTGGCCGCCAAGGGCGGCGTGCCGGTGGCCGACCTGGATGATCCGGCCACCGCCGCCAGTGTCCGGGCCGACTCGAGCCTGTGGGCATCCGGACCAACGCCGGTCTGTATCGACGAGTACCAGAAGGCCCCGATCATCCTGGACGCGGTAAAGGCACGGCTGAACCTGGAGACGCGACCCGGCATGTACCTGTTGGCGGGCTCGACTCGATTCGACGCGCTCCCCCAGATCGCCCAGTCGCTGACCGGCCGGCTGCAGCGGATACCGGTGATGCCGTTCACCCAGACAGAGATCGAGCGCACCGACAACAGGCTCCTGGAACAGGCGTTCGCTGGGGACGTCGAACGCCGCGCCCAACCCTCACCGACCAGCCGACAGGACTACCTTCAGCGGGTCACGACGGGCGGGTTCCCCCTTGCCCTGGCCCTGCCGACCCCGGCAGGCCGAAGCCGATGGTTCGCCGACCAGATCCGGCTCACCCTCGAGCGGGACGCCCGGGAAACCCGCGGCTTCGCAAACGCGGTCGCGCTGAGCACCCTGCTGACCCGCCTCGCCGGTCAGACCGCCCAACTGCTCAACGTCAACAGGTTCGCCGCGGGCCTGGGCGTCTCGGCCAACACCACCGCGAGCTACATCAAACTCCTCGAAGCCGTCTTCCTGGTCACCACCCTGCCGGCATGGGGGCTCACCGTCGGTTCCCGAGCGGTGAGCAGCCCCAAGATCCATGTCCTCGACTCCGGCGTCGGCGCACACCTTCTCCGCCTCACCGCGGCGAAGCTGGACCGACGCGACCCTGCGGCCATCACCGAGTTCGGTCACCTGCTGGAATCGTTCGTGGTCCAGGAGTTCCTCCGCCAGGCGTCATGGCTGGACGAGCCCACCACGTGTGGCCACTGGCGCACCCGCGACAACGACGAGGTCGACCTCGTCATCGAGCGCGACGACGGCGCCGTCGTCACCGTCGAAGTCAAGGCCGGCGACCACGTCGAGAAGAAGGACCTCGCGCCCATAGCCAAACTCCGCACCCGGCTCGGCAACTCCTTCACCGCCGGCCTCGTCCTCTACCTCGGCAGTCGCGGCTACCAGGCCGACGACCGCATCCATGTCCTGCCCGTCGACCGGCTCTGGACCTGAAGCCAACCAACCGATACGCGAGCCTGCAACCTTGGCCAGAAGTGGCCTCAGTTCGTCGGCGAAGCCGGGGTCGGGGCGGCACCCGCCGATGCCGCCCCCAAGAGCTTGTGCTGAACCATGTGTCGGCACCGTCGCTGGTACTGCTCCGTTCCACCGACCAGTTGATCCCGTCAGCACAGGCCGCCATGCTGATTGCGAACCTGGCCACCGTCGAGGACGATCTCCAGTCGGGCGCCGTTGTGTCACTTCGACCTGGACGTCTGCGGGTCCGAAGCCTCCCACTCGTCTGACCTCATACTCACACGGCCCCTTACTCACTCTCGGCCTTCGTGATGGCCTGCTCGTGGCCCCTAACCTCACCGTCTCGGCCATGCCAAGGTCTGTGATCACACAGCCTGGGCTCAGACCTCAACAAGTTGCCGAAGGTAGTCTCCGTAGCCTGACTTCTCCAGCGCGGCTGCCCGACGCCGCCGCGGACCGCCAGGCGCTGGCGGCAACTCACCTGGCAAGCGCGCCGGCGATCGAGGACGACGCGATGTCGAACCCCGCCCCGCAGGCGACGTAGCGGGGCGCGTCCGACCAGCTCCGAGGCTCCCCGGCAGACCCGCACGCCCGGGCGAGATGGACGGCGCCCCCGCCGCGCTCAACCAGATGGAACCCGGCAGCGACGTCCCAGGGCTTCGCGATCAGCTCCGAGGCGACATCCGCCCGCCCGGCGGCGACGTAGGCCAGATGCAGCGCCGCCGAACCCAACCGACGGACGGCCAGAAAGCTGTCCGTGATGCCCCGGGCCAGTTCGTGCTCGTCCAGGCCGGAGCTGCGCCCCTCGTAGGGGTAGCTGATCAGCGCGACGGCCTCGCTGTCGGAACTCGCCTGCGAGCCGGGTAGTTGTCGGCCGTTCAGTGTCGCGGGGCCGTCGCCGGCCCGGAACAGCTCATCCTGCTCGGGCAGGTAGACGCAGCCGGCCCGAAGCACGCCGTCCACCTCGGCCGCGATCGAGACCGCGTACAGCGGTAGGCCCGTGGCGTAGTTGCTGGTGCCGTCGATCGGATCGACGTACCAGCGCACCCGGCCGTTTCCCGAGTGGCCGAGCTCCTCCCCCACGATCGTCGAGTCGGGCCAGCTGGCGAGCAGGGTCTCCTTGATCAGTTCTTCGGCGTGCAGGTCGTGCGGGGTGACGATGTCGAAGTATCCGGCCTTGTGGCGGGTCTCGACGGGCTGGCCGAAGTGCATCCTCAGGTAGCGACCCGCCCTCAGCGCCGCCTCACCGGCGAGCTCTGCCAGTTCCTCGGCGTCGAGGGCCTTTCCAGGCTCACTCATACCAGGAACTCTTCGTCCTGGCCGAGCAACTTGAACAGCAGCATGATCGGGATCAGGCTGACCACGATCAGCACGGTGCCGACCACCGATGCCGCGCCGAAGTTGCCCTGCAGCACTTGAGCGAAGACCTCCACCGGCATGGTCCGGGTGGAGCCGCTGTACAGCAGAACCGTCGAGTTGAACTCGCGTGCCACCGTCGCCCAGGTCAGCAGCGCTCCGGAGAGGATCGCCGGAGTGAGGATCGGCACGGTGATCCGCCAGAAGGTGCGGCCGGGCGGCACCCCGAGGTTGATCGACGCCTCCTCCGTCTGGGTGCCGAGTTGGCTGAGCATCCCCGAGATCGATCGAATCGAGTAGGGCAGCCGGCGGACGAAGTAGGCGATCAGCAGAATCGTGGCGGTGCCGCTGAGGAAGAACGGGGAGCCGCCGTAGGCAACGGTCAGCGCGATACCCAACACGATTCCGGGGATCGCGTAAGGGACCATGGAGAAGGCATCGATCGCTGTGGCCATGCGATCGCGACGCCGGGTCACCACGTAGCCGATCAGGCAGCCCGCGAACACGCACAGGACGGTCGCGATGGTCGAGAACACCAAGGTGTTGGTCAGCGCCAGCGGAAGCCGCATGGCCCGGACGTACCCGTCGAGGGTGAACTCCCCGACCAGCAACGGGCCCCGACTGCGCAGGAAGGACGAGACAACGATCGTCAGCAGCGGGAGGCAGGCCGCGAGCAGCACCAGGTAGACGAACGCGGTCGAGACAGCCAGCTTGATCCCCGACAGCCGGATGGACATCAGCGGACGATTGGTCTCCTGGCCGTAGGACCGGCGCCGGGCGTACCAGCGCTGCAGGAACAGAGCACCGATCGTGATGATCAGCAGGACGAACGACAGCGCGCTGGCGACGGTCGGGTTGCCGCCGTGCTCATTGATGAAGGTGGTGTAGATGACGCTGGCGAGCACCCGGTAGTTCTCGCCGATGATCATCGGAGTGCCGAAATCCGCGAAGGAGGTGACGAACACCAGCAGGGCACCGCTGGAGATGGCCGGAACCAGCAACGGCAGGACGACGCTGCGCACCACCTGGAAGGGCCGCCTTCCCAGGTTGATCGCAGCGTCCTCGACACTCTGGTCGACCGACTTCAGGCCCGCGGAGACCATCAGGAACACGTAGGGGAAAGCCTGCAGCGTGTACACCAGGACGATACCGACCGGACCATAGATGGCCGGGGTGGTGACCCCCAGTTCGGCCATCCAGCGGGTGATGACGCCGTTTCGTCCCAGCAGCAGAATCCAGGCATAGGCACCGATGAACGGCGGTGAGACGAAGGTGAGGACGATCGCCGCCCGGATCATCAGTTTGCCGGGGACGTTGAACCGGGAGACCACATAGGCCATCGGGATGCCCAGCAGGGTGGCGAAGAGCGTTGCCAGGACGCTCACCAGCAGGCTGTTGAGCAGTGGCTCGTAGTAGTACTTCTTGGTGAAGAAGTCGACGTAGATCTGAAGGACGCTGGTGCCCTCGTCGGCGCCGAGCAGGCTGGTGAGCAGCAGCCGGGCCAGCGGGTAGACCAGCAGCACCAGGAAGACCACCAGAGCCGCGATGGACACCACCGTCCAGTAGTTCGGCAGCTTGCGCCGGGTGCTGACCGGGGGTCGCTCGCTCACGGCGGTGCTCATGAAGCATCGTCCTCGATGTCGTCACCGGGGAAGGAGAGGATGCGATCCGCGGGGATGGCGAGGTTGATCGGGGTGCCTTCCGGCAGCGCGTCGGCGTTCGGTTCGGCGCTGACCTGCACCGTGACCGGCTTGCCCAGACCGCAATCGACCTCGTAGCGGATGTAGGAGCCGAGATACATCGAGGTACCGATCGTGCCGCGCAACTGGTTGCCTCCGACCCCGTCGACCACGACATCCTGGGGACGGAACCCTATCCAGATGTTGCCCCGCAACCCGGCCGTCGGCAACCGGAAGGTGACGTCGCCGATGGTCGCGGTGTCGGTGCCGTCGACGCGGGCCTGCAGGAAGTTGCCCTCACCGATGAACTGCGCGACCTGGAGGTTCGCCGGGGTGTGGTAGACCGCGCTGGGTACGTCGTTCTGCAGCACGCGTCCGTGGCTCATCACCGCGATCCGATCCGACAGGCTGAGCGCCTCCTCCTGGTCGTGGGTGACGTAGACGGTGGTGATCCCCAGATGACGCTGGAGTGCTTTCAGGTCGTTGCGCAGTCGGACGCGGAGCTTGGCGTCCAGGTTTGCCAGCGGCTCGTCCATCAGCAGCACCCGGGGACGAATGACCACCGCGCGCGCGATCACGACACGCTGCTGCTGGCCCCCGGAGAGCTGTTTCGGCATCCGCTTCTCCAGCCCGCCCAGATCGACCATCTCCAGGGCGTCACGAATCCGCTGGCTGGCCGCTTCGCCCTTGATGCCGCGTGATTTCAGGCCGTAGGCGACGTTGTCCCAGACATTGAGGTGAGGGAACACCGCGTAGTTCTGGAACACCATGCCGGTGTCCCGGTTGTAGGCCGGCACATCATCGAGCAGGGTGTCGCCGAGGTGGATGCTCCCGGTGCTCTGCCGATAGAAGCCCGCGATCGCTCGCAGCAGGGTGGTCTTGCCACAGCCACTGGGGCCCAACAGGGTGAAGAACTCCCCGGTTTCGATGGCCAGGCTGACATCGTCGACCGCGACCACCTCGCCGAATCGGACGGTGATGTTGCGGAGAGTGACGTTGGAGGCGGATCGGTTGAGCGGCATTCTTCCTCATGAGGGTTGCGGGCGGCACGGTTCCGGGCGGGGGTCTCCCGGGGGTCGGCGGACGGTGCCGACCCCCGGGAAGAGGCGGTCAGCGGGTGTTGACCATGATCTCGTTCCACTGTTCGAGCCACTCTGCCTGCTCGGTCTGGGCCTCGTCGGGGTACTGCAGCAGCGTCAGTTCCGATCCCGGCGGCATCGCCTCGGGGAAGGTCACATTGCTGTTGGTGGGCCGGCGTCCCTCGAAGTTGTCGACCAGCGCCTGCTGCTCTTCGGCCGACAGCATGAACTGCGCGAACTTCTTGGCGTTGTTGGGGTTGGGGCCCTTGGCGATCTGGAAGAGGCCTTCGGCGCCCAGGATCACGCCGTCGCTGGGGTAGACGATCCCGACCTTGCCGCTGGGGAGCCAACGGTAGGCACCCTCTTCGTAGGAGACGCCCAGCGGCGACTCACCGTTGCCCACCGCGGTGAAGGGGGCGCTGGAGCTGTCAGCGATGATCAGGTTCTTGGCGATGCTCTCCACCAGCTCCCAGCCGCCCAGCACCTTCCAGACGACCAGCGCGTTGTACGCCGAACTCGAGGAGGCCGGGTTGGCGTAGACGATCTTTCCCTTCCACTTCGGGTCGGCGAGTTCCGCCCAGGTCTGCGGCACTTCCGCCTCGGGGACCAGATCCTTGTTGTACACGATCAGCATCGTGAAGGCGCCGGCCGGTGCGTTGAACCCGGCTGGGTCGCGCAGCTCTTCACCGATCTCCTGAAGGACGGGGTCGTCGAACTTGGTGAACAGGTCGGGCGCGCTCGAACCGGTGTAGGCGCCACCTCCCCACAGGACGTCGCCCTGGGGTTGCCCCGCCTCAGCCTTGACCCTGCCCAGGAGTTCGCCGGTGCCACCGGTGATCAACTCGACGGTCACACCCGGGTTGGCCGCCTCGAACCTCGCGGTGAAGAAGTCGATCATCTCGATCGGGTGGGAGGAGTAGATCACCAACTTGTCTTCGGAAGCCCCGCTGTCAGGGCTCTCGGAGGCTCCCGGAGAGCCGGCGCAGGCCGTGAGGGCCAGCGCCCCGGCCGCCAGGAGAGCGAGCATCTTACGCTTCGTCGTCTGCATACGGTTACCTCTTCTTCTCGACGTCGAGACCGGACGGCTCGGCCATCCCTTGCCGTACCTGACTCAGCAGTTGACTAGTTGTCTGCTGACTTGTTGACTGGAGGATAGTGACGTGCTGCGGAGCGGTCAAGGGTTGTCGGGCGACAACTCGACGGGCCGCGTCGCAGCGGCGTCATCGAAGCGGGTGACTCGACGTTGTTAGGATTCATGGATGCCTCGACAACCTGTCCCAGAGCGGGGCATGGCCGTCCCCCTGACTGACCGCAGCCGTAACCTGCGCCCCGGAGACCCGCTTCACCTCCGCTTCGCCGACGATCTCAAACGACGACTTCAGGGCGGTGAATGGCAGGTCGGGCAGCGGCTTCCCACCGAACTGGAGCTGAGCGAGCAGTACCAGATCTCGCGGGTGACGGTCCGCACGGGAATGAAGTTGCTGGAGTCGCAAGGACTGCTGCATACCCGCCAGGGAGCCGGCACCTACGTGACCTCGTTCGGCGTCCGGATGGAGGCGGGGCTGCAGGAACTCCGATCGTTGACCGAGACGCTGCGCCAGCAAGGGCTGGATCCGGTGGTCGAGTGCATCCGCGCCGAGGAGGCTCCGGCCTCGGCTGAGGCGGTGGCAGCGCTGGAGTTGTCGCCGGGAGACCTGACGCTCCACGTTGAACGGGTCTTTCGGGCCAGGCAGTTGCCCGTGGCGTTCAGCTACGAGGAGCTTCGTCCGGGCGTGCTGCCGGCGGGAGTATCCAGCCGTGACCTGAACGGGTCGCTGTTCGAGCTGCTGCGCCAAGCCGGCAACGAGCCCGCCTACGCGGCAGCCACGATTCGCCCGGTGCACGACGCCGCGTTGAGCTGGTCGGAAGAGAAGTCGCCCAATGGGCTCTACCTGCTGGTCACCCAGATCCACTACTCGAAGGCCGGCTCCCCGATATCGCTGTCGACGATCCACTTCGTGGACGGCCGCGTCGAGTTCTCCGTGATGCGCACCACGTAGGTGCGCAAGCCGACGCCCCGCACGCGGGCCCGGATGGTCACTGCTTGCAGTTCATTGCCGCTCAGAGTGGGAACCCCGTGGACAGGTAGTCGAGATCCAGCAGCTCGCTCTTCCGAAAGCGCGACAGCGGAAACTCGTCGTCCGACCAGAGCACCGCTGTGATCTCGGACACCGCCCCTGCCACGAGCGGGTCGGACTGCTCGCGCGCTCCTGGCTTGCAGAGTTCGGCCATCGAGTCAGCCAAGGCACCCCAGAGCGCCGCCTGTTGGCTTGGCACGGTGGCGGCCAGCAGGAGCGAAGCGAGGTCCCCGGGGGCCTTCAGCGTTCCATCGGCTCGTTTCGCCAACGGCGGGAGACTCGGCTGATCGTCATCTTCCAAGGTCGGCACCGCGCCGGCCCGCGCGATGACATGCAGAGTCAGTTCAAGCGGACGGGCGGACCACTGCTCGGCCTCCACACGAAGCTCCACCACATCCTGCAAGACCTTGCCGATCGGCGACGCGGGCCGGTCGTACTTCTGACGGACGATCGAGTACAGCGGGCTTAGCCACGGATGGACCTCGTCGGGAAAGGCGAACCGGCTGAACCAACGGCCGACCGCGAGCGCGAGCATACGAACGGCGTTGTCGCTGTCGAGCGAGATACCCGGTTCAGACGGTTGGTCGTACAGCCGGCCCTTGAGTACCGCGTGGACCTGTCCGAGATCGGCGAACTTGTCCTCACCGGTCAGCGGCAGGTGCACGTACCGTGGGTTGTCCCTCCGCTTGGCAACCCGAGACTCTTCACCGGTCAACGTAACGACCGGCGCCAGCAGAACGGACTCTCGTTTCGGCAAGACGACGTCGCAACTCTGGGAGACGATCACGGCTGAATCGGTTCCATCAGGAAACACTTCCATCCAACTGACGGACTCGACAGAGGAGAAGACATGACCTTGCCGGAGCCTGGAGAATTGGACCCGGAGGGCATCCTCGTCGGGCATAGGGGTGGGTTCGGTCATCACTTGTTGGCCTACACTACGTTCACAGGTTCCGGCTCAATGTACCGATTGATGTCCTGGCCGCTGGAGGCACGGGAGTGGCGGTAATCGTCGAACACGCTTCGACCGATCTGCGAGCCGAGCAGCAGATGGCGCCTTTCGTCGGGGGTCGTACCAGGGAGCGCCGCGATATCCGCCTCCAGCCGGACGAGCCTCGCCTCGTTGGCAGCACTCATCCGGGCACCTGCAGCCCACAGATGGATCGAGCGGCGAGAGACTCCGAAGATCTTGGAGATCTGGTCCCAGGTCAGCCCGGACATGTCGCGGACGTGCTCAAGCATGCTGGCCGTCGTCTGGGGCTCCACCGATTCCACAGCCACCGACGGCGACGCAGCCGACACAATCACGGGTCCAATCACCAACGTGGGTGCCCGCTGCGGTTCTGCCCACCACGTCGACGTGGACGACTCCCACAGCGCGCCGGTCGAGCGCTGGCCGTTGCCTGTGCCGCTAGCCCAGCGGACCACGTCAAGACCCGCTTCGAAAACGAGGCCAACGAGGTCGCCCGCTTGCTGATGCCGAAGGCGGGGTAGCGCGAAATCGACCGCACTCATCGGAACCTCTCTTCGAAGGCCGGCGTAATGAGCGACCTGAAGTGCAGCCTCGCACGATCAGCGAGTTCTGTCGCCTGCCCTCGCACATTGTCAACGGAATAACCGCTCATTGGACCTTCATCGTAGGCATCCAGATCGAGGACCCAACTCGGCGAATCCACCGGAGGCAGCGTCGGTTCGATGGCCGCGTTGGGCCCCACCATCGCGGACCGGACCTGGAGGAAATGCTCGCCGTCACGGTAGACCGACTCATTGATGCTGTGGACGAGGTTCGGCGGTCTGCCTTCGGCCAAGCTGCCCAGAATCCCGGGGACGAAGTACTCCGCGAGTCGTTCCAGATCGTCAGCCTCGACGATCCGATTCGTGTACCGGTATCCGAGCCGAGCGATGTACGGAAGCCTCGGCACCGCAGCCAAGAGTGAATCGAAGACCACCCCAAAGCGGGTGATGAAGTCCCGGTGGTCGATGTATCTCGATGTCTCAAGCGCAAGGAACGACTCGTGCAGAGTCGCAGCCCAGGATCTGTCCTTCGACAGGAAACGGAAAAGGGTTCCGCCGACTCCTGAAGTCACGCCCTGTGGCGTGATGGTCACCTGCAGTTCCTGCTGGTCTTCCCGCACGGGATAGGCATCACCGATCGCATCCGCCAGGCGGTCAGCGACGATCGCCGGCTGGAACCCGGAGACTTGGGGCCACCTGGCCTGGCAGAGCACTCGAGCCAGCGGCGCGTGTTCCAACCGCAGATCGATCACTTCATTGTCCCGTTCTACCGCACCCATCACCACACTTCACACTCTACTTCACAGTGTCAACCGAGCGAGTCGGCTCAAGGTCACATAGTGGACGTAGGTCGTTGAAACTCGCCGGGTCGGTGGCGAAGCCCAACAGGTCGCCCCCCATCCCATCTGGTTTCAGTTTAGAGCACCCGCTAAAGTGAAAGTGATGACTGAGGCTCAGCCTCGATCCGCCGACCCGGTGGTGAGTTGGTGCTTTCTGGGTGTTCTCATCGTGTTCCTCCTTGATCGGAGTTACACCGTTGAAAGTACAGTCCCAGATCCGGACTCTTCCTGAGCCCGAGGTCTCTCAATCTGACCGCAGCGTTGGACGAACCCAGAACCGACGACCCGTAGTAGCCTTGGCGCACTGGGTTGGCGGGAACGTCTGGACCCACATGGTGGTGGGGGTAATCCCCCGCCGATCTTCTTCCCGGGCCGTACGGTGGTTCAGGCAACTCCTGGATCCGGGCCCCATCGAACCTCGTGGCGTAGCCGGTCAAGTCCTTGGGAGTGGCGTAGGTGGCGCAGCCTCCGCCCGCCCGACTGCTGACTCCCCCGGGCCAGTGGCCATCTGTCTCGATTGAGTTGGCGCCAGGCGCCTTGCAGCGCTCGGTTGAGGGTGCGGCTCTCGACTCCCACCGCTGCGATCAACGACTGGAACCGCGGCGGGTCATCGATGAGCTCAGCCAGTCCGTGACCGCCGAGACTCCAGATGGCGATCCGACGAATCCTGGCTTCGGCGACGGTCGCCGAATCGCGGACGACCCACGCTCTCGACGGGTGACGCATGCGCAGCGACGCGAAGAACAGCGGATCGCTGCCATTCGTCTTTCCAGACCCGGACTGCCGCACTGGGACGAGCGCTCCTCGCCTCCAGCCGGCGAGATCGACGACGACACCATGATGGAAGCGGTGCGGTCTTTCGCCTTCACCCCCGAGTCAGTAGGACCCAACGAAGGTCGAGTTCTCTGTGATGCGCACCACGTAGGTCCGCAAGCCGACGCCCCGCACCCCGGCCCGGATGGTCAGCCGGCGAAGTCGCGGATCAGGTCGTTGAAACTCGCCGGGTCGGTGGCGAAGCCCATGTGCACGGCCATGGTGGCGAAACGGGCATCCGGCAGGTTCGCCTCGAGCCAGCGGCGGCCATCCTCGGCCCAATCCTCCCGGGCGACGAACAGCGTCGGCAGCTCCGCCGCCACCTGGGCAGCGGTCGCCGAGAAGTCACTGGTGAGGCCATCGGCGCCGGTCGCCACCGCCACGTGATCGGGGGTCTGGAAGCCGAGCTCGACGATCCGCGCGATGGTGGGATCATCGGCCGGGGTGTCCTCCGGAAGCCCCAGCATGTAGACCGCATACTCCGTCCAGAACTCGCGGCGGCCGTTGATCATCGCCTGCAGGAAGGCGACGATCCCGTCGTGGCTCAGCACCGCCTCGCCCCACTCGGCCGGGTCGGCGGGATCGGAGGGCACCTTCGGGGTCTCGTCGGCCAGCACCAGCTTCGCCACCCGAGCGGTGCCGTGATCGCGCAGGTACGCCAGCACATCGAGCACGCCGAAGGACCAGCCGAGCAGCACCACCTGATCGAGCTCGAGCACCTGCAGCAGCCGCGCCAGGTCGGCACCCCGCTGGGTGAAGGTGTTGCCCTCGATCGGCTTGGACGAACCACCGTGGCCGCGCGGATCGACGGCGATCACCTCGAACCGATCGGACAACGCCGTCAACTGATGGACGAAGAAGTCAGCCGAGCAGGTCCACCCCGGCAGCAGCACCAGCGCGGGACCACTCCCCGAACGGAGCACCCGGAGTTCAACCCCCGGCGCCACCTCGACCAACGACTCGACAACCTCCGACGGCACCACAGGCAGGATCACAGACGACATGGCCCCACTGAACCAGAACCGCTCGACCCCCAGCAAGAGCCCGTCCCAGCAACAGAACCATCCGAAATCGAGCACCCGACCTCGCCTGCGGCTCGGCGTCCGTGGCCACGGGTCTGCTCGTCAACCCTGCATCGGTGCTGCTACCGCGGAGGCGCGCGATCAATGGTGGGTCGGACGGCGCTCAGCGACCGGTGCCTGGTGGCCGAGCACCGTGACGGCCACCAAACCCACCACGGCGCCCAGGACATTGGCTATCACATCCACCACATCGCGAGTCCGGGGCAGCCACAACCCCTGGATCAACTCGACGACCAGCGAGATGCCAACGGCCAGCCCGAGCCACACCCAGCGGCGGACGTGGGGCCAGAGCAGCACGGCCAGCACCGTCGGCACGGCGAACAACACGACATTGAGCCCGAACTCGTACCACCGTGGGCCGAGCGAAGCCGGCATACCGATCCTCAGGCCCAGCCGGTACAACCCGTGCACGAGCCTGCCCAGAAGCAGACCCACCGGAAAGAGCAGCACGACGACCGCGCCGGCGCCATAGACCGCCAGCAGCCACCCGAGCACTCTCCGCCGCACCACACCAGTGTCTTCGGCGCGGCTATCCCCCCGCAAACCCGCCATCGCAAGTCGAGGACCAGGCGGACGCACCCGGTCACCTTGCGGCTCGGCATCGGTGCACTATGCTCGCGGGCGAGGTTGCACCATCAGGAGGATCTCCCCCCGCACCACGACGCCACAGACCCCGGCGAACGATACCTCCGACGGAGGAAGAAGAAGCGCAGATGAAGAACCCCGCGCCCAGCCGGCAGACGCAGTGACCACCACCCACCCACCTCAGGCCCCCCTCCTGCAGCAGGAGGCGATCCACCTCGCCTACGCCCTCGCCGTCAGAGCAGCCGAACAGGTCGGAGTGCGCGTACTGGCCATCAAGGGCCTGGTCGCCTCGACCCACGGGCTGCGAGCTGAACGCACCCCGGCCGACATCGACATCCTCATCGACCCCGCCGGATTCACCGCAGTCACTGACCAGCTTCAAGCCTGGGGATGGCGCTCCCGCCTCGGCGAGTTCACCGATGTCATTTCCCAGCATCACTCGATCACCTACCTCCACGACCAGTGGCCCTGCGACATCGACGCCCACCACCACTTCCCCGGCTTCCTCCACCCATCCGAGGACGTGTTCGACGCGTTATGGGAACGCCGCGAACTTCTCCCGGTCGCCGGCCACCAGGTTCCCATGACCGACTGGGCCGGCAGCGTCGCGATCCTGGCCCTGCACTCAGCCCGCAGCACACCCGAGAACCCCCGCCACGTCAGCGAGTTGCGCAGACTCATCGACGCCTCACCCACCTGGACCCAGCAGCAGCGCACAGACCTGGCCACCCTCGCCGCCGCGACCGGCAGCGTCCAGTCGCTGGAGACGGTCTGGCAACACCTGAACATCCCCGTCGATCCCACCACCGAGCACATCGACCCACACGACCTGGCCGAATGGCGGCTCAAGCTGGACGGACGCCTGCCCGGCCCCCGCGTCTGGCTGCGCTACATCCGTGACGGCGGCCCGCGCCACATCATCACCCGCCTGGGGACCGCGATCTGGCCCCCCGAAGCCATGCTCCGAGCCTCCCATCAGATCCCCGACACCAAGACCGCCCTACTCAGAGTCAGACTCACCCGACTCGCCCGAGCAACCCGGCGAATCCCACGAAACCTTCTCGCCATGGCACGAGGCGGCACCAACGTCATCCGGAACGCCACAGACGGCAAGGTGGGTTCGCCAACCCAGTCGCCGCATCCACCCGGCTAGACGCGCAGCGGGTAGTGCCTGCGCCCCGCGGGTAGCTCAGCGCAGCCCGGTCCAGAACTGGTGCTGGAAGGCGGTCGACAAAATGAAACTCACCACCCGCTCAGAGGTGTTCAGCACCTGGTAGTCCACCGGACGCACACCGCCGCGCGGCTCCCCGGCGGCAGCACCCGCGGCGCGAGCCATCGAGAACCGGACGCCCCGTAGCACCGCCGAAGCATCCAGGTCAGTCATGGTGATCGCACCGGTATCCAGCGCCTCCGGGCGCTCGATCGACGACCTCAAGGTCACAGCCGGGAAGCCGAGCATCGTCGACTCCTCAGCGATGGTTCCCGAATCCGATAGCACGCATGCCGCGCTCAGCTGCAGACGGTTGTAGTCCAGGAACCCGAACGGCTCGTGGAACCGCACCAGCGGGTTCACCTCGACCCCGGCCAACCCCTCCAGGCGCTTGCGGGTACGAGGGTGCGTCGAGACCAACACCGGGAGTTCCCACTCGGCCGCCACTGCGTTGAGGCAGCCCAGCAGAAGCGTGAGCCTGTCGGGAGAGTCCACGTTCTCCTCGCGGTGGGCCGACACCAGGAAGTAGCCACCGGCGGTGACTCCCAGAGACTCCAGCGCCGACGATGCCTCGATGTCGGATCGTTGGGCCTCCAACACTTCGGCCATCGGTGAGCCGGTCACCAGGATCCGCCGCGGGTGCAGGCCCTCAGCCAACAGGTTCCGCCGCGCGTGCTCGGTGTAGGCCAGGTTGAAATCGGCAGTGTGATCCACCAGCCGCCGATTGGTCTCCTCCGGCACATTGGCATCGAAACAGCGGTTCCCCGCCTCCATGTGATAGGTCGGGATCTTCTTTCGTTTCGCGATGATCAGGCTCAGCGCACTGTTCGTATCCCCCAGCACCAGGAAGGCATCCGGCTTCTCCAGATCGAGCACAGCCTCGGTGCGCCGCAGAATGTCCCCCAGCGTCGCACCCAACGACGACACATCCACGTTCAGCACATGATCCGGCAGCCGCAACCCCAGATCCTCGAAGAACACCTCGTTCAGCTGACGATCCCAGTTCTGCCCCGTGTGCACCAGCACATGCTCGATGCCCTCGGTGGCATCCAGCCGACGCATCACCGAAGCCAGCCGGATGATCTCGGGGCGGGTGCCCACCACGGTCATGACCTTCATCAAACGTCCTCAGGAATCGTGTCGGGGTTGGCCGGGTCGTACAGCTCGTCGGCGAAGAACAACGTCACCAAAGGCTCGGTGCCGGTGTTGGTGATCGAGTGCGCCCAGAAGGTCGGCATGTCCACAATCGCCGGACGATCCCCGCTCACCGCGAACGTCACCACCTCATCGGTGAACAACCGCCGCAACCGCATCTCCCCCGACCCAGCCAGGACGAGGAACCGCTCCACCTTGTGCCGATGCCAATGCTGACCGCGGGTGAACCCCGGGTTGGTGGACGAGTAGAACACCTGGGTCTGCCCACCCCAGCCCTTCACCGCCTCGACCAGCCGCCCCCGCGGATCCTCCGCCGGCGTCGGGTGAATCGGGAACAACTCCGGGAAGGTCGCCGAGCGGTAAGTGTTGAACAACTGCTTGGTGAACGCGTCCGACAGATCCGGCAGCCGGCCGGTGCGGTAGTCCTCAGCAATCGTCGAGAGGCGAGCAGCGACATCGCTCACCCAGGTCATCCGCCCCGGCAGCGTGATCTGCTCCGGCTCCGGAGTCACCGCCAGATCGAGCAGTCGATCGACCGCCTCGCCCACGTGCAACAGCGGCAACTCCTTGTCGTCGACCACACTCGGCGACTCACCACGAGCCACGGCGTGACAGAACGTCGCCACGACTGAGTTGTAGTTGGGGACACCGTGCTCTCCGAACAGGTTGGGCATCAACACATCCATCACGGGCGCGCCGGACTCGGCCCCCCACGCAACCAGGATCTCGGCCGCCTTCCGCTTGGAGACCCCAAACACCGAATCACCCACCGAGTGGATCGAGTTGCCGTACACGATCGGGATCGGACGCCCCAACCGACGCAGCGACGCCACCAACTGCTCAGCCAGCCACGGATTGGTCCGCTCGATCTCGAACGCATCGCTGGCCCGATTCACCCCGGCCAGGTGGATGACCGCATCCGCCTGCGCCAGCCCGGCATCCAGCAACGCCGGATCATCGAACTCGGCAATATCCAACCCGATCAGGTCGCCGCCCCAGCGAGCACGCGCAGCACAACGCAGATGCCAGGCGACGAACCCTTGCGGTCCGGTGACCGCAATGCGCCCAGGGGCGGTCACCCTCGCACCGCCGCGAGCACCTCTTGCATCTTGGGGAGCTTCTCGATGATGGCCGCGGTCTCTTCCACGGTCAGCCGAGTGGTGTTGTGCGAGGTGTAGTCGTCTAGTTCGGCCACATCGTCCGCGCCGTCTTCCACGAACAGCCCGTAGTCGAGCGACCGGGCGTCCAGCGGCACCCGGTAGTAGTCACCGCGGTCCTCGGCCTTGGCCATCTCTTCCCGCGAGAGCAACGACTCGTATAGCTTCTCGCCGTGGCGGGTGCCAATCACCTGAATCTCGGGCTCCTTCACGCCCAACACCAGGGCAACCGCCCGAGCGAGATCAGCAATGGTCGAGGCCGGCGCCTTCTTCACGAACAGATCGCCGGGCTGCGCGTTCTCGAATGCGTACTGGACGAGCTCCACCGACTCATTCAGCGACATCAGGAACCGCGTCATCGAAGGATCGGTGACCGTCAACGGCTTGCCGGCCCGCAGCTGCTCGACGAACAGCGGGATCACCGAGCCGCGGGAGTACATCACGTTGCCGTAGCGCGTGATCGATACCGTGGTCTCCGATTCAGGATGGTTGCGAGCGAACGCCTGGGCCACCTTCTCCATCATCGCCTTGCTCATCCCCATGGCGTTGATGGGGTACACCGCCTTGTCGGTGCTCAGACAGACCACCGACTTCACGCCGCACTCGTGAGCAGCTTGGATCACGTTGGCGCTGCCCTGCACGTTGGTAGCGACAGCCTGCAGCGGGAAGAACTCGCAGGACGGAACCTGCTTCAGCGCTGCCGCATGAAACACATAGTCCACCCCGGCCATCGCCTCGCGCACCGACACTGGGTCACGGACATCTCCCACATAGAATCGCGCTCGGCTGTCGCCGATCCAGCGGCGCATGTCATCTTGCTTCGCCTCGTCACGCGAGAGGACCCGAACCTCCCCAACATTGGTGTCGAGGAGCTCGCGAGTGACAGTTGAGCCGAAGGACCCTGTGCCACCCGAGATGAGCACCACGGCCTGCGTCATCTCAGCCCGTCCGAGTCGCCGGTTTTCACCCATACGTCAAGTTCTCCCGCCGTCTTCAGCTATAGCTCGTAGCCCGAGTTCCACAATGTTCGGCGGCTGACCGGCGGTGAAGCGTTCAAACGCCTCCCGTGCATCAAGTCGGGCCTGCGCTCGCTCGTGTTCATTCAGTTCAGCCCACCGGCCTAGAACTGCACCAACTTCCTCAGCATCCTCGCGGTCGTCCACAAGGTCGCCTCCGCCCTCGCAAAGGGTCGACGTCCAAGGGGTGACAGTAGTGGTGAGCACCGGGCAACCGGCCTGCAAAGACTCAGCGATGACGTGCCCGTAGTTCTCACCAGCGGTGAGAAGAACCATAAGGTCTGCATTGTGGAGGATGCTCGGGATGTCATCGCGACCAGCCTCGCCTTCGTACTCGAACGAGACGTGGTACGGAAGCCGATCCGCGGCTGCTGTGCACTGCCTCCAATAGGCGGTATCACCGATCGCTCCGTACCACCGCAGACGGACGGGGCGCACGACCTTCCCGAGCCCAGCCAAGAGCGGCAGCAACCCCTTGGTTGGGTGCACCCGGCCAAGTCCGACAACCTGCAGTTCGCTATGGGGTTGGTCCGGCACACCGAACTCGACAGGGTCTGGCAGGTTCGTCGTGACCAGAACCCGGCAGCCGGGAAAGAACTCCCGCACGTTGCTGGCTTCGCTCTCGCTGGTGACGCCCATCGCGAAGATCACCCGCCGGTAAAGCACAGCGATCAGTGCCCACAGGAGCCTCTTCTTCGAACTCTTCAGGGCAAGTGCGCCGGGCTCCAGTTCCCCCCGAGGCATCAGTACCGCGGGGCCTCTGATCTGTCCGACAGCGAGCAGTGCAGCCGGGATCAGGGAGAAGCCCCAGTTCCAAATGCTGTTGAGCACCACGAGATCGAACCGTCTCGAAGGAAGTGATCCGAGTAACGCTCGCCACTGCTTGACTGATCGATGGTTCAGGTAGAAGACCTCGGCCCCAGCGGCGCGCACCCACCGACCAGACAGCCCCTCGAAGGGCACCGCATCAAGGTGGTCGCGATCGTGCGCCACCACGGTCACCTCATTGTGTATTGCTGCCTCGCTCGCAAGATTGGTGAGGGATCGAGCCGGGCCACCCGCCTTGACGGCCGGAGTGAAGCTCGGCGCAAAGACCAGTACCCGCACTCCTGCTCCCATCACTTCCTCCGCATAGTATCTCAGCCCACCCTCATCCGGTGCCCGGAACCCACCGCTGGGACTCGGCCCGGAGCAGCCGGATGGGTCTTGGCTTCGCCTCCGTACAGGGTGTCGCGGTAATCTCATTCCCGTGATGGATGCACGCGACAAAAGCGCCGAACCGGTGGGCGAATGGCGGCTGGCGGTCCTCGGCCTGGGCTACGTCGGCCTGCCACTTGCTGTGGAAGCCGCAAGGGCAGGAATACCGGTCATCGGCTTCGATATCTCCGACGGTGTCGTACATTCGTTGAACTCGGGTGTCTCTCACGTGGACGACATCAGCGACGCCGCTGTTCAGGAGCTACTGCGGTTCGGCTTCACCGCGACCGCCAGCCGGGGCCAACTGGCTAACGCAAACGCCTACGTGATCACGGTCCCAACTCCTCTCTCCCCAGAGGGCGGGCCTGACCTCACCGCGGTCAGATCAGCTGCAACCACAGTGGCGGGGGTAATCACGGCAGGCGACCTCGTCGTCCTGGAATCCACTACCTACCCCGGAACAACCGAAGAGATCGTGGCTCCGATCCTTGAAACCAGTGGATTGTTGGCAGGCAAGGACTTTCATCTCGCGTTCTCTCCCGAACGCATCGACCCAGGCAACGCTACCTACGGGCTGCGGAACACCCCAAAGATCGTCGGCGGCGTCGATGAAGCCAGCTACCAGGCCGCTGCCGCGCTGTATTCCCAGACTTGCGACGTGGTCGTCCAGGCCGCAGGCACACGCGAGGCAGAACTCGCGAAACTGCTTGAAAATACCTACCGGCATGTGAACATCGCGCTCGTGAACGAAATGGCGCAGTTCAGCCACGAACTCAACATCGATCTCTGGGACGCCATCCGCTGCGCCAGCACCAAGCCCTTCGGATTCCAAGCCTTCTACCCTGGCCCCGGCGTCGGTGGGCACTGCATCCCCATCGATCCAAACTACTTGTCCTTCCGCGTGCGATCGGAGCTTGGCCATGCCTTCCGATTTGTCGAACTGGCACAGGAGATCAATTCCTCAATGCCGGCCTACGTGGCCCACCGTGTGATGCTGGCGCTCAACCGCCGCGGGCTACCAATCAACGGTGCTCGAGTGCTACTGCTTGGTGTCACATACAAGGCGAATATCGCCGACGTGCGAGAGTCGCCCGCCCGACCACTGGCACGAAGGCTCAAGGAACTGGGTGCACAACTCTCTTACTGGGATCCCTACGTCGACAACTGGGCGGTCGAAGGTCCAATCGAGCGAGTTGCTTCCCTCGTGGGAGTCGGAGACTTCGATTGTGTCGTCGTTCTCCAGGCGCACGACGAACTGGACCAAGACGTGCTTGAGGCGCACTGCGAACTGGTCCTGGACACCCGAAGTGTGGTTGCAGGGGCCGAGAACCTGTGAAGACCACCATGCCCCAGCCCGCCATGCCTCGGCCCGGCGTCGATCACTGAGCAGCTGATCCATGCGCATCGCCATAGTCACACAGGGGTTCTCCACCGGAGGCGGCGTGCCCACAATCGCCAAGTGGTTGCGCAGCGAGCTCTCCAGCCGCGGCCATGACGTTCATGTGCACGACTTGGCCACGAGCTGGAAAGACCCACGCAGTCGGCGCCTCCTCCGGCCAAATAGCTGGGCCACTGTGTTGATGCCAGACCCGCATCCCACCGATCCCTGGCTGACTCGGTGGGGGGCCAACTTCCCTGAACTCGAGGGCCAGCGCTACCGACCACGCAAGTCACTCACAGCTGCGCTAGACAGCTACGACCTAATCCAGGTTGTCGCGGGCGCTCCGGCATTGGCCATGGCCGTCGCCAAGGCGGACCCGCCCAAAGTGCTTCAGGTGGCCACCGACATCACTTCCGAGCGCTCCACGCGCCTCTCAGCCATGCCACCGGCCAAGCGGCTCCTGAAAACCCTCGGCCTGCCAGTACTACGCCGTCTTGAGCGCCGAGGTCTCCACTCAGTTGACCATGTACTCGTGGAAAACCGTCAAATGGAGGCCTTCGTGAGAGGCTCAGCGCAAGACGCCGTTACCTTCGCACCGCCCGGCGTTGACACTGAGGTCTTCCACCCAACTGAGCCCTGGAATGCCACCAAGCCCATCATCGCCTTCGGCCGACTTGGGGACGCTCGGAAAGACTGGCCCACGGCGGTTGCGGCGTACGAACTGTTCGTCAGGCAGACCGGGGCACTGAACCAGCTCATCATCGCGGGACGCGGGCCGCTGAGCCTCGATCTTCGACACAAGATCGAGCAAAGTGAACTGACGAACAGAATCATCCTGCGGGAAGACGTTCCTTCCGCCGAACTACCCACCCTGCTAGCTAGCGGTTCAGTGTTTCTGCAGTCGTCGCTTGAAGAGGGACTCGGTCTCGCGGGGCTGGAGGCGATGGCATGCGGGTTGCCGGTTGTCGCCACTAGAACAGCTGGTAGTTCCGAATATGTGCGAGACGGGAGAAATGGCTACCTCGTCGGGATCGATGACCGGACATCACACGCTCTTGCAGTTGGCCTCTCTCGTACGCTACAAGCCGATAATGGGGCTTCGCTCTCACGTGGGGCCCTCGAGACTTCTCGGAACGACTTCTCCCCCGAGGTCACTCTGAGTCGCTACCTTGAACTCTACCGCGATCTCACGACAGTCGGGCACGGGTAGAAATCGCAGGGACGTCCGAGAGGCCAAGCCTCCGATTCACCAAGATCTATAATATGAGCCTCGGTGCACCGGACCTCGGAATTTCCTCACGCTGCCGACGGTCCTTTCGAACGAGTCGCCATCCCGACTTCCCGGCACGCTTGCGTGCCCCCGGCGAAGGATTGGCAGCAGCACCAGTAGCGGAAGCGCGGAGACCAGATTTTGCAGCACACCGATGATCGTTTCGGGGAACGTCGAGAACCAACCTAGAGGACCGCTGAGCACTAATGCCAGCAGCACAAACCTCACGGGAGTGACTTGGGTACCGCCACGCCATATCAGATTTAGAAGGACAGCCAGCAGGAGATAGTAAGAAAACAGATATAGCGGACCTTCGAGGACATAGGCGGTCGTCACCGGTCCGAAAGTATAGGCCGATGCGTCACTTCCCCCAAGAGCCACGTTGATCACTACTCCCGTCGACACCATGTCCCGATCTCGATCCACGAATCGTGGAATTAGCCCAAACCTCAGGATGTCGATTGGTGTGGGGTGCTGCAAAAGCCCGGGCACCTCGATATCTAGAGGAATCTGCAACCCCTGGGCTCTTGCGAACTGTAGATCAAACCGGAGCCGGTCGAACGCCGTAACCACTTGACTAACTCGAACACCCTCCACCACGCGAAGTTCGTTGCGCATTTCAAACACGGTCGGCCAGATAATCAATGTAGCGAGAATGCCCACCACGATTGTACGCGCTCTCACCACTCCGAGGAGCAGCGCCATCATCGCAATGAAGGTAATGAACTCAAGCAGCGGCGCCGTTCTCTGAGTAAGGTAGGCTGTCATTACCTTCGAGAAAACAGCCACAGATAGTGAGATCAAAAGTACCTTTCTGGTACACTGGCCGCCGATATGCACGGCGAACATAAGCCCCGCACCAACTACAACCCAGCCTTCAACCAAAGAATCAATGTTGGTGATGATTCCGGGGGACACTTGCTCCAAGCCGACCTGCACAGCGATGGAACCCTTACCCGCTGACGCTGCGGCGACTCCTACCACGCTACTGACTGCGATCGCGCAGAACCCCAGATATAGCAGCGCCCTTCCATACTCATCCACATTGGTTGTCGAGACTAGGTCTTTCGGACGCGGCAAGATCCATTCGGCGATGAGTGTCCCGGCGATCGCAACCAGGGCAACCCCAATCAGGAACCATACACCCGAATTACCGAATACGAAAGCGGGTGGAAGGATCAGCAGTAAATATGGTGCGAGAACGCTGAAAGTCGCAGGGTACCGCCGATACCGGGCGACCAATGCGCTCGGGCTATTGAACCGCTCCCAGCCAGCCGACATGGTTGGCGTATTCTTCCCCCTATGCCGTGCGTGTCCTGTTCTGGACGAAGACCGTTCCACTTCAGCATCCTTCCTAGGCCGCAACGATGTGCGCAAGAAGAGAGCCCATTATCCCGACCAGCATTGGGCAGAAGGTGCTGCCCTGAGTTGCATACACGGAGGCTACAGGTTCCCCAGAAGGCACACCAACGCTCTTGGGCGCACTTTGAGCGCTGTCACGGCGGACGAGATCAACTATGGTAGCGCTGCTCGGGGCCAGCTACAAGTGGCGAGAGCGGCACGACTGCTGTGCTCAAGCCGGCTCGCCATGCCCGCGGCTCAAACTAGTTGTAGAGAGTAGCGCGCCAGCCTTGCGTGCGACGGCCTTGATCAGGCTCTTCGTTGGGTAGCAATTCCGCTGGAAGAAGCCGAGACGACCGCCGTCACCCCCCAGACTATTCGCCAAAGTTCTGAGACCAGCGCCTACAGTCTCACTCGCCCGAGGCACGCCAACCTTCACCTCCGGAACTGGCACAACAGCATCCACTATCTGAAACCCGCGGTACTCAAGACCGAAGAGTGCCGCGATTTTTGGCGCGTACACGACCGGGTACATCGGAACACCCAGCGTCGCCCAGATTGCACTGGAATGCAGCTTCATTGAGATGGCGATGTCGACTTCTGCCATCTCCTGAAGGAACTCCATCAATTCTTGCGGTTGGTAGACGCAAACTTGCACAGGCAGATTGGCGCGATGACTGACCCTGGTACTGAAGTCCACATCGATACCACCTCCCCTATTTGACTCAAGCACAAATAAGATGACCTTCTTACATTTATGACGGCGATACACCATCCGAATGTGCTCGGCGGCGGCTTCTGGTGTGAAGCCGGGCCACAAGCGTAGGGCGACCCCGAGGGTCCGCGTTCGATCACCCTCGATGCTCTTTAGCCCCCAGGACCCGAGGAACGTGGAGTCGATGAAGTCGCTACACTCGTTTGCGGCCCAACCGAGGCTCTTCTTGGAGAGCGCCACTGAGTCGGGATCCCTTAGCCACGCGAGATCGAATGGCGTTCCCATCCGTTGTAGTCGATGTACCCAGGCGTTGGAGAGCGGCCCGAGTCCAAGCCCGGTTGCAAGGACTCTGGGAGACCCAACTCCCGCCCTAGGGAGGTAGCTAAGCCAACCGTATGGGCGGTCCTTGTTGTGGCTAGTCTGAAGCAGTCCTCCACCGCCGAAGATGATCACATCGCGGTCTCGGTACGTCCAGGCGTTCTGCCGAAACAAGGGTACTTCAAATCTGTGTCGAACCCGCTTGGGGACAGCTGGATAGCCACGGCCTATTGCGATACTTCGCCAGTCGAGCTCCTGTCCGAAGGACAGGAACTCGATCTCTGCCTCGGGATAGGCGTCGTAGACCGCGTCGACGGTCGCTATCAGAATCAGGTCATCGCCGAGGTTACCTGCCTCGCCGAGCCCCACCACTCCGACCTTCAGAGGCGCTGTGTTCATTCTGCTTCTCCCACCGCTTTCCGGAGTTGAACTAGATACCCAGCCCACCAGACCAACGCTCCCAACCCACTCGCCAAGCTCAGTGCGACCGCAGCGGCCAGCGCGCCCCCCGCCATGGCTGCCAATACAACGGAGACCACACGAATGACTGCGAGCACGCTGCGTATTATTACGGTGGATTTCCCCGCAAGCAGTGCTCGGAATCCCGCGAATGGCACGGTCGCCAAGCTGATGAAAGCCGACTCGAGTGCCAGGAACGGCAGCACTGGCTGAGCATGCAACCAGTTGTCGCCAAGAAGCATCTCGCCCAGCACCGGCGGGAGAAACGCTAGGAAGGCTAGGATTGGAACGGACCCCGCCATGATGATGGCGGTGCTCGCGAGTGTTCTGGAGTTAGCCGCCACGCGTCCCTGCGATAGGCCGCGGGTGAGGTATGGGATCGCCAAGGTGCGTGCGCTGCCGATGACGATGGAAACCGGTCCCAACGGCGTGCCACCAGCGCGCAGGGAGCCCACTGCAGCGAGCCCAGCGACGACGCCTACGAGGTTGAACGCGATCTGAGATGCCCCTGAACCGATGACATAGTCCCCGCCGAACGCGAGAGCATTATGTGTCTCCGCCTTCGCGAGGTTCCACCTTGGCCTTAGGTCGAGCCTCTGCCGCAGTGCTGCCACGTAACCCACGAGCGCGCCCGCGCCAGCCCACACCGCAAACCCTTGAAGCCCCGTTATCCATCCCAACAGGACCAGCCCGCCAACAGCCACGGAGGCGCCGAACCAGACAACTTCCTGAATGAGCGGGATACGACGATCAAACACGGCAAGGTTCATCGTCTTCGAATAGTCATAGATGGATAGGCCGTGTATCGTAAGCCCCAATACGGCTAGATAAGGCAGGGATAGGCCGATTCCGATCAGCGTCGCGAATACTGCTGAGACTAAAGCAGTGAGCGAGGCGCGGCTCGACCCAGAGTACAAGGTGGCGCGGGTGGGCCTCATGGCCAGTGAGGGCTCACACACTGCGGCTCGAATCAGCCCAGCGCAGAACGCGTACACGGCGAACGCAATGGCGAATTCCCCTAGCTCGGCGATCCCTAGCGTCCGGGCCAGCGCGACACTGACCGCGAAGTTGCCGATGCTGGAAAGTGCGTTCGTGGTGACTCCCACGTACACGCGGCCGGAGCGCACTATTCCGGAAAGTGTCGCGACGAGCCCTCCCCCGGCCCTAGGGGCGCCTGTTGCTGTCATGGCTACCCCCGTGTTCCGTTGGGCAGCTTCGTCCGAACCTCCCGGCTGACCGAGCCTGCTCATCATGACAGCGGGTATTCGCTACACCATCAGTCATCTTCAACAGGAGCTTTCAGAGCCGAAGCGGGCTTGCGGCCGACTTCCACGACATCCTCCAGGATCATCTCTATCCCAGCGATGCCACGCGCGACGGAAAACTCTTCTTGATAGACACGCCGAGCGCGCTCAGCCATCTCTCCGCGAGCAGCGACCTCAATCTCTGCGGCTTGGCGGAGCGCCTGTTCAAGCGCCGAGGGGTTTTCCGCGTCACACGCCAGACCGATGCGGCGTGTTTCAATCAAGTGCCGAACGTCGCCACCGACCGTG
The DNA here is from genome assembly GCA_964435735.1 of uncultured Propionibacteriaceae bacterium. Classification (GTDB taxonomy): domain Bacteria; phylum Actinomycetota; class Actinomycetes; order Propionibacteriales; family Propionibacteriaceae; genus Propionicimonas. The sequence continues at coordinate 54,119 of CAYSZZ010000008.1, forward strand.
GAGATGACCGGAACACCATGCGAAAGTGCTGCCTGAAGCTTCGACGGGACTGTTCCCCTGAACGCCGGTAGATCCTTCAGGCTAACCAGCGCAAAGTCCGCATTGTCATAGGCGGCGCCAATGTCCTGGCGGGGAACCGGCTCCCGGAACGTGATGTTGGTGCTCCCCAACTCCGCGACCAAAGCACGAATGCGAGGCAGCGCAACCCCTGCTCCCATGATTGTGAGCCGCACTCCTGCATCCCTCGCGCCATGTGCGGCTACAACGGCCGTGTCGAGATCCTGCATATCTCCCACATTCCCCGCATAGAGGACATGAATCCCACCTGAACTTGCCTCGGAAAGACTGGAGGTCGATTCGGTAGGTAGATAGCGTTCCTCGGCCCAGTTAAAGACGAGATGGGTAGCTTCTGGACGTGCACCCCGGGCCACAAGAACAGAAGCCATCGTCGGGGCAATTCCGATGACAGCACCGGCCCGGCGATACACGTCTCGCAGCCAGGGTGTCATCAAGAGGTTGATTGCGCGGGATGCCAGACCTGAGGTCACCATTGAGGATCCGACTATCGAATCGGGCCACAGATCCTGGACATGGAGTACATACGGCGCCCCTCCCATGATCCGCCACAGCCAAGGGCCGAGCGCGGGCGTCATCTGGGTTGCATAGACATAGACCACGTCGACACCCTTGGCGAAGCTGCGAGCAGCTGCCGCAGACGCTCCAAACGACACGTAGTTCAGCGCACGCCTTGCTGGGCGTCGGGAGTGATCCGTCCAGAGAGGAACCCTCAGGACACTGATCCCGTCGCGGTCTTCATAGGTGCGCCATCTCTGCTTGTATCCAGGAAAGAGACGTCCCTCCGGATAATTGGGATAGCCCGTCAGAACTCGAACATCGTGACCGCGCAAGGCAAGCCCTTTGGCAAGCGAAGGAACTAGATGAACATTTTCTGGAGGATAATACTGGGATATGATCAAGACCCTCAAAGCCAGCCTCCATCCGGCCCTTCTGTCACTGACGGCTTTTGATGCTGTTGTTCAATCATGTTCGTCATACCTCACGAGGCGGCTTGGGTTACCGACATGAACGCTATAAGGCTCGACGTCTCGGACTACTACGGCGCCAGCGCCGATCACAGCCCCGTCCCCGACAGCGATCCGTGGAAGTACGACAGCACTCCCGCCTACGAACGTAAGTCTGCCCACCGGAACCTCACCCATGATGTTCACGGCCGGGCTCAGCGTGGTAAAATCGCCAAGCATAGTATCGTGCCCCAATGAGCAGTTGAAGTTCACGTGGACATGATTACCGATCACCACATCTGCTCCGATCACAGTTCCCGGACAAATTATCGAACCGGTCCCCACACGAACCCCCGAGCCAAGAACAGCACGTTGATCTATATACGTGTGAAAACGCACGCCCGTTCGCTGAAGAACCTCGACGATAGTCTGCCGTGTCCTTGGCGAGCCGATTGCGCAAATCACCTCATCATGAGGGTCGGGTCGAAAATCTCGAATGGTGCTCACAACAAGACTGAGCCGGCCCGATCGCTGGGGCTCATCATCAACAAAGACCACGTCATCGATCTCGTGTTCCTCACGATATGACGGTGATCCAGCTATCCACCCATACACACCTCGACCGAAGCCACCGGCTCCGGCGATTACGATGCGCTTACCCAAGGTCGACACCCGCTTCCGAGCCTCCCGAGAAGGGGGCTCCAACAACATGTCCCGCGCTGACCACGCCCTCTCTCCGCAGCACCTTCGCTACCGTCCGGCATAGTATGGAAAGATCGAGGCGCAACGAGCGGTGATCCACGTAGTAGACATCCAGGTCGAAACGAATCACCCAGTCGAGTTCGTTTCGTCCACTCACTTGCGCAAGCCCAGTCAGCCCTGGCCGGACATCATGCCGCCTTGCCTGCTCATTCGAGTAGAGCGGCAAGTAACTGACGAGCAAAGGACGCGGGCCCACAAGGCTCATGTCTCCGCGCAGCACATTCCAGAGACTCGGGAGTTCATCGAGGCTGCTAGATCGCAACCAACTACCAAAGGGAGTCATCCTCTGCTCGTTCGTCACTAGCCCGCATGCCATATCCGGCTCAAGCATGGTTCGAAACTTAACTAGCTCGAAGACCTCGCCGTTCAACCCCGGACGCCCCTGCTTGAATAGCACAGGTCGTCCCAACTTGAGTCGCACCAGGCCGGCAACCACTCCGACGACTGGCGACAAGACCGCGAGCCCAATCCCCGCGCCCAGGATATCGATCGTCCGCTTCACGGCATCATACGGACGTCGATCAAGCTGGGACATGCTGACTCCTCAGGACACCCGAGAGAACCTCTGAGATTCTGTCCACAGCGTCAAGCCTTAAAGCCGAGCCACTTGGCAGGGTCAGCCCTGTCTCGAAGAGCCGCTGCGAAGTGCCGTCGATGCGTCCCCTTGCCGCTTCGAACACCGGCTGCAGGTGCATGGGCTTCCACAGCGGCCGGCTCTCGATGTTCTGGACGGTCAGTGCTTCGGTGAGGTCGGCCGCACTCCAGCCGGACTTCACGGAGTCAACGAGAATCGCGGTGAGCCAGCAGTTATCCTCGCCATCTGGCGTACCGAAGACCGTGACGCCCGGCACGCCGGCGAACAGGTCCTGATAGCGGGCGCGGGTGGCGCGGCGGCGCTCAATCATCGCATCCAAGCGGCTGAGTTGCGCTCGCCCCAGCGCGGCCAGCAGGTTCGACATCCGGTAGTTATAGCCGATGTCGGTGTGTTCGTAGTGAACGACCGGCTGGCGGGCCTGGGTGGCCAGATAGCGGACGCGATTCGCGAACTCCTCGTCGTCGGTGAGCAGCGCTCCCCCGCCCGAGGTGGTCATCACCTTGTTGCCGTTGAACGACACCACTGCGGCCACACCGAACGAAGCAGCGGGGCGTCCGCCACGCTTCGCACCCAGCGATTCGGCGGCGTCGCTTAGCACTGGGATACCCCGCGCCGCGGCGATGGCGTCGATCCGATCGTGGTCCACGACCTTGCCGAGCAGATCCACCGGCAGGATCGCGGCCGGGGTGATCCCCTCGGCAGCAAGTTCATCCAGAGCCTCGATCAGCAAATCGGGGTTCATGTTGCCGGAAGCGTCACAATCGACGAAGTAGGGCTCAGCTCCTGTGTAGACGATCGCGTTCGCGGTGGCCGCGAAGGTCATGGTGGAGGTAACCACCACGTCACCGGGCCCGACTCCCAGGGTCAGCAGCCCCAGGTGAAGGGCGGCCGTCCCCGACGAGAGAGCGACGCAGTACTTGCGGTCGCAGTAGGCGGCGAGTTCCGCCTCGAAGGCATCGACTTCAGGCCCGAGCGGGGCTACCCAGCCCGAGCGGATCGCCCTCACGAGATAGCGCTCCTCAAGCTCGCCGACATCAGGGGGCGAGAGGTAGATGCGCTCAGCCATCAGTGGGGGCTCCGGGCGAACTTGGTGTACACGGAAACCTCCGTGGCCCAGACTTCCTCCCACTGCTGCCAATCGAGCTCGTCCGAGGTCAGGCCGGGAACGTTGGCGTGGGAGATCAACCGGTGTTTCGGGCGGTGGTCGTCCTCGGTCTCGGAACGCAGATCCTCGTGCAGCTTCTCGCCGTCGCGCAGACCGGTGAACTCGATCTCGATGTCGCGGCCGGACATCTCGATCATGCGAGTGGCGACATCCAGGATCCGCACCGGCTCCCCCATGTCGAGGATCAGCACTTCGCCGGGATCGCCGATCGCGCCGGCCTGCACCACCAATTGGCACGCTTCGGGAATGGTCATGAAGTAGCGGGTCACCTCAGGATGCGTCACGGTCAGCGGCCCGCCACTCTGAATCATCGAGGTGAACAGCGGCACCATCGAGCCGCGGCTCCCCAGCACGTTGCCGAACCGCACCGAAAGGTATGGCTTGCCGGTCTCGGCACCCACCTGGGCGGTCAGGCGCTCCGCCAGGCGCTTGGAGTGGCCCAGCACGCTGGTGGGGTCGGCGGCCTTGTCGGTGGAAATGTTGATGAATGCCTCGACCTCCACCCGCCGGGCGGCTTCCAGCACGTTCCTGGTGCCCAACACGTTGGTCTTCCAGGCCTCTTCGGGGTACTGCTGCAGCATCGGCAGATGCTTCAGCGCCGCGGCGTGGAACACCACCTGGGGTCGGCGGTCGTCGAAGATCCGCTGCAGTGCCTCCACGTCGCGAATGTCGGCGAGCACCACCTCGCGTCCGTCCAGCAGGCCGTGACCCATCACCGCGAGTTCCGCGGCCTGCAGACCGCTCTCGTCCCGGTCGAGCATGATCAACTCAGCGGGGCTGAACCGGCTGATCTGACGGCACAGCTCACTACCGATCGAGCCGCCGGCACCGGTCACCAGCACCCGCTTACCGGCGAGGTAGCCGGCGATCGATTCCACATCGGTGTCCACCGGGCGGCGACCCATCAGGTCTTCGATCGAGAGATCGCGCAGATCAGTGACGCTGCTGGCGCCCGTGAGGATCTCGTCCAGGGTAGGCAGCACCTTCACGGTGAGGTGCAGCGGCTCGGCAAGGGCAGCCACCCGGCGTAGGAGTTCGCCGTCTGCACCGGCAATCGCGACGATCAAGGTGGTGGCGCCGGTGCGCTCGGCCACTGCCGGGAGATCTTGCAGGGGCCCTTCCACATCGATCCCGGCCACGCGTAGGTGACGCTTGTGCGGATCGTCGTCCAGCATGCCGACCGCACGGTACGGCGAGAGCGTGTCGGTGCGCATCCGCCGGATCAAGGTGCTGCCGCTGTAACCGGCGCCGAATACCAGCGCCGGCTCGCGATCGGCGTCCGACACCAGCGATTCACGCACCAGGCGGGCGGTGTAGCGGACCGCGAACATCAGCAGCAACGCCATGGGCAAGGCCAACGGCACAGTGCTGCGGGGCACACGCAGGGCACCGAACATTGTCGACACGAACAGGAAGAGCGCAGTGCCAGCGGTGGCCAGGGTGACTGCGCGGACCTCCTCGAACGACCCGTAGGTGTAGCGACCCTGATACAGGCGCAGCGTGATGCCGATCAGCAGTTGCAGTAAGGCAGCCGCCACGAACAGAGCGACGGTCGACCGCCAGTCGATCTGACTGACCTGATACTCGAAGCGCAGTACTTGCGCGACCCATAACGAGATCGACCAGGCGCCCGCGTCCATCAGATACTGAGTCGTCGAACGGAGTCTGGGTCGTCCGACGTGCAGGTTTGCCAGCCTCTCGAGGGACCTGCGCATCGGCGGCGCGACTATGGGCTCACCCACGCGCGACTCACCACCTTCCCCCGGCGCCGTGCCTGTGAGGAAGGTCCTCCGTGGGGGTGACGCCACATATGTGCCAGATTCAGGTTAGCTGTGGTACCAGGGTAACCGCAGTGGAACGGGAGCTCCGGACAGTTTCATACAGCGATGCATTTCGTGCCATTCAACGTTAGCGAAGTGGGCAGCCGAGCGACCGATACGCTGGGCTCAAGAGGGGGCCGAGAAGCGAGCCACGGTGGCCTGGCCTACTCGGGGGACAGCATGAGACTCACCGTGATGCTCTGCGACCATGCCGAGGTCGCCGACGGCAAGCTCTTCATCAACGGCGGCGGGTGGGATCAGATCCCGCCCCAAGGGGGTCCCACCGGTCTGGCCATGCTCGTCCACGTGCCGTGGGACAAGACCAACGAGCGCCGCACCATCCGAGGGGTGCTCATCGACCACGACGGCCGACCAGTCCGGCAAACCGGGCCCGGCGGCGAGAGCTCGGTGGGGTTCGAACTGGGCTTCGAGGTCGGCCGGCCGGTCGGCGTCCCGCCGGGCAGCGAGGTCGCCGTCCCGATCGCGCTGAACTTTCCCCCGATGGCCCTCGCCCCCAACCAGGGCTACACCTGGCTGCTGACCCTGGACGGCGAAGAAATCGGACGGGCAAGTTTCCGCACCCGCGCCGGCTGAAGGCACGCCCACCCTGCGGCGAGACCCCGCGACCACGTCGGCCCAACTCGGACGTGGGTCAGGCGCGTCGCCGGACGACGGTCGACACCAGCAGCACCGCGCCGCTGAGCACGGCGAGGCCGGCGAGCACCGCCAAGCCGATGTTCCGCTGTCCGTTCTGATCCGACCATCCGGCCGAAAGCGCTTCGGCGATGTTGGCGGCCGCGGCCGGCCCCACGTCGATCGACGCGCTGGCGACCTCGTCCCCACCGCGGTAGGCGACCAGGGTGTGCACTCCTGCGGCCAGATCGGAGGGCAGCGGAATCACTGCCTCGAAGCTGCCACTCGCATCGGGCTGGACGCTTCCCAGCACCACGGCCGTCTCCGCCAGCCGGAACTCGAGCCCGGCGGTGGCGAACCCGCTGCCCTCCACCAGCAACTCGCCGCCGGCGTGCACCGCGGCGCCCGCCGTGTCGGCGACGCTCAGCTCCCAGTCGCCGTCCACCACCGTGGCCGGCAGAGCCTCGGCGGTCGCACTCGGTGACGCGACCGAGGGCGTGGGGGAGGCTTCGGGAATCTTCATCGTGGCCGAGGGGGTCGGCGTGGGCGTCGCGGTGGGAGCCGGCTTCTTCGTGGGCGTGGCGGCTTCCTTCTTCACCGGCTCCGCGGCCTTCTTCGTCTCAGGCTTCTTGGTCTCCGTCGCCTTCTTGGCGGTGGTCTTCTTCGTCGTCGTCTTCTTCGTGGTCGTCTTCTTGGTGCTGGACGAACTGGACGAACTGCTGGAGCTGCTGGAACTGCTCGACGAGCTGCTGGAGGAGGCCTGCTGCTCCTTCAGCTTCTTCCCGGTCTGCGAATTTTCCGAGGGGCCGGCCGGGGTGTCGCCCTTGGTCCCATCGAACCCGGGCCAGGGCACCTTGACGCCGGTGTGGTCGTCATAGCCGTCCCAGTCGCAGTCCTCCCACTGGGTGTAGTCGGCCGCATGGGCGACCGTGGCGAACTGGACGGGGCCGATGCCCCCGAACGCCAGGGCCAGGCCCACCGCCGCCGAAGCGAGCAGGGAGCGGACGCGGTGGGGGCGGGAATGGTTGATGGTCATGCTCGGTCTCCTTGGGTCGGTGCGCCGACCAGCGTCGGCTCCAGTGAAATGGCGTCGGTGGCGTGCGGGGTGTGGAAGATCTGCCGATCGAGTTCGTCCTCTTCGTGGGCGACGATGGTGGCCGCGACCATCGCGGCCGTCACGTTGGTGGCCGTCCGTCCGGTGTCGGCGATGGACGAGATCGGGATCGTCAGCACCATCACCTCCAGCGGCAACCCGACCGCTGCCAGCACGCTGGCGGTCACCACGGTCGCGGTTCCCGGCACGCCGGCGGTGCCCAGCGACACGAACAGGGCCATCACCGCCAGCAACAGGTAGTCGGAGGCGGTGTACTCGATGCCCAGGCCGTGGACGGCGTAGATGGCGGTCAGCACCGGCCAGATCCCGGCGCACCCCGGCATCCCGATGGTGGTGCCCAGCGGGGCGGTGAAGTTGGCGACCTCGGGGCTGACCCCGATCCGGTCGGTGAGCACCCGGGTGGTCACCGGCAGGGTGCCGGTGCTCGACTGGGTGGAGAACGCCACGATCTGGGCGGGCACGATCTTCTTGAAGAAGGCCGGCGGCGCGACATTCGCGAAGGCCTTCAGCAGCACGTAGTTCAGCCCCCAGGTCTGGATCGCGAAGGCGATGAAGGCCACGATCAGCATCACCAGCAGCGACCAGATGATGCCGCTGTTGGTGGCCCCGCGGGAGGTCTGGACCGCCACCAGCGAGAGCACCGCGTACGGGGTGAGCTCGATGATGAAGGTGACGGCCTTGAAGATGATGGTCTTGACTGCCTCGACCAGCTCTTTGAAGACCGCGACCTTGCCTGGGTTGCGATTGGCGACCAGCACGTAGGAGACGGCGATGAGGACGGTGAACAGGATCACCGGGATGATCCGGTCGTTCGCGGCGTCATTGACGATGTTGTTGGGGAAGAAGCCGATCAGCACCTCCTGGAAGGTGACGGTGCTGCGTTCGAAGTTCTCGGCGTCGACCCCGTCGATCACCAGGTAGGAGTTCTGTCCGACACCGAAGGCCAGCCCCAGCCCGATCGCCAGCACGATCGCCAGCGCGTTGGTGACCATCAGCCAGAAGACCGACTTCAGGCCGATCCCCTTCAACTGCTGCACCGAACCCAGGGAGGTGACGCTGCTGAGGATGGAGAAGACGATCAGCGGGATCACGATCGCGCCCAGCACCGTCACATAGATCTTGCCGAACGGCCCGATCCAGTCGGTGTGTCCCTGAAAGACGAACCCGACGACGGCACCGGCCGCCATCGCACCCAGGATGGTGACGGTGAAGTTGGTGCGGCGCCGCCGCAGGTGGAAGATCCCGACGTAGAGCGCGAGCACGGTTGCCAGCGCAGCGGCGGAAAGGTAGTCGAACATAGGGTTCCTTCGGCAATCAGGACACGGTGTCAGCGGGACAGGGGACGGTTCCCCGTCCCAAGGACGGGTGGGGCGGGTCGAAAGGGGACGGTTCCCGTCCCAGGGTGGGTGGGACAAGGAACCGTCCCCCGTCCCACCCAGCCATTTCGCTGCTGGCCAGGTGGGACGAGGAACCGTCCCCTGTCCCGGAGGACGGGTGATGGGCTACGTGACCTTGGCCGTGGCCTTGGAGGCCTTGATCGTGGTGGTGTAGCCGACCTTTTTCGCGGTCACCTTGACGGTGATCTTCTTGCCCTTCAGGGCCTTGGTGAGGGTGAGCTTGGACGAGGTTGCGCCCGGGATGGCCTTGCCGGCGGCGAACCAGGCGTAGCTGAACTTCGTCCCGGACTTGGGCGCCCAGGTTCCCAGCTTGACCTTGAGCGTCTTGCCCACCTTGACGGTGCCGGTGAGCTTCGGCGCCGGCTTCTTGGTGAAGGCGAGCGAGGCCACCTTCTTGGTCGCCACCGAGGTCTTGGAGACCGTGGTGTAGTTGGCCTTCTTGCCGGTGACGGTGACGGTGATCTTCTTGCCGGCCTGCGCCGGAGCGATCTTGTAGCTGGCCTTGGTCGCCTTCGCGATCGCGACGCCGTCCTCCTTCCACTGATAGGAGAAGGAGACCTTCGGGCTCCAGGTCCCCGTGGTCACGGTCAGGGTCTTGCCGACCTTCGCCGTGCCCTTGATCTTGGGCGTCGGAGCCTTCTGCACCTGGTAGGCGACCGGGTCGGTCGGAGCGGACGTCCGGCTGGTCGCGACCAGCCCGGGGGCCGAGCCGGTCACGGTCACCGTGAGCCGCTTGCCCAGGTCGGCCTTGGTGACCGTGTACTGGTTCTCGGTGGCACCGCTGATCGGCTTGCCGTCGGCATTCCACTGGAACGCGAAGGAGGCCGCCGGCGACCAGTTGCCGGTGTTCAGCCCCAAGGTGTCGCCGGGGATCGGCGAGCCCCCGATCGTCGGGACGGGCGCCTGGGCGAAGGTTCCGACCGGGGCCGTGGCCGCCGAGGTCCTCGTCGTGGTCTGGTAGCCGGCCCGGGTGGCGGTCACCGCGAAGGTGATCTTCTTGCCCCCCTGCTGTGCGGTCAGGGTGAGGCTGTCGGAGGTGGCGCCGGGGATCGCGACCCCGTCCGCCAGCCACTGGTAGCTCAGCTCGGGATTCTGGCTCCACTCGTCCCAGTAGCCCTCGAGGGTGGCGCCGATGGTGGCGTCGCCGTCGATGGTGGGCGTCGGGGCCGTGGTGAAGGTGTGGGTGACGGTGGTGTTCGCCTTCAGGACGCCGTCCAGTGCGTCCACCGCTTCGGCGGCGAACTCGGCCTTGGTGAGACCGTTCCGTCCGGTGGAGCGGGAGGTGTCGGCCAGAGTCAGCGGCGTCTGCCGGACCCAGGCCAGCTCGAGCATGTACTCGGTGTAGGTCTGCGGCGCGCCGGCGGCCACGTTGTCCTGGTGCAGCCAGTCGCCGACGATCGGACCACCGGCCGCGTCCTTGTTGTATCGCACCAGCGTGGGCACCTGCAGCCGGGTGGCGTTCGCCGTGTCGGTGGCCGGGTTGAAGGCTGGGTTGTCGTTTCCGCTGCTGTAGCGAGCAACAGTGGGTGCCTCGCCCAGCACGGCGTTCGGGAAGTAGGCCACCGAGCTGGTCTTCTTCGAGGAGTTCTCGGTGATCCAGTTCGGGCCGAAGTACTCGGCGATCTTGCCGTACAGGTACGAGTAACCATATCGATAGGGCGAGGCCGTGACGGGGTTGCCGGCGGCGCGGACCCACAACCCACCGGTTGCGCTGTTGCCCGAAGCGGTGTCGATGTCGTCACCGGTGCCGAACTTCACATTCGAATCCAGGGCGAAGTCGACCACGTAGACGACGGGGGTGTTGAGCTGCTTGGCCCGCTCGGCGACCGAGGCGATGATCGCCTGGGTGTTGTGGCATCCCTGGCCGGCGAACAGAATCGGGAACTCCCCAGGTGAGTTCAGCAGGTTGTAGAGCTCTTTGATGTCGATCGACTTCAACTTGAAGTCGCCGGCGGCAGGGTAGTCCGCCCGGTCGAAGAGGGTGACCGCGCCGCCGATGCGGTCGGCGGTGGCGGTGCTGCCCTCGGTCTTGGTGGCGCTGGCGTTGTAGAGCCGCTCGAAGAAGTCGAACTGGCTGCGCACCGAGGCGGTCTTGCCCTGGAAGGCCGTGGCGAGCGCGGCGGCGGTGGCTGTCTTCACCCCGGCGGTGTCCGCGGCGAAGGCGGCGGCATCGGCGTCGGTGACCTCGGCCAACGTGGTGACGACCTTGCCGGTCTCCACGTCCTTGCGGTTGGTGATGTTCACGTTGAGCAGCAGGGCGGTGTCGCCCGCGTACTCGTGGAGGGCGCCGCCGGCCTGGATGGTCGAGGCGGGCAGCAGGTTCGTGATCAGCTTCCAGACATCGCTGATCTTGGCGTTGCCGCTGAAGTTCACCGAGGCGCCGCCGGTGACGTCGGCGACGCCGTTCGCCAGCGTGGTGTCGAGCTGGTAGCCGTCCACGTAGGGGTCGAAGTGGTAGATCTTCGTGATCCCGTTTGCTTTCGCGGCGTCGTTGACGACGGGCACCAGCGCCTGGCTGGCGGCATGCTCCGGGCCGGCGAAAGCGATGTAGTAGTTGCCGTTGCTGGAGAGGACGTCGAGCAGCCGGTCCGTCGTGACGTTCTCGATCACGTGGCCCCTTGCGACCCCGGCGTACTTGTCGGCGATGTAGTCGCCGGTGGCGGCGACCCTGCTCCACGGGTAGCTGGTCTCGGCGGCCTGGGCCGTCGAGGCGGAGAGCGGGGAGAGGGCGACGGCGCTCGACACGGTGAGGGCGGCGATGGCGGCCGTTGCCGTGAATCGCCGTCGCGGCGGATGGGTTGTCACAATTGTTCGCATTTCAGCCTTTCAGGGCACGCAAAATCGCCCCAGGGAATTGACCGTTCTAAGGGCACGGCGGGGCGGTCGTGGCAACAGATGAATCGCACGACAAACACGCCGCAGACAGAATGGGGATGTGTGAATCACACACGTAAGCAGGGTGCGCAGCGCGCGCGGACCAGCCGGCCCGAAGGCCTGGAATTCTGGAAGTTGCCCGCGCTGCTAGCTACAACGCATACATCGGAGGGCGGCGGTGACACGCATCGCACGCGCCATGGTGAACCCCTTCCCGATGTGCTGGCTTAAGGCGGAAACTCCCGCTGGCCGGAAGTATACAGATACCGCACTTACTGGCAAATGCCCTGTCCAAATTGACGCATGCCAAAGCCGGCAGCAATCGACGAATGCGGCTTGGCCGTCCGTATCAGCCCGGATTCGCATGGGTTCGCTGCGTTCCCTGCGCTCCCCCTGATCGCGGGGGCGGCCCGACGCGGCGATGCCTGGCGGTGAACCGCCGCCGTCCCGGGCCGGCTTCCTTGACCCCGTCCGACCTGGACGGTCATGGCCGTCCGGGCGGGCCGACCTGCGGGGCGAGACTCCCCGGGGAGCCCGCCACTAGTCTGGTCGGGCCGCGCTCGCGGCACGTTCTTCGAAGGAGGCTCGCGGTGGCGACGGTGGCGATGATCGGGCGGTTCGATGACTGAGCCGACTCTTCACCTGTGGACCGACGGCGCCTGCAAGGGCAATCCCGGCCCGGGTGGCTGGGGGGTCCTGATGACCTACGGCGAGCACACCAGGGAGCTGTTCGGCGGTGAAGCCCTCACCACGAACAATCGCATGGAGCTGTTGGCGGTGATCCGTGGGCTCGAGGCCCTGACGCGGCCCAGCGAGGTGCATCTTCACGTCGATTCCTCCTATGTGATGAACGGCATGACGAAGTGGATCCACGGCTGGCTGCGCAACGGCTGGCGGACGGCGGACAAGAAGCCGGTGAAGAACGCCGACCTGTGGCAGGAGCTGCAGGCTCAGATCGGGCGGCACCGCGTCCACTGGGAATGGGTGAAGGGTCACGCCGGCGACCCGGGGAACGAGCGAGCCGACCAACTGGCGAACCTCGGCGTGGAGCAGGTCCGCGGGAGCTCGCCGGCCGCGTCCCCCGGCGGGCCTCTCGGGCCAGGCTGAGGGCGGTCGGCGTCCGGGGTTCGGGCGCCGTTGGTGGGGCGTCTGATGGGCGTCTGGTGGGGCGTCGCGAAAAGTGTCAGAGGCGATCTCTAGTGTCTTGTTATGGCAATCCACCCCCTTGCCACGGCTGAGGCACTCGATCAGATGATCGGGTTGCTGGATCGTGTCGAACCCGACCGCGGTGAACTCGCGCCGGCGGATCGGCTCGCGCTGGTTACTGCGGCCCGACAGGTGTCGGGGCGGGTGGAAGCGCTGTTGTGCACCCTGGTGGCCGAAGCCGAGGCCGGGAACGCCGCGATGCGGGCCAAGGCGACACCGCTGTCGTCCTGGCTTGCCCTGAGCGGGACGGTGTCGAAGCGGGAGGCTGCCGGGCTGGTGCATCGCGCCCGCGAGGTCGCCGGGCACGATCGGGTGCGGCAGGCGGCACTGGCCGGCGAGGTCGGGGTGAGTCAGGCGCGGGCGATCGCGGGCGTCCTGAACCAGCTACCGGCCGAGCTGGACAAGTCGCAGCGTGAGCAGGCCGAGAATCTGCTGGTCGGCCTGGCGGAGCGCCTTGACGCCGGGGAGTTGGCTCGGTCGAGCGGGCGGGTACTCGCAGCGGTGTCGCCACAGACCGCGGCCGACAACGAGGAACGCCGGCTGCAGCGGCAGGCGGAGCTGGCGCACCGGCGACGCGGGCTGCGGTTCTTCCGCGACGCGGGCTCCGTCCGCTTCGACGGGTCGCTGCCCCAGTCCGACGCTGAGGCGTGGATGGCGCTCCTCGATGCCCACGCCGAATCCCAGCGCCGCGCGGTGCTGGAGGCGCGCGACCCGCTCGCGCCACCGGTGAGCCCGGAGCAGCGGCGGGCGGACGCGTTGATCGGGATGATCGCCGCCCACCAGGTGGGTCGGCAGGCGCCGGCGTCGGGCGGCGACCGTCCGCGGGTAGTGGTGTTCCTGGAGTACGACCGGCTGCATGCCGAAGCCGCCGGAGCCGGCCTGATCGCCGACGGGGCACAACTGTCGGCCGGGGAACTGCGGCGGCTCTGCTGCGACGCGGGAATCCTGCCGGCGGTGCTGGCCGGCGAGAGCGAACTCCTGGACGTAGGGCGCGAGCACCGGTTGGTCACGCCCGGGATCCGCGCCGCGCTCACCGCCCGCGACCGCGGCTGTGCCTTCCCCACGTGCAACGCTCGCCCCGCGGTGTGCGAGGCGCACCACATCCTGCCGTGGTGGAAGGACGGGATCACCGCGCTGTCGAACCTGGTGCTCCTCTGCCATCACCATCACGCCCTGGTCGAACCGGCCAAGCACGCGATGCGGGATCAGTGGCAGGTGCGGATCGGCCCCGACGGACTGCCGGAGTTCATCCCGCCCCGCCGGATGGATCCGGAACGGACTCCGATGCGTCATCAACGCTTCCGCGCTCCACACGATAAGGACGCGCCTGGGAGAACTCGCGCCGCTGCGGAGGGCTGCGGGCGGCTCGACACACGGGACGGCGCTGCCCCCGATGCGGGTGGCCCCCGGCCGAACACCCCGCCGGTCTCCGAGCGACCGGCCCAACTGGCTCGGCCGGCCCAACCGGACCGACCGGCTCGACCGGCCCAGCCAGCCCAACCGGACCGACCGGCTCGACCGGCCCAGCCAACCCAACCGGACCGACCGGCCCAGCCGGCCCAACCGCCCGGTGAAGGTCGGACAGGAGGCCGCATCGGCGAGGGATCTCGCGACTTGGAGCCACCATTGTTCACGGCTCGCGGGCGGCCACCCGAACCTGAGGCCACTCGAGCGGGCGCTGGTTCGAGCGACCGATCTCACGCACCGCCGAGAGACGGGAGGTCCGAACGCGGTGACCCCGGTGGGTGAGCGCCGTGGGCGAAGGCCACGGGCAGGTGCCGTGGGCGAGCGCGGTAGGCAACCGCCACGGGCAGGTGCCCTGGGCGAGCGCCGTCGGTGAGCGCCGTGGGCAGGTCCCTGGGTGAGCGCTGTGGGCGAGCGCCGTCGGTGAGCGCCGTGGGCGAGCGCCACGGGCAGGTTCCCTGGGCGGGCGCCGTGGGCGAAGGCCACGGGCAGGTGCCGTGGGCGAGCGCGGTAGGCAACCGCCACGGGCAGGTGCCCTGGGCGAGCGCCGTCGGTGAGCGCCGTGGGCAGGTCCCTGGGTGAGCGCTGTGGGCGAGCGCCGTCGGTGAGCGCCGTGGGCGAGCGCCACGGGCAGGT
>CAYSZZ010000008.1:68906-128502 GCA_964435735.1 uncultured Propionibacteriaceae bacterium
AGCGCTGTGGGCGAGCGCCGTCGGTGAGCGCCGTGGGCGAGCGCCACGGGCAGGTCCCTGGGCGAGCGCCGTGGGCGAGCGCCGTCGGTGAGCGCCGTCGGTGAGCGCCGTCGGTGAGCGCCACGGGCAGGTTCCCCGGGCAAGCGCCGTCGGTGAGCGCCACGGGCAGGTTCCCCGGGCAAGCGCCGTCGGTGAGCGCCGTGGGCGAGCGCCACGGGCAGGTTCCCTGGGCGGGCGCCGTGGGCGAAGGCCACGGGCAGGTGCCGTGGGCGAGCGCGGTAGGCAACCGCCACGGGCAGGTGCCCTGGGTGAGCGACGTGGGCGGGCGCCGCGCGTCCGTCGTCCTGTGGGCGCTACTGCGGTCCCGCGGTGGAGTCGAGATTGTCGATCAGGGTGATCAGCGGACGGTCCTGAACCGAGGCGACGAACGGATCCTCGCCGGCCAACCAGGTCTCCAGGGGCACGATCGTGGCGAGGACCGGACGCCGCAGCGAACTGGACGTGTCTTCGGCGATGTCGTCGATGTCGTCGCGCGCCACCTCGCCCACCACCACCAGGTTGATGTTGTTGGGAACGTGTCCGGTGTACCCGGTCGCGCGCTCCGCCCAGGAGCCGTGGATGGCGGCGAAGTCGATCCCCTCCAGCCGGGAAAGCCGTTCGCGCAGCACGTAGGCCGGTCCGAAGGTGACCGCGATCAGTGCGGTCAGCGGCTGGGTCGCCGGATTCTGCTGGTTGGGCGCGACCAGCCGGGCGCGTCCCCGCCGACGCTCCGAGACGAAGCCGGTGGCGACGAGCCGGTTGACCTCGCGCAGCACAGTGGCCTCGGAGATGCTGGTCTCGCGCGCGATCTCGGCGATGCTGTGCTCTCCGGGCATCAGGTACACCCAGGTCAGGATCTCTCCCTGGGCCTGGGATCTCAGCAGGGGAAGTAGTGCGGGGGCTGCAACCTTCATAAACTGAAGGATATCATGCGCTTATCGTAGGATCCTCCCTCGAGCGGTCGCTCGCACAGCGCCGTGGGCGCCGTGGGCGCCGCGGGAGGCCAAGGCGACCCCAGCAGACGCGACTCAACCCCAGAGGACGGGACAGCCCCCGGCCATAGCAGCAGGCAACCCCAACAAACGCGACCCGACCCCAGAGCACGTGACAGGGCATCGGCCATGGCAGCAGGCAACCCAGCAAACGTGGCCCGGTCCCAAAGCACGGGACAGGCCCCGGCCATAGCAGCAGGCAACCCCAACAAACGCGACTCAACCCCCAAAGCGCGGGACGGGCATCGGCCATGGCAGCAGGCAACCCCAGCAGACGCGACCCGACCCCAAAGCACGGGACAGGCCCCGGCCACAGCGGCAGGCAACCCCAGCAGACGCGGATTGATCACTCGCTGAGCAGTCGGCCCTTCTCTGCCTCGGGAGCGAAGCTGGCCTGGATGCTGTTGCGGGCCAGCTGGTCGATGTCGGCGTCGGTGAGTCCGAACTCGGCCCGCAGCGCGGCGATGACGTCGTCCAGGTAGCCGCCGAAGTAGGCCGGGTCGTCGGAGTTGACCGTGACCTTCACACCGTGGCGCAGCAGCTCGACGATCGGGTGGGCGGCCAGGTTGGGCACCACCTTCAGGCGGACGTTCGACAGCGGGCACATCGTCAGCGGGATCCGCTCGGCCACCAGACGTTCGATCAGGCGCGGGTCTTCGATGGCGTGGACGCCATGGTCGATGCGCTCGACCTTGAGGGTCTCCAGCGCCTCCGACACGTAGCCGGCGCCACCCTCCTCGCCGGCGTGGGCGACCGTGTGCAGGCCGTCGGCGCGAGCCCTGGCGAAAACCTCCGCGAACGGAGCGGTGGGGTAGCCGATCTCGGTGGAGCACAGCCCGACGCCGAGCAGCGGGACGCCGGTATCGACGGCCTGCTGGTAGGCGTCCATCGCGTCCGCCACCGGCAGGTGACGCAGAAAGGTGAGGATCAGGCCGCTGCTGATTCCGTAGCGCGCTTCAGATGTCGCCAGGGCCTGGTGGACGCCGCCGAGCGCCACCTCCGGGGCGATCCCCCGTCCGGTGTGCGCCTGGAGGTCGAAGAACACCTCGGCCCGCCGGATCCCGGCGCGCCGGGCTCGCTGGAGGTAGGCATCGGTCAGATCGGCGAAGTCCCGCTCGGTCTGCAGCACCTGCATGTTGGTGTAGTACAGGTCGAGAAAGCTCTGCAGGTCGGCGAAGTCGTACCGCGACCGCAGGTCGGCCAGATCCCGGTACGGCAGCCCGATCCCGTTGCGCTCAGCGAGCGCGAAGATCAGCGCCGGCTCCAGCGTCCCTTCCAGATGAAGATGCAGTTCCGCCCAGGCAGCCATCCCCGTCCCTTCTCGTTGGTTTCCAACCTTGGCACGATTCCGACCCTCGCGTGCCGCCGACGACCCGGACGATGCGATCGCCTCGACCTCCGCGATGCACTGCCTCCCTCGAACGGGAGGCACTACCGCAAGGCTCGGCACGGGCGAGTGCTCTGCCGCCGCGGACGCACGCAGCAGGACGAGTCGCCGGCCAGCCAGCCTGTGAACCAGTGTTACACTGGTTCACCATGGCGACGCGGAACATCACACTGGCACTGCCGGAGGAACTCGTCCGAGAGGCGAAGGTGCTTGCCGCACAGCGGGACACCTCGGTCTCCGCGCTCGTCGCCGACGCACTCACCCAACTCGTGGGGAGTCCGCGCTTCGATGTCGCCTGGGCGCAGGAGGAGATCCTCATGGACGAAGGTCTCGACCTGCGGGTGGGTGACATCACGTGGAGCCGTGAGGACGTCCACCAGCGATGACTCTCGAGTTCGTCGACACCAACGTGTTGCTGTACGCCTACGACGTGCACGCCGGCGAACGGCACACCCGGGCCCGCGAACTGGTCGGCCGCCTCGGCCGGGAGCGTCGCGGCGCGCTCAGCCTGCAGGTGCTGCAGGAGTTCTACGTCAACGTGACCCGCAAGATCGCCGTCCCGCTCCCGCCCGACATCGCCCTCGAACGCGTCCGCGTGCTCAGTCGCTGGCGGATCCATTCCCCACTACCGCCCGACGTTCTGGCAGCCGGCGAGATCGCGGCACGACACCAGTTGTCGCTGTGGGACGCGATGGTGATCCGCAGCGCGGCGGAACTGGGCTGTTCCACGTTGTGGACCGAGGATCTGAACCCCGGCCAGCAGATCGCCGGCGTGACGGTCGTGAACCCCTTCGCCTAGGGCCGGCAACGCCGGCCCCAACGAGTCAGGGCAGCGCCGTGGTGCCGAAAGTCGACTCCCAGTCATCGGCGAAAGCCTGCACCGCCTGGGTGACATCGGGGGTGGACAGCGCAGCCCGCAGCAGCCGCGGCGGCAAGGTGACGGCCTGCGCGCCCGCCTCGAAGGCGGCCGAGACCTGGGCAACGTTCTTGAAGGACGCCGCCATGATCTTGCAGTCCGCCCCGTGCCGGTCGATGAACTTGGCCAGCGACTTGATGGTCGCCACCGTGTCGATGTCGAGGCTCTCCATCCGGTTGAAGTAGGGCGCCACGTAGTCGGCACCGGCGGCGATCGCCAGGATCCCCTGGGTCTTGGAGTAGATCGCGGTGGCGGTGACCCCGATCCCCTCGTCCTTCAGCATCCGCATCGCCTGGATGCCCTGCTCGGTGGTCGGGATCTTGATGTAGATCTGATCGTCCACCTGATCGCGCAACCGGTGGGCGTCAGCGACGATGCCGGCAGCGTCCGGCGCCAGAGCCTGGATGTGCAGCGTCCGCTCCGGCCCGATGATCTCCCGGATCCGGCGGAAATGGGGGTAGAAGTCGATCCTGCCCTCCGCCTTGATGATCGTCGGATTGGTGGTCACCCCCTGCATCGGATAGATCGGTGTCATCTCTTCGATGTCGGCAAGGTTGGCGGTATCGAACAAGATCTCCATGGGGCTCCTTGAGCGCGGCAGTTGGCCGGTTCCATCTTCTCGCCCGCGAGCACCCATCCGCACCTTGTCCACTCCTGGACGCGGCAGCCGGTCACCTCCCACTTGAGGGAGGCAGCTTGGCTGTTGGGCGAGATCCCGGCCTCCGTCCCGCTGCTGCGGACGACGGCGGGATCCGCCTCCGGCGTTCCAGTTGGGGTCGGCTACGCACTTCTCGACCGTGCCGGAGGGCTGTGCTCACGGACCGCCGCCGGTTAGCATCGCGTCGTCGGCGGAGGGCTCATGGACTGGAAGCGCGGGGTGGGGCGCGGGATGGCCGCGACGGTGCTGGTGGCCGCGCTGAGCACGGCCGGAGCGCCGGCGATGGCCGCGCCCGGCTCCTGGCGTCCGGTGGATGAAGGCGTGTTCTGGGGCGAGCCGACGGTGACCGCCGTCCCCGCGACCGAGGTGCAGGGCTGCACCGGCGAGCGGACTCTGTGGCAGTCGGGGGCCGGGGTGGTGACGCTGATCGTCCTCGACTGCGACTCGCCACAGACCGCTGCGGGTGTCGTCCAGGGCATAGCGCAGCACGGCGACCACACCGGGGCGCCCGAGGCGGCGCCGGTGTTCGGGGTCGGCTACGACCTCGCGCTGACCTCGGCGGAGGGCAACCTGGAGCGCTACTGGTCTCAGGGCAGCCGATACCTCGGCATCGGCACCAGTTGCGGCGCCCGCGACTGCGTGGCGGCGACCGCCCGATATGCCACCGAGTTGGCAGGTGTGGTCGGCGAGCTGATCAACCCGATCTGGCCGACCCCGGCGACCGGACCGATCACGGCGTTCACCCCCAGTGGCGGACCGTGGATGCTGGTCGTCGACAAGACCATGCCGTCGGAGCAGCTGAAGGTGACCGCCTGCGCGGAGGCGGTGGAGCGGCAGTGGCGCGATGCCCGCACCGGCTGGGCGATGGCCAGCACCGTCGAATGCGGCAGCGAACAACTGGCCCTGCGGGCGTGGTCGGATCTGTGGCCCGCGGCGACCATCCAGTTCGCGGACGGCGGGGTGCTCGGCCAGGGCGTCGACCAGGCCGGGATCTGGCCGGTGGACGCCGAGCGGTTCCTCTATGGACGGGCCTGGGTGCAGGGAACCAGCTACGCCTACGTCCACCGGATCTGTCCGCAGCTGGAGTGGGAGTCCTGCCGGGATGCGACCGCGGTCGACGCCCGGGCGCTGGCAGCCCTGCTGCCGGGCGCGCTCGTCGCGGACAACCGGGCACTGAACCTGGCGATCCAGGGCGGGCTGCTGCTATTCGTCGTCCCGGGGATCACCCTCGCGCTGCTGGTGCTGCCGCGGGCGGCCTGGCGGCGGGGCCGGGAACGCGGCTGGGCGATCGGACCGGCCCATCCGAGCTTCAGGGCGCTGGACGATCAGGTGCGTCGCGCCCGCCTGTCGCGCTCGCTGCGGAGCCTCACCTCGGCGGTGCTGGTGGTGGCGGCCTACGTCGCCGGGGTCTTCGCCTCGTCCAACCTCGGCAACCTGTGGGTCTTCGCGGCCTGGCTGTTCCTCTCGCCGCTGGTGCTGGTGCCGGCGATCGCCGGCGGTCTGAGACTGATCTGGCCGCAGCACCGGTTGGTGCGGGTGGCGCGGGGGTCGCGCGGCCCGGCTACCCCGAGTTCCGTGGCGGGGACGGCGCTGCGCGCGGGATCGGCGACCCTGGCGGTGCTGGCACTGCTCGGCTACATCGCCTGTGCGGTGTTGTATCTGCTGATCAACTTCCAGACCCCTCAGCTCACGGCCAGCATGGTCGCCTCGCTGGTCGGCTCCGGGGAACTGCTGCCGGTGGTGGTGGGGACGGCGCTGGGATTCGTCGTCGAACTGGAGCAGCGCGGGCTGATGTGGGTGCTGTTCCTGGCCGTGCTGATCGGGCCGATGACGGTGGCCTACCTGCTCGACCGGGTGGGTCAGCGGCTCGCGCAGCGGTCGCTGCACGCCGTGCTGGAATCGGACGCCCGGCCGCACCTGCTCTATCTGCGCGGCTTCGAGGAGGACGACCTGCGGATCACGCCGTCGCTGGCCCGCACCAGCCTCCTGCAGTGGCTGACCCCGTTCGGCCGTCCGCGGTTCGAAGAGGTGATGGTGCGGTACCTCTCCCGGTTCGGACCGGTGATCGCGATCGCGGGCGGCCATGGACGCACCCTCCCGTCGCTGGGCGCGGCGAAGGCATCGTTCGCCGACGATCAGTGGCAGTCGAAGGTGCACTCCTGGATGGGTTCGGCACTGACCGTGGTGGTCGCCGCCACCCCCGACCAGGTGCGTGACGGGCTGATGTGGGAACTGGTGCAGCTCTCAGATGTCGAGCGCCGTCCTCGGGTGCTGCTGGTGATCGCGCCCTGGCCGCGCGAGCAGCTGGGGTCGCGCTGGCAGGGGTTCGTCGCGGCCGCCTCCCGGCTGCCGCTGTTCGCGCCGCTGGCAGCGAACCCCTTCCCGTCCGGCGTCGAGGTGCTGACGTACACCACCGACGCCGGCTGGCAGGGCTACGGCGCCTCCCGCCGCTGGGACTGGAGCTATGCCGCAGCCCTGACCGCCGCGATGGAGGACGCCACCCCCACCTGGGAGCGCGACCGCCTCGCCGAGCAGGGCCGCCAGATCAACCCGGACCCGTTGCACCGGCGGGACCACTGAGCATCGACAGCCGGGCCTGCCGAAACCACGGTGATTGGCACCCGGCAGCAGGCCTCAGCCCCTCGACAACCTCAGCCCAGATCACCTCAGCCAACGCTCCCCGAACCGCTCGAAGGGCCGTTGATCAGCGCTTCCTCCGGTCCGGGACAGGCCAATCGCAGCATCGTCCAGGATGCAGGCGGGAGTTCGACATCGAGCTGAGGCCCATCGAGCCGATGCCGACGGCTGGCCTCGGGACGAACCCTGTTCGGTTCCGCCGCAGTGTTGGTCCGCTCCCACTCCCGGCCGCCCAGGACGGCGTGCTCGATCACTCGCCACTCAGAGGATCCGCGAAGCTCGGCCCGCAGGAGCACGGAGTCGGAAGGGCTGCGGTTCACGGCGAAGAGTGAGATCGCCCCGTTTTCGGGATCGAAGGTAGCCACGGCATCGACGGGTGCAACGTCACCACGGGTCGCCGTCGCAACGCGCTCCCGGGATCGGGGTTCGACCCGCAGCACCTCGCCGCGCGCGTGGCGCGCGGTCAACGCGAACGGGTGGAAGATGGTCTGCCGCCAAGCGGGGATGCCGGGTTCGGTTCGGATCGGCGCCATCACGTTGACGAGCTGGGCCAGGCAGGCGATGGCCACGCGGTCGCTGTTGCGCAACAGCGAGACCAGCAGGCCGCCCACCGCGACCGCGTCCTCAACGTTGTAGCTGTCCTCAGAGATGCGTCGGCCGATCGTCCACAGTCGATCATCCGCTTCGGCTCGCGGTTCGAGATTCCACTCGTCGAAGGAGAGCATCATCGGCCGCTTGATCCGGCGCCGGGCCGCGACATGATCGCAGGTGGCGACCACACCGCGGATGAACTCATCCATCACGTCGCCTGAGGCAAGGTATCCGGCGCGATCGTCCGCTGTCTTCTCGTAGTAGCCGTGCAAGGACACCAGGTCGACGTGATCGTAGGTGTGCTCCAGGACGGTGGACTCCCACGTCCCGAAGGTGGGCATCCGCTCGTGAGAACTGCCGCACACCGCCAACTCAATGGACGGGTCGACCCGCCTCATGGCCTTGGCGGTCTCCGCGGCGAGCCGTCCGTACTCGTCGGCGGTCTTGTGGCCGATCTGCCACGGCCCGTCCATCTCGTTGCCGAGGCACCACAGCTGGATGCCGTAGGGCTCGGGGTGACCGTGCGCAGCGCGCAGGTCGGCGTATTCGCTTCCCACCGGCCGGTTCGCGTACTCCAGCAGGTTGACCGCGGCCTCGACCCCGCGGGTGCCGAGGTTGATCGCCATCATCGAGGTGGCGCCGACCCGGCCGATCCATTCCATGAACTCGTCGAAACCGAAGGTGTTCGGCTCCAGTGCCTGCCAGGCCAGGTCCAGCCGTGACCGCCGGCTGCCGCGGGGCCCGACTCCGTCCTCCCAGCGGTAGCCAGAAACGAAGTTGCCACCGGGGTAGCGGACGACGGTGGCCCCGAGTTCTCGAGTCAACTCGACCACATCCTTCCGCAGGCCGATGGCGTCCGCGTGCGGGTCGTCCGGCTCGTACATCCCCTGATAGACGCACCTGCCCATGTGCTCGACGAACACCCCGAAGAGCCGCGATGGCACCGACGCAACGGTGAACGCCGGGTCGAGGGTCACACTGACCTGGATCATGGCTTCCTTCCTCCTGGGAGGCGCTGTTCACAACAGTGGGACATCGGCCGGCATCGTCCCGGACTCCCCCAGTACCGCGGCTCGAAGGCTAGCCACCGAGCCCTTGGGCTCGCGGTCTTCGGTGAGCAGGCCGTTCTTCTCCTGCTCGGTGTCGGTCAGTTGGGTGTAGCAGAAGCCCGCCAACCCGCTCTCCGGTCCTACCGCGGCGACCAACGCGCCGACCACCGCAGCGAGCCGACCGTCGGGCACCACCTCGCCGTAGGCCTGCCATGCCGCAGGATCACGGTGCGCGCTGACGCCACCGAACTCGGTGAGGACCACGGGAGCGCCAGGCACCGACTCCTGCCTCCGCCGGGATGCCGGTTGGCGGGGAGGTGCCCCCTGAAGATCGACAGGATCGGGCTGGGGGACGACGGGAGCAGACCGCAGGCCGACGGATGGCGGCGAGTGGAGGTCGGTCCCGGCGGAATGCAGCACCAGCGGGCGTCCCGCCGGCTGGTCCCAGCGCAGCGTCTGCTCGACATCGGCACGCGAGCCGTACCGCTGCCGCAAGCGGACGGGATCCTGCGTGTAGTCGTGGACGCCGACGATGTCGCCCACGACGTGGTGCCAGCCATCGTTGCCGAACACGATCCGGCTCGGGTCCAGTGCCTTGACCAGGTGATACATCGCTTCGACGGCGTGCTGCTGGCGTCGGCTCGACTGCAGCTCCGGGAGTCCCCAGCTTTCGTTGAATGGCACCCATCCGATGAGGCTCGGATGGTCGCGGTCGCGCGCGATCACCGCCATCAGCTCGTCCGTCGTGCGTCGGAGCGCGACAGTGGAGAACCGGTAGGCAGCGGCGGTGTCGGCCAGAACGAGCAGGCCAAGCCGGTCGCAACACTCCAGGAATCGCGGATCGGCACTCACCTGGTGCATCCGCAGGCCGTTGAAGCCGAGCTCCTTGATCAGCCGGGCCTCCTGCTCAAGTGCTTCCAGAGAGGGCGCGGCCAGGTGACTCTGAGGCCAGTAGGCCTGTTCGAGGACAAACCTCAAGAAGTACGGGCGCCCGTTCAGCAGGACGCGGCCACGATCGACGCTCACCGTTCGCAAACCGAAGTAGGAACCTACGGTGTCGATCGGACGCCCACTGTCGGCGAGCGTGATCTCGGCGTCGATGATCGTGGGCCGCTCGGGAGCCCACTGCAACACCTCGGGCTCTGCGCCCAGGCTCTCGTGTTCCAGCACGATCGTCCCGCGGGCCTCGGAGACTCCGGTCCGGATCTCCACGTCGGCCAGGATACGGTCGGCCAGACGGAGCACGACCCGGATGCTGGGGCTGGCCAGCGGAGCGCCGGCCAGCCTCACGGCGAAGTCCACCGACCTCAGGTCTGGCCGGGGCTGCAGCTGGACCTGGTCGATCCGACTGCCCGGCACCGTCTCCGACCAGACCGTGCGCCAGATCCCGGACGTCCGCCGGTACCAGATCACATGCGGGTCCGGCTGCCAATCCTGTTTTCCGCGCGGCTGCTCGAGATCGCGCGGATCATCGACCGCGCGCACCACCAGGACGTTCACACCCCTCCGGGCAACGTCGGTGACATCGCAGCTGAACCGCGACTGGCTGCCCTCGTGCTCGGCGAGGTGTACGCCGTTGAGCCAGATGCTGGCCCGATGATCCACGCCCTCGAAGTGCAGTAGGCAGCGCTGCCCCGATGACCACTCCAGTACCATCTCGCGGCGATACCAGATCGGGCCGGACACGTCCTGCCCGATGCCGGAGGCGGGAGACTCCGGCGGGAACGGGACGCGAATCGACTGATCGAACCTCGCTCCTTCGTGGTACCAGCCCTCGGTCAACCCGGTGTTGTCCGGATCGACGCGGAAATCCCAGTCCCCGTCCAGAACCGCGAAGGAACCTCGGGTCAGCTGTGGACGGGGGTGTCCGCTGATCACGAGATCCGCCCGTCGTCCGGCGACACCGTGACGAGGCACCCCGCGGGGGCGTTCACGCTCACGAAGACCCGCAGGCTCCCCGATGGACGGGGACGATCGGGCAACTCCAGGTCGAAGCTGGTGGGACTGCCAGCGATCGCCCGGGCGTTGACGGTCTCGCCCTCCTCGACCCGAATCACGACCTCCGCCGGGACCGGTTCACCCTCTGGCGTCCGGGCGAACACCCGCCAATCCTCGATCGCCTCGCCGTTGAGAAGGTCCGCCCCGTGGGTGACCCAGCCGGCACCGTCCGTGCCGAAGCGGAAGGTGGTGGTGGCCTCGTCCAGATCGCTCCACCCGGATGCCTCGGCGGCCACGGGGACGCCCCACGACCGGCGCGCGGTGGGCCGGGCGGGCAACTCGCCCGCCCGGATCAGCGCCACCCCACCGGGGGGAAGGCTTAGCCGGGCACGTCCGTTCGAGCAGGGGAGGGCGGATGGTTCGCCTACTCCGTCGGCATCGATCAGGACGACAGTCAAGCCGGATGTTACAGATTCCGGGTCCCGACGAGCTGTGCCAATGGAACCAGCGCCGACGGAACCGAGGAGTTCCAGATCGACCTCGACCGATCCGAAGTGCCGGTTCCACACCAGCGCCGCCGTCGCGGAGCCGCCCGTCGATGCGAGCGCGCCGACTCCGGGAGGCCCGTCCACAACACAGCGGATCCGGTCGATCGGCATCCGCTGGTAGAAGTCGTAGACCGCAAAGATCGGCTTCGGACGACCGTCGATGTCGACCATGCCGGAGAAGTTGCCCTCGCCGCTGTCGAGGTACTGGGCCCAGTGGGTGCGGGTGAGATCCCGCTGGGCGAGCAGCCGCGGCAACTCGGCGGCGAAGGTCGCGGCGAGCAGGTGGGTGTCCTGTAGTCCGTACCTCGGGTAGTCGATGCTGAACGCGTTGTACTCGTTCAGGTGCAACTCGACATCACGGAGTTCACGGTGGCGAGCAACCGTGTCTCGCACGATCCGCAGGGTGGACTCCAGGCCGAAGTGTCCGTAGTGGTGGAAGGAGAGGAAGTCCAGCGGGAGCCGCTCGTCGACGACCATGCGGCAGAATGCCTCCAGCCAATCGGCGTGCGCGGCTGTGACGGCGAGAGCCGGGCCGCCCACCCGGGCCGTCGGATCGGCCGCCCTGATCGCGGTCGCTGTGGCGCGATAGAGATCGAGGTAGTCGTCGAGTCCGCCCGTGTAGAAGGTGGCTTCGCCAGTGCGCTCGTCCCGCAGATCGGGTTCGTTGTAGACCTCGTGGTAGCCGACGCTCACCTTCCGCTCACGCATGCCGTCGACGTACGCCCTGACGGTTCGAACCCAGATCGAGTCATCGGCGGCCATCGTCCGCCAATCTCCGCCGACGGGCCGGGCCGCCTCCGGGACATAGCAGTAGGACCAATAGGGACGGGTACCAGCGTCAGTCAGCAACCGCGCGATGTCATCGGTCTCCCTGAAGTCGAAGCTGAGCTGTCCATCGGTGCCGACGTCGACGACATCGCGGGTCCAGGGCATCCACTCGGCGCCCCAGCCGAGGTCGATCCGTAGCGACTCCGGTGCCGTCGCCGCGATCCGGGCGGCATCCCTGCGATAGCGCTCGATCGGAACCAGGCCGGAGTTGTAGACGGCGATCCGCTCCTTCGACAACGGGAAGTCGGCGGCGTGAGCAGGATCGATCCGGATCGCGGCACGCGACGGAATGGGGCGCATGAAGCTCCTTGGTGGTTAGTTGGCCAGGCCGGTCATGGATACGCCGCGAACGATCCAGCGCTGCAGGAAGAGATAAGCGATGAGGATGGGCAAGGAGGTAAGGACGACCCCGGCCATGATCGCGCCGTACTGTGCGGTGTAGCGTCCGATCAGAGACTGCAGCGCCTGGGTGAGCACCCAGCTGCTCTGCTTTGCCAGGTAGATCGAGTTGATGAAGAAGCTGTTCCACAGGCCGACGAAGGTCAGCAGCCCAAGCGCGAGGTAGGCCGGCCCGGAGAGCGGCACGATGATCCGGAAGAAGGTCCGCCACGGCCCGGCGCCGTCTATCGCGGCCGCGTCCTCCAACTCTGTCGGGAGTGTCAGGAAGTACTGCCGGAAGAAGAACGAGGCGAACGGAGTGCCGAACAGCATCGGAACGATGATCGGCAGCGCGGAGTTCAGCCAGCCGAGATCGCGGAAGACCACGTACTGCGGGATCAGGGTCGCGTGGACGGGCACCATCAGCGTGAGCAGGAGGGCCGCCAGCAGTGCGCCCCGGCCCGGGAAGCGGAACCGGGCCAGGGCGTATCCGGCTAGTGAGCTGGAGAGCAGGGTGCCCGCCGTGCCCACGACGGCGATCACCAGGGTGTTGCCGAAGTAGCGGCCGAAGTCGGGCAGCGCCTCGAACAGCTTGAAGTAGTGCTCCAGCGTCGCCGGGTGAGGGATCAGCTGATCGGCGGCGTACATGTTCTCGTTGGTGCGGAACGACATCGACACCGCCCACAGCGCCGGAAACACGTAGGCGAACACCAGCACCGCCATCGCGGCGTGGTAGCCGATCGTCGCGGCTCGCTGGCGCGGGGTCGCCCGCGCCCAGGGACGGGGAGTCGTCGCACTCATCGGCGCTTCCCCTTTCGGGCGCTGCGGGCTCGGGTCGGATCGTCGTAATGCACCCACTGGCCGCTGACGGCGAACTGCACCGCGGTCACCAGGAAGATCAGCAGCGCGAGCATCCAGGCCAGCGCCGCTGCATAACCGAGCCCAGAGATGTGTTCGTTGTAGTTGAACATCTGGTTGTACATGTAGAGCACGATCGTGCGGGTCGAGTTGGAGGGACCTCCTGCGGTCGCGGCGCCGGCGCTGGCCGAGGTCATGGCGACGACCGGATCGAACAGTTGGAACGCCCCGATCAGGGAGGTGACGGTGAGGAAGAACATCGTCGGCGAGATCATCGGCAGCGTCACGTGGCGGAAGCGCTGCCAGCGGTTGGCCCCGTCGATCAAGGCAGCCTCCAGCAGCGTGGTGGGTACACCCTGCAGCCCGGCGATGTACAACGTCATCCCGTATCCGATGGTCTGCCACGTGGTGACCATCGCGATCGACGGCATCGCAGTGGCCGGATCGAGCAGCCAGTCCGGGCTGTTGCCGCCGAAGAACTCCCAGATCCCCGAGATCGGGCCGGAGTTGGTGTTGAACATCCAGCGCCAGACCACCCCCACCGCAATCTGGGAGAGGACGTACGGCAAGAACAGCGCCGCCCGATAGAGCCCCACCCCGCGGCGTGGCGTGAAGGTCACCAGCGCAGCCACCAGCGAGAACACCAGTAGCGTTCCCGTGCCGACCACGATGAAGCGGACGGTGTTCCACAACACCGCCGGGATCCGTTCGTCAGTGAGCAGGTAGGCCCAGTTCTCCAGTCCGACGAAGGTCGGCGACGGCGCCACCAGATCCCAGTGGGTGAAGGAGTAGCCGAGCGATGCCACAAGCGGCACTGCGGTGAAGGCGAGCAGCCCTATGACCTGTGGCAGCACGAACAGCAGGGCTGTGCGTGACCTGCGTGTGGCCAGGGATGGTCGACGACCCCGTGACCCGGAACGGGGGATTAGCCCGGGTCTGTCGCTGGATGGCATCGCTCGGCAACCCTCTCAATCGGTCCGACTCACTTGGCCGACTGAAGAATCGGGTCGATCCGTGCGGCGCAGATCCCGCTCAGCGCCTCGGCTGCCGACTTCCGGTTCATGATGATGTCCTCGATCGCCGGGGCGACCCCGTCCTGGCTCGACACCTGGCTCCACACCACCGACGGATCCACGTTGGTGAAGGTGAGCGGCCATCCGGCCGGTTCGATCTGGGCGGCGATCAGGCCTGACGGCTCCCCTTCGGCCCCGGCGAATGCCGGACCCTTGGCCACGTCCTGGTAGGCCGGGATCAGGCCCATCTGCTTACCCGCAGCGTCGGTGGCCATGTAGTGCAGGAACTCCCAGGCGGCGTCCTTCACCTGCGAACTCTCGGCCATCGCCCATACGTGGATCTGCGCCAGGGTGGCATTGCCCGCCGGACCCTTCGGCAGCGCGGCCATGTCGTAGTTCAGGCCCGGATTCTGTTGCTGAACGTTCAGCACCTGCTCGTGCGAGCCCTGCTGCATCGCTACCTGCCCACGCACCCAGCGGGCGTAGCCCGGCTCCTCCTGCTGCAGTTGCGGAGTGATCGCGGAGTGGTCGGACCACATCAGATCCTGCAGCCACTGGAAACCCGCGATGGTCCCCTCGGAGTCGGCTGTGCACTGATTGCGCTGATCACCGCTGAGGATGCCGCCGCCGAAGGCCTTCAGCACCGGGGCGTAGCCAGGTTCGATCGGAGCGGCAGCGAAGTTGAAGTAGCCGTACTGCTGGATCTGCTCCGGGTCGAAGGCGGCGTCGGTGGCGTTGTGACCGGCCTTGTCGAGCGTGAGCTTCGCGGACCACTCCCGCAGGTCGTCATAGGTGTAGGAGCCGTCCGCAGCCGGGTACGCCAGCCCGGCAGCGTCGAACATGTCCTTGTTGTAGAACAGCGACTGGATGTTGTAACCCATCGGAAGCCCGTAGAGCTTGCCGTCGGCGGAGGTGAGCGAGTCGATGATCGACGCGGTGAAGTCAGTCTTCTTGCTTCCCGACGCCTCCAGGTAGCTCGTGATGTCGGCGGAGACCCCGTCGAGGCCGGCCTCGAAATAGTTCCAGCTACCCATCACGTAGACATCCGGCAGCGTCCCGCCCGCGACCAAGGTCTTGCAGGCCGCGTAGTCGACACCGCAGTCACCGGTCTCCCACTCGATCGTTATCTCCGGGTGCGCCGTCGAGAAGCCGGCGGCGGCGTCCTTGATGGAGGTGATGTCAGCATCATTGCCCCAGAGCATGACCCGAACCGTCGCGGGCTGCCCGCCCGGCTCGGTGGTCGGCTCGCCGCTCGTGGAACCCGTGTTGGTTGGCGTCCCCGAACAGGCACTGATGAACAGCCCCAGACCGACGCCCACGGCGCCCATCCAGCGCGTCTTTCTACCCAGTCCCATCTGAATCTCCCTTGGCTCGTGAGGATCTGACGGCTTGATCTTGCCACGTAGCACGCTACGTAGCAAGGCCGTTACTGAACCGTGATGATCCTGCTCAGCTGCTGCGACTGGATTCCCGCACGACGACCTCGAAGGGGATGACCTGATCTCGGGGATCGGGTTCGCCTTCGGCGGAGTTGCGAGCGTCGATCCTCGCCGACAGCAAGGCCACCGCGCCCTCGGCGATCGCCCGCTTGTCCGGCGCGATGGTCGAAAGGGTCGGCGCTGAGTAGGCCCCCTCCTCCAAGCCGTCGAACCCGATCACCGCCACGTCCTCGGGCACTCGGAGCCCGCGCTCCCGGGCGCAGTGCAGCGCGCCCAGCGCAAGCAGGTCGGTGGCACAGAAGACCGCGTCGGGCAGGGTGGGTGCGTCTAGCAGGAGGGCCATTCCGGAGGCTCCGTCGGCGCGATGATACGACTGCGTCCGAACGATCAACTCCTCCTGAACTTGGGAGCCTGCCGCCTCCAGCGCCCGCTGGTAGCCCCGCATCCGCATCTCGGCCATCCGCAGCGAGTTCTCCGGATCGGCACCGATGAAAGCGACGCGTCTCCTGCCCGAGTCCAGCAGATGTGTCGTCGCGGCCGCGGCGGCGGCCACATCGTCGATCCCGATGTGGTCGGCCAATCCATGACCCCCTCGTTCACCGATCAGCACCACCGGAGGCCGCGTCCGTCCGCCGCCAACGAGACTTTCGACCGGACCGACGGCGCTGAGAATCGTGCCTTCGGCGTAGTCGGCCGCGGAACCCTCCAGCGCCTCGCGCTCCCTGCGCGGATCCCCCAGTGTCTGTCGCACCATGACGCCGAACCCGCGCTCCTCGGCGGCCCGCACCACGCCGCGCGCCAACTCGGCGAAGTACGGCACGTCCAGCTCCGGCACCACCAACTGGATCACCCGCGACCGTCCGGATCGCAGACTGCGGGCCGCCTGACTGGGTGCGTAACCCAACTCGGCGATCGCTTCGTTCACCCGAGCCACCACCTCGGCGCTCACGTAAGGGAACTTGTTGACGACGTTCGACACCGTGCGCTGGGAGACCCCAGCCCTCCGTGCAACATCCGCCTGGGTGATGGCCATTGGACCTCCTAATCTTGCTACGTGGCATGCTAGCAAGACTGGAAGCGACTCTGGGACAGCAGAGCCATCCCTGCTGTCCCAGCTAGTCAGACGGTATGTCGTCGCCCCGTCGATCAGGCGGCGACAGCCGCCCTGGGCGACCACGCGGACTTCAGCAGGATCACCATGGCCGCGGCGGCCAGGGTGCCCGCGATCAGGCTGATGAAGAAGCCGGCGATCGAACTGATCGGGTCGAAGGCGAACAGGACGAAGACTCCGCCGTGCGGCGCCCGCAGCCCCACCCCCAGCAGCATCGACAGCGCACCGGTCACCGCACCGCCGACCATCATGGACGGGATCACCCGCAGCGGATCCGCCGCGGCGAACGGGATCGCGCCCTCGGAGATGAACGAGGCCCCGAGCAGCCAGGCCGCCCGGCCGTTCTCGATCTCGGGTTCGGTGAACAGCTGCTTGCGGACGACGGTGGCCAGCGCCAGCGCCAGCGGCGGAACCATGCCCGCGGCCATGGTGGCCGCCATCACCTGGAAGCTGGCGGTCGTGCCCGCCGACAGCCCGGCGGTCGCGAACAGGTAGGCCGCCTTGTTCACCGGACCACCCAGGTCGAAGCACATCATGAGGCCGAGCACGACGCCGAGCAGCACGGCCGAACCGCCGGACATGCCCTGCAGCCCTCGCATCATCGCGTTGGTGAGCGCGGCCAGCGGCTGGCCGAGCAGGAAGTACATCGTGCCACCGGTCACCAGGGTCGCGACCAACGGGATGATCACCACCGGCATGAGGCCGGCCAGCCACCGTGGAACCCGGAAGCTGGCGATCCACCAGGCCACCGCGCCGGCCAGCAGGCCCGTGATCAGGCCGCCGATGAAGCCGGCGCCGACGGCCACCGACACGGCACCGCCGACGAAGCCCGGGGCGATGCCGGGACGCCCGGCGATCGCGAAGGCGATGAAGCCCGACAGCGCCGGGATCAGGAAGCCGAAGGCAAGACCCCCGACCGTGAACAACACGGCGCCGAGATAGAGGATGAACCCGGCCGGCATGTTCCACAGCGTGTTCGTGGCGAGCACGAGGGAGGCCAGCGAGCCCGCGCCGGCGCAGGTCTCGCCGTCCGTCCAGGTGATCGCTGAGCAGTCCGGGGCGAGCGCGATGTCGTAGCCGCCGAACAGGAAGCCGAGCGCGATCAGCAGACCGCCTGCGGCCACGAACGGAATCATATAGGAGACGCCGGTCATCAGTGCCTGCTGGAGGCGCTTGCCGAAGCTCAGCTGCGAACCGGACGCGGCGGCCGGCGCGCTGGACCCGGCCGCGCCGGCCTCGACGCGGTGGGCCTTGGGGTCGTCCATCGCCGAGAGCGCCTCCGCGACCATCGCGGCCGGCTCGCTGATGGCGCGCTTCACCCCGGATTCGATCACCGGCAGGCCAGCGAAGCGCTCCTTCTCGCGCACCGGGACGTCGGTGGCGAAGATCGCGGCGTCCGCGCGGGCGATCAGCTCCGGGGAGAGCCAGTCGATCCGCCCCGAGCCCTGCGGCTCGACGATCAGTTCGACCCCTGCGGCCTTGCCGGCCTGCTCGAGCCCGTCGGCGGCCATGAAGGTGTGGGCAATGCCGGTGGGGCAGGCGGTCACTGCCACGATCAGCTTCTTCGGGCCTTCGGGAGCTGCCTCGGTGGCGGACGGGGCGGCGGCCGCGGGCGTGGCGGGCTCCTCGGGGGCGGTCGCCTGGTTGACGAGTTCGACGATCTGTTCGGGGGTGGTCGCGCTGCGCAGGGCGTCCATGAACTCCGACCGCATCAGCGAGCGGGCGAGCATGGCGAGCAACTGCAGGTGCGCGTCGTCGGAGCCTTCGGAAGCGGCGATCATGAAGGCGACGTCGGCGGGGCCGTCCGGGGCGCCGAAGTCCACCTTGGGCGAGAGCCGGGCGAAGGCGAGCGTGTTGGTGTTGACCGCGGCCGACCGGCAGTGCGGGATGGCGATCCCGCCTCCCAGCCCGGTCACGGCCTTCTCCTCGCGGGCGAGTGCGTCGGCGGCGAGGCCTTCGGCGTCCGCACGGCCGGTGGCCGCGACGAGTGCGGCCATGGCCTTGATGACATCTGTCTTGGTCGGGCCCAGATCCACGTCCAGCCGGACGAGTTCGGGAGTTATCAGGGGTGCGGACACGACGTCCCTTTCTGTGGGGTTGCGGCGATCAGGAGAGTTGGCGGATGGTGACGGAATCAAGGTCGAGCTGGTCCGGGCTGGGCAGCCCCGTCCCAGAGAGGGAGGCGGCGGCCGAACCGTAGGCCACTGCGGTGCGCAGTCGCTCCGCGGGACCGGCGCCACGGGTCTGCGCCAGCAGATAGCCGGCGACCGAGGAATCTCCCGCGCCCACCGTGGAGCGGACGGTGATCGCCGGGGGCGTCGCGACCCAGGCGCCTTCGGCGGTGACGAGCACAGCCCCGGCCCCACCGAGGGTGGCCAGCACGGCCCCGACCCCGCTGGCCACCAGGGTGCGGGCGGCCTCGACACAGGCGGTGGGGTCGCCGCCGGCGGCGGCCGCTTCGAGCTGGGCCGGATCCGCTCCGGTGAGCTGGGCGAGTTCTTCGGCATTGGGCTTCAGCAGGTCCGGAGCCGAGCCGGGGAAGCGGGCGGCCAGCGCCAGCAGCGGCGCGTCGGAGGTATCGACGGCGATCTGGCAGCCCCACGGCCGCAGCGCCCGCACCAGGTCGGCATACCAATCGGTGGGAACCCCCGGCGGCAGCGACCCCGCCAGCACCACCCAGTCGGCGTGCTCGGACTCGATGACCAGCAGGTGGGCGAGCTGCTCGACGGTGGCGGGATCCAGGGTGGGGCCCGGCTCGTTGAGCTTGGTGGTGGTGCCGTCGGCCTCGGTGACGGTGAGATTGGCCCGCACCGGCTCGTCGAGCAGAACGGCGCGATAGGGCAACCGCAGCCGGTCGAGTTCGGTGAGGATCGGGTCGTGGTTGCCGGCCGGCAGCACCCCGCGCACCGGATGCCCGGCGGCGTGCACGACGCGGGCCACGTTGATGCCCTTGCCACCGGCGTCGACGGTGGTGGCAAGAATGCGATTGACCCCGCCGCGGCTCAACGGCTCCGACAGGCTCGCGGTCCGATCCAAGCTCGGGTTGGCGGTCAGCGTGACGATCATGCGATCACCTCCCGCGCGCACCGGGCCTTGTCCATGATGATCTCGTCCGTGAGGGCTTCGCAATGGTCCTGCCCCGCCGCGCCGGCGCGGTGGCTCACCGTGATCCCTTGCCGCTGGCTTGCGTCCATCCGGGCGCTCTCCCTACTAAACGCGATGTGGTTATGTATTGTTTTATCTTGTTTTGTGTTGGATTGCAAGCGTCCCGCGTGACTCGTACGCTCAGCACCCACCCGCTGCCACCGGTCCGGTCAAGGTCACAGTGAACGACAACGGGGCATGGTGGCGGTTGTCGCCTGGGTCAACGAGTCGAGCGCCGGCCTCGTGGCGGGCGCCGACTGCCCTCAATGAGGATTGGCGCGCGCGATGGCCCCCAGGCCCTCGCTCAGCACGTCCGCCTCGTGCCAGATCGGAAGCCGTAGTTTGCTGCGCAGCCCCCGGTACGACGAGAAGCTCGGGCCGGGCGCAAGCAGCACCCCGGCCCGTTTGGCCCTCTCGGTGAGCGCTACCGCGTCCAGATGGGTATCCACCCACAATCCGGGTCCGCCGTGTGGACGCTCCCACGTCCAGTCGGGAAAGATCTCGTGCACGATGGCCTCCGTGGCGTCCAGCCAACGGTTGAGACTGAGCTGACGTTCCCGACGGGCGACCGGGGCACTGTCGAGCAAGTGCGCAGTGATCAACTGATTGACGGGGGACGCGGCGAGGTCGATCGGACGCTTGCACTGCAGGATCGCCCGCAGGTGCTTCTCCTGACCGACCACCCAGCCGATCCGCAGACCACCCCAGAAGAGTTTGGAGGCTGTGCCGATGGTGATCAGCAACTCAGGATCCACCAGGCCGGTCAGAACCGGCGCAGGCGTGGCGCCCTCCAGCACCAGATCCCGCGAGACGGTGTCCTCGATCGTGAGGATGCCGTACTTGTTGACGATCTCGGCGAGCTCGCGGCGCGCCGACGCCGCCATGCTGCGTCCCATCGGGTTGTGGATGCTGGTCTGGCAGTACAGCACCTGAGCCCTCGGCCCCAGTTGGCGGACGAGATCCACGTCGATGCCACCGTTCACCACCCGGATGCCCTCCACGGTCGCACCGGTGGCGGCGAACGCCTCCAGCCCGCCGCGATACCCGGGCTCCTCCACCAGGACGGTGACCCCCACCCCGGCGAACGTGGAGGCCGCGAGCCAAACCGACTGCTGAGCGCCGCTGGTGACGAGGACGTCGGCGGGCTGCGTCGCCAATCCATCCCTGGTGTAGTACGCAGCAATCTGCCGGCGCAGGTTTGGCAGGCCCATCGGGAAGTAGCCGTCAGTGGGCAGATAGGGATCCAGATCGGTCTTGCCCAGCGCGGCGATCGCGGTGGCGACGCCGGAGGAAGCCGGGAGCGCGCCGCTGGAGAGATCGATCCAGTCGGCCGAGTTGCTGGTGAACGCGAACATTCGCGCCCCCATCCGGCTCTGCCCGCGGGCCGAGATCGAGCGCACCCAGAATCCCGATCCCTGCCTGGCCGTGACGTACCCCTGCTGGAGCAGCAGGTCGTAGGCGGTGACGACCGTGCCGCGCGCAGTGCCCAGCGTCGCGGCGAGCTCCCGCTGCGACGGCAGGCGACTTCCGGCCGGAAGCAGACCGGCGTCCATCAGTTGCACCAGCGCGTCGGCCAATGACTTGGCGAGCGTGTCGTGCGTCCGCGTCCACTGACCGAGTTGCCTGGTCAACTCCGCGACATCGATCGATGAGACCTGCAAGTGAGCCACACCCCATTCCTAGCCGAGGGGCGCCACTGAACCATGGACCAGTATGCCAGAACTGGACCAGCGTGCCCCCGGGAGGTGCGACTTAGCATCAAATCGCGTTCGAGGAGGATTCCTCGAACGACGGGACTCGATGGCGAGGTGGCTATGGACAGTGTTGTGGTGCTCATTCTCAATGGGCTCACTCAAGCTGCCATTCTCTTCGTTCTAGGCAGTGGGCTGACGCTTGCCTTTGGGCTGATGCGAGTTGTGAATCTCGCTCACGGGGCCTTCTACATGCTGGGCGGATACATCGGCTATTCCGTCATCACGGCCACCGGCAACTGGTTGCTGGCACTCCTGGTGGGCTCGCTCTCCATTGCGGTGCTCGGCTTCGCCTTCGAGCGCGTGATGCTGAAGCGGGTACGGGGAAGCGACCTCCCCGAGACCCTGCTCACCGTGGCTCTCGCCATGGTGATCGTCGACCTGTGCCTGGTGTTCTGGCCGCGCTCCCCAGTCACTCTCAACATCCCATCGGCACTCAACCCAGCCGTCACGGTACTCGGCGTCACCTACCCCGGCTTTCGGCTGATCCTGATGGCGTCGGCGGTGTTGGTCGCCCTCGGATTGTGGTTCCTGCTGTACCAGACGAAGCTCGGCGCGGCGGTTCGCGCCGGCGTCGACGACCGCGAGACCGTCCGGGCTCTCGGCCTGAACATCGGGGTCATGTACACGGGCGTCTTCGTCCTCTCCGCCTTCCTTGGCGGCTTGGCCGGAGTGCTGGGCGGCTCCTATCTGCAACTGAGTCCGGGCGGGGACACAACGATTCTCATGTACTCCTTGGTGGTCGTCATCGTCGGCGGCATGGGGAGCCTGCTGGGCGCCTTCCTCAGCGCCCTCATCCTGGGGCAGATCGTCTCGTGGGGGCTGGCCTTCGCACCGCAGTACGCCTACTTCCTGATCTTCGTCCCGATGGTCATCGTGCTCGCTCTGCGACCCCAGGGACTGGTCGGAAAGAAGGTGGCATAGGCGATGGCAACGGCCACGATGAACCCCCGCACTCGAGCCATCGTGCTCGGCGGTCTGCTGCTGGTCCTGATGGTGTTTCCGCTGGTCGCAGACACCTACTGGGTGACGACGCTGATCCGCGTCTTCTACTTCAGCCTGCTCGCCACCTCGATCGGCTTCCTGATCGGCCAGGGCGGCATGACCAGCCTCGCCCAGACCGCCTTCTTCGGCATGACCGGCTACGTGATCGGGTTGATGGCCTTCGAACGTGGCTGGCCGATCGGCTGGACGCTGCTGTTCGCGCTGGCGCTGGTCGCCGTCGTGGCACTGCTGTTCGGAATGGTGGCGATGCGGACGCACGGGATGGTGTTCCTGATGATCACGCTCGCGTTCGGGCAGATCTGCTGGGCGTTCGCCCAACAGAACACCACGCTCCTTCATGGCTGGTCGGGAATCCGGGGGATCCGGCCACCGGTGGTGTTCGGGATCGACTTCTCGGAGAGCTTCAACTTCTATTGGGTGGCGCTGGTCGTCTTCGTCGGTTCGATCTTCGTCCTTCACAGGATCGTCAACTCATCGTTCGGGCTCGCCCTCAACGGCGTACGCGAGAGCCCACGGCGGATGGCAGCTCTCGGATACCCGGTGTACTGGATCCGAGTCGTCGCCTTCATCATCGCTGCCCTCTACGCAGGCATCGGCGGGATCATCGCGACCTACTCGATCGGCATCATCACCCCCACTTCACTGGCCCTCAGCCGCACCATCTGGGTTCTCCTGATGGTGATCCTTGGCGGGGCGACGTATTTCTGGGGGCCATTCGTCGGAGCGATGATCGCTATTTGGCTGGACGTTCTGATCAGCCAGCACACCGAGCGTTACAACACGATTATCGGCGCGATTTTCGTTTTGGTGGTTCTCTTCGCGCCGCGAGGAGTATTGGGAGCCATCGACGCACTGAAACGCAAGTCAAAACCAGAAGATTCATAGAAGTCGCGATGGCGCGCACTTCTAGGAGTGGGAACAAATCGAAAGGTGCAGTAATGTCAATCTATACGAAGAGAGCACTGGCGCTCTTGGTGGCGGGAGCCCTCGGGCTTTCCGCATGTGCTGCCCAGACCCCCGGGACGCCCCAGACCCCGGGTGGATCCGCGGGCGCATCCGACACGGTCAAGGTCGGCTTCATCAGCGCTTTCACCGGCGTGTTCTCGTCCTTCGGCAAGATGCAGCGCGAGGGTGCCGAACTCGCGCTCGATGAAGCCGGGTTCAAGGCCGGCGGCAAGCAGATCGAGGTCATCTACGAGGACGACCAGCTGGACAACGAGATCGCGGTGACCAAGGCGAAGAAGCTGGTCGAGCAGGATCAGGTGCACGTCCTCACCGGCCTCGTCTCAGGCGACGAGGGTCTGGCCGTCGGCGACTACATGAAGGACAAGGGGATCCCGGTCGTCGTCATGTACTCCGCCGCGGAGGACATGACCATGCGTTCCTTCTCGGAGAACATCGTCCGGCCCACCTGGACCGGTGCGCAGTCGATGGACGTCTTCGGCTACTGGCTGGCGAAGGAGAAGGGCTACAAGAAGATCTACCAGATCGGCGAGGACTACTCCTTCCCGTGGAACACCGGCGGCGGCTTCAAGCGAGGCTTCTGCCGCGGCGGCGGCACCGAGGTGAAGAGCGTCTGGTTCCCGCCGGGCACGACCTCGGACTTCTCCTCCCTGATCGCCTCCATCCCTCTCGATCAGGGCTATGACGCGCTGTTCTACAACGGCGCCGGCGGCGACGCGGTCAACTTCATCAAGCAGTACGTCGAACTCGGCATGATCGGCAAGATGCCGCTGGTCGGCCAGCCCAACACCTTCGAGAAGCCCGACCTGGACTCGATGCCGGTCGATATCGCCGGTTCGCTGTCGCCGCAGCACACCGCCGACGACCTGTCGACGCCGGAGTGGACGAAGTTCGCCGACGCCTTCCGGGCCAAGTACGGCTATGCGCCGTCGGCGGCGGCGGAGTTCGCCTACTCGTCGATGAAGCTGATCCTGCGCAGCATCGACCAGACCCAGGGCAACGTGGACGACAGCGCGGCACTGATCGCCGCCATGACGTCCACCGACATCACCGACGACCCCCGCGGACCGGTCAAGCTCGACCCGAAGTGGCACTCGGCGACCCAGAACGTGTACATCCGCGAGGTCGCCAAGGACGAGAGCGGGGCGCTCTACAACAAGGGCCTATGGACGGTGAACGAGGTCTCTCAGTTCGGCGTCTACGACCCCGATGTCTATATGGCAGCGCCATCGGATTCGAACGCCAGCCCTTCGGATCAGTGCGCTGATCTGGGAGCGTTGTTGTCCGCCCCGACCGAGTACCAGTACAAGCCGTTCGGCGGCTGATCATCAACTGGGTTCTGTGCCGCCGTGTCGAGCGGCACAGAACCCAGCGGGAGGAACCCATGGAACAAGGCGACATTGCGCTTGATGTCGTAGGCGTCAGCAAGAGCTTCGGCGGCGTCCACGCCGTGAACGATGCGAGCCTGCGGGTGCGGCGCGGTGAGCGGCATGCTCTGATTGGGCCGAACGGCGCCGGCAAGACGACGCTGTTCAACCTGGTGGCGGGTGAACTCCCGGTGGACGCCGGCAGCATCACGCTGTTCGGCAAGGACATCACCCGACTCCCGGTCGAGCGGCGAGCGCTGCTGGGGCTCGGGCGCACCTATCAGATCTCGCAGCTCTTCAACGGGTTGTCGGTGGCGGACAACCTCGGACTGGCCGCCGAGCGGGGCCGCCGGCGGGCCTTCCGGATTCTCTCCTCACGCTCAGCGGATCCGCAGCTTCGGGAGGACGTCGAGGAGGTCGCCCAGGTCGTCAGGCTGGGAGGCCAGCTCGATCGGATGGTCTCGGAGCTGTCCCATGGCGAGCAGCGTCAGCTCGAGATCGGAATGGTGCTCGCGATGAGTCCCGAACTCATCATGCTCGACGAACCTGCGGCCGGTCTGTCTCCCGCGGAACGCGTCACCCTGCTGGACATCATCGGATCCCTGCCCGGAGACCGGACACTGATCCTGATCGAACACGACATGGACCTTGTCCTGCGGGTGGCCGAGCGGATCACCGTGCTCAACCGCGGTCATCAGATCGCCGAGGGCACGCCTGCAGAGATCCGCGCCGACGCCACCGTGCAGGACATCTACCTGGGGAGCGCAGCACATCATGACTGACCTGCTGGTTGTCCAGGACATCCACACCTATTACGGCACAAGTTACGTGCTGCAAGGCTGCTCGCTCACCGTCGAAGAGGGATGCACGTGTGTCCTGGGACGCAACGGCATGGGCAAGACCACTCTGATGCGCAGCATCATGGGCCTCACCCCACCGCGCTCGGGATCGATCATGTTCGCCGGGGCCGACATCGCCGGCGCCCGTCCCGAATCGATCGCTCGTCGGGGGATCGGCTATGTTCCCCAGGGCCGGCGGCTGTTCCCCAGCCTGAGCGTGCACGAGCATCTGGCCCTCTTCCATCGGCGCGGCGCGGGGTCATCCACGACCCCGTGGACGCCGGAACGGATCTACGAGCTCTTCCCCGAACTCGCCGGCCGTCGCAAAGTCTCCGGGACCCGGCTCAGCGGTGGCGAGCAGCAGATGCTCACCATGGCTCGCGCCCTGGTCACCAACCCGACCCTGCTGATCCTGGACGAACCTTCCGAGGGCTTGTCGCCGGTCGCCGTCGATCGAGTGGTGGAGGCTTGCCTGAACCTGATCAGCGCAGGGATGAGCCTGCTTCTGGTCGAACAGAACATTCACGTAGCCCAGCGACTGGCCGATTCGGTGTGCGTCCTGGTCAGCGGACGCTCGGTGCATCACGCAGATGCCGCCCCGTTCTTCGAGGACACAACCCTGCGCCAGGAACTGCTCGGCGTGTAGGAGGAGGATGAACCGTGACTGACACAGTGAACCAGACCGTTCGGCCGAGGATGACCATCGCCCTACTGGGTGCGTTCGACACCAAAGGGGTTGAACTCCGGCATGTGCAGGAGCTGATCGAGCGACGCGGCTTCGACGTCTTCGTGATCGACACCTCGGTGGTCGGTCGAGGGCACGAGGCCCCAGCCGTGAGCCCGTCGGAGGTCGCTGGAGCCGGCGGACGCGATCTGGCCGAGTTGATCCTGCTCCACGACCGCGGCGAAGCGATCGCCGTGATGACCCGCGGTGCCGCCGTCGTGGCGGCGGAGCAATGGCAGGCCGGACGGTTCGACGCGATCCTCTCGCTGGGTGGCGGAGCCGGGACGGTGGTGGGCACCGCCGCGATGCGGGCCCTGCCCTTCGGCGTGCCCAAGGTTATGGTGTCCACCCTGGCCGGAGGCGACGTCGCCGCCTACGTCGGCGGCAGCGACATCGTGATGGTGCCCTCCGTGGTCGACATCTCCGGGATCAACCGGATCACCCGAGGCGTTTTCGCCGGCGCGGTCGGCGTGGTCTGCGGCATGGCGGACGCTCGCCGGAGGCTGGCAGCTGAGGCGTCTCCCCCAGAGCGCCCGTTGATCGCGGCAACCATGTTCGGGAACACCACGCGGGCGGTCGATCATGCTCGTCGGATCCTCGAAGCCGAGGGTTTTGAGGTGCTCGTCTTCCACGCCACCGGGACTGGCGGCGCGGCGATGGAGAACCTGATCCGGGCCGGTCAGTTCGAGGGTGTCCTCGACCTGACCACCACCGAGCTGGCGGACGAGCTGTGCGGCGGCGTGCTGAGCGCCGGCCCGGAGCGGCTGCGGGCCGCGGGGCTGACCGGGACACCGGCGGTCGTCGCCCCAGGATGCCTGGACATGGTCAACTTCTGGGCGATGGACACCGTCCCGGAGAAGTACCGGGAACGTACCCTCTACGCCTGGAACCCGAACGTCACCCTGATGCGAACCACTGCCGACGAGAACCGCCGGCTCGCGATCACCGTCGCGGACCGCCTCAACGCCGGCACCGGCCCGACGGCGGTGTTCATCCCCAGCGGCGGCTTCTCAGAGCTCGATGTCGACGGTGGCGAGTTCTGGTCGCCGGAGGCGGACGGCGCGTTCATCGCCGAACTCAAGACCGCGCTCCGTCCAGACATCCCGATCACCATCTTTGACGTCGATGTGAATGCCCCCTCGTTCGCCGAGGCGATGGCGAGGGAGCTGATCACCCTGGTCCGCGAAACCCACGACCGATCCTGATCACGGTCCAATCCAGATATCGCCAAACAACGAGAGAACAAGGAGTCCAGTAATGGTCAGCAGCAGAGAAGAGATCGTCGAGCGGCTTCGCGCGAAGGCAGAGGCGGGGCGGCCGATCGTGGGTGGCGGCGCCGGCACCGGCATCTCCGCCAAGTGCGAAGAGGCCGGTGGCATCGATCTGATCGTTCTCTACAACAGCGGTCGCTACCGCATGGCGGGACGGGTCTCGATCACCGGGCTGTTCGCCTATGGCGATGCCAACGAGATCGTGATGGAGATGGCCCAGGAGGTGCTGCCCATCGTCCAGCACACACCGGTTCTGGCGGGCGTCAACGCCACCGACCCGTTCCGGCTGATGCCGGTGTTCCTCCGTCAGGTGAAGGAGGCGGGGTTCTCCGGCGTGCAGAACTTCCCGACCGTCGGTCTGTTCGACGGCGTCATGCGGGCCAACATGGAGGCCACCGGTCTCGGCTACGACAAAGAGGTCGAGATGATCCGGCTCGCCCATGAGATGGGGCTGCTGACCACCCCGTACTGCTTCAACGAGGAAGAGGCCAAGGCGATGGCCGAGGCCGGAGCCGATCTGATCGTCGCACACATGGGGCTGACCACCGGTGGCACGATCGGGGCCGCGGTGGCGATGAGCCTGGACGAAGCGATCGACCTCACCCGCCGGATCGCGGAGGCCGCCCGCTCGGTGCGGCCCGACATCCTGGTGATCTGCCATGGTGGGCCCTTCGACGAGCCAGCGATCGTGCAGGAGGCGCTGCGCCGGATGCCTGAGGTCAACGGGTTCTACGGCGCGACCAGCATGGAGCGCCTGCCGGTGGAGCGCGGCATCACGGGACAGGTGAAGGCCTTCGTCGACATGCAGACCACGCCGCTGCCCCAGTAGTGGAGTCGGTTCGGGGGGTGGACCGGGCTACGGTCCACCCCCCGAACTGTGCCCGGTCGCCGTTCACACCCGGTTTACGCGACCGGGCGTAGCC
Organism: uncultured Propionibacteriaceae bacterium; assembly: GCA_964435735.1. Classification (GTDB taxonomy): domain Bacteria; phylum Actinomycetota; class Actinomycetes; order Propionibacteriales; family Propionibacteriaceae; genus Propionicimonas. Next base: position 97,276 of record CAYSZZ010000008.1, read on the forward strand.
TCGCCTCCAAGGAGGGACGATGGGCGCGCTGCTGGTGATCGACGACGACCCGCACATCCGGGAGTTGGTCGAGGCCCTGCTGCGCGGTGCGGGGTTCCGAACCGTCTGCGCCGGCGACGGCCGGGAGGCCCTTCGGGTGCTGGGCGAGGCGGCGGTGGACCTGTGCGTGGTGGACGCGATGATGCCCCACCTGGACGGCATCTCGTTCACCCAGGCGGCCCGTCGCTACTACCCCGAGCTGCCGCTGCTGATGCTCACCGCCAAGGGACAGCTCGGCGACAAGGCGAAGGCCTTCGAGGCCGGCGCCGACGACTACCTGGTCAAGCCGTTCGAGGGGCCGGAGCTGGTGATGCGGGTGAAGGCGCTGCTGCGGCGCTACCGCAAGGTGGTCGAGCAGGTCGCGCAGGCCGGTTCGGTCGGCCTCGACTCCGCCAGCCACGTCGCGTCCCTGGATGGCGACCACCTCGATCTGCCGCTGAAGGAGTTCGACCTGCTCTTCCTGCTGGCCGCCCACAAGGGACGGACGCTCACCCGACGGCAGATCATCGACGAGGTGTGGGGCTTCGACTTCGACGGCAACGAGCGCACCCTCGACGTCCACATCAACCGGCTGCGGGACCGGTTCGGACCCGAGACCGGCTTCCGGATCGTCACCGTCCGCGGCCTGGGCTACCGGCTGGAGGACGCATGACATCCGACTCGCACCCGCCAGCCACCCGGCCGCGGGACAGCGACGCCGCACCCGGCAGTCCCCGGGTACGCACCGGCCGCCGCCGCGAACGGTCGTCGGCGGGCTCATCCACGAGGCCCGCCAGGCCCAAACTGACCTGGCCGGAGATCGGACGCACCCTGCTCGCCACGCTCGCGGTCTTCACGGCGCTGAGCGTCGGCTGGTTCGAGGCCCAGGCGCTGTTCCGGCTGACCGGACAGCCGCCGCCGCTGGTGGGGTTCCTGATCGCCGTCGTCCTCGCGATCCTCACCACCGGACTCGTGGTCAACGTGGTGTCCTGGCTGCGCGGCCGGGAGATGGGGGAACGCGCGATGTTCGCCGAGACCCTGGCCGCGCTGGAGCGGATCTCGCAGGGGGACTTCGACGTCCGGATTCCCAGCGAGGGCCGCGGGCCCTACTCCGAGGTGGTCGAGAGCGTCAACAAGATGGCGCGCGAACTGGGCACGCTGGAACAGCAGCGGCAGGACTTCGTCTCGAACGTGTCGCACGAGATCCACTCCCCACTCACCTCGATCAGCGGGTTCGCCGGTCTGCTGCGCGACCCCGGCCTGGACGAACCGACCCGGCAGCACTACCTCGACATCATCACCGCCGAGTGCCGCCGGCTGAGCGGACTGAGCGACAATCTGCTGCGGCTTTCCGCCCTGGACGACACCGTGCTGACGCGCGCCCGCTTCCGGCTGGACGAGCAGCTGCGGGACGTCATCCTGACCCTGGAACCACAGTGGTCGGTGAAGGAGATGGCCGTAGAACTCGATGCAGTACCCGTCGAGGTGGATGCCGACGCCGACCTGCTGCGCCAGGTGTGGGTGAACCTCGTCCACAACGCGGTGAAGTTCACCCCGCCCGGCGGGCGCGTCCGGGTGAACGTCCGCGTGGAGGCCGCCGGCACCGTGGTCGAGGTGACCGACACCGGCATCGGCATCGCACCCGCCGACCAGCCCCACGTCTTCGAGCGGTTCTATCGCGCCGACAAAGCGCGCGGTGCCGGCGGCAACGGACTCGGCCTGGCCCTGGCCAAGCGCATCGTCGAACTCCACGCCGGCCGCCTCACCGTGACCAGCACCTTCGGCCAGGGCGCGGCCTTCGCGGTCCGTCTCCCCTGACTGCGCTCTTCCCTTTCGATCCCCTGAACCACCGCCGGATTTACCTGCCGTTGAAACTGGGTTGACGTTGCGTTGATGCCCCCGTCCCACGGACGTCGTCGGCATGCGCGACTCCCTGTTCACCAAGGTCGGCAAGCTGTCGGGCGGCATGGCCCGCAAGTTCGAGGTCGTCCGGTCGCTGGTGCACACCCCGCACGTGCTGTTCCTGGACGAGCCCACCCAGGGTCTTGACGCCGTCGCCCGCCACGACCTGTGGGACTACCTCGACCGGGTCCGCCGGGAATGGGGGACGACCGTGTTCCTCACCACCCACTACATCGACGAGGCCGAGGCCGCCGACACGGTCTGCCTGATCAACCGCGGCGAGATCGCGCTGTGCTGCCCGCCCGAGCAGATGAAGCGCAGCCTGGGCGCACCGACGCTGGAGGACGCCTATGTCGACTTCCTGCGCCGCGACGGTGCCGACCACCTGGAAGCCGTGGAACTCGGACGGGGGTTCGCCGCATGAGCACAGTCACCCTGACGGCGGGCTCGCTGCGTCCGACCTCCTCGCGGTTCCTGCGGGAGCTGAACGCGATGGTGGCGGTCGCCGCGCGCGACATCACCATCACCCTGAAGAGCCCCGCCACCCTGGGGATCAGCCTGGTCATGCCACTGCTGATGATGGGCATGATCGGCGGCAACCTGATGCAGAACATGACCGCCGGGCTGGGCTTCGACTTCGGCGAGTTCATGCTGGTCGGGATGCTGATCAACATGCTGTTCATGATGACCACGATGGGCATGGTCACCCTGGTCGACGACAGCGACGGCAACTATTCCGCCGAGCTGCTGGTCTCGCCGGTGTCGCGGTATGCGATCGTGATCGGGAAGATCGTGGGCTCGTCCTTCATGGCGATCGTGTCCTGTCTGGGCGTGCTTGCCGTCGGGCTGGTGATGGGGATCACCCTGGCCCCCTGGCAGCTGCTGGCGCTGCTCGCGCTGGCGCCGCTGATGTGTCTCTCCGGTGGCGCGCTGGCAATGATCGTGATGGGCGTGATCAAGAGCAACAAGCTGGCCAATATGGCCGTGATGCTGATCACCATGCCGCAGATGTTCCTCTCCGGCGTGATCATCCCCATCGGCAGCTCGACCGGCGTCCTGTTCGTGCTCAGCCGGATTCTGCCGATGACCTACTGCGTCGACCTGGGACGCGCGGTGGTCTTCGCCGGCAACCCCGACTTCGATTCGGTTGTGCTGTTCAACCCGATGGTCAGCCTGCTGGCGATCGCCGCTCTGACCGCCGCCTGCCTGGTGCTGGGAACCTTCCTCTACGCCCGCTCGGAGAAGAACCGCTGAGCACCCACGGGGACGGGTGCGCCGTTGCGGCCCATGAGCCGGCGGTGGAACAGGGTCTCACCGGTCAGTTCGGGGTGGAACGCGATTCCGGTGATCGCGCCTTGACGGACGCCGACCACCGCCCCGTCCCGGCGGGCGATGATCTCGACCGCGGGACCGGTCTCGACCACGACCGGGGCGCGGATGAACGCCACCCGCACCGCGCCGTCCGCCGTGGCCAGGTCGACCTCCGCGGAGTCGACCTGCGGCCCGAACGCGTTGCGCCGCACCGTGATGTCGAGCACGCCGAGCGACTGCTGGCCGGGCGCCGGATCGATGACCCGCCGGGCCAGCAGCACCAGCCCGGCGCAGGTGCCCAGGGTGGGCAGCCCGCCGCTGATCGCGTCCCGCAGCGGCTCGAACAGGTCGAACAACCGCAGCAGCCGGCTGATCGTGGAGGACTCCCCGCCCGGCAGCACCAGGGCATCGACCCGCAGCCCGTCCGGTCCGCTCAGGTCGGCCGGCGTCCGCACCAGCGCAACCCGCGCGCCCAGGCTCTCCAGCAGCCGGGCGTGCTCCCGCACCCCGCCCTGCAGGGCGAGCACCCCGATCGTGGACGCGGTCACCAGCCGCGGTCGGCGAGACGGTGCGGGGCGGGCAGATCCGAGACGTTGATGCCCACCATGGCCTCGCCCAGTCCGCGCGAGGCGTCGGTGATCACGGCCGGGTCGTTGTAGGCCGCGGTGGCCTTGACGATGGCGGCCGCCCGGGCGGCCGGGTCGCCGGACTTGAAGATGCCCGAGCCGACGAACACGCCGTCCGCACCCAGCTGCATCATCAGCGCCGCGTCGGCCGGCGTGGCGACCCCGCCGGCGGTGAACAGCACCACCGGCAGCGCGCCGGTCTCGGCCACCTCGCGGACGATCTCGTAGGGCGCCTGCAACTCCTTGGCGGCCACGTACAGCTCGTCGGGGTTGGACTGATAGGTGGCGGCCAGCACGGCGATCTCGTGCCGGATCGTCCGGATGTGCTTGGTGGCCTCCGAGACATCCCCGGTGCCGGCCTCGCCCTTGGAGCGGATCATCGCCGCACCCTCGGCGATCCGGCGCAGCGCCTCGCCCAGGTTGGTGGCACCACAGACGAAGGGGACGGTGAAAGCATGCTTGTCGATGTGATGGGCGTAGTCGGCGGGTGAGAGCACCTCGGATTCGTCGATGTAGTCGACCTTCAGGTGCTGCAGCACCTGGGCCTCGACGAAGTGCCCGATCCGGGCCTTGGCCATGACCGGGATCGAGACGGTCTCGATGATGGCGCTGATCAGGTCGGGGTCGCTCATCCGGGCCACGCCGCCCTGGGCGCGGATATCGGCCGGGACGCGCTCCAGCGCCATCACCGCGACCGCGCCGGCGTCCTCGGCGATCCGCGCCTGCTCGGGGGTGACGACGTCCATGATGACGCCGCCCTTCAGCATGTCGGCCAAGCCCCGCTTGACCAGGGGAGAGCCAGTGATCTCTGTCATGGGTTCCATGGTGAGCGGGATACTGGTTCATTGCTAGGTCCACAATCGCCCCATAGTCAATGGTCCAGTATGATGGGGCGATGCGGACCGCCCCCGAGATCACGCTGCCGCTGGAGCTGAGCGGCGAGGGATCCCTGCCGGCCCAGCTCGCTGCCGAACTCCGGCGCCTGATCGGCGGCACCGTGCTCGCCCCCGGCGAGGCCCTGCCGTCGACCCGCGCGCTGGCCGCCCACCTGGGCCTCTCCCGCGGGACGGTGGTGGCCGCCTACGACCAGCTGCTGGCGGAGGGCTACCTCAGCGCGTCCACCGGCCGCTCGACGATCGTGAACCCGCAGCTGCGCCGGACGCGGCCGCGTCCGCTCCGGCCGGTGGCCCCGGAGCCGTCCGAGCCGCGCGCCCGCCTCGACCTGCGTCCGGGACGCCCCTGGGCCGCGGAGGTGGCTGGACCGGCCTGGCGGGCCGCGTGGCGCCAGGCCTCGCTCGGCCCAGCGGACGCCGAGATCACGCCGCTGGGGCTGCCGGAGCTGCGGACCGCCTGGGCGGACCACCTTCGCCGCACCCGCGCGGTGGTGCGGGATCCGAGCCAGCTGGCGGTGACCGGCGGCGGACGAGAAGGGCTGGCGCTGCTGCTGCTGGCGCTGGCCGAGGGCCGTCCCCGGCCGCTCCGGGTAGGGGTGGAAGAGCCCGGCTACCCCTCGCTGCGGCGGGTTCCCGCGCGGTTCGGGGCCACCGTCCTGCCCGTCGCGGTGGACGAGCACGGCCTGCGGGTGGCCGACCTGCCCACCGGCGCCGAAGCCCCGGACCTGCTGGTCGTGACGCCGAGCCACCAGTACCCGCTCGGCGGCTCGCTGCCGGTGGATCGGCGGCAGGCGTTGCTGGAGTGGGCCCGGCAGCACCGGGTGGTGATCATCGAGGACGACTACGACTCCGAGTTGCGCTACACCTCCCAGCCGCTGCCCGCGCTGGCCGCGCTGGACGACCCCGCCGATGGCCGGGTCGTGCTGCTGGGGACGCTCTCGCAGACCCTCACCCCCGCACTGGGGATCGGCTATCTGGCGCTCCCCGCCTGGCTGGTGCCGCCGGTCGTCGCCGCCCGCCGCGACCTCGGCGGACCGGTCGGTCTGGTCACCCAGCGAGCCATGGCCCAGTACCTGGTCAGCGGCGCGCTGCGGGTGCACACCCAGCGGATGCGCACCCGTTACCGCCGGCGCCGGGCCCAGGTGGCCGCCGCGCTCGCCGGGGTTCCGGGGCTGCGGGTCCATCCGATGGACGGCGGCCTGCACGCCGTGGTGGAGAGCTCCCGTCCGGAGGCCGAGGTGGTGACCCGGCTGGCCGCCTCCGGAGTGCGGGTGAGTCCGCTGTCGCAGTACTGGTCGGCCACCGACCGGACCGGCATCGTGTTCGGCTTCGGCGCCGTCACCGAGCCAGAACTCGGCCACGCGCTCGCCCTGATCGCCCAGGCCATGCGCCAGGAGTAGGGGACGCCCGACCGCACCCCGCCGGAGAGCGTGCGCGAGCGGCGATCCGCCGTCGCCTCAGGACGCCTCTCGACCACCGTCCACAGCGGCCCACCGCGCCACCAGCGCGAGCCTCAACCCAGCTGAGCGAGATCCCGTCGGATGTAGCGCAGGTGCGCCCACTCCTCCTCCAGGATCACGCGAATGCAGTCACCGACGGTGGGATGCCAGTCGCCGCCCCACGGGTCCTCGCGCTCCTCGGCAAGCAGCTCCGGCGTGGCCGTGGCCAGGAAGTCGGTCACCAGCTGCTGCCGCTCGCCGCGCACGGCGAGGATCTCCTCGTAGTCCGGCGGCTCCACGCGGAAGATCGACATGTCGAAGCCCATCTCCTCGGCACCGGTGAAGATCTGGCCGATCTCGTGGAACGGCTGCTCGATCCGCAGGATCCCGCCCCGGAGCCAGGCGTCGGTCGCCAGGATGAGGTGCCGCAGGGTCTGGGCCAGGGACCACTCGTCCTGGACGTGGGCGTCGACCAGCGCCCGCGGCGTATCCGCCACCGTCGTCTGCCACGCGGACTGCACGGCCACCCAGCCCGCACGCAGGCCTTCGGGGGTCTCCGCCTTCTGCAGCTCCCGGCCCGGGAACTGCCGGTTGAGCTCGGCCTCCACGAAAGGCACCACATCAACCCCGTTGACGAAGAGGCTGCCGAAGAACAGGTCGTGGCTGTCGATGTCGAGTCCGTTCACATCGACGCCGCGCATCGTCACACCGCTCACATCGGAGAACCGCAGGGTGGCGCCCTTGAAGCTCGCCCTGACGAAGGTCGCGCCTTCGAACTCCCTGGTACCGGAATAGGTAGTCATCGCCCTATCATCACCGCTGGGCCCCGGCTGATCCACCCCCTGGGCCCGATCACCGCTCCGATTGCTACAGGTCGTTGCCTGCGTAGGACATGTTGAAGCTCTTGTTGGCGAGCGGGAAGTCGGGGACGATCGTGTCCGCGAGGGCGATGCCCAGCGCCGGCCAGGTGCTGAACGACGGGTCCACCACCTTGACCCGGGTGAGGATCCCATCGGCGTCCAGCTCGACACGGTGCACCAGCGTGCCCCGCCAGGCTTCGACCACTCCGAGACCGGCACCACCACCCGGGCCGGAGACGGAGGCAGGGGCGGCCACCGGGCGCCCAGCGATCCGGTCGGCGAGATCGCTGATCAGGCCGGCGGAGACGGCCACCTCGCCGACCCGGACGTCGAACCGCGCCCGCACGTCACCGGTCTCCGCGGTGACGACGTGGAAGCCCGCACCGAGATCGACGAACGGCTGGTCGGCTCGGGCGTCGACCGCGATCCCGGAAGCCCTGGCCACGTAGCCGAGCACACCGAAGGCGCCGGCCCGCTCGGTGGGCAGAACGGCGGTGGTGTTGAGCCGGTTGGCGACCATCGGGTGGTCGGTCGAGATCCGGGCGAGCTCGGCGGCTTCCGCGGCCACGGCGGCCACCAGTTCGAGGTCGGGCGCGGCGCGCAGGTCGGCGCCGCCGATCCGGATCGCGCCGCGCAGCAGCCGGTGGCCGGTGAGCCGGGCGTTGTGCCGCAGCAGGAGTTCGCGCAGCCGTCCGGCGTGCTGGTTGACGACGCCGAAGCCGACGTCGTTGACGATCGCGCCGATGTCGTTGATGTGGTTGTAGAGGCGCTCGCACTCGAGCAGGAGGGCGCGGACGAGCCGGTCTCGTTCATCGACGGCGATGCCCAGCGCGTCCTCGACCGCCATCACGTAGGCAAGGCTGTGACCGACGGCGGTGTCTCCGCTGATCCGCTCGGCGAGGGCGATGCCGTCGGCGGCCCGACGACCCTGGAACAGCTTCTCGACACCCCGGTGGACGAAGTAGAGCCGCTGGTACATCCGCACGATGGTTTCCCCGACCACGGAGAAGCGGAAGTGGCCGGGTTCGATCAGCCCGGCGTGGACCGGTCCGACCGGGATCTCGTAGACCCCCTTCCCGGTGACCTCGGCGAACGGGAATCCGGCATTGCCGCCGAAGTCCGGGTGCGGGTCGGCGTCGCGGAGCATCGGGTGGAAGCCGGCGGGCCAGTGGCCGTGGCGGACCAGCCGGTAGGGCTGGGGATGGTTCCGCGGGACGATGCCGTAGAGATCGCGCATCTCGCGCTCGAACCGGCCGGCCGGATAGGAGATCGCGGCCAGGGTCGGCAGCCAGGGATCCGACCGCGGGATCTCGACGACCACCTCGACCCGCTGCCCCGACGCTCCGAGGAACACGTGGACGATCCGGAAGCTCGCGCCGGGCCCGGCGGGGCCGTCCTCGTGGGCCGCGACCAGGGCCAGGCGCAGGCCGTCCGCGAGCCGGGCGGCCACGACCTCGGCCAGCTGCTCACGCGAGACCCGGACGACCTCGGGCTGGGCGAGCCGGCTCATCGCGCACCGCCGAGGGCGGCGACGGCAGCGATCAGCGGGGTGGCCAGCGGCCAGGCGGCGAACCCGATCGCCGCGCTCACCGCGAGCGCCAGTCCGATCGGAACCTGGCGGTACCTCGCGGGTTTGTCACGCGGCGCGGGCGAGTTGCGGCTGACCTCCGGGTCGAGATCGGAACCGACGGTCATCGCGAGCACATGGCGGGCGATCCCGGCGAACACCACCAGCAGCAGGGCGCACGCCAAAAGCATCTGCCAGCCCAGGCCACGCTGGAAACCCGCGACGATGATCGCCACCTCGGTGAAGAAGGTGACGAACGGCGGGAAGCCGAGCAGCGCCGCGGCGCCGAGCAGGAACGGCCCGCCCAGATCGGGACGTCGCCGCAACAGGTTGCGCACGTCGGCGATGTAGTGACTGCCGGTGTAGCCGAGGATGCGGCCGGCGAGCACGAACATCGAGGACTTGACCAGGCCGTGGCCGAGCATGTGCAGCAGCACCGCGGCGATCGCCAGCGGCCCGCCGGCCGCCGCGCCCAGCGCCAGCAGGCCCATGTGTTCGATGCTGCTGTAGGCCAGCAGGCGCTTGAAGTCCTTCTGGGTGATCACCAGCCCCGCGGTGACCGCCAGCGACAGCAGACCGGCGGTGGTCAGCAGGACGCGCATCAGTTCCGGCCCGAGAGCGGCATCGGCGATCGCCTGGATCCGCAGCACGGCATAGAAGGCCACCGAGAGCAGGACGCCGGACATCAGCCCGCTGACCGTCGCCGGCGCCTGGCTGTGCGCGTCCGGGAGCCAGGAATGGGTCGGCGCCAGACCGGCCTTGGTGGCGAAGCCGAGAACGGCCAGGGCCGCTCCGGCACGGGTGAGCGAGGGATCGAGGTCACCGGCGTGAGCCAGCAGGACGACCCAGGACAGCGAGGGCTCCGCGCTGGCGCTGCTCGCCGCCGAGATCAGGATGATGCCGAGGAAGGCGATCGCGACGCCGACCGAGCCCAGCACCACGTACTTCCAGGCGGCCTCCAGGGCGCCGCGGCCCCCGCGGGATCCGACCAGGAAGGCTGTGGTGATGGTGGTCAGCTCGATCGCCACCCACATCAAGCCGATGTTGTCCGCCACCACCGCGAGGCTCATCGCGGCCAGGAACAGGCACAGCAGGGTGGCGAAGCTCCCCGTGTTCCGATGGCGGTGCGTCCGGTGCGGGACGCCGCCCCACAGCGCCACCACCGCCACGGCACCGACGACCGCCAGCATCCAGGCGCTCAAGGCGTCCACCCGCAGCAGCCCGGCGCCGGTGGTGACCGGCCCGGCGGCATTGACCCCGAGGACCAGCGCAATGCCCGCGCCGAGCAGGACGACGGCGGCGGCGACCGGCAGCCACAGCGTCCAGGCGCGATTGCGCGCCACCACGCCGACCGCCGCCAGCAGCAGTGGCAGTGCCAGCAGAATCCAGATCAGAGCAGCCATCAGTCGTGCAACTCCTTGAGTTCGGAGATGTCGATGTGACCCTTCTCGGCCTGGATGCGCACCACGAGCACGCCGAGGATCAGGACGACCAGCAGCACGTCCAGGGTTGCGCCGAGTTCGACCACGAGCGGCAGCCCGCTCGCGATCAGGAAGGAGATCGTGACGATGCCGTTGTCGACCATCAGGAAGCCGACCAGCTGAGTGATCGCCGAACCGCGGATCAGCAGTTGCCAGAAGCCCAGCAGCACCAGCGAGACGCCGACCGGCACGGCCTGGAAGGCGGGATCGGGGCGATTGCCGAGGATCGGACCGCTCACCGCATACGCCAGCAGGGTGAGCGCGGCGGCCCCGATCAGCTCGACGGCGGGGTTCACCCGGGCGGAGTGCTCCCGGGTCACGCCTATCAGCCGGGCGGAGCGGAGCATCGCCCACGGCATGACCACCGCCTTCACCACCAGCAGCAGACCGGCCAGGACGAGGGCGTCGCTCTCCCCCGCCCGCAGGCCGACGGTGAGCGCCAGCCCGGCCAGCGCGACCCCCTGGATCACCAGCAGTCCGATCGCGCGGATCGTGGAACGACCCCAGACCTGGAGGATCGCGGTCAGCAGCAGCAGGCCGGTCGTGGTCGCCAGCAGCTGCAGGTACAGATCGTCCGACATCGCCCAGCCCCCTCTCAGAACACCAGGTAGGAGGCGCTCACCGAAAGGAACGCCAGGACGAAGGAACCAGCCAGCAACTCGGGCACCCGGAACAACCGGAGCTTGGCGATGAACACTTCCACGGCGGCCAGCAGGGCGCCCAGGAGCAGGAGCTTGACCGCGATCGCGGCCACCCCCACCAGCAGGGCCAGGGGGATGGCGTCCTGCGCGATCCCCCACGGCACGGCGAGGTTGGCCACCAGGCCGAGCAGCGCCGTGAGCCGCAGCCAGGAACCGAGTTCGAGCCAGCCCAGGTCGCGTCCCCCGCTCTCCAGGATCATCGCCTCGTGGATCATGGTCAGCTCGAGGTGGGTGGACGGATTGTCGACGGGCAGCCGTCCGGTCTCGGCGATCACCACGACGACGAGGGCGAAGATGGCCAGCAGGCTCACCGGGTTCAGCAACTCGGCCGGATCATCGCGCCGGGCCTGAACGATCGCGGCCAGGGCCGAGCTTCCAGCCGGAACGCTCAGGGCGTAGATGCTCAGCAGTACGGTGGGTTCGACCAGGGCGGCGATCACCATATGCCGGCTGGAGCCCATGCCGCCGAACGCCGAGCCTGATTCCAGGCCGAGCAGGGCGAGCGCGACCGTGCCGAGCAACAGCACCGAGACCACCACGAACAGGTCGCCGGGAACCTCGGCCAGCGCCAGCGTCCCCACCAGCGGGATCAGCGCACACAACACCAGGCTCGAAGCCATCAGCAGAATCGGCGCCACACTCAGGACCGGGGTGGACCCGGGCGCCCGGGTCGTCTCCTTGGCCAGCAGCTTGCGGACATCGCGCCACGGCTGGCCGATCCCGCCGCCCGTCCGGCCCTCCAGGCGGGCGCGGGTGGTGCGCATCACACCGATCAGGAGGGGGGTGACCGCGATGGCGAACGCCAGCTGGATGACGATGGCCACGACTGCTCCGCTGGTCATAGCGCCACCAGCACCAGGACGAGCACGAGCGCGGCGAACGAGAAGCCGACGTAGCGGTGGATGTTGCCGTTCTGCACCGTGCGGGCGAGGTCGCCGAGCCGCACCGCCCACCGGGTCGCCGGTAGGTAGAGGCGATGCTCGATCAGGTCCTCGGTCTCCTGGACGAAGGCCGTCTGCTCGATCAGCAGGGGTGAATCCTCGTGGTGCACCACCTCGATGAGCTGGCTGGCCTGCAGGGAGGAGCGGAAGACCCGCACGATCGGCTCGGAGTAGCTGGTCGCGTTGTACTCCATCCGCGGGCTGGTCCGCTCGCCGCCGCAGCCCCAGGCCAGCTCGACCTCCCGCCGAGGGTGCCGCCGAGCCAGGACCACGTTCACCGCGAGCAGCGGAATCAGGATCGCCAGCGTGAGCGCGGTCAGCGCGATCGGGTTGAGCACCACGTCCGCCGCACCGAGAACCAGCCCGGCGCCGCCGGTGGTCGCCACTCCCCCGGCCGAGATCGGGACGGCCAGAGCCTGCGCCAGCGGGCCGGGGAGCAGTCCGAGGAAGACGACCAGGAACCCCCCGAGCACCAGGGCGACGCGCATCCAGGGGCCGGACTCATGGGCGTCCGCGGCCGCCGCGGTGCGGGGACGGGCGAGGAAGCCGATGCCGTACGCCTTCACGAAGGTGAGCAGCCCCAGGCCCACGGTGAGGGCGACGATCCCCATCGTGATCGGGATCACGACGGCCAGTAGCCGGTCGCTGCCGGGGTCCACATGGATCAGGCCCTGCAGCAGCACCCACTCGGCCACGAAGCCCGAGGTGACCGGCAGTGCCGCGGCCCCCAGCGCGCCGATGCCGAAGGTCGCCGACGTCCAGGGCATGCGGGCGGCCAGGCCGCCGAGGAGGTCGAGATCCCGTTCCCCGGTGGCGTGCAGCACCGAGCCGGCGCCCAGGAACAGGACGGACTTGAACGCCGCATGGCTGACCGAGAGCAGCAGGGCCGCGAGCAGGGCCACATCGCCCACCTGGGTCTGGCCGGAATCCCGTAGCAGCAGCCCGACGCCGATCGCGGTGGTGATCAGTCCGATGTTCTCGGTGGTGGAGTAGGCCAGGAGCTTCTTCAGGTCGGCCTGGACCGAGGCCTGCAGGATGCCGTAGAGCGCGGATACCGCGCCCAGAGCGATCAGCAGAATCGACCACCAGCGGGGACCGGCCACCAGCAGTCGGAGGGTGATCAGCAGCAGCCCGTAGATCCCCATCTTCACCATCGCGGCGCTCATGGCCGCCGACATGTGGCTCGGCGCTTCGGGGTGGGCGCGCGGCAGCCACACGTGCAGCGGGACCAGGCCGGCCTTGGTGGCGAAACCCGCCACGAGCAGGACGAAGCCGAGCGTCGCCGCCGGACCGCCGACCGCCGCCGCCGCGATCGTCCCCCAGGAGGTGCCGCCCGCCACGGCGGCCAGGACGCCGAACCCGGCCAGCAGGAACAGGAAGCTGAGGTGGGTCATCACCGCGTACCACAGCGTCGCGCGGCGCACCGGCTCGCGGGCGGCGTGGTCGGCCAGCAGCAGCACGGTCGAGCCGCCTGCCATCAGCTCCCAGGCCAGCAGGAAGGTGACGGCGTCGGCGGCGGCAGGGACCAGTTGCATTCCCACCGCGAAGACGGCGAAAGCCGTCCATCCGGTGCGGGAGGCCGCCGGGCCGTGGGCGTAGCCGATGCCGAACAGCGCGGCCAGCGCGACCACGGTGCCGGCGAGGGCCATGAACAACCCGCCCAAGCGGTCGGGAGCCAGCAGCAGCGGCTCCAGCGGAGCGGCCAAGGGGAGGGCGACCGGGATCGCAAGGCCGGCTCCGGCCACGCCGAGCAGGGCCGCCGTCCCGGAGGCGGCTGCCGCGATCCCGGCGGCGACCAGAGCCCCGCCGGCGCAGCGGCTGCGCAGCCGGGCGGGGGCTACGAGCGCGGCCAGAGTCGCGAGCGCGCCCAGCAGGAGCTGTGCGAGCACGCCGAGATCGACCGCGGTGAGGGCGGTTTCGAGAATGGTCATCTCCCGGTCACCGCACGCAGGGCGGCGATGATCGCCTCGGGTGCCGGCGGGCAGCCCGGGACATGGACGTCCACGGTCACGAAGTCGTCCACCGAGCCGGCAACGGCATAGGAGCCCGCGAACAGCCCGCAGCCCCGGGTGCAGTCTCCGATGGAAACGACCACCCGCGGGTTCGGGACGGCGTCGACGGTGTTGACCAGCGGCTCGGCCATGTTCTGCGTGACCACGCCGGTCACGGCGACCACGTCGGCATGCCGGGGAGAGGCGACCAGCCGCGCACCGACCCGTTCGGCGTCGTAGACCGGACCGAAGGCCGCGCCCACTTCGAGCTCGCACCCGTTGCAGGATCCGGCGTCGACATGGCGCACCTGGACGCTGCCACGCAGCGACCGCGGCGGCGTGAACCCGTCGCGAACCTGCAGTTCGGCATCCCCGGACGACGGGAGCGGCTCAGCCACCCGGCCGGTCCGGGCAATCAGCTTCAGCAGGCGGACGGTGCTCATCCGCGGACGCCGGTCTCCTGGTCCAGATCGGCCTGCAGCTCGGCCTGGTCGGCCAGCAGGAAGCCCAGCGTGATCCGAGCCGCTCTGAGCAACTCGTCCACCGAGGGCACCATCAGGGAGTAGCGCACTTCGCCACCCACCCGGCGCTGACGCACGATGCCGGCCCGGCGGAGGATCGCAAGCTGCTGGGAGAGCGTGCTCGGTTCGAGCTCCATGATCGCGAGCAGTTCGTGGACGGCGTGCTCGCGTTCGCAGAGCAGTTCCAGCACCCGCACCCGCACCGGGTGGCCGAGGGTGCGGAACAGCTCAGCCTTGGCCTCATGGCGTGGCACAGGCACGGTGCGCTCCTCGACTTCACGATTTCTTCACATAGCGTATGGCGGAAGATCGAAATCTTCAACCGATGCGGGCCGGCGGCGGGTTCGCACCCCCGTCCGGCCGGAACGCCGGCTGCGAGGGGAGAGCGTTCGATCACCCGCCAGGGAGCGCCGTCCAGGTTGATAGCGTGGGGACGTGACCCGCTTCGTCATCGACGCGCCGACGTTGGTCCAGCTCGTGACCGACGGTCCGCGCATCGATCCCTCACACCAGCTGGTGGCGCCGGCGGGCATTCGTTCGCGCGCGCTGCAACTACTGCTGCAGGAGGTCCGCGACGGGAAACTGACCGAGCGGGAAGCCCTGGAGCTTCACGAACGGATCACGGAGCTGAAGCTGCGGCTTCTCAACGATCGCGTCTCACGTCGCAGCGCCTGGCGGCTGGCGATGCAGCTCGACCTCGCGCTCAGCGAGGCCGAGTACCTGGCGATAGCCCAGTTGCAGGCCGATGCCCTCGTCACGGCGGATTCCCGACTCGCCGGCGCCGCCGCCGGAGTCGTGGCTCTCGCAGATCTCAGCGCTCTCGCGCTCCCCTGACACGGCCCGTCCCTCGCCCCCGTCGCCTCGCAGGAGTGGTGCGTCGCGTCCGACCTGGGTACGCGCCGCCGGAGCGGTTCAGGTGCCGGCGCCGGGGTGGCCGAGTTGGCGCCAGGCCTCATAGACGGCGATGGCCGCGGCGTTGGCGAGGTTGAGCGAACGCATGCCGGGCCGCATCGGAATCCGTACCAGCGCGGTGAGGCGCGGGTCGGCCAGGACGTCGGGAGCCAGTCCGGTGGGTTCCGGACCGAACAGCAGGACATCACCGGGCTGGTAGGCCACCTCGGTATACAGGGTCTCGGTGTGGGCGGTGAAGGCGAACACGCGGGCGGGCAGCAGCGCGCGGTAGGCGTCCGACAGTGATTCGTGGACGAAGGTGGCCGCCTGGTCGCGGTAGTCGACACCCGCCCGGCGCAGCTTGGCGTCGTCCATGTCGAAGCCGAGAGGTCGCGCCAGGTGCAGTTCGGCGCCGGTCACCGCCGCCAGCCGCATCGTGGCACCGGTGTTGTTCGGGATCTGAGGCGAGTGGAACAGGATGCGCAGCGGGCGGGTCACGGGGGTCATCTTGTCACTGCGTCTTGGGCAAGAAGCGGATCGACGTCCCCCTGGCCCCTCGACCAGCTCGGGGTGAACCGAGCTCAGGGAAGGTGGGGTTGAACCTGTCGAGGGCCGTCGGCCACCAATCAGCGTTGCTCATGCGGCCATTGCAGGGTGACCCGGCTGGTGTAGTCGCGCGGCGTGTTGTCGATCGGGTCGGTGAAACGGAGGCGGCGGGCGATGAGCTGAAGCGGCGTGGAGAAATCGCCGGCGTCGACGTCCAGCACCTCCGGGTACAACGGGTCGTTCAGGACCGGCAGTCCCAGGGCGGCCATCTGCACCCGCAGCTGGTGGGTCCTGCCCGTGGCGGGCGTCAGCCGGTAGCGCGCATACCCACCCCGGGTCTCCACGAGCTCGATCAGAGTCTCGGCGTTGGGCTCCCCGGCGACCACCTGCGCCTGCAGACTCCCCCGCCGCTTCTCCATCCGGCTCGTCACCCGGCGGGGAAACTCCAGCGTCGGATCGAACCGTGCCAACGCCTCATAGGTCTTGCTCACCTGCCGCGTCTGGAAGATGCCTGCGTAGGCAGCGCGGTGCTCGCGGTGTGCGGTGAGCACCAGCACGCCGGCGGTGAGACGGTCCAGCCGATGCGCAGCCGCCAACTCGGGCAACCCCAACGAACCCCGCAGCCTCACCAGCACCGACTCGGCGACGTGCGAGCCGCGCGGCGTGGTGGCCAGGAAAGGCGGCTTGTCGACCACCACCACACGATCGTCGCGGTACAGCACCTCGACCGGGAACGGCACCACCGGCTCGGGCACCAACCGCCGGTGGAACCACACCAACGTGCTGGGGCGGTACCGCTCCTCCCCCGTCCACGGGCGACCCGCCTGATCCACGAACTCACCGGCCCGCAACATCTCCTCAACCGGCACCACCGCCGGCAACCGCGACACCAGGAACTCCCGCATCGTCACCCACGGCGGAGGAGTACCAGGCTGGTTGTCCGGAGTACGCACCCACGCCGCGTCCAACCCCCGCCGCTGCGGCAGCGGAGAACGCGGCGGCATCACATCACCGATCCAGAGCGGCTGAGGTCACGACTCGCAGACTACGGAGGAAAGGCGCTTGGCCCAAGCACGTCCCCGCACGGCGCCAACTCCACGGGACGGGTGGAAGGGACCGGCCCGGGGGATGGTCGCAGCGTTCCGATCGCAGCGAGCGCTAGGGTGAGAGCCGGAGGAGCGGGAGCATGACGGTGATCACCCGGCACGCCCATGAGGGCATCGACTTCGGCGCGGATTTCCGGGCGGTGCGCGACTTCCTGCTCCGGATCAACGCAACGACGCCGATGGCGGCGCCGGAGTTCCTGTGGGGCCGGTGGGAGTGGGCGTTCTGCCTGCCCTATCTCGATCGCGACCACCTGGCCGACATCGGAATCTGGAAGGCCGACGGCGAGGTGGTGGGGCTTGCCACGCATGAATCGAGCATCGGCGAGGCCTACCTGGCGATGGATCCCCGGTTCCGCGACCGGCTGCTGCCCGCTCTGGTCGACCACGCCCTCGGTCACCTGCACGCCGGCGCCGGCCTCGGCATCCTGGCCGGTGAGGAGGAATCCGACTTGGCCGCGATCCTGACCAGCCGCGGGTTCTCACCGACCGACCAAGGTGAGGAGACCTCGGTGCTGGATCTGTCCAGCCCACCCGGCTACCGGCTGGCGGACGGCTACACCCTGACCAGCATCGCGGAGGGCATCGATCTGTCCCGTTTCAACCGCTGCCTGCATCGAGGGTTCAACCACCCCGAGCCGGTTCCCACCGACGCCGAGACCATCCACTGGCGCGACCGCAGTACGTCCGCACCCTCGCTGATCCCGGAACTCAACACGATCGTGGTCGCCCCGGACGGCGAGTACGCCGCCTATTGCGGCATCTTCTTCGACCCCGCCACCGACTATCTGCACGTGGAGCCGGTCTGCACCGTCCCCGCGCACCGCCGCCGCGGCTGCGCTCGCGCCGCTGTGGCCGAGGCGGTCACGCGGGGCGCCGCCCTTGGAGCCCGCATCGCCTACGTCGGATCGAGTCAGCAGTTCTACTACGACCTCGGGTTCGTCCCGTTCCACCGCTCGCGGTGGTGGCGCAAGGACCCCGACGGGAGCTGACGCCTGGCCACGTCGCTCCGCGGCCTGGTCTGATCGGACGGCAGCCAGCCGCGGGTCGCGACCTCCCGGCCGCCCGACCGTCCGAGTTCCTGGCGCGGCCCGCACCGCGGCTCGGAGGGCACGACGAGCTTCGCGCGGTTCCACCGGGCTAGGCTCAGGCCATGAGCCGTGCCGCCCTTGTCCTGGTCACCAATCCCGGCGACTCCGCGATCGCCAGCTACCGCCTGGCCGGGGAAACCCTGGAGCCGCTCGCGGTCAGCGCCGGGCTGCCCGGGACCGGGACCTTCGCCATCGACGAGCGCCGCGACCTGGTGTACGCCGGCGTCAAGGGTCAGCCCGCGGGCATCCAGACGCTCGCGCTCGATCGGGCTTCCGGCATCCTCACGCCGCTGAGCCGCCGGGACGTCGATGCGTCCATGGCCTACCTCGCGCTGGCGAGGGGTGGCCGCCTGCTGCTCGGCGCGTCCTACGGCGGCGGGTACGGCGCGGTCTGGCCGGTGGACGAGACCGGACACCTGGGGGAACCGGTCGCGCGCGTCGAGTTTCCCAACCTGCACGCCGTTGCGGTGACCGGGGAGCACGCGTACTTCGCCGCACTGGGAGCCGATCTCATCGCCCAGTACGCGCTGGCGGACGACGGCACGCTGGCGCCGCTCGACCCGCCCACCGTCGCGGCGCCTTCCGGCTCGGGACCCCGTCACCTGGTGATCGCTGCGGACGGCAGGAGTCTCTATCTGCTCACCGAGTTCTCGGGGGAGGCCATCCGGTTCACCCGGGACCCGGCCTCCGGCGTCCTCACCCGGGCGGAGTCCGTCCCCGGTCATGACACGGCTCGCGGCCTGGGCCACAGTGTCTACGGCGCCGACCCGCTCGAGCACCACTACATCTGGGGCGCCGACCTGCACCTCACCCCGGACGGTCGCCGGCTGCTGTGCTCGGAGCGAACCGAGTCAACCCTCACCACGATCGAGGTCGGCTCGGATGGAAGCCTGCTCGGCCAGCTGGCCATCACCGGCAGCGAGCAACAGCCACGCGGCTTCGCGCTCTCGCCCGACGGGGAGCTCGTCCTCGCCGTGGGCGAGAAGTCGACCCAGCTGGCCCTCTCCCGCCTTGAGCAGGACGGTTCGCTGACGCTGCTGACGCGGATACCGACGGGTGCCGGCGCCAACTGGGTGCGGGCGATCCCGCTGGAGTGAGTGAGCCCGAACATGCAGGAAGGCCCGGCCGAAGCCGGGCCTTCCTGGAATAAGTCAGCTCAGGACGGTGATGTTCGCCGCCTGCAGGCCACGCTGGCCCTGCTGCACGTCGAAGGACACGCGGTCCCCCTCGTTCAGCGAACGGAACCCACCGGCGTTGATCGCCGTGTAGTGGGCGAACACGTCGGCCGAGCCATCCTCGGGGGCGATGAAGCCGAAGCCCTTGTCGCCGTTGAACCACTTGACAGTACCGGTAGCCATATTTTTCTCCTCTTGTCGGGAACCGGAGCATCCGCGGTTGCGGCGCTCTCGTGATGTAGCTGAAACGAAGGCTTTCAGAACGACACCCACACTGGTTTCCCAGTGGCTCAACCGAACAAGCAAACGAACTCAAACAACAACGTGGCCAGCTTAGCAGCCAATCCCCACTTGTCACGAAACGGCCTCGCGGACAGGTTTCCCGGGCGCCCCGCGGCTCACCTGAGGATCGCCGGTCTCCACGGGCCGGTGCCCCGCGGAACACGAGAGTTCCGCGGGGCACCGCCTTGGGACCGGCTGGTCGGGGGAAACCAAACCGATCGGTAGAGGGACGCTCAGTCGTCGCGCAGAGCGTCCTTGACGCCTTCTCGGAGGTCGTCGCCGGCCTTCTTGACTTTCGCCTTGGCCTGGTCGAGCTTGCCTTCGGCTTCCAGTCGCTCGTCGTCGGTCAGCTTGCCCCAGCCTTCCTTCACCTTGCCCTGGACGTCCTCGGCGGCGTGGCGGGCCTTGTCTTCGATACCCATGTCTGCCTCCCTCTCACTCGTTGGCTATGTCGGGGCGCTTACCCGCCCCGACCGGTGGTGAAACCTCGGCATTGCGGCGATCGGCGCATTGCATCGACTCGGACTGCCGTCAGGAATACGGCGGGCCGGGGCGGCACTCCCCGGCCCGCCAAGCGGCACGCCGGCTGGAGGTTTCAACCGACGCACCTCCAGGTGGGAACGCGGGCCCGCGTGCCTACCCAGTGATGTCTGTGTACCCCGGGGTGACGGATGCTATGCAGTCATCCGCAGATTGACTTCGAGAAACGGCCCGATCAGGCGCCTTCCGGCTCGGCGCCGGTCTCGATCACCCGTGCGGCCAGTTCGCGCACCTTGAGGTTGCGCTGCTGACTGGCGCTGCGCAACCGCTCGAAGGCTTCAGCCGGCAGCAGCCGGTGTCGTTCCACCAGGATCCCGGTGGCCTGGCCGATCAGGCGGTGGCTCTCCACCGCCTGCTGCAGGTTGGCCACCCGGTCGGCGGCCTCCTGGACGGTCATGACCCGCGCCAGGGCGGCCGCGAAGGCGGCGGCCAGCAGGTCGGCGGCGATCATCTCCTCCACGCTGATCCGTCGCGGCCGCGGGAACTGGATCCAGGCCCTGGAGTCGACCTCCGGCGTCGGCGGCACCAGCAGGATGCCCGGTCGCAGGCTGGCGGTGTCCGGGCTGGTCTCGCCGTCGAGCCCGCGCAGTACGGTCTCGGGCAGGTCGTCGAGGGTGCCGGGGTGGGCGGAGCTGAACCAGCGGCGATCCTGGCCGTCCCCCAGCCGGATCGTGCATTCGCCGTCGAACAGCAGCGCGAAGCCGTGCTCGGCGACGCCGATCAGGTCGGCGAGGTCGTCCATCGTGGCGAAGCCGCGGCTGACCTCGGCGGTGGCGGCCCGGCGCTCCCGCGCCTCGCGGGCCCGGGTGACATCGCGCATGGTACGCAAATGGGTCGTCCCGATCGCCTCGTGGTGGATGGTGGCGCCGCCGGAGAGCACCCACAGCGGGCGCCGATCCCGCCGGTATACCCGCAGTTCGCGCTCCACCACCTCGCCTTCGAGGATGTTGTCGTAGGCCGCCCGGATGTCGGCGAGTGCCGCCGCGTCCTCGGTTTCGGTGGGCCACCACGGGTACGGCGGACGGAACGGGCCGTCCTCCAACCGGTAGCCCAACAGGTCGGTGAAGGCCTGGTTGAGTTCCAGGACGAGGCCTTCGGAGTCGAAGATCACCAGGCCGTCGCTGATCGACCGGATCACCGCCTGTCGCCAGGCCGCATCGATGGAGTGGGCCCTGGCCTGTTCCTCGTTGGCTGCCAGGCGTGCCCTCAGATCCGCCACGCTCGGATCATGACTGCTGGTCGATTCCATCGTCAACCCTCCGCAATCCTCCCGGTGGGCCGGTTGGGGATCGATCTGCTGATCGGAAGTCATGGGCATCCCCCTCAGGACGTGCCCGGAGGACCGTGGTCGGCTGTGCACAGATCAGGTCGGCCTCCCGACGAGGCCGAACAAGGGTGACGCTATCAGTCAGCCGCCCCGCTGGGGAGAGGTTCGGGGTACTGGCCGGATCGGTTTCCGCCGAGTTTCTCAGCTCGACGACGTCACCTGGTTCCTGGCCAAGATCCTGCCCGCGCGATCCGCCGCCGACGGTGGGCGGCGCGTCAGCCGCAGGAACTCTCGGCCGGCTCCCCGGCGATGCGCGCCTGCGTCCACTCCACGAGTCGATCCGGCAAACCGGATTCGCCGTCGAGGACGCCCATGTGGGTGAAGCCTGCGTACTCGTGGTACTCCAGCGGCTGGCCCGCCGCGCACAGTTCGGCGACGTAGTCGTGCTGCAGCGCGCTGGCGATCACCTCGTCCTGGGAACCCCAGGCGACCAGCACCGGCATGCCGAACGGACCGATCGCCTTGTTCTCCCGAAGGCGTTTCCCGGCGGCACCGGAGACCAGGTCGGAGACGTACAGCGGCTGGTCGTGGGAGAGCGACAGTGAGCTGAGGACGGAGACCAGCAGGCTGGCGGCCTTGGCGCAGCGGGTGGCGTACTCGCGCACCAGGACGCGGCCGGCGGGGGCGACGTAGTCCTCGATCCGGACGTCGGGGTAGATCGTGCTGTAGGGCACCAGGACCCACGAAGCAATCACGCCGAGCGCGCCGTCGACGCCCGCGGCCTGGATGCGGCTGGCGAGCGCGAACGGATCGGCCGCCGGAGACAGCGCGGCGACGCCGGCGATGTCGAGTTCTGCCGCGTATCTGGGGGCGAGCATCGCGGTCCATAGCGCCGCGTGACCGCCCTGGGAGTGGCCCCAGACGACCGTCCGGTCGGAGAGGGAGAGCCCGTCGAGCGTCCGTGCGGCGCGGACCGAGTCCAGGGTCGCGCGTCCCTCCACCTCCCCGATCAGGTAGGGGAAGTCGCCCTCCGCGCCCTGCCCGGGGTAGTCGGTCGCGACGATCACCCAGCCGGCGGCGATCGCCGCCTCCACCGCGGGGATGCCCTGGATGTCGAACATGTCGGGCATCAGGCTCGGCGCGCAGGAACGGGCCACGCCCGTGGTGCCGTGGTCCCAGGCGATCACCGGACGCGGCGCGTCGGTCGCGGCGGTCGGGACGACCACGATCCCGCTCGCGACGGCGGGTCGGCCGTCGATCCCGGTGGTGGTGTAGAGGATGCGGGTCACGGTGGCGCCGACGGGCGGGATTCCCGGCCAGGGCGAGGATCGCAACAGCACGCCGGGAACCCCGGGCAGTTCCGCCGGGGTGGAGTAGAAGGCATCCAGCACCGGCTCCCCGCTGCGCAGCGCGTTGCTCACCACCCCGGCACCCGCGGCGAGCGCGAGCACGACGACCGCCGCCACCCAGCGCAGCGCGGCAGCACCGCGTCCGTCCGGTTTGGGGGCACCCTCCGTGGCCGGGCGGCCGAGAAGATCGCGGACGCCGCGCCACAGCAGGGTGACCGCGAAGACGATCGTGCGGACCCCGAAGAGCACCGCGACGACGATGACGGTCAGGTCGGGCCAGAGCAGGGCGAGCAGGCCGAAGGCGACCTCGGAGATCCCGAGCGCGCCGCTGAGCACGCGGCGGCTGAGCTCACCGCGCAGCACGCCGGCGAGCCGTCCGGCGCCCGACACCACCAGGAGCACGGCGAGGAAGGCCGGCAGCAGCTGGAGACTGCGACCCAGCCAGACCAGGACGAGCAGGCCGGCGACGATCCACACGATCGCGAACGCCACGTCCCAGCCGCGAAGCTCACGGCGGCGGACGACGAGCTCGATCGCGCCGGTGACGATGCAACTCGCCCCGACGTAGACGCCGAGCAGGGTCAAGGAGGTGAGCGGCCGGATCACGATGACCGCGCCGAGCGCGAGCAGCGCGGCCCCGGCGACGACCACCAGCCACACCGGCGCCCGGTCCAGCAGCCGGGGCAGCGCCGCCAGGCGTTGCCGCAGCCGGACCCGGGCACCCATGGCCTGCTCCTGTACGTCCTCCACGCCGCGATCGTACGACAGGCGCCTCAGCCGACGGCAGCGGGCGTGGCCCGTCCGACGAGCCCATGGAAGTTGCCGCGACCCTCGCCGGAGCCGCCGCACCGCGCGCTGTGCCGCGTCCGGCAGCCGACGAAACCGCGGTTCCAGGGATGGCGGGCTCGGCCACGTCATGTCATCGTTGGGCATGGGTCGCTTTGTGTACTGGATGAACGTCTCCGCCGATCTGCGCATCGAGCACGCCGAGGGCGAGCAGGGCGGCGGCGAGTGGATGCGCATCACCGAGGAGCTTCACCGCGAGTTCAACCGTCTCGCCCGCGCACTGTCGCTCAGCGTCGAGGGACGGGTCATCTACGAGACCATGGAGTCCTTCTGGCCGGCGGCCCGCAGCGATGAGTCGCTGCCCGACTTCCTGCGGGAGTACGGCGAGATCTGGACCTCGTCGCCCAAAGTGCTGGTCTCCCGGACGCGGACCCACGCCGATCACAACACGAGGATCATCGGCGACGACGCGATCGAGCAGCTCGCCGCGATCCGTGCCGACACCGACGGCCTCATTGGTGTCGGCGGCGCAACCGTCGCCACGGCGTTGCTGCGGGCCAACCTGCTGGACGAACTGCTGCTGTTCATCCACCCGGTCATTCTGGGCAAGGGCCGACCGCTGTTCGATGATCACACCGACCCGCTGGAGCTTGACCTGCTTGAGCACGCGGTGTTCCCCGAGAGCGTGGCGATGCATCGATACGCGGTACGCGGCGCCCGCGAGTAGCCGAGCGGGGCGTGGCCAAGACCGGGCTCGACCCGCTCGAAGTACTCCGCCGCCGCGAACAGCCCAGCACCCGCCTGGGGATGCTCCCGATGAACCGAAGTCACTCGGCCGGCGGGTACTTCTCGGCGAACCGGGCATGGGTCGCCTCGAACGAACCGAGCTCCACCCCGCCCGCCACCACGTCATCGAGACGGCTGCTGACTTCGTCGCGCCAGGCAGCATCAAGCTCGTCCTGCGAGTCCTCGGAAGCGCCACCGCCAAGGCTGATCAACGCCGCATGCACGACAGCCGCACGCTCACTCGGCGGCAGCGCAAGCAACGCCCGTTCAACCTCGACAGCTCCCCGCGCCAAGCCCAGAATCTGCGCGGCCGCGCTGACATCACCCACCGTGATGAGCCGGGTGTGCGCTTCGGGCACCGAGCCGACAGGCTACCCTCGCGCACCCTGCGCCAGATCCGTACGATTCGCGATGTCAGGCGGCGAGCAGGAGCGCGCGAAGCCGTCGCCGATCGCCATCCTGCAGACCGACGTGATCCAGTTGCTGCTCAACGCCTGCGGCGAATGCGATGACAAGCGGCCTGACCCTGGCGATCCAGGCTTCAGCCTCAGGAGGTCCCCAGACTGCCTGGCGGTCATCGGTCGGAGCATGCGTCCGGGTACCGGCCATCTGCCTGACCGACTCGGCGTAGTCCTCCGCGACGACCTCCGGGGCGACTCCGGCGTTGGCCAGCAACAGCGCGCAGATCATGCCGGTGCGGTCCCTGCCCGCGCTGCAGTGGATCAGGACACCCGGCTCGGCCGCGGCGATCACCTCGAGTGCCCGACACACCAAGCCAGGCAGGATCCGAAGGTTGTGCGACCAATACTCAGGCGAGTCGAGGATCGGGAAGCAGATCCGGCGGAACTCCTCGCTGGAGTGATCCTCGGTCGGCGCTGAGATGACCCTCACCCCGTCCAGGGCCCTCGCGTCCAGAGCCGGATCGCCGTCCCGGCGGCCCACTTCGTAGCCGCAGCGCAGGTCGACAACGGTGCACAGGCCCCATCCCCGGGCCGCCTCCCAGCCCGACGTCGTCAGGAGTTCCCGCCGTGGTCCCCGTGCCACCCGGCCCGGGCGCGTCAGTCCCACAGGAGTAGGCAGACCACCGAGATCGCGACAGTTGAAGTACCCATCCCAACCAAGAACCCGCACCCGGCCACCGTACCGGGCCTCGCCGCCATGAGAGATCCACTCGCGCGGCGGTAGCTCAGGTCGTTGACCGGTCGCGAAAGCGGTTCAGTCCCTGAGCGGTCCGGGCTTCACGAGCTTCTCGAAGAGCACCCCGTCCTCGCCCTCAGGCCCGATCACCCGGTAGCCGCAGCGGGCGTAGAAGCGCTGGTTCCGCTCGTTCCAGGTCGGGGTGCCCAGCCTCCACCGGGTGATCGTGGGGAATGCCGATTCGATCGCCGCCATCGCCTGACCTCCCAAACCACGATTCTGCGCTTCAGGCACCAGCCAGATCCGCCCCAGGTATGCCTTGGTCGCAGACTCGACGACCACGACGGCACCGCCGAGCAGCCGGCCGTCAACGGTGATGGTGAACACCCGTCCCCAAGTCATCGCCTCCTGGTGCCACTCAACCGAGTCATAACCAGGCGGCCCACCCAGACCCGGCGCGCCAACACTCACATCGGCGTCGAAGGCCCGTTTCGAGGTCTCGGCCAGCGCGGCGCAGTCGCCATAGCCTGCTTCCGTAACGATCACGAGAAGACCGTACCCACAGGATCCGACAGATTCTCACGACGCCCGAGACGCCCCAGCGAACCACCCGAGGGCGGCATGTGCGAGCACTCCGGTGGCCGTGGGGGCCGCCGCCTGCAGCTGCTCGACAGCCGCCTGGTAGCAGGCCTGTGTGGTGATGGCGTTCATCGGGTGGTTTCCAACTGTTCGATAGTGGCGCGAGGTGCTTCGCTTGGATTGTTGGCGGCAGGCAGGCGAAACGGCCGAGTGTCGGACAGCGCGCTGAGCACCGTGATAGGCAGCAGCAATGTCGAAGATGATCATGATGATCAGCAGCTAGTCGCGCATGTCACGATACGGTGACAAGGATGCAGTGTCACCATATCGTGACATTGCTGCGATGTCACGGTATAGTTACATGTATGGCAGGCTCGCAGATCAACGCACGGTCGCTCCCTCGTTTCGGTAGCGCCGTCCGGGCGCTCCGCCACCGCCGCGGACTGACCCAGGCGGAACTGGCGGCGGCCGCCGGCGTGTCACGCAAGTGGATCCACGCAGCCGAGTCCGGGAGGGTCGAAGGTCTTGAGCTTGCCCGGGTGATGCGGGTCCTCGATGTGCTCGACGCCAGCCTGTGGGTCCATGACGACCTTGCCGAGGAGTCCTGATGGCCACACCCCAGCTGGCGGTCATCCTGGTCGGCCGACACGTCGCCGACGTGGAACGCACCCGCGCCGGAGTCCTCCGCCTCAGGTTCCGCGAACCGACGGTGGCTCCGCTGTCGCTGTCCCTGCCGTCGGAGGAGGGCATCCACACCGGGGCGAAGGTCGAGTCGTGGCTGAATGCGCTGCTGCCCGACAACGGAGACGCCCGCGCCGCGATCGCGCGTCTGTACGGGGCCGACCGTGGCGATCCGCTAAGCCTGCTGGCTGCTATCGGGAAGGACTGTGCCGGCGCGGTCCAGCTGTGCCTGCCCGACGAGATCGACGCCACGATCCACCGGACCGGTGATCTCGAACCGGCGCCCGACCACCTGATCGAGCAGCGCCTGTCGGAGATGGCGATCGACCAGCGGGCGTCGTGGACGATGCGTGGCGAGCACTGGTCGCTTGGGGGCACCCAGCAGAAGTTCACGCTGCGACGCCGCTCCGACGGCTGGTTCTTCGCCCACGGCAGCGAACCGACGACCCACATCGTCAAGCCCGGCATCCGCGACCTGTACGCGCAGGCGCTCGTCGAGCACGTCACGATGGCCGCCGCCCGCCGCCTCGGCCTGCCCGCCGCGCAGACCGCGTTCGCCGAGTTCGGCACCGAGGACGCCCTGGTCGTCACCCGCTTCGACCGGGACATCCAAGACGGCCACGTCACCCGGATCCACCAGGAGGACATGTGCCAGGCGCTCGGCAACCCCGAGAAGTACGAGGACCGCGGCGGGCCCTCAGCAGCCGAGATCGTGCGGTTGCTTCGCGAGCAGTCCACGACCGCCCGCCAAGCCCGGGAGAACGTCCAGGCGTTCGTCGAGCTGCTCGTGTTCAACACGGTCGCCGGCGCCCCCGACGCGCACGGCCGCAACTATGCCGTCCTGCTGGATCAACACGGGCCCCGGGTCTCGCCGCTGTACGACGCGGCCTCCGGGCTGGCGTACGGGATCGGTCCCGACGACTCCCGCGTGGTGTCGATGAGCATCGGCGGCACCTTCGAACTGGCTGAGATCGACGCGGACGCGTGGCGGCGGTTCGCCGACCAGGTCGAGCTGGACGACAAGCCCATCCTGGACCTGGCCCGGACCCACGCCGAGCAACTCCCCGCCGCGGTCACGGAATCCCTCACCGAGGTCGGGGACATGACCTACGCCGACGACCTTCGTGAACGGCTCATCCCCGCGGTGCGTGTCCACTGCGCCGAGCTCTCCCAACGTCTCCGCTGAGACCCGACCGCCCCATGCGCCGAGCGGCCGCCGCGCCAGCACACGCCGAGTCGAGCTTCAGCGGCGAGCTTTCAGGACCTCGATCGGGCAGCGGGTGCCGGTCGCCTTCAACAACCGCGCGTCGCCGGTCAGCAAGGTCACGCCCAGCGCCTCAGCCAGAGCCACATAGGCCGCGTCGTAGACCGTCAGGTTGTCCCGCAACTCCCAGCACCGCTCGATCAGATGGGTGTGGTCGACCCGCTCCAGCGGCAACGCACGCAGGTCCTCCAGCGCGAACCGGACCCGCCTGGCATCCAGGTGACCGCCCCGCGCCAGCCCGCGCCACACCGACACGACCTCAAGATCGACCAGCGCTGGCGCGGCGAGCCGCTCACCCCGCAACCTGGTCCGCGCCGCATCACCGTCGGTGGCGTCGTCCATGAGAGCGACCGCCAGGACACTGGCGTCAACGACCAGCACGCTCGAACCGCAACGTGCTCACCGCATCGGCCAACGGCAGCGAGCCACCCGCCCGACCGCCGGCCCGGGCCAACACCTCGTCCACCGTCGGCTGCGCGGCTTCCGCCACCAGCTTCGACCGCAAGTACTCCTGCAGCGATTGACTCGCCGCCGCCGCACGCTGCCGCAGCACGGCGTGGGTCTCCTCCGGCACGTCCTTGATCTGAATGTTCGGCATGGAGCCATTATGGCTCTCCCGGCGCCGATACGGAAGCGCGCGCAGATCGACAGAAGAGCTCTCGCTGGGTTGTCTGTTCAGGACTCGAGCTCGGTGAGCACTGCTTTGAGTTGTGCGGTGAAGGCGGGAAGATCGTCCATCGCGGTGGCATGGAGGACTGCGAGGTCGATGGACCAGTAGCCGTGCACGATCCGGTTCCGTAGCTGGCTGGGACGTGCCCAGTTCAGGCCGGGATGGGCTGTCTTGAACTCATCGGAAAGTTGGGCGGCGGCCTCGCCCAGCACGGTGAAGTTCCACAGCAGCGCATCACGGCGTTGCCGATCGGCATCGATTGCCTCAGCGTCGTGGCCCGCGGCAAGTTGCTGGGCCTGCTCGGCGGCGTCGATCATCTCGCCGAGCAGGAGGACCTCACGCCGCGGCATAGAACGGTTGGGCTTCGGCGAGCACACGCTCGCGGATCCGGGGGTTCAACCCACGGTGTGAGACAAGGTCGACTGGCCGGCCGAACACGGCCGCGAGTTCCTCGTTGAGGTCCTCGATCGCCCACCCCAGCCGCGTGCCCGGGGCGAGGGTATAGAGCAGGTCGATATCGCTGTCGGGTCGAGCTGCGCCGTGCACCAAGGAGCCGAAGACTTCGAGACGGACGACACCGTAGCGCTCACACACCTCGCGCAAGCGCTCCACATCGACATCCATGGCCAGCACGCCTGAAGTCTACGGGAGCATTCCTCACCCACACAGAACACAGGCGAATGGGTCGTGGTTCGCGGTTAGGTTCCGGAGGCCATGTAGGCGGCCAGGATGTAGTTGGGGTGCCGGTCGAGGTTCTTGCGCGCCCGGTCGTAGCGCATCGTGGTGCGCGGGTCGGCGTGTCGAGCAGCGATCTGGACATCGCGCAGGTCGACCCCGGCGTCCAGCATCGTCGTGACAAAAGGTGTGCCGCAACATGTGCGGGTGCATCCGCGGTAGCCGCACGTTCGCCGCGATGGCGAGCCGCCGCAGCCGGCGGGTGGCAGCGTGCCGGTCCATCCGCACCCCGCGCCGGTTCAGCAAGATCGGACCCTCGCCCCGCTGACCAACAGCGCGTTCCACGGCTCGTGCGACCGCAGGCGCGAGCGGGGTGAGAACGACCTTGCCGCCTTTGCCCCGGACCTTCAGGACCCGGTGGCCGTGCTCCTCGCCAAGATCCTGAATGTCAGCCCCGCAGGCTTCGAAAACCCAAAGCCCGAGAAGGCCGAGCATCGCGACCAACGCGAAGTCGTTCCGGTTCAATGAGTCCCTCGCGGCGGTGAGCATCGCTTCGAACTGCAGGTGCGACAGGCCCAGCGTCGGCGACTCAGGCGGCACATTCGGCCGCCGCACAGTCCGCCGGCGAAACCGGCAGCACCTGATCGATCACACGTCCGATAGAACCCGGCGAGCACCGACATCCGTCGTGACACCGTAGAGGGCTTGAAGCGCCGCACTTCTTGCATCCACCGCACGTACAACTCGATATGGACCTGCTGCGCCGACAACGGCGGCAACCTGCGCTCGACACACCAAGTCAAGAACGCGCGCAGATCGGACTCGGTATGAACGCGGATGGCGTCCCTGAACCGCGCCAAGTAGGCAGCTACCGCCCGCACCAACGGGTCAGCGTCGGCCGCGAGCAACACCGGAAACAGAACAGGCTGAGTACTCATCCCCGGATCGTCCCCCCAGTACCACGCCACGACCAGACCAGGACAACGCCGCACGCGGCAGACGCGCTCGGGTCAGCGAGAGGCGTGTGGCGAACCGGACGCTACCGATCCTGGGCGAGGTCGCGTTCGAGTGACCCACCATGACGCTAGAGCCAATGCACCACTCAGGAGTGCGTATGGCACGAAGTGGATGAGATTCACGTACGCCGGCGCAGACCACTCGGGATGGCGCAGATGCTCCAGGATCAGCAAAGTGACGTGAACCGCTCCGGCGCCCAGCACCAGAACAGCCCCAAACAGCAGAACCCACGCGACTCGCCGCATACCGAACCTCCCCCTAAGCGCCTCTGGTCCAGAGACTACGGCCCGGCGCTTCTGTGCACGGCGACACACGCAGGCTCGCGAACACAGACGCCTTGCAGCATGAGCGGATGCGTCCTGCTGCTGCAGAGAACGTGGATTGGCGGTTAGCGGGCGAGGCCCAGAAAGGTCATCAGTGCGCGTTCGACTTCTGCGAGTTGCTCAGCGGTGAGACGGCCTACCCGGGTCTGGACGTCGCTGCGGCGGACGGTGGTGAGCTTGTCGACCATGATGTCGCTGTCGCGCTCAAGACCGGTCAGATCGGTGCCTGGTACCCGTACCCGCAGCAGCGGCGCGTCGGTCAGCGTGGAGGTCAGTGGTGCGACGGTCACCGAATCGGTGGCGGCGAACAGGTCCTCCTGGACGATCAGAGCCGGTCGGGGTTTGGACGCGTAGACGCCACCGGCGACCGTCCACAGTTCGCCGCGGATCACGCCTCGCCCCAGGAAACCGACACGGCCTCGATGAAGTCCTGGTCATCGCCTGCTCGATCGGCGTGGGCGACCAGTGCGGCCTGCCGGTGTGCCTCGGCGGCGAACTGTTCGGTGCGCACGTCGGGCACCCAGATCTGCACCGGCCGGTAGCCACGCTCCCGCATTCGGCGCCTGTATTCGCTGACCCGCTCCCTGACAGTCATGCAAGCAATGTTACATGTAACGCGCGAGATCGAACAGGCAACCCTCGCCCGCACGGCTCGCGGCAGGACAGGATGTTCAGGCGACGTCGTAGAGGCGCCGTACCTTTGGCGTTCCGGCGGCACGCTCGACCGCCAGGTCGAATGCAGTCTGCATCGCCAACCAAGCCCTCGCCGTTCCGACACCAGCCTGCTCCAGCCGAATCGCCAGGTTCGGACTGA
>CAYSZZ010000009.1:0-114477 GCA_964435735.1 uncultured Propionibacteriaceae bacterium
GTGATCTCGAACACGTCGTCCACGGCCTTCTTGATGACCCGCGCCCGCGGGTCGTAGTTCTTGTAGACCCGATGGCCGAAACCCATCATCCGTACCCGGCCGGCCTTGACTCCTTCGATGAATTCCGGGACCCGCTCCACCGTCCCGATCTCCCGCAGCATCTTCAGCACCGCTTCGTTCGCCCCGCCGTGCAGCGGGCCGTGCAGCGCCCCGACTCCCGCCGAGACGCAGGTGTAGAGGTCGTTGCCCGAGCTGGCCACCGATCGGACAGCCGAGGTCGAGCAGTTCTGCTCGTGATCGGCGTGCAGGATGAACAACACCTCGACCGCGCGGATCAGCCGCTCGTCGGCGACGTAACGCCGCTCGGCCTGCTTGAACAGCATCGCCAGGAAGTTGTGGCAGTAGCCATAGGCGTCGTCGGGGTTGATGTAGGGCTTGGCCTTGCCTTTGCGATAGGTGAAGGCCGCCAGGGTGGGCATCTTGGCGATCAGCCGTGCGATGTTCAGCGCTCGGGCCTGGGGGTCGTCGAAGTTGCGGGCGTCCGGGTAGAACGAATAGAACGCGGCCGTCGAGGCCATCAGGATGGTCATCGGGTGGGCGTCATAGGGGAAGCCGGCGAGCACCGTCTTCAGCTTGTCCGGCAGCATCCGGTGCGTGGTGATCAGCTCCTCCCACTCCGCCAGTTGAGCGGCGGTGGGCAGCTCGCCGTTCAGCAGCAGCCAGGCGACCTCGAGGAAGGTCGACTGCTCCGCGAGTTGCTCGATCGGGTAGCCGCGGTACTCCAGGATGCCGGCGTCACCGTCGATGTAGGTGATGGACGACCGGCACGACGCGGTGTTCACGTAGCCCGGGTCGTAGGTCGCAAGCGGCTCGCCGTCCACCACGAACTGGCGCAGCTCGGCGGCGCGGATGGTGGCGTCGGTGATCGCCAGCTCCGCCTCGGTGCCGCTGCCCGGGTGTCTGATCTGAAGGAGGTCTGCCATGTCCGCACCCTAGGCGGGCGCCGCGGTCTCCGTGCGGTGTTCGGCGATTTGACGAGAGCTGCGGTCCACCGGACGCGGAGGGCGTACCATTGCCCAGTCCCACCGAGATCCCGTCCCCGGACGGCGCCCCCGGGTATGAGCGTGAGCGCTCGGTGGTTCGGCCCAGGGATGGGTCGCCAGGGTCGGTTTTGACCGGCCTAACCGCGCAAGGTAATCTTGGACGTCGTTGCGCTGTGGTCTGCCCTGGGCAATTCCGCACCCGCCGTTAGTGAAGACAACTCATGGAAGCAGGTCTACGACCCGTGTCTACGTACAGCCCGAAGCCCGGGGAGGTTACCCGGAACTGGCACGTGATCGATGCCGATGACGTCGTGCTCGGCCGCTTGGCCGTGACCGCTGCGACCCTGCTGCGTGGTAAGCACAAGGCGCAGTTCGCCCCGCACGTCGACACCGGCGACTTCGTCGTGGTCGTCAATGCCTCGAAGGTGGCCCTCACCGGCAACAAGCGCACCGACAAGCTGGCCTACCGCCACTCCGGGCGTCCGGGTGGCCTGAAGTCGATCTCCTACGGCGAGTTGCTGGAGAAGGATCCCCGCAAGGCCGTCGAGAAGGCGGTGTGGGGCATGCTGCCGAAGAACAAGCTCAGCCGTCAGTTGATCAAGAAGCTCAAGGTGTACGCCGGTCCCGAGCACCCGCACACCGCTCAGAAGCCGCAGCCCTACCAGATCACCCAGATCGCCCAGTGACAGGAACCATCGTGACCGACGTCGTCGAAGAGACTGAGACCACCGAGGAGCTCGCTCCCTTCACCGAGGGTGACCGCGAGATCGCCTACCGTTCCGAGGCCGTTCCGAGCACGGCGCTGCCGGGTGGCCGCCCGGCCGTGGTGGCTCCCGGTGCTGCCACCGGCCGCCGCAAGGAGGCCATCGCCCGCGTCCGGATCGTCCCGGGCACCGGCCAGTTCTCGATCAACGGCCGCAGCCTTGAGGACTACTTCCCGAACAAGCTGCATCAGCAGATCGTCAACGAGCCCTTCGTGACCGCTGCGGTGCTCGGTTCCTACGACGTGATCGCCACCATCGTCGGCGGCGGCGTGACCGGCCAGGCCGGAGCGCTGCGGCTCGGCATTGCCCGCTCCCTCAACGGCGTGGACGCCGAAGCCAGCCGACCGGCCCTGAAGAAGGCCGGCCTGCTGACTCGCGACGCCCGCATCAAGGAACGCAAGAAGGCCGGCCTGAAGAAGGCCCGCAAGGCTCCGCAGTACAGCAAGCGGTAATCCCACCACCGATGCCCCGGCTCTTCGGCACCGACGGAGTGCGCGGCACCGCCAACGTGGATCTCACCCCCGAGATCGCGTTGCAGGTGTCCAGCGCGGCCGCCCAGGTGCTGGCAGAGGCCGGGGTTTTTGGTGCCCGAAGGCCGCGCGCCCTGGTCGGCCGTGATCCGCGGGCGTCCGGGGAATTCCTGGGCGCGGCGGTGATCGCGGGGCTGGCTTCCTCGGGTGTGGACGTGATCCGGGTGGGCGTCGTGCCGACTCCCGGGGTGGCCTACCTGGTCAACGAGCTGGACGCGGACCTGGGCGTGATGCTCTCGGCCAGCCACAACCCGGCCCAGGACAACGGCATCAAGTTCTTCGCCCGCGGCGGTGTGAAGCTCGATGATGATCTCGAGGACGACATCGAGGCACGGATCGGTCAACCGGCGCACCGTCCGGTCGGGGCAGGCGTGGGCCGGGTGACCTCCGACCTCGGCGCGGCAGAGGCCTACGTCGCCCACCTGGTGTCGAGCCTGGGCGCCGACAGCAGCCTGGAAGGGCTGAAGGTAGTGATCGACGCGGCCAACGGAGCCGCCTACCAGACCGCTCCAGCCGCGTTCGCCGCCCAGGGCGCCGAGGTGGTGCTGATCAATGCCGAACCCGACGGGCTGAACATCAACCTGAACTGCGGCTCCACCCACACCGCGGCACTCCAGGCGGCGGTCGTGGCACACCGGGCCGACCTGGGCATCGCGCTGGACGGTGACGCCGACCGCTGCCTGGCCGTCGACGGCCAGGGAGTCGGCGTCGACGGAGACCAGATCATGGCGATCCTGGCGCTGGCGATGAAGGCCGACCGCACCCTGCACAGCGACACGGTGGTCGCCACAGTGATGAGCAACCTCGGGTTCCTGCAGGCGATGAAGCGCAACGGGATCTCGGTCGACGTCACCAAGGTCGGCGACCGCTACGTGCTGGAGGCGATGAACGCCAACGGCTTCACCCTCGGCGGAGAGCAGTCCGGCCACGTGATCATGAGCGAGTACGCCACCACCGGGGACGGGGTGCTGACCGCCCTGCATCTGGCCGCTCAGATCGTCCGCACCGGACGGCCCCTGGCCGAACTGGCGAGTGTGATGACCCGCTTCCCGCAGGTGCTGCTCAACGTGCCCGGGGTCAACAAGGCCCGGGCCGGCATCGACCCGGAGGTGAATGCCGCGGTGACGGCCGCCGCCAGAGAGCTAGGTGATTCCGGGCGGGTGCTGCTGCGTCCCTCGGGCACCGAGAACCTGGTGCGGGTGATGGTCGAGGCGGCCACCAGCGAGCAGGCGAACGAGATCGCCGAGCGCTTGGCTGGTGTGGTCAGGTCCCGCCTGAGCCTGTAGTCCGGCAGTGCGGCCCCGGCGGCGTTGCGCCACCCGGCGTGGCGGGCGTGCGGCGTCTTGTCCGGGAGGCCGCAACCGCTACAGCGGTCCTTTGGCACGCGGCCCGCTTCGATCGGCCAGGATCGCCCGCACGGCGTCTCGTCCGGCGCGGTTCGCCCCCACGGTCGACTGCGAAGGCCCGTAGCCGATCAGGAAGAGCCGAGGTTCGTCGAGTGAGCGTCCCCGCTCGACCCGGATGCCGCCCGCCGCGGTCCTCAGGCGCAGCGGCTCGAGGTGGTCGAGCGCGGGATGGAAGCCGGTGGCCCACAGGATCACGTCCGCAGCGACCAGTTCGCCGTCGGGCATCCGGACTCCGTCGGGTTCGATGGCCGTGAACATCGGGTGCCGAACCAGAACGCCGCGGTCGCGGGCCTCGATCGCCCAAGGGGCCCAGTACATGCCGGTGGCCGAGACGATCGACACCGGCCCGAGACCCTGCCGGGCCCGCTCGGTCACCCGCTCGATGGCGGCGATGCGGCGGCCCTCGTCGAACGCGCCCTCCTGCCACACCCGGCGGGTCACCCAGTAGGTGGCGGCGACCCGCGAGATCTCGTTGAGCAACTGGACGGCCGAGACGCCCGCTCCCACGATCACGACCCGGCGGCCGGCGAACTCGGCGGCCTCGACGTAGTCGTGGACGTGGAGTTGGCGACCCTGGAAGGAGTCCGCGCCGGGATACCGCGGCAGGAAGGGGTTGCTCCAGGTTCCCGTGGCGTTGATCACCCACCGGGCCGACCAGGTTCCGGCATCGGACTCGACGAGCAGCCGGCCGTGCGGGTCGTGGTCGGCTCGCCGGAGGGCCGAGACGGTGGCCGGACGCAGCACCTGCAGGTCGTTGGCCGCCTCGAAGGCTGCGAAGTACGGCGGCAGCGCATCGACGCTGGGGACATTCGGGTCGACCGCGGGCAGATGCATCCCGGGCAGGTCGTAGATGCCGTTGACCGTCCCCATCAGCAGCGAGCGCCAGCGGTGCTGCCAGGCGCCACCCGGCTTCGGGTTGGCGTCCAGGATGACGAAGCTGTCCTGACCCGACTCGCCGACCGGCCGGAAGCCGCGACGGCGCAGGTGATGGCCTGCCGACAGCCCGGCCTGTCCCGCCCCGATCACGACGACATCGACCGCTGCAATCTCGGACGGGCTCACCTGATCGACGTTACTCCCCGCGGTGTTGCCGTTGCGTGCAACGAAGGACGGGGGTGACAGACTCTTCCCTGTGTGAGGGTCGCGGAACGGATCGGGGTCGTGGTGGAGGTAGAGCCTTCGTTCGACGACTACGTCCGGACGCGCTCGGACGGGCTGCTGCGGCTGGCGTGGCTGATCACCCGGAACTGGGAGGACGCCCGCGATGCCGTCCAGGACGGGCTCACCGCGCTCTACCCACGATGGCATCGCCTGCCCGAGGGCAACCGGCGGCATGCCTATGTCTCGCAGACGGTGGTGAACGCCTGCCTGGCGGTGATCCGGCGCCGCCGCTCTCGGCCGGTGCCGGATCCGTCCGTGCTGGTCGAGGCACCCGTTGCCGCCGACCCGAGCTCGGCGGTGGTGGAGGCGGATGCCGCCTGGCGGCTGTGCGCCGAGCTGCCGCCGACCCAGCGCGCGGCGGTGGTGCTGCGCTTCTACAACGACTACAGCTTCGGCCAGATCGCCGAGGCGCTGGGGTGTCCGGAATCGACGGCGCGCTCCCACGTCCATCGGGCGCTGGCGACGCTGCGGTCCCGGCTGCAGAGGGGTGAGGACGATGGATGACGTGGAGCAGGCCTTCCGCGACGCGCTACGGAGGGCGGACACGGTCGAGGTCCCGGTACCGCCGATCGACCCGGTGGAGTTGACCGGGAGAGTCGGTCGCCGAACTGCGTGGCCGGCGATCGTGGCGGCCGCGGCCGCGGTGACACTCGTCGCCGGTATCGGCATCGCCGTGTGGATGAGCGCTGGACGGGGAATCCCGGCCGTGCCGGTCGCGCCCAGCACGGCGCCGGTGGTGTTGCCGACCGCCGTGCCGGCTGGTGTGCCCAGCGTCGAGGTCGATGTCTTCTCGGGCCAGGAGAATCCGGTCGTGGAACTCGATGCCTCGATCGCCGACGAGCTGTACGCGATGGTCGCTGATCACGAGGCGGCCGGCGAACTGGAGGACGAGGCACCCCCGGAGGGTGTGCTGGGGTTCCGGGGCCTGGTGGTGCACCCGGCCGACGATGTGCGTCCGACCCTGCGGATCCTGCCCGGAGCCGTGTACGTCGACCCGGACGGGGATGCCAAGCTGCTGCGGGATCCGTCCGCACGGTTCTTCCAGGCGGTCGCCACTGCGTTGACCCCCGAGCTCCGCGACCTGGTGGCTGCCGGCTCGGTCCAGCTCCGGGTGGGCAATGCCGGAACGACCCGGCTGACCGATGTCGAGGTGCGTTTGGTCAACGGCCAGGTGATCACTGTCGGACTGCTGGGGGTTGGCCGGGAGAGCAGCTATCAGATCGTCGGCGAGGCGTACTCC
Source organism: uncultured Propionibacteriaceae bacterium (assembly GCA_964435735.1). GTDB lineage: Bacteria > Actinomycetota > Actinomycetes > Propionibacteriales > Propionibacteriaceae > Propionicimonas. Next base: position 6,145 of record CAYSZZ010000009.1, read on the forward strand.
TATGCCTGGGTGGTCGCCACCGAGGACGGGAAGGAGTACGAAGTCCGGCCGATCGACTACGTGGGCGAGGCCCCGCTCGGCCCCGGCCGCTACACCTCTCGGCTCGGGGTGCGTGATGGGCAACTCGAGGTGGAGTTGGTCCAGGATGCCGATGGCGGCTGGCCCGAGCAGCCTGGCCTACCCGAAGGTGAGCCGTCCGATGGGCCGGACGCCGGCGCGACTGGCACCTGGGAGCTCCTCGACCCCGATCAGGTCGGCACGACGTCAACCGAGCTCACCATCGGCGTGACCCGCCTGGAGTGCGCCAGTGGCGTCACTGGTGAGGTGCTGGAGCCAGTGATCTCCTACGGTGAGGCGGAGATCGTGATCCGGGCTGACGTGGCGCCGCTCAGCGGGAACATGCACACCTGCCAGGGCAACGATGTGGTTCCGGTCGTGGTCGAGCTCGCCGAGCCGGTTGGAGATCGCGACCTGGTGGACGCTGCCTGCCTGGCCGGCGAGGCCGTCACCACCAGCTTCTGCGCCGGCGGCCCCGTCCGCTGGACTCCCTGACCGGCGGGCTCGGGTTCTGATCGACCGGCAGCGCCGCAGAAAGACGAGGCCAGCGCAGCCTTAGGGAAGGAGCGACCCGGCCGATCCGGGTTTCTGGGCGCCCCACCGTGCCAGCAGGGCCTCGACCGCGCCGAGTTCACCCCGCTCGTGCCACGCCAGGCGGCGCAGGAGCTTGGTCGAGGTCCAGATCTCACCGCCCTCGCTGCGGACGATGGCGCGCGGGAGGTCCGTCAGCACATCAATCACGTGGCGGTGGGATTCGATGAGTTCCGCATGCAGGTCGGTCGCGGGTTGGCGTGTCGGTAGCCCGGTCGCGGGCAGGTAGTAGCGCGACTCGGTGTCGCAGATGTGCCACAGCGTCTGTCGGATGGTGCGCCACCGCGCCCAGGAGGGCATGACCCGCTCGGGGTCATCACGGTCCAAGGCAGCTTCATCGAGATGATCGAGGAGGGCGATTGCGCGGGGCCGCTGCTCCTCCAGGATCGCCAGGGTCATCGCGATCTCATGGTCGCTCGCTTGCTGGCGATCCCTGGAGAAGGCCTGCTCGTCGCCGTGGATCACCTCGACGACCTTGGCCGGACCGAATCGCTGGGTCCAGTTGACCACGGTCTCGTCCGGGTCATGCGCTTGGACGCAGACTCCCCAATGGTCGTCATCGAAGGCCCACGCCGCCGCGCCATGGTCGAACGCCATCCCCACGCCAGACTCGACGTACAGCTCACACATGCTCTCATCATCGCAGCGCGATCCCCGGATCCGATCCCTGGCGTATCTGTTACTCGGTGTCTCGACCGGCGGGTTCATGCGGTGAGTGCGACGACACCACGGACGGCCGAACATGGGTCGAGCAGAGGATCGGATCTCCGCTCTCGGTCACTCGATGGCGTAACCGTTGTTAGGCATATCGGGCGGGAAGCCGAACGACCGCAACGGCAGGCGGGGGCGAGGGGTCAGTCCAGGCGGCGGCCTAGGACGACGACGTCCTGGGGGGCGTAGCCGAGGTGGTCGTAGAAGGCCAGGACGGCGGTGTTGTCGGTGCGCACCATGAACTGGATCTTGGGGATGCCCCGCGCCACGAGCCAGTGCTCGCAGGCCTCCATCAGGCGACCCCCGAGGCCCGAGCGCCGCGCGGCGGCCGCGACGGCCAGGTAGTAGACCCAGCCTCGGTGGCCGTCGTGGCCGACCATCGCGGCGCCCACCAGCTCGCCGGCCCGCCACACCCCCAGGACCGCGGACGACGGCCCCGCCACGGCGCGCGCGAAGTCAGCGTGGGCGTCGTTCCACGGACGGGTCAGGCCAGCCGCCTGCCAGAGGGCGACGGCGGCACCGGCATCGGACGGCCCCAGGCTTACGGCATCCATCAGATCTTCCGGATCCGCACCCAGCTGACCTTGTGGTCGGCTGCCTTGCGCAGGATGACCGTCGCCCGCCCGCGCGTGGGCTTGATGTTGGCCAGCAGGTTGGGGCCGTTGATCGTGTCCCAGATGCCGCTGGCCTGGCCGATGGCCTCCGCTTCGGGAATCTCGGCGAATCGTCGGAAGTACGACTTGGGATCGCGGAAGGCCGTCTCGCGCAACGCCAGGAAGCGGCGCAGGTACCACGACTTCACGTCCCCGTCGTCGGCATCGACGTAGACCGAGAAGTCGAAGAAGTCGCTCACCGCCAGTCCCATGGTGCCGTTGGCGCGCCGACGGGCGGGCTGCAGCACGTTCAGCCCCTCGACAATGAGGATGTCCGGCTGGTGCACCACGACCTGCTGGTCCTCGACGATGTCGTAGACCAGGTGGGAGTAGACCGGGGCACGGACCTCAGGGGCACCCGATTTCACGTCCATCACGAACTGGACCAGCCGGCGCCGGTCGTACGATTCCGGGAAGCCCTTGCGATCCAGCAGGCCGAGCTCCTCCAGCCGGGCGTTGGGGAAGAGGAAGCCGTCGGTGGTCACCAGATCCACCTTCGGGTTGCCGGGCGCCCGGCTGAGCAGCTCCTTCAGCAACCGAGAGGTGGTGGACTTGCCGACCGCGACCGAGCCGGCCACCCCGATCACGAACGGCGTCCGCGCACTGGAGAGCCCCAGGTAGGCATGGCTGTCGCGGTACAGCGCGGCGGTGCGGTCGGAGTACAGCTCGATCAGCTCGGTCAAGGGCAGGTAGACCTCCCGCACCTCGTCGACATCCGTCGGTTCGTTCACGCCGCGCAGCCGGGCCAGGGTCTCGGTTTCGAGATCCGGGCGGGCGGCCGCCAGCGCCGCCCAATGCCGCCGTTCCAAGGTCAGATACGGACCGAACGGGTCATCCTCGGGGGCCGGCACCTCCGGCGCGACGTTGTGCACTCGCCCAGTCTGCCGTCATCGACCAGTAAAGTGCCGCATATGTGCGGGATCATCGGGTACGTCGGCCCTCAGGCGGCCAGGGATGTGGTCACCTCGGGCTTGAAGCGGATGGAGTACCGCGGTTACGACTCGGCCGGGGTCGCCGTGATCGACGACGGCGCCATCGCGATCCGCAAGAAGGCGGGGAAGATCGGCAACCTGATCGAACTGCTGGGAGCCCAACCGCTGCCGGATTCCGGGATCGGGATCGGGCACACCCGCTGGGCCACCCATGGCGGACCCACCGATGCCAACGCCCACCCGCACCTCTCTGCGAATGGACGGGTGGCGTTGATCCACAACGGGATCATCGAGAACTTCGCCGCGCTCCGGCAGGAGCTCGAAGCCCAGAGCGTCGCCTTCGCCTCTGAGACCGATACCGAGGTGGCGGTCCAGCTGCTCGGCCTCGAGGTCGCGGCGGGGGCGAGCCTCCCGGATGCGATGCGAGCGATCTGCCAGCGATTGGAGGGCGCCTTCACGCTGGTGGCGATCGACACCACCCAGCCCGATCGGCTGGTGGCTGCGCGCCGCAACTCCCCGCTGGTGCTGGGCGTGGGGGACGGTGAGAACTTCGTCGCCTCCGACGTGGCCGCGTTCATCGAGTTCACCCGCCACGCTGTCGAACTCGGTCAGGACCAGGTTGTCGAGGTCACCCGGGAGGGCTTCAGCGTCACCGACTTCGCCGGGAATCCGGCCGCCTTCCGTCCCTTCGAGGTCACCTGGGATCTCTCGGCGGCGGAGAAGGCCGGCTACGACTGGTTCATGCGCAAGGAGATCTTCGAGCAGCCGAAGGCGGTGGCCGACACCCTGCTGGGGCGCTATACCGCCGAGGGCGCGCTGAAGCTGGACGAGCTGCGCATCTCCGAGGCGGAACTCCGCACCATCGACAAGATCATCATCGTCGCCTGTGGCACCGCCTACTACGCCGGATTGGTCGCCAAGTACGCGATCGAGCACTGGACCCGGATCGCCTGCGAGGTGGAGATCGCCTCCGAGTTCCGCTACCGCGATCCGATCATCACCCGCTCGACGCTGGTGGTGACCATCAGCCAGTCGGGGGAGACCGCCGACACGCTGATGGCGATCCGGCACGCCCGGGAGCAGCACGCCAAGGTGATTGCGATCTGCAACACCAACGGCGCCACCATCCCCCGGGAGTCGGACGCGGTGATCTACACCCACGCCGGACCGGAGATCGGCGTCGCCTCCACCAAGGGCTTCCTCACTCAGGTCGCCGCCTGCTACCTGCTCGGCCTCTACCTGGCGCAGGTGCGCGGCACGATGTTCGGCGACGAGATCTCCCGCTGGATGGAAGAACTCGCCGGCACCCCCGCCCTCATCCAGCAGGTGCTGGACGGACTGGGCCCGATCAAGGTCCTGGCCAGCGACTTCGTCGACAAGAAGTCGGTGCTGTTCCTCGGCCGCCACGTCGGCTACCCGGTGGCGCTGGAGGGGGCGCTGAAGCTGAAGGAGCTGGCCTACCTGCATGCCGAGGGCTTCCCGGCCGGCGAGCTGAAGCACGGCCCGATCGCCCTGGTCGAGCCCGGTGTCCCGGTCTTCGTGGTGGTGCCGCCGCAAGGCCGCGATCAACTGCATGACAAGGTGGTCTCCAACATTCAGGAGGTGCGTGCCCGGGGTGCGCTCACGATCGTCCTGGCCGAAGCCGGCGACGACGAGGTGACCCCGTACGCCGACGTCGTGTTCAATCTGCCGCAGGTCTCCACCCTGCTGCAGCCGCTGCTGGCCACCGTCCCGCTGCAGTATTTCGCCTGCGAACTCGCGACTCTGAAGGGCTACGACGTCGACCAGCCGCGCAACCTGGCCAAGTCGGTCACGGTGGAGTAGCGATGATCATCGGGCTCGGAATCGACGTCACCCAGGTGTCGCGGTTCACCCGGGCGGCAGCCCGCGACGGACTGCTCGACCGGATCTTCACCGCGGCCGAGCAGGACAGTTCGATGCAACGAATGGCTGGACGATTCGCCGCCAAGGAGGCGCTGGCCAAGGCGCTCGGCGCGCCCACCGGCCTGGTGTGGACCGACGTGGAGGTACGCAAGGACGAGGCCGGCAAGCCGCACTTCTCCTGCACCGGCACCGTGGCTCGCCGCATCGCCGAACTCGGAATCGGACGGCTCCACCTCTCGATCACCCACGACGCGGGAATCGCGGCGGCTGTCGTAGTCTGCGAGGCATGACCCACAACATTCACTCAGTTGCGACGATCCGGGCGGCCGAAGCGGCCGCCATTGCCGTTGTGGGGGAGGATGCGCTGATGCAGCGGGCGGCGGCCGCGCTGGCGGCCGTGGTGGCCCGCGAGGTGCGTTCCCGTCGAGGTGCCCTCTACGGGGCGCGGCTCCTGGTGGTGGCCGGCAGCGGGAACAACGGTGGCGACGCCCTGTTCGCTGCCGCGCGGCTGGCTCGTCGCGGGGTGCGGGTACGCGCCTGGCGCCCCTGCTCCGGAGTGCATGAAGCAGCCTGGCGGGCGTTCCTCGCGGCCGGCGGCCGGGAACTGGACGCGGCCGCGGCAGGCTCCGCGCTCACGGACACCGACCTGGTGATCGACGGCGTGGCCGGCCTCGGCGGGCAGGCCGGACTGCGAGCCCCGGTGTCCGACTTCGCCCGCGCCTGCGCGACCGCCCAGGTGCCCGTGGTCGCGGTGGACCTGCCTTCCGGAGTTCCGGCCGATCTTCCCTTCGTCAGCTTGATGCCGGCCGGTGAGCAGACCGATCCGGTACTGGTGCCCGAGGCGGCCCGCAGCACGATCGGCGACGGGCTGGCGACCCACTTCACCGCCGCGGTCACCGTCACCTTCGGCGGCCTGAAGGCCTGCCACGTGATCGAGCCCGCTCGCTCGGCCTGTGGCCGGATCGAGCTGATCGACATCGGCCTGCCGCCGATGGAACCTGAGTTGGAGGGCTGGGAACCCGCTGATGTCGCCGCCGCGTGGCCGGTGCCGACCGCGGCCTCGGACAAGTACTCCCGCGGGGTGGTGGGAATCGACGCCGGCTCGGTGGCCTACCCGGGAGCCGGGGTGCTGGCGGCGACCGGAGCGGTTCGGGCCGGAGCCGGCATGGTGCGCTACCTCGGCCCCCCCGAGGTGGCCCGGCTGGTGCTCGACCGGTTGCCGAACGTGGTGATCGGAGAGGGCCGGATCCAGGCGCTGGTGCTGGGGAGCGGGTGGGGCGACCGGGCGGACGGCCCCGACGTGGTCGCGGCCGCGGTGGCCAGCGGCCTGCCGGTCGTGGTGGACGCCGATGCGCTCGCCATGCTGCCGTACCGGCTGCACCCGCAGGTGCTGCTCACTCCGCACGCCGGGGAGTTGGCGCGGCTGTTGGGAGTCGCCCGGGAACAGGTGGCCGCGGATCCGGTCGCGGCGGTACGACATGCCGTCGCGCGCACCGGCGGAACAGTCCTGCTGAAGGGTGCGACCCAGGTGGTTGCCACGCCCGGCCGTACCAGCGTGCAACTGGCCGTCCCCGGCCCGGCGTGGACGGCGCAGGCCGGTTCGGGAGACCTGCTGGCGGGGATTTGCGGTGCCCTGCTGGCCGGGGGACTGCCCGCCCCGGAGGCAGCGGTGACGGGGGCCAGCATCCAGGCCATGGCGGCACCGAACGGACCGTTACCTCCTCAGGACCACGACATCGCGCTTGCCTTGCGCCAGTTGGCCTGAGGTGCTTCCCATAGCTCTCCCGGCACGCAAAGATGGCGACGAGCGCCGAATACGCGCGCGTCACCCCGAAGGAGTAGTGATGGGAAAGTACACCGAGGAGGCCAAGGCGATCATCGCCGCGGTCGGCGGTGTCGAGAACATCTCGGCCGCCACCAACTGCGTGACCCGTCTCCGATTCGCCCTGAAAGATGAAAGCAAGGTCGACAACGATGCGCTGGAGGCGGTCGACCTGGTGAAAGGCTCGTTCTCCACCGCCGGCCAGTTCCAGGTGATCATCGGCCCGGGCATCGTCGAAGAGGTGGCGGTCGACGTCACCGAACTCACCGGCGGCCAGATCGCTACCAAAGAAGAGGTCAAGGCCGCCGCAGCGGAGAAGCTGAACCCGCTGCAGCAGTTCGTCAAGATCTTCTCCGACATCTTCGTCCCACTGCTGCCGGCGCTGATCACCGCGGGTCTGCTGATGGGCATCTACAACATCCTGGACGGCCCGGGCATCTTCGGCGAGCAGTCGCTGGTGCAGATGTATCCGGGTCTGGCGGGCATCGCGGGCATCATCATCACGATCGCGAACACCGCCTTCGTCTTCCTGCCGGTGCTGGTCGGCTGGTCGGCGGTGAAGCGGTTCGGCGGCAACCCGCTGCTCGGCATTGTGCTGGGCTGCATGCTCGTCCATCCCGCCCTGCTGAACGCCTGGGGGCTGGGCAGCGCCCGGCTCGAGGGCGACATCCCGTACTGGGACATCTTCGGCTGGCATATCGACCAGATCGGCTACCAGGGCCAGATGCTTCCGATGCTGGTCTCGGCCTGGGTGCTGGCGAAGGTGGAGATCTGGCTGAAGCAGAAGGTCGCCGAGAGCTTCCACCTGCTGGTCGTGGCACCGGTCGCGTTGTTGATCACCGGCTTCCTGGCCTTCGCGTTCATCGGCCCGGTCACCTTCTGGATCGGCGATCTGCTGGCCACCGGCGTCACCTGGCTGTTCACCCTGGTGCCGGCGCTCGGCGGCCTGGTCTACGGCACGCTCTACGGCGTGATGGTGATCACCGGCATGCACCACACCTTCCTGGCGGTCGATCTGCAGTTGCTGGCCACCTACCAGAGCACCTTCCTGTGGCCGATCCTGGCGCTGTCGAACATCTGCCAGGGCTCGGTCGCGTTCGGGATGTACTTCATCCTGAAGAACGCCAAGCAGAAGTCGCTGGCGGCGACCTCGGGCCTGTCCGCCTGGCTGGGTATCACCGAGCCGGCCATGTTCGGCGTCAACCTGCGCTACAAGTACCCGTTCCTGATCTCGATCGCCTGCGCGGGCATCGCCGGTGCCTTCATCTCGATCTTCGGGGTGCTGGCCTCCAGTATCGGTGTGGGCGGCGTGCCGGGCATCTTCGCGATCATTCCGCAGTACTGGCCGGTGTTCGCCATCGCGATGGCGTTCTGCATGTTCGTCCCGGGTCTGATCACGATGGCCTACGGCAAGCGGCAACTCGCCGGTCAGGACGTGGCGGCGGTCGCCGCCCGTGAGGAGGCCGAGATCGCGGCGGCCCAGGTCTAGACCTCGCCGCAGTGCTGACGAACACCGCGGAAGCGGTGTGAGGAACAGTTCCACCAACCCACCCGACCTCGAAGGAGCACGGCGAACATGGCCGAGATCGACTGGAAGAAGACGGCTGCCGTCTATCAGATCTACCCTCGGTCGTTCGCCGACTCCGACGGCGACGGGTTGGGTGACATCCCCGGGATCATCTCCAAGCTGGATCACATCGCGGCCCTGGGCTGCGATGTGATCTGGCTGACCCCGGTCTACGACTCGCCGCAGAACGACAACGGCTATGACATCCGCAACTACCACGAGGTCTACCCGCCGTTCGGCACCATGGCCGATCTCGAACGGTTGCTGGAAGAAGCCCACGCCCGCGGCATCAAGCTCGTCATGGACATGGTGGTCAACCACTGCTCGACCGAGCATGAGTGGTTCGTCCAGGCCCGGACCAGCCGTGACAACCCCTACCGGGACTACTTCATCTGGAAGGATCCGGCTCCGGACGGCGGCCCGCCCACCAATTGGGTGTCGAAGTTCGGCGGCAACGCCTGGGAGTACGACGAGCAGACCGGGCAGTACTACCTGCACCTGTTCGACGTCACCCAGGCCGACCTGAACTGGGAGAACCCGCACCTGCGCCAGGAGATCTACGCGATGATGCGCTGGTGGTTCGAGAAGGGCATGGACGGCTTCCGCCTCGACGTCGTGAACCTGCTCAGCAAGGATCAATCGTTCCCGCAGGCTCCCGAGGGCACCGACGGCCGGCAGTTCTACACCGACGGGCCGCGCATCCACGAGTACCTGCACGAGATGAACACCGAAGCCTTCCGGGGCAAGCTCACGGTGGGGGAGATGTCCTCTACGACCGTAGAGCACTGCGTGCGGTACACCCGTCCGGAGAACCAGGAACTGGACATGACGTTCTCGTTCCACCATCTCAAGGTCGACTACCCGGGCGGCGCCAAATGGACCGACGCCCCGATGGACTTCCTGGCGCTGAAGGACATCCTCACCCACTGGCAGGTCGGGATGGCCGAAGGTGGCGGCTGGAACGCGGTGTTCTGGTGCAACCACGACCAGCCGCGAGTGGTGTCGCGGTTCGGCGACGACGGCGAGTACCGCGTGGAGTCGGCCAAGATGCTCGGCACCGCCGTCCACCTGCTGCAGGGGACGCCCTACGTGTACCAGGGCGAGGAGTTCGGGATGACCAACCCGCACTTCACCTCGATCGCGCAGTACAAGGATGTCGAGTCGCTGAACGCCTACCGCGAACTGCTTGAGGCCGGGAAGTCCGAATCCGAGGTGCTGGCGATCCTGGACCGCAAGTCCCGCGACAACTCCCGCACCCCGGTGCAATGGGACGACTCGCCGCACGGCGGCTTCACCACCGGAGAGCCCTGGATCGAGGTGGCATCCAACTACCCCCAGGTCAACGCCGCCGCCGCGGTCGCCGATCCGGACAGCGTCTTCCATCACTACCGCACGCTGATCGGGTTGCGGAAGTCCGACCCACTGGTCACCACCGGACGCTATGAGCTTCTCGACCGCGAGCACCCTGCGGTCTACGCCTATCTGCGCCGCGGGGACGGTGAGGCGCTGCTGGTGGTGAACAACTTCTACGCCGACCCGGTGCTCTGGCAGGTTCCCTCCGAGGTGGGGGAGTGGGCTGACACCGCCCTGGTACTCGGCAACTACCCCGACCCGGAGTTCGGCGACGGCTCGGTCGCCCTGCGCCCGTACGAATCCGTGGTGCTCCGCCTGACGAACTGAGCAGATCAACCCTCATCCCCGTGGCAGCGAGGATCTCCCCGAAACAGGGCGTCTGCCCCGCCACGGGATGGCGGTGGGTGGCGTGGCCGCGCTGGTAAAGTCTCTCGCTGGTGTCTGGTGAGGAGCGTGGCAGGTTGTTGTTGGCCGAGGCTCGGATTGGCGACGGGCGAGCCGTCCGCTTTCTCGCACCCACTGGAGCCGACGCCGAACGCCTGCTGGCGGTGATCACCGATGCCTTCGGGCACCGCCCCCCGGTCGACCCGCCGCCACCGGCGCTGAGCGAGACCGCGGAGTCGATCGGCGACGCGCTGGACAGAGGCTTCGGTGTGCTCGCCGAGGTGGACTCCGAGGCGGTCGGTGCGCTCATCGTCCTCCAGGAGGACGACCGGGCCTGGATCACCCGGGTGTCGGTGCGCCCCGCCTTCCAGCGCCACGGCATCGCCTCGGCGATGGTCGAGGTCGCCCTCGACCTGCTCGCCGAACGCGGGGTGCCCACAGCCGATCTGATCGCGCGCGCGGAGTTCCCGCAGGTGGCGTCCTGGTGGCGCCGCCACGGTTTCGTTCAGCTGGACGCCGAGGGGACCCGGCTGCACCTCTCCCGGGCGCTGCCCGTGTGCATCGAGGCTCCGACCGCCGAGGTCATGCAAGGGCTCGGACGCCGCTTGGCCCGGCTGGTAGCCCCCGGCGACCTGCTGATCGCCTCCGGCGACCTCGGTGCGGGAAAGACCACCCTCGCCCAGGGACTGGGTGCCGGCATGGGGGTCGCCGGAGCCATCATCTCGCCGACCTTCGTCCTGGCCCGGATCCATCGCGACCCGGCCGGCGGCCCCGGACTGGTGCACGTCGACGCCTACCGGCTGGGTTCCTTCGCCGAACTGGAGGATCTCGACCTCGAGGTCTCCCTGGCAGACTCGGTCACCCTGGTGGAATGGGGCACCGGTGTGGCGGAGGGCCTCAGCGACAACCGGCTGGAGATCGACATCCGCCGCTCGCTCGACCCCGAGGACGAGACCCGTTGGGTGTTCCTGACGCCGATCGGTGAGCGCTGGACGTCCGTCCGCTCCGAACTGGAGGCATTGTGAGCACCCCACACCGTTCTTCTCCTCCGCTGCGCTCCCCCGAACAACGACGCGGGGACCCCGCCATGAGCACCCCACGACGTTCTTCTCCTCCGCTGCGCTCCCCCGAACAACGACGCGGGGAGGCGCTATGAGTGTCGTGCTCGGTATCGATACCTCAGGCGTGGTCTGCGCGGGGATCGCGGTGGACGGTGCAGTGGTCGCGTCCGGCGTGGTTCCCGACACCCGCGCGCACGCCGAACAGTTGATGCCGCTGGTGCAGCAGGTCATGGCCGAGGCCGGCCTGGCCATCGCCGAGGTCGACCGGATCGCCGTCGGGGTCGGCCCCGGCCCCTTCACCGGGCTGCGGGTAGGAGTCGTCGTGGCCATCACCCTCGGCGAGGCCTTGGGGATCCCCGTGCGTGGAGTGTGCTCTCTGGACGTTCTCGCTCGGCAGGCGGCGTTCGCTGCCAGGACCGGCGCCGAGGCCGCGACCCTTCGACGGGCTCTGGGATCGTCCGGCGAGTTCGTCGTGGCCACGGATGCCCGGCGCAAGGAGTGGTACTGGGCCTCCTACGACGCGGACGGGCGGCGGGTGGACGGCCCCTTCGTCACCGCCCCGGACGCGCTGCCGGAGCTGCCGAAGGTGGGCCCCGTCACCGGGACTCCGATCGAACTGGACGCGGGAGTGCTGGCGGCGGTCGCCGACGACCTGCCGGAGGCCGGGCTGGAGCCGCTCTACCTGCGGCGTCCGGACGCCGAGGTGCCGACCGTCCGCAAGTCCACGCTGTTGCCGCCGCGCCTGGCCCCGAGGAGGATCCGATGATCATCTCGTCCGCCCGCGTCGACGATCTGGAGGAGATCCTCGCCTTGGAGGAGGCCGGTTTCGAGCGAGCCCTGCGCTGGAGCCAGGAGGCCTGGAAGGCCGAGCTGGAGAACCCCGATCGACTGGTGCTGGTACGCCACGATGCCCGAGGCAGGGTGGTGGGCGTGGCCACTTTCAGCCTGGCCGCAGACATGGCCGATCTGCTGCGGGTGATCGTCGCCCCGGATTCGCGCGGCCACGGCATCGGGGGATCCCTGGTCCGCGCTGGGATGGACTGGGCGAAGGCGGTCGGTGCCCAGCGAATGCTGCTGGAGGTCGAGCCCGGGAACGCTCCGGCCGTCCGCACCTACGAGAAGCTGGGCTTCGCCACCCTCGACCGGCGGCGCGACTACTACGGCGCCGGGCTCGACGCGTTGGTGATGGCGGTGAAGCTATGAGCACCCCGGTGAGCGGGCCGCTGATCCTGGGAATCGAGTCCTCCTGCGACGAGACCGGCGTCGGCATCGTCCGAGGCCACGAACTTCTGGCCAACGAGGTGGCCAGTTCGGTCGATCTCCACGTCCGCTTCGGCGGGGTGGTGCCCGAGGTCGCCAGTCGCGCCCACCTGCAGGCGATGGCCCCCACCCTGCGCCGGGCCCTTGCCACCGCCGACGTCGACCTGAGCGAGGTGGACGCGATCGCCGTCACGGCCGGGCCCGGCCTGATGGGTGCGCTGGTAGTGGGGCTCTCCGCCGCGAAGGCGCTGGCCGTCGCGCTGAACAAGCCGCTCTACGGTGTCAACCACCTGATCGGCCACGTTGCTGTCGACCTGCTCGACCACGGCGAGTTGCCGCGGCCCTGCGCGGCGCTCCTGGTCTCGGGCGGGCACACCTCGCTGCTGGCGGTGGGGAACATCACCGGCGACATCCGGGAACTGGGCTCGACCATCGACGACGCCGCCGGCGAGGCCTACGACAAGGTCGCCCGGCTGCTCGGCCTGGCCTATCCCGGCGGCCCGGTGATCGACAAGGCCGCCGCCGAGGGCGATCCGGCAGCCATCGCCTTCCCGCGCGGGCTGACCGCGTCCAAGGATCTGGTGAAGCACCGGTTCGACTACTCCTTCTCGGGGCTGAAGACGGCGGTGTCGCGGTGGGTGGAGACCCGCCGCCGGGACGGGCTGGACATCCCGGTGGCCGATGTGGCGGCCTCCTTCCAGGAGGCGGTCTGCGATGTGCTGACCTCCAAGGCGGTGGATGCCTGCGAGCACCTCGGAGTGGACACCCTGCTGCTGGGCGGCGGAGTGGCCGCCAACTCGCGGTTGCGCGCGCTGCTGGAGGAGCGGACGGCCGCCCGCGGCATCACGCTGCGACGCCCGCGTCCGGCGCTGTGCACCGACAATGGTGCGATGATCGCCGTCCTGGGTGCCGAGGTGGTCACCGCCGGCCTCCCACCGTCTGCTCTGACGATCGGCGCCGATCCGGGGATGGATGTCGCCAAGGTCGTGGCCTGATGCCCTACACCCCGATCATCGGGACCCTCGGCTACGTCCTGTCGCCCGACCGGAGTCGCGTTCTCATGGTGCGCCGCAGCCGCGACGGCGACCTCCATCAGGGCAAGTACAACGGACTGGGCGGCAAGCTCGAAGCCGATGAGGACGTGGTGGCCTGCCTGCGGCGTGAACTGCGTGAGGAGGCCGGCATCGAGATCACCGCGCTGCGGTTGCGCGGGACGATCTCCTGGCCCGGCTTCGGCGCCGGCGGCGAGGACTGGTTCGGGTTCGTCTTCGTGGTCGATGGTTTCACCGGCGAGGTGCCGCGGCGCAATCAGGACGGTCCGCTGGAATGGGTCGAGCTCGGCCGGCTCGACGAGCTGCCGATGTGGGAGGGCGACCGGCACTTCCTGCCGCTGGTCTTCGGCGATGGCCCGGTGTTCCACGGCGTGATGCCCTACCTGAACGGCCACCCGGCGGGCTGGAGCTACTCGGTCCTCTGACCGCACGACGGCTGCCGTCGATCACGAACTCCGCCGGACCATGACGGTCCGGCGCGGCCGGCCAGGCGGTGACCGCCTGCCGCCCCGGCGGCGCCGGACCGTCAGGGGCTCGGCGGTTGTTGGTTCTTGGGACGGGTACCGACCCCGAGGCCGGCCAGGAACCCGCCGAGGGCGAGCACAACGCCCGCGATGGAGAGCTGGACGAGCGGGTTGTCGGTCGGCGCGCTCTTGAGGGCGTCCAGCGCCAGATACTGCTGCAACGCGATGGTTCCGCCCCAGATGAGCACGCCGACGCCGGCGACCAGGACGATGATGCCGAGCCACAGCGTGATCTTGGACACGATCTTCATGCACACATGCTACGGCCCAGCGCCCGGATGCCCCGGAGCCGCCGCGCTCGGACGGCAACGCGGCTACCGGGTTAGGCTCCAGCCATGGAGGAGGCAGTGGCGCGCTGGTTGACCGGCCCCGACGGACGCGATGCGCTGGCGGCCGCGGCGGCCCAGCCCGAGCCGTCCTCGTTGGCCGCGGCACAGGCGCTGCGCCGTCGGTTCACCCCCGAGCAGGCGGCCGCCGCCACCAGGCAGGAGGCATTGCGACGCCGGGCGGTCGGCAAGTTCGGGGACCGTGCCCGGTCGATGCTGTACACCGGGGCCGGGCTGGAGCAGGCCACCCGCGCGGCCGTGGCCGGCTGGCGGGCCGCGCGGTTCGCGACAGCGGGGGCTCGGCGGGTGGTCGACCTCGGCTGTGGGATCGGAGCGGACTCACTTGCTTTCATCGCTGCCGGACTGGAGGTGGTGGCGGTCGAACGAGACCCGGCCACCGCCGTCCTGGCGCAGGCCAACCTGGGGGAGCGCGGCCGGGTGATCACCGGCGACGCCACGGAACTGGCGGCGGACCTGCTCACCGCCCAGGATGCGGTATTCCTCGACCCGGCTCGGCGGACCGACCGGGGCCGCACCTGGCGGGTGTCAGAGGTCACACCGCCCTGGGAGTGGGCCACCGGGTTGCTCACGGGACGCATCGGCTGCCTCAAGGCCGGCCCGGGGATCGCCCATGCCGATCTGCCGGCCCGGGCGGCCACCGCCTGGGTGAGCGACCACGGCGACCTGGTGGAGGCCGGGCTGTGGACCGGTCAACCCGACTGGGCGCCCGGCTCGCGCAGGGTCGTACTGCTGCCCGAGGGCATCGAGTGGCTGGTGGAACCGCATCGCGAACCAACGGCCGGACCGGTGGGGCGTTACCTCTACGAGCCCGGCCCGGCCGTGATCCGCGCCGGTGGCGTCGCCGCGGTTGCCGAACTGATCAGCGGCTGGGCATTGGCCCCGGGAATCGCCTATCTGAGCTCCGACTCGCTGGTCCGGACGCCGCTGGCGACCGCCTTCGAGGTCGAGCAGGTGCTGGCCCACGACGAGCGCCGACTCCGCGCGTGGGTGCGCGAGGCGGGCATCGGGATCCTGGAGATCAAGTTGCGCGGGCTCGAGATAGACCCGGCTGTACTGCGGCGCCGGCTGAAGCCCGCCGGCCCCAACTCCGCGACGCTGATCCTCACACCCACCCCGGAAGGGACGCGCGCGCTGGTGGCCAGGCGGCTCTGAGAGCTCCCGGGATCGGCGCGTCGCCGGCTCAGCTGATCTGCCAGGAGTGGGGCGGCACGCCGTCGACCGGCTCGTCGGAGATGTTCAGGCGGAGCTCCAGGCGCTGATCGTCACCGGCCAGGTGGATCGTGATCGAGGTGTTCGACACGGCGGAAGTGGTGACGTCGGCATCGACCAGCCAGGGATGCCGGCGCCGTAGCGCGATCATGGCGCGATAGTGGTCGTGCAGGTCGGCGCCGAAGGGTAGCAGCCCGTCCGGCGAGTCGGGGAAGGGCGGGCGCACGGCATCGTCGCCGAAGACGTTCTCCTGCTTCTCTCCGGTGAACCCCTGCTCGTCGCCGGCATAGATCGACGGCACCCCGGGGAGCAGCATGAGCAGCACGACGGCCAGCTGCACATGCCGCGGGTCGTCCAGTTGAGAGGCGATCCGGGTGACGTCGTGGTTGCTCAGGAAGGTCTGCGGGCGGAACCCCTTCACCATCTCGCGGTGGTGCTGCAAGGCCCAGTCGAGGGCGAAGAAGTTGCGGTCCTTCAGGGCCGTCCAGCTCAGGTGCCACAACTCGTACTGGGTGATCGAGTCGATCCCCGAGGCTGCGACGAACTCCTCGTAGGGGCCGTGGATCACCTCGCCCAGGATCCAGGCGTCGGGGTGGGCGGCCCGCACCCGCTCGATGATCGGCCGCCAGCCCGGCGCACCGGCGGCGTAGGCCGCATCCAGTCGCCAGGCGTCCGCGCCGCGATCCAGCCAGTGGATCATGATGTCGCCGATGAACTCGGTCACCGCGGGATTGTTCAGGTTGAGCTCGACCAGCCGTGGGTGGCCCTCGAAGTTCCACGGGTAGCCCTCCGGCGACCACTTGATCCAGTCACCTTCGGGGGTGCCGGGTCCGGCGGCGATCGCGTGCCGGACGATCTCGTGGTCGCGGGCCAGATGGTTGAACACCCCGTCCAGGCAGAGCCGGATGCCACGCGCCTTCGCCTGGGAGACCAGCTCGTCGAAGTCGGCGTCGTCGCCCAGGCGAGGGTCGATGCGGTAGTGGTCGAGGGTGTCGTAGCCATGAGAGCCGGCGAAGAAGATGGGTGCCAGCAGAAGGCCGTTCGCCCCGAGCTCCAGCACGTAGTCGAGCCAGTTCAGCAACCGAGGCAGCCGGTGATGAACCTCGGAGACCGCGTGGCGCTCGGCATCCACGAACCCGAGCGGGTACACGTGCCACCAGATCACGCTGGCTGGCCAGTCGGAGATGGTCACGCGGTGATCTTAGCCAATCGGCTGTTGGGAGCCGGCCGGGACGCCGGCAGCGTCGTTTCGGACCTGACGACACGACTGGGCGAGCTGAACGGTCCGCAGCGGGCTTCGCGGTCCGTTCCACCGCCTCGTCGGCCCGCTCGGCACGCTCTGCCGGCTCAGAACCCGGTTGCTGTGGGTCGGAAGCCCGCTGTGGACGCTCGGCTTGCCTGGGCTGGCGGGGCGGGCGTTGGCACTCGGCTTGATTGAGTGCTAAAGCAGGTATAGATTCGGCTTAGCACTCTCCCCTGGAGTGTGCCAATGCCGAGGTGGCACCGCGACGACACCGAGGCGTGAACCTGACCACTCCGGGCCACCGCGCCCGCCACGAACGAAAGGGTTTTGACGTGGCAGTCACGATCAAGCCGCTTGAGGATCGCATCCTCGTCCAGCCGCTGGAGGCCGAGCAGACCACCGCCTCCGGCCTGGTCATCCCTGACACCGCCAAGGAGAAGCCGCAGGAGGGTCGCGTCCTGGCCACCGGTCCCGGGCGCATCGACGACAACGGCAACCGCGTCCCCCTGGACGTGGCCGAGGGTGACGTCGTCATCTTCAGCAAGTACGGCGGCACCGAGGTCAAGTACAACGGCGAGGAGTACCTGTTGCTCAACGCCCGCGACATCCTCGCCGTCGTCACCAAGTAAGGGGAATCATCACCCATGGCAAAGATCCTTCAGTTCGACGAGGAAGCCCGCCGCTCGCTTGAGCGTGGTGTGGACGCCCTCGCCAACGCCGTGAAGGTCACCCTCGGCCCGAAGGGCCGTTACGTCGTCCTGGACAAGAAGTGGGGCGCCCCGACCATCACCAACGACGGCGTGACCGTCGCCAAGGAGGTCGAGCTCGCCGATCCGTTCGAGAACCTCGGCGCCCAGCTGGCCAAGGAGGTCGCGACCAAGACCAACGACGTGGCCGGTGACGGCACCACCACCGCGACCGTCCTCGCCCAGGCTCTGGTGCACGAGGGCCTGCGGGCGGTGGCCTCCGGCGCCAACCCGATCGAGCTCAAGCGCGGTATCGATGCGGCCGTCACGGCCGTCGAGGCCGAGCTGCGCAACCTGGCCCGCGAGATCGAGACCACCGACGATATGGCTTCGGTGGCCACCATCTCGGCCCGTGACGAAGAGATCGGCCGCCTGATCGCCGACGCCTTCGACAAGGTGGGCAAGGACGGCGTGATCACGGTCGACGAGTCGAACACCTTCGGCACCGAACTCGAGTTCACCGAAGGCATGCAGTTCGACAAGGGCTACCTGTCGCCGTACTTCGTCACCGATCCTGATCGGATGGAGGCGGTGCTCGAGGATCCGTACATCCTGATCAACTCGGGCAAGATCTCCTCGATGAACGACCTGCTCCCGGTGCTGGAGAAGGTCATCGGTGCCGGCGGCACCCTGTTCATCGTGGCCGAGGACGTCGACGGCGAGGCGCTCAGCACGCTGATCGTCAACAAGATCCGTGGTGTGTTCACCTCGGTGGCCGTGAAGGCGCCCGCCTTCGGCGACCGCCGCAAGGCCATGCTGGAGGACATCGCGATCCTCACCGGTGGCAAGGTGATCGCTGCCGAGGTCGGGCTCAAGCTCGACCAGATCGGCCTGGATTCGCTGGGCCGAGCCCGTCGGATTGTGATCACCAAGGACAACACCACCATCGTTGACGGCGCCGGAGATCCCGCCGAGGTGGCCGGCCGCGTCGGCCAGTTGCGCGCTGAGATCGAGCGGACCGATTCCGACTGGGATCGCGAGAAGCTGCAGGAGCGAGTCGCCAAGCTCGCCGGCGGCGTCTGTGTGATCAAGGTCGGCGCGGCCACCGAGGTGGAGCTCAAGGAGAAGAAGCACCGCATCGAGGACGCCGTCTCGGCGACTCGCGCGGCGATCGAGGAGGGTATCGTCGCCGGCGGCGGCTCGGCCCTCATCCACGCCGCCAGGGTGCTGGCCGACGGACTGGGCAAGACCGGCGACGAGAAGACCGGCGTGGCCATCGTGGCCAAGTCGGTCGCCGAGCCGCTGCGCTGGATCGCGGAGAACGGCGGCGAGCCGGGCTACGTGATCACCTCCAAGGTCGCCGAACTCACCCCGGGCAACGGCTACAACGCCGCCACCGGGGAGTACATCGACCTGATCGCGGCCGGCGTCATCGACCCGGTCAAGGTCACCCGCTCGGCGCTGGCGAACGCGGCCTCCATCGCGGGTCTGCTGCTCACCACCGAGACCTCGGTGGTCGAGAAGCCGGCTGAGGACGAGGACGACCACGGTCACAGCCACTGAGTGAACCTGACGGACGGGCCCCCACCCTCGGGTGGGGGCCCGTTCCGCGTCCCCGGGTCCCGGGATAGGCCGGGAGCAGATCGTCCCCCAGGAGGAGGACATTTGCCCGCGAGGACGACGCGGTTCGTCGAACCCGTCGCCTACGGTGCTTGATATGGACGAGACCACCCCGGGGAACTCCGGGATCGAGGCGGCGGACCTCAGGCGTGCCTTCGGCGAGGTGCGGGCTGTGGACGGCGTCACCTTCGTTGCGCCGGCCGGTGCGGTCACCGCTCTGATCGGTCCCAATGGTTCGGGCAAGACCACGCTGCTGTTGTTGCTGGCCGGCCTGCTGCGGCCCGACGCCGGTCACGCCTCCGTGGGCGGCTTCGACCTCGCCACCGAGAACCTGCAGGCCCGTTCCCGGATCGGCTGGATGCCCGATGTCTTCGGCACCTGGGATGCGCTCACCTGCACCGAGATCCTCACCACCTTCGCCCGCGCCTACGGCATAGCCAAGCCCGAAGCGGAGCGCCGAGCCCTGGGACTGCTGGAGCGGGTTCACCTGGCGGAGTTCGCATCCCGCCCGGCGCGCGTCCTCAGCCGCGGCCAGAAGCAGCGCCTCGGCCTGGCCCGAGCCTTGGCGCACGACCCCTCCGTCCTGCTGCTGGACGAGCCGGCGTCCGGTCTCGATCCGCGCTCCCGGATCGAACTGCGCGAGGTGCTGCGCGGTCTGGCTGCCGAGGGCAAGACGGTGCTGGTCTCCTCCCATGTGCTGAGCGAGCTGGAAGAGGTCTACGATCACGCGGTCTTCCTCTCCCAGGGCCGGACGGTCGAACTCTCCACCGCCGCCCAGCCGGCCTCGCTGAGTCGCGGCTGGCGACTCGACGCCATCGACCCGGTCGCTCTGCGCACCTTCCTCGATGATGCCGACATCCCGTGGCAGGCCGGTGCCGGCGGAGATGTGATCGTGCAACTCGCCGGCTACGAATCGGCCGCGCAATTGCTGCACGCGGCCGTGGCGGCCGGCGTGCTGGTGCACACCGTCGCACCGCTGTCGGGCAGGCTGGAAGAGGCCTACCTCTCGCTGGATCAGGAGCGGATATGAGCATGTGGTCGCTCAGTTGGCATGGCCTGCGGACCGTCGTCGGCCTCGAGGTCCGCCAGCGAATCCGCTCGCCGCGCTGGGTGATCGCGCTGGCCGCCTGGTTCCTGCTGATCGGTGGCGTCACCGGGCTGGTGATCTACTCGATGTGGACCCTCCGCAGTGGTGACTACGGCTACGAGGACTACGGAGCCGGCCCCCTGGCCTTCGGCATCATCACCATGTTCGTGCTGGGGATGGGCCTGGTGATCGCGCCCGCCTTCACCGCCACCTCGATCAACGGCGACCGCACCGCCGGCACCCTGGCCACGCTGCAGGCCACCCGCCTCTCAGCCTTCGAGATCGCGGCCGGCAAGTTGCTGGCGGCCTGGCTGGCGGCGGCGGTGTTCCTGGTCGTCGCGCTGCCCTTCATCATCTGGACGATGGTGCTCGGCTCGATCTCGATCTGGCAGGTGGTGGTGTGTTTCGCGGTGGTGTTCGCCCTGGTGGCGGTGGTCTGCGCGGTCGGCCTGGGCTGGTCGGCGCTGATCTCCCGCACCGCCGGCGCCTCGGTGATGACCTACCTGAGCGTGGTGCTGCTCAGCATCATCAGTCCGATGGTGATGGCTCTCTCGGTGCCCTTCACCGTCGAGGAGACAACCGTCCGGGTCTGGGGGCTGCCGCAGGATGTCTCCGATGCCTACTACCGGGAGATGGACAAGTACTGGCAGGAGAACCCCAACGCTGACGGTTCCGATGCTCCGGCGCCGCCGATCGGGGAGTGCACCTGGACCGAGCAACGGTACGAGCAGAGCCGCACCGATCGGGTGTGGTGGCTGTTGGTGCCCAATCCGTTCGTGATCGTGGCCGACGCCGCGCCGCTGCCCGACGAGGCGCGGGACAGCCTGAACTCCTACGTCGGGGCATCCTCCGACCCGCTGGCGGGGATCCGAGTGGGGATTCGGAGCCTGGCGATGGGACCGGAGCTCGAGCGGGATGAGTGCATCTACCTGTACTACAACCTGGGCTACAACGTCGACTGGAATGCCGACGGCACCCCGAAGGTGACCACCCAGAACGGTACGCCCGTCCCTGTCACCAGCCCGGTGAAGCAGCGCTCAGTGAACGCCGGTGCCCCGATCTGGCCGTGGGGCCTGGGCATCAACCTCGCTCTCGGAGCGGCCTTCTTCTGGGTGGCCGTCCGCCGGCTGGCCGTCCCTTACGGCGTCCTCCCCAGGGGCGTCCGGGTCGCCTAGCCCGCGTTGCCAGCTTGGGCCAGGCCGGTCTCGTAGGCGACCACCACGGCCTGGACGCGGTCGCGGACGCCGAGCTTGGCCAGGATGTGGCGGACGTGGGTCTTCACGGTCGTTTCAGAGAGGTAGAGCTCGGCGGAGAGTTCGGCGTTGGACAGGCCGCGGGCGATCAGCTGCAGGATCTCCCGCTCCCGCTCGGTGAGGCCTGACAGGCGCTCGTCCGGGTCGCCGGTGCTGCGGGGCGTGACCCCGGTCGCGACGTGTTCCAGCAGCCGTTTGGTGGACGAGGGGGCGATCACCGCGTCCCCGCTGTGGACGGTGCGGACGGCGGCCAGCAGGTCGGCGGGCGGGGCGTTCTTCAGCAGGAAGCCGGAGGCACCGGCGCGGATCGCGCTGAGCAGGTACTCGTCCACGTCGTAGGTGGTGAGCATGATCACCCGCGGCGCGTCGCAGCGCTCCAGGATGCGACCCGTGGTCTCGATCCCGTCGATGCCGGGCATCCGGACGTCCATCAGGATGATTTCGGTGGGGGTTCTGGCCAGCCGGATCGCCTCGTTACCGTCGCCGGCCTGCCAGGCGACCGTCATGTCGGCCTGGGAGTCGATCACCATCGCCAGCCCGGCGCGTACCAGCTGCTGATCGTCCACCAACCCCACGCGGATCGGCTCCGGAACATCAGACATGGACAACCTCCTTGGTGGACGGGGCAGGCAGCACGGCGCGAACCCGGAAGCCACCCTGCGGCTGTGGGCCGGCCTCGCAACTGCCGCCGACGATCTCCGCGCGTTCCCGCATGCCGATCAGGCCGAGCCCGCCGCCTTCGGTCGTGGCGGCCGTGCCGTCGCCGGAGTCGGTCACGGTCAGGACCACCTCGCCAGGCACCCAGTTCTCGGTCACCACGACCCGGGCCGCCGGCGCATGCTTCATCACATTGGTCAGCGCTTCCTGACAGATCCGGTACAGCGCCAGCCCGATCGCCGAGGGCAGCGGACGTGGCTCGCCCAGCTGGACGAAGCTCGCCTCCACGCCGGCGTCCCGGGCATCGGCCACCAGTTCGGCGATCCCGGTCTGGTTGGGGACGGGGGAGAGGTCGGGGTCGTGTTCCTCGCCGTTGCGCAGCATGCCCAGGATGCGGCGGGTGTCGGCCAGCGCGAGCCGTCCGGTGTCGGCGATGGTCTCCAGGGCGCGCTTGGCGACGGCCGGTTCGGTGGCGTAGCTGCCGCCGTCGGCCTGGGCGACCATGATCGCCAGCGAGTGGGCGATGACGTCGTGCATCTCGCGCAGGATGCGGGTGCGCTCGGCGGTCACCGCGGCATCCACCTGACTCTGGTTGTGCTCGGTCCGGGTGGCCAGCTGCGCCGCTCGGAGCCGTGCGCCCTCGCGGCGTGCCCGCTGCCACAGGACGCCAAGCACCGCGCACCCGGCCAGCGCGAGTGCGAGCGCGATGCCCAGCACGGCGGTCATGGCCGCCGGGCCGGTATCGCAGCGACCGCCCGCCAGCCGAGCAGCAGCACCGCCAGCACCGCGGCGGTGACCGCTACGAACGCCGGCTGAGCCGTATCCCCGCCGAGCAGCCGTAGCCCGATCCCCCCGAGAGCGGTCACCGCCCAGGCGATCAGCCCGGCCAGCCACCAGCTGCCACCGCCGAATCGCGAGGCAAGCAGGGAGCCGGCGACCGCGGCGACCAGGAACGGCCAGGCGGTCTGCCAGATGCCGGTAGGGGAGAGTTCCGAGCCGTGCGAGGCCCGCCCGATGATCGCGAACACCAGGGCAGCCGCCACGTCGATCCCCAGCGCACGCCACATGATCCGACCCTAGCGGGTCGGCCGCCGCCCGTGCCGAGTTGCGCGGCAGGGCTGAGGGATCAACGAGGGTTCCCCCCGAAGCCCGAGCCTGCGCATGGCCTGGCCTGAGCTCCCGGACCGAGTTCGGGACCGCGGTGCGGGATGGTACGACGGCTCGCTACGCCTCAGTGGTTGTGAAGGCTGGGCGATCGGCTGTGGTTCAGGTGTGGACGACGATCTCCACGCGCTGGAACTCCTTGACCTCGGTGTAGCCGGTGGTGGCCATGGCGCGACGCAGGGCGCCGACCAGGTTCATCGTGCCGTCGGGGGTGTGGGAGGGGCCGAGCAGGATCTCCTCCAGGCTGCCGATCGCGCCGAACTTCACCCGCTCGCCGCGGGGCAGGGTGGGGTGCCAGGCCTCCGCGCCCCAGTGGTAGCCCCGGCCGGGTGCCTCGAAGGCGCGCGCCAGCGGCGATCCGACCATCACCGCATCGGCGCCGCAGGCGATCGCCTTGGCGATGTCGCCGGAGCGGCCCAGTGCGCCGTCGGCGATCACGTGGACGTAGCGGCCACCGGACTCGTCCAGGTAGTCGCGCCGGGCCTCGGCGACATCCGACAATGCCGAGGCCATCGGCACCTCGACGCCGAGAACGTTGCGGGTGCGCTTGGTCGCACCGCCGCCGAAGCCGACCAGCACGCCGGCCGCGCCGGTGCGCATCAGATGCAGCGCCGACTGGTAGGTGGCGCAGCCGCCCACCAGCACCGGCACGTCGAGTTCGTAGATGAACTTCTTCAGGTTCAGCGGCTCCGAGATCGTCGAGACGTGCTCGGCGGAGACCGTCGTGCCGCGGATGACGAAGAAGTCCAGCCCCGCCTTCTCGACCACCGGCGCGAACTCCGCGCAGGTCTGCGGGGACAGCGAACCGGCGACCGGCACGCCCGCCTCGCGCAAGGTGGCCATCCGGGCCGTGATCAGCTCGCCCTTGATCGGCTCGGCGTACAGCTCCTGCATCCGCCGGGTGGCTGAGACCGGATCGTCGATCTCCGCCAGTTCCTCCAACAGGTCGGACGGATCGTCGTACCGCGTCCACAACCCTTCCAGGTTCAGCACGCCCAACCCGCCCAGGTTCCCGAAGGCGATCGCGGTGGCCGGCGACATCACCGAGTCCATCGGCGCGGCGACGATCGGGAAGTCGAAGGTGAGGGCATCGATCCGCCAGCCGAGGTTGACCTCCTCGATGCCGCGGGTGCGCCGGTTCGGGACGATGGCGATGTCATCGAACCCGAAGACGGGCACGGCGCGCTTGGAACGTCCGATATCGATCATGCTGGCTTCCTTGCTCAGGACTGGGCGGAGTAGTTGGGCGCTTCGATGGTCATCTGGATGTCGTGCGGATGCGACTCCCGCAGGCCGGCGGAGGTGATCCGGACGAACCTGCCCTTGGCGTGCAACTCGGGGACGGTGGCCGCACCGGTGTAGAACATCGACTGCCGCAGCCCGCCGACCAGCTGGTAGGCGACCGCCGCCAGCGGGCCGCGGAACGGCACCTGGCCCTCGATCCCCTCGGGCACCAGTTTGTCGTCGGCATCGATGTCGCCCTGGAAGTAGCGATCCCGGGAGTAGGAGGCCTTGCGTCCCCGCTTGGCCATTGCGCCCAGCGAACCCATGCCGCGGTAGGACTTGAACTGCTTGCCGTTGATGAAGACGAGTTCGCCGGGGCTCTCCTCGCAGCCGGCCAGCAGCGAGCCCAGCATGACCGAGTCGGCACCGGCCACCAGCGCCTTGGCGATGTCGCCGGAGTACTGCAGGCCGCCGTCGCCGATCACCGGAACCCCGGCCGGACGGCAGGCCTGGGCGGCGTCGTAGATCGCGGTCACCTGCGGGACACCTACCCCGGCCACCACCCGGGTGGTGCAGATCGAGCCCGGCCCGACCCCCACCTTCACGCCGTCCGCCCCGGCTTCGACGAGGGCCTTCGCGCCGGCGAAGGTGGCGATGTTACCGCCGATGATGTCGACCTCGCGGGCGTGCGGCTCGGCCTTCAGACGGGCGATCATCTCCAGCACGCCGCGGGAGTGACCATGTGCGGTGTCGACGACCAGTACGTCCACTCCCGCGTCGATCAGCGCCATCGCGCGCTCCCAGGCATCGCCGAAGAAGCCGATCGCCGCGCCGACCCGCAGCCGGCCGTAGGGATCCTTGGAGGCCAACGGGTACTTGTCGGACTTCACGAAGTCCTTAAGGGTGATCAGCCCGCGCAGCCGGTTGTCGGAGTCGACCAGCGGCAGTTTCTCGATCTTGTGCTCGGCCAGCAGGGCCAGCGCCTGGGAGGGTTCGATCCCCGGCCAGCCGGTGACCAGCGGCATCGGAGTCATGACATCGCGCACCAGGCGCGAGGGGTCCTCCTCGAAGCGCATGTCACGATTGGTGACGATGCCCAGCAGGTGACGGTGATCGTCCACCACGGGGATGCCGGAGATCCGGAATTGTCCGCACAGCTCGTCCGCCTCGCGGATGGTCGCCTCGGGGCCGATGGTGATGGGGGAGTCGACCATGCCGGCCTCTGAGCGCTTGACCCGGTCCACCTGCCGGGCCTGATCCTCGGCGGGCATATTGCGGTGCAGGATGCCGATGCCCCCCTCGCGGGCCATCGCGATCGCCATCCGGGATTCGGTCACCGTGTCCATCGCCGAGCTCAGCAGCGGCAGCCGCACTTCGATGCGCTTGCTGATCCGGGTGGTGGTGTCGACCGCCGAGGGGATCACGTCGCTCTCGTTGGGCTGCAGCAGCACATCGTCGAAGGTCAGGCCCAGGGCCGCGAACGGGCCCGGCACACCGGACGGAGTCAGGGGATCGACCACAACGCTCTCAATCTGTCGGCGGGAGGCTCACATCCTATGCCACGCCGAGGGACGTGAGGTGATCGTTTCCGAGGCTGTCGGGACGCCGGGCCCGACTGCCGGCTGATGGCTCAGCGCTGGTGCAGCGCGGCGAAGGCACGGGTCAGATTTGGATGGGCGAAGGTGAAACCGGCAGCCAGCAAACGGGCTGGACGGACTCGGGTGCTGGCAAGAAGCACCTCGTCCACGAACTCGCTGGTGAACAGGCTGCGCACGGCGAGCAATGGCATCGGGATAAGTGTGGGGCGGTTCAGATGGCGACCGTAGGCGCGGGTGAATGCCGCGTTGGTCACCGGGTTGGGAGCCACCAGGTTCACCGGGCCGGTCAGGTCGGAGTCCAGCAGCCAGCTCACGGCACTGAGCCAGTCGGACAGGCCGATCCATGAGACGAACTGGCGTCCGCTGCCGATCCGCCCACCCAGGCCGGACGCGAACAGCGCCCGCTGGGCACCCAGGAAGCCACCGGTCGGGGTGAGCACGTTGCCGGTGCGCAGCGTCGCCGTCGAGACGGCGGCGTGGCCGGCGGCGGCCTCCCAGTCGACGCACAACTGGGCGAGGAAGCCGCGTCCCGGCGGAGTGGTCTCGTCCACCACCTCGATGCCGGTGTCGCCGTAGTAGCCGATGGCCGATCCGTTGAGCAGCCGCTGGCAGCGACCCTCGGGGTCCAGACTGGTGACGATGGTCAGCGTGCTGGAGCTCCGCGAGCGGCGCAGTTCGGCCTTGCGCTCCTTCGTCCAGCGGCCGCCGCCGATGGAGGCCCCGGCGAGGTTCACCACGGCGTCGACATCGGTCAGCCCTGGGGCGTCGATCCTGCCGGCATCGGGATCCCAGTGGCGCTGGTCGGAGGCGTTCACCTGGCCACGCACCAGTCGCACCACCTGGTGGCCGTGGTCACGCAGGTGGCGCGTGAGGGCCGTCCCCAACAGGCCGGTGCTACCGCCGATCGCCACGCGCATATGTCGATCCTGCCATGCCTGGCAAGCCGCGACCGAGGGGGTGGGTGGGTGCGGTCCGTCCCGGGCGTCCCGGCCCGGACCCGGGCTCAGGGTGTGGGCGGGATGACGCCGTGCCAGATCGCGGTCTGGACCGCGTTCCAGTTCACGAACCACAGCGCGATTCCGTAGATCCACCATCGCTGCAGGCGGGTCAGCGGGATCAACGCGAGCAGGGCGAGGCTCCAGGGCAGATACCAGGGATGCAGCGCCTGACCCAGGACGGCAACCGCCAGCGAGCCCCAGGCGACCGCGGCCAGCGGACGATCGGCGAAGCGGATCACCACCCAGGCCAGGACCAGCATGAGGATCCCGGTGCCGATCAGGCCGGCGGTGGCCAGGACGGAGTCGTAGTCGCCGCCGCTCCAGGCGACGACGGTGGCGATGCCCTTGGAGATCAGCGCCAACGGTGCCGGGGTGGGCGCCCTGCCCATCAGGTCGAGCCCGCCGACCCAGCCGAAGCCGAGCCCGGTGCCCAGGCAGATCCCGACGAAGGTCGCCGCCGTGACCGTGGTGGCGATGGCTGTCCGCCAGCCGAGCAGCCACAGCCTGCCCGGCAGCGGGGATGTCGCCAGCGCGGCGGCGACCGGCAGGCCGGCGACCGCGATCACCGCCAGCCCGCCCTGCTGCTTCAGGGCCATCGCGACGCCCACCAGGGCCGGGGCCGCCAGCAGGCTGACCGGAGTCGTCGGCACCCGCAACACCAGGTAGATCGCCAGCAGCGTGATCGCCACCATCGGGGCGTCGTTGTGCGCGCCGCCGACGAGGTGCAGCACCACCAGGGGGTTGAGGACGCCCAGCCAGAGCGCTCCCCGCGGACGGAGGCCTACCAGCCCGGCGATCCGCGGCAAGGTCCAGGCCACTACGGCCAGCGCGACCAGCACGGGGATCCGCATCGCGACGATCGACCAGAACGGATGCGCGCCCGTCGCGCCGACCACGGCAGCCTGGACGACGATCGCCAGCGGTGGATAGGCGACCGTGTTGCCGGCCCACAGCGGGTCGACCTGGTGCGCGAACGGACCGCCGCCCCCGGCCAGCCCCACCTCGTAGGGGTTCAGGCCATGCAGGTGCATCCAGCCGAGATCGGCGTACAGCACCGCGTCGTTGCTGAGCACCGGCGGTGCGAGTAGTAGTGGCAGGCTCCACAGCGCAAGCACCAGCGGCGCCGTTGGGGGGGTGCTGGTCCGGGTTGGCCGTTGTCGCCACCACGCCCAGGTGAGCAGCGCCGTGCCGACGCCGATCATCACCCGGTTGACCGGAATCGGGACCAGGGCGCCGAGCGCGGTGATCGCCGGGCTCTGCCAGGCGCCAGAGAACGAGTACTCCGGGTGGGTGCTGCCCCACGCGACCAGCGCCGTGCCGAGCACCCCCAGCCACATGAAAGCGCCGGCAGAGCCCCTCCTGGCGCCCCGCCGCAGTACCGCGGGAGCAACAACTCGCCGCGTCTCAGGGTCCAGCTTGGGCGAAGGCATCCCCGTCAGCATAGAACCCTCCCAGAAGCCGCCTCGTCCGCAGTCCGGGTGACCGCTTGGTTCCGAGTTTGTGCACCGTGTTCAGTGCACAAACTCGGAGTCAAGCCCTCAGACACCCCGCGGAGAGTCTGGTCATCCGTGGGTTGCTGGGCCACGATGAGCTATGAGTTCAGACCCTCTGCCCGGGATGGGTGCGTTGGTGAGCCCGCACGGCATCGGGTTCCGGGTGTGGGCGCCGCATGCTGAGAAGGTGTCGGTCGTCGGGACGTTCAACGACTGGGACGCCGCGACGACGCCGCTGGTGGAGGAGGGCGACGGCTACTGGTACGGCTTCGATGCGCGGGCCAGGGTGGGCGACGAGTACCGCTTCGAGCTGGTCAACGGCGAGCAGCGGCTGTCGAAGGTCGATCCCTACGCCGCCCAGGTGACCAACTCGGTGGGCAATGGCGTGGTCTACGACCACGCCGGCTTCGACTGGGCGGGCGACAGCTTCCGGTGCCCACCGCACAACGAGTTGGTGATCTACGAACTGCACGCCGGCACCTACGCCGACGACAACCCTGACGGGGTGGGCGGCTTCCATGACGTGATCGGCAGACTCGACCACCTGGAACGACTGGGCGTCAACGCCATCCAGATCATGCCGGTAGCCGAGTTCGCCGGAGACTACTCGTGGGGGTACAACCCGGCCCACGTCTTCGCTGTGGAGAGCGCCTACGGCGGTCCGGACGCGCTGAAGGCGCTGGTCCGCGACGCCCACCGCCGCCGGATCGCGGTGATCCTGGATGTGGTCTACAACCACTTCGGCCCCTCCGACCTCAACCTGTGGCAGTTCGACGGGTGGAGCCAGGACGGCAAGGGCGGCATCTACTTCTACAACGACTGGCGCTCGGCGACGCCCTGGGGCGACACCCGTCCCGACTACGGTCGCGGCGAGGTGCGGCAGTTCATCCACGACAACGCGTTGATGTGGCTGTCGGCCTTCCACCTGGACGGGCTGCGCTACGACATGACCCCCTACATGCGCAGCGTGGACGCCACCGTCATGAACATCCCCGAAGGCTGGACCCTGTGCCGCTGGATCAACACCGACGTCCGCCAGCGGTACCCCGACAAGATCCTGATCGCCGAGGATCTGCATTCGGATCCGGCGGTGAGTTCGCCCGGTCCGGACGGGGCGGCCTTCCACGCGCAGTGGGACGCTCAATTCGTCCACCCGGTGCGGGAGGCGCTGACCGTGTCCGATGACGCGTGGCGCTCGACCGCCGAGGTGGCGACCGCGATCGGCTACAACTACGGCGGCGACGCGTTCGCGCGGGTCGTCTACACCGAGTCCCACGACGAGGTCGCCAACGGCAAGGCGCGGGTGCCACAGGAGATCGACCCCGATGACCCGACCGGCTACTACGCCAGGAAGCGATCGACCCTGGGAGCGGGCCTGGTATTCACCGCTCCCGGCATCCCGATGATCTTCCAGGGCCAGGAGTTCCTGGAGGGTGGCTGGTTCCGCGACACGGTTCCGCTGGACTGGGATCTGGACGAGGAGTTCCACGGGATCGTGCGGCTGTACCGCGATCTCGTCGCGCTACGGCTCAACACCGCCGGGGAGACGGCCGGGCTGACCGGGCAGGGCTGCCTGATCTTCCACAACAACGACGACGCGAACCTGATCGCCTTCCAGCGCTGGCGCGACCACGGCCCGAGCGATGACGTCGTCGTGGTGGCCAACCTTTCGGCGTCCGCCCAGCGGGACTACCGGATCGGGTTCCCCGCCGAGGGCAGTTGGCAGCTGGTGTTCAACAGCGACGCCGAGATCTACTGCGACGACTTCGGCCGCGGTGGCTCAGGCGACGTCGAGGCCGGCCCCGACGACTACGACGGCCTGCAGGCCAGCGCGACGATCGACATCGGACCGTACGCGGTGCTGATCTACACCTGGCGGGGCTGAGCTCAGCCCTTGACGGCGCCACTCATCCCGGCGCCGCGCAGGAAGAGCCGCTGGAAGATCAGGAACACCAACACCGGGACGACGGTGGAGATCGCCAGCGCGGCCAGGAACACGCCCAGATCGGTCTGGGCGCGGATCGCCGGCAGCCGTACCGAGAGCGGCTGGAGTTCGGGAAGCTTCAGCACCAGCATCGGCCACAGGAAGTCCTTCCAGCTGGCGATGATGGCGAACACCGACACCACGCCGAGGATGGGCTTGCTCATCGGCAGCACGACCGACCAGAACAGCCGGACCGGGCCCGCGCCGTCCACCCGGGCGGCTTCGAACACCTCTCGGGGCAGCGAGTCGAAGAAGCGGCTGACGATGACGACGTTGAACGCGCTGGCGGCGGCCGGCAGCCACACCGCCCACATGGTGTTGAGCAGCGACTGGCCGATCAGCGGCGGGTTGAGCACCGTGAGGTAGAGCGGAACCAGCAGGACCACGCCCGGCACGAACAAGGTGGCGATCACCATGGCGTTGAGCAGCGGGGCGTAGCGCGGGCGGAGCACGGAGATCACGTAACCGCCGGTGGTGGCCACCAGCAGCTGGAAGAACCACGAGCCGGCCGCCATCACCACGGTGTTGAGGAAGTACCGGTTGATCTGGACTTCGTTCCACGCCTGGTCGAGGTTCTCCCAGCGGACGCCGTTGGGAAACAGCGCCAGCGGAGTGCGCAGGATGTCCTGGGTGGGGGTGATCGCGAACTTCATCAGCAGGAACAGCGGCCCCAGGCAGGCGATCACCAGCACCGTGAACAGGGCGACGTTGACCGCCGCCATGCCGATCCGGGTGGGGGTCCGCTGCCGGTCGAAGGGGGAGAGGATGCCGCGCTCCCGGGATTCTTCGGTGGTGCGGCGCCGGGTGCGGGCGGGGTGGACCGCGCCGGCGTGCGCGACCGTCGCGGTGGTGGGCCGGGTGATGGTGGTGGTCATGACTGGCTCCATGCCCTGGTGAGCCGGAAGTACACCAGGGAGAAGATCCCCAGGAAGATCGCCAGCATCATGCTGAGCGCGGTCGCGGCACCGTAGTCGGAACCGAGGGAGGCGCCGAAGGCGTAGTTGTAGATCATCAGCAGAATGGTCAAGGTGGCCTTGTTCGGGCCGCCCCCGGTGAACAGATAGGGCTCGAGGAAGACCTGCGCGGTGGCGATGATCTGCAGGATGAGCGTGATGAAGAGCACCCCGCGCAGCTGGGGCAGGGTGACATGCCAGATCTTGTGCCACAACCCGGCGCCGTCCAGCTCGGCCGCTTCGTAGAGATCGCCGGGGACGCCGACCAGCGCGGCCAGATAGATGATGACGGTGCCGCCGGCACCGGCCCAGGTGGCCTCCAGCACCAGCGACGGCATCGCCCAGTACTTGTCGTTGAGCCAGGGGAACGGCCCCAGCCCGAACCAGCCGAGCAACTGGTTGAACACCCCGGTCGGCGCGCCGTCGTAGAAGAACTTCCACAGCAGCACCGAGACCACCGGCGGAATCACCACCGGCAGGTAGGCCAGGGCGGTGTAGAAGCCCTTGAGTCGCTTCACCTCACTCATCAGGACGGCGCCCACCAGGGGGATGGGGAAGCCGAAGAGCAGTGCCAGGAAGGCGAACCAGGCGGTGTTGCGGATCGCGATTGGCAGGTCGGGATCGGTCAGCACCCATGCGAAGTTGTCCAGACCGACCCAGGTGGCGGCTCCGACCAGGTTGGTCTCCTGGAAGGCCATCACCATCGAGCGGGCGATCGGCCACAGCGAGAAGATCCCGAAGATCGCGATCATCGGCAGTGCGAAGGCCAGCGTCGTGAGACCGCCACGGCGCACCCACAACGCGGGTCGCCGGATCACTGCGCTCGGCTCGGGCATCGTCGCTCCTGGTGTGGCCGCTGCCGTCCCGACAATAGCCGGGACGGCAGCGACAGGGGTATCGGACGGGGTGGAGGTCAGCCCTGTGCCTTGTCGATCGCCCGCTGGGCGGCCTGGTTGGCGTCGGCGAGCAGGGCGTCGATGTCGGCGTCGCGATCGGTCAGCACGGCCTGGACGACCGGGTCGAGGGCGGCGTAGACATCCTGGGTGGCGACCGGCGGCTCATTGAGGAGCTTGGCGTCACCGATCTTCGAGGTGAAGCCGGTCATCTGGTCCAGCGGCACATTGATCAGCGGCTTGATCCAGGTGCGGTACTGGTCGAGGTTCTCCTGGGAGAAGATCGGCAGTTCCGGGGTGCCGACCGGCTGGTTGTCATCGAAGGACTGCTGGTTGAAGGCCAGCGCGGCCTCTTCACTGGTGTAGCGATCCAGGTACCAGTGAGAGATCCACTTCGCCGCCGCCTGCTTGACCGCGTCGCTGACGCCGGTCTTGACCGCCGCCAGGGTGCCGCCGCCGAGGACGCCCGCTCCGGAGCCTTCCAGCGGGATCATCGTGAGCCCATAGATGTCGGGATTAATCGCGTTGGCCTGCACCAGGGAGGTGTAGACATCCTGGCCGGAGGTGTACATGCCGATCTGGCCGGCGGCGAACGCCTGGTTGATGGTGCCCCAGTCATAGGTGAAGTCGGAACCCATCGAGTTGTCCGTCCAGCGCAACTCCTTCAGGTAGGAAAGCGCGGCCTTGGTCTGGGCGTTGTCGAGGGTCGCGGTGGCCGCGCCGTCGGCGCCGATGCGCTCCATCTGGCCGCCCCGGGCGTAGGTGGCGACGGTCAGCTGCCAGCCGCCGGTGTTCGACTGTGCCATCTGGGCATAGCCGGCGACCCCGGTGGACTCGGCGATCTGCTTGGCGTAGCTGCGGACCTCGTCCCAGGTTGCCGGCGGCTTGTCCGGATCGAGCCCGGCCTTGGTGAACAGCTCCCGGTTGTAGTGCATGCCGATGCCGTAGATCGACTTCGCCGGGATCGCGTAGACGTGTCCGTCGGGGCCCTGGCCGTACTGCAGCACGTTGGGGTTGAACTGGCCACCGAACGGCAGCAGCGAGAGGACGTCGTTCATGTCCGAGATCTGGCCGTTGGCGATCAGGGTCTTGGCGTCGGTGAAGGGGATCTCGAAGACATCGGGGAGCGTGCCACCGGCGAGGTCGGCCGCGAAGGTCGTGGCTTTCCACTCGTACTCGTGGGTGGTGACCTTGATGTCTGGGTTGGCCGCTTCGAACTCCTGCACCTGGTTGGCGAGGTTCGCCTGCGCCTCGGGAGTGGCGCCGGGCAGCAGGCCGACGACCGAGAGCTCGACGGGCTCGGGGGCCGTGGTCGTGGTGGCGGCATCGGTGGGTGCCGGTGCCGTGGTGGTGGCTGCGGGTGCACCGCAGGCGGTGACGGTCGCGGCGAGCGCGAACGCACCGATGCAGGTGATCACCCTGCGGGTAGTTGCGGACATCGTTGTCAGTTCCTTTCTGGGTGGTCGTGCCCGGTCTCGGCAGGTGCCGCGACGGCGGGCGTTTGGCGGTCTGTCTGGTGGAGGACGGGGGGCATCCGCAACCAGACCGCGGTGTCGCGCTCCAGGTTGGCGGAGTCGGTGAGCGGCTCGCTGGCGAGCAGGGTCCCTGCCGTGGCGGGCAGCCGGAGCGGGCCGTCGCCGAGGTTGACGATGCAGGCCAGCCGGCCGCGGGTGAAGGCCAGGACGTCGGGTCCGAGATCCCACCAGTGGAAGTCGCCGTGCCGCAGGTCGTCGCTGGTTCGGCGGATCGCGAGGGCGCTACGGTACAGCGACAGCATCGAGCCGGGGTCTGCGGTCTGGTGGTCGACGGCATACCGGCCCCACCAGTCGGGCTGGGGCAGCCAGGCCCGGGCGGCGACCAGGACGCCTGAGTGCTGACCCTGTCGACCGTCCGGGGCCGACGGGCTCGGAGCGGAGAAGCCGAAAGCATCGTCGGGCTGCGCCGTCCACGGCAGTGGGACGCGGCAGCCGTCGCGGCCGGGGTCGATTCCGCCGGAGCGGTAGTGCATCGGATCCTGGATCACGTCCAGCGGGAGCTCTTCGTCTTCGGGCAGGCCGAGCTCGTCGCCCTGGTAGAGGTAGAGGCAGCCCGGCAGCGCCGCGGTCAGCAGGCAGGCGGCTCGTGCCCGGCGGGTTCCGACCGCGAGGTCGGTGGGGGTGCCGAATCGCTTGGCGGCGAAGGCGAAGCCGCTGTCCTGGCGGCCGTAGCGGGTGACCGGCCGGGTGACGTCGTGGTTGGAGAGCACCCAGGTGGCCGGTGCGCCGACCGATCGGTGGGCGGCCAGGGTGGTGTCGATCGACCGGCGCAACTCGGCGGCGTCCCAGGGCCGGGACATGAAGTCGAAGTTGAAGGCGGTGTGCATCTCGTCGGGACGCAGGTAGGCGGCGAAGCGCTCCACGTCGGGCAGCCAGATCTCACCGACCAGGACCCGTGGCGGGTCGTAGGAGTCGGCAACCGCCCGCCAGGAGCGGTAGACGTCGTGGATCTCATCGCGGTCGATGAACGGGTGGCCACCCGCCGGGATCGTGGCGGCGTCGGCCGGCACCTCGGGGAAGCCGGCGTCCTTGATGATCACGGCAGCGGAGTCGATCCGGATACCGGCGACACCTCGGTCGAACCAGAACCGCAGCACCGCCTCGTGCTCGGCGCGGACCTGGGGGTGGTTCCAGTTGAGGTCGGGCTGTTCGGCGGTGAAAAGGTGGAGGTACCACTCGCCGGGGGTTCCGTCCGGGTTGGTGGTACGGCTCCAGGTGCCGCCCTGGAAGCTGGACTCCCAGTGGGTCGGGATCTGGTCGCCGTTCTCGCCCAGCCCGGGATGGAACCAGAACCGGGCGCGCTCCGGCGACCCCGGACCGGCGGCCAGGGCGGCCTGGAACCAGGGGTGCCGATCGGAGACGTGGTTGGGGACGACATCGATGATGGTGCGAATGCCGAGCGCTGCGGCCTCCCGAATGAGGGCCTCGGCCTCCGCCAGGGTGCCGAACGCCGGGTCGATGGCGCGATAGTCGGCGACGTCATAGCCGCCGTCCGCGAGCGGGGAGAGGTACCACGGGGTGAACCAGACGGCGTCGATCCCCAGATCCCGCAGGTAGGGCAACCGGGAGCGCGCCCCCGCCAGGTCTCCGGTGCCATCGCCATTGCCGTCGGCGAAGCTTCGTGGATAGATCTGGTAGATCACGGCGTGCCGCCACCAGGCATCCGGCGAAACCTCGGTCACGAGAGACCACCTCGTCTCGATTCAGTCGCAGCCCTTCGCTATGCGACAAACCAAACGTAAGACTCGAACGAGTATTACGCAAGAACTAGACTGCTCCGTTATCAAATCGCGACCATGCGGCAGCACGGCGGTCGCGTCAGCGGCCGGGAGGGCTGCGGTACCGGCCGATCCGGTCGGTCAGTGACGGGCGGCGGTGGAGGACCGGACGACGAGTTCCGGCTCGAACAACAGTTCCTGGGCGGGGGCGTCCAGTCCGGTGATCATGCGCGCCAGCAGGTCGACGGCGGCCCTTCCCATCGGCTCGATGGGCTGGCGCACCGTGGTCAGCGCAGGCTCGGTGGAGTTCATCAGTTTGTAGTCTTCGAAGGCGACCACCGAGATGTCCTGCGGAACCCTGAGGCCCGCCCGGCGCGCCGCCCGGATCGCGCCCAGTGCCAGCATGTCGGAGGCGCAGGCGATCGCCGTGGCACCGGCCTCGATGAGTTGGGTGGTCGAAGCCTGCCCGGCCTCGAGTGAGTACTGGCTGTGAACCACGAGCGCAGGATCGAGGTCGCGGCCCTCGCGGCGCGCCATCTTGCGGGCACCTTCGAGCTTGAGCTGGGAGGGTACGTGATCCTGCGGTCCCAACAGCAGGCCGACCTGTTCATGCCCTAGTGAGAGTAGGTGTCCCAGGGCCTGTTGCATCGCCAGGTCGTCATCGCAGGAGACCCGGGCGAAGGGCATCGACTCAACGGCGGCATTCACCAGGACCACCGGCAGGCGGAGCGCCTCCAGGCGCCGGTAGTGACTGTGGTCGGCGGCGCGCTCGGAGAACAGTCCGCTGACGAAGATCACCCCGGAAACGTGCTGGTCGAGCAGGAGATCGACATACTCCGACTCGGTGATGCCGCCTGCGGTGCGGGTGCAGAGGACCGGGGTGAAGCGTTGCTGCGCCAGTGCGCCGCCGATCACCTCGGCGAAAGCCGGAAAGATCGGATTGCCCAGTTCGGGCAGTGCCAGGCCGACCAGTCGGTTACGGTCCCCCCGCAGCTTGGTCGGCCGCTCGTAACCGAGAACGTCGAGCGCGGTGAGGACAGCGTCCCGCGTCGCCTGCGACACGCCTGGTTTGTTGTTCAGCACCCGCGAGACCGTTGCCTCGCTGACCCCCACCTTCTCCGCAACCGTGGAAAGTCGACCCGCCATGACTGCAAGTATACGCACTCTTCTTGCGTGCCTTGCGCAACCAGCGGGGGTTGACTTGTCGCGCCTTCTTTGGTTAGTTAGTAGACTAATGAACCGATGGAGTTAGGTGGACCGTGATCGACGAGGGACGGGCGCTCTTCCTGCAGATCGCCGAGCAGATCGAGGACTCGATCGTCGACGGGAGCCTGCCCGAGGAAACCCAGGCGCCCTCCACCAACGAACTCGCCGCGTTCTACCGCATCAACCCGGCCACCGCAGCGAAGGGAGTGAACATGCTGGTCGAATCCGGGACGCTCTACAAGCGAAGGGGGATCGGCATGTTCGTCGCCGCCGGCGCCCGCGAGGCACTGCTCGCCCGCCGGCGGGCGACCTTCGCCGAGAGCTATCTGCGCCCGATGCTGGCCGAGGCCGCACGCCTGGGCCTGGCCATCGAGGACGTGACCGCGCTGATCCATACCCATGCCCCCACCGAAGGAGCCCCGTCATGACCGCCGTGATCCAGGCCAGCCACCTCACCAAGCGCTACGGGGACACCCTCGCCCTGGACGACGTCAGCTTCGCCATCGAGGCCGACACGATCTATGGCCTATTGGGCCGCAATGGCGCGGGCAAGACGACGGCGATGTCGATCCTCACCGCCCAGAACTTCGCGAGCTCGGGGACGGTACGCGTCTTCGGTGAGCACCCGTACGAGAACGAGCGGGTACTGCCGCGGCTGTGCTTCGTGCGCGAGAGCCAGAAGTACCCTGACGACGCCACCGCGCGGCACGCGCTGAAGATGGCCAGCCTGTTCTTCGCCAACTGGGACGCCGGCCTCGCCGCTCGGCTGGTGGACGACTTCCATCTGCCCATGAAGAAGCCGATCAAGAAGCTCTCCCGTGGTCAGCAGTCCGCGGTCGGAGTGATCATCGGGCTGGCCTGCCGGGCTGAGATCACCTTCTTCGACGAGCCCTACCTCGGCCTCGACGCGGTCGCCCGGCAGTTGTTCTACGACCGGTTGCTGGAGGACTACGCCGAACATCCCCGCACGATCATCCTCTCCTCGCACCTGATCGACGAGGTCGCGAACCTGCTGGAGCGGGTGATCGTGGTCGAGCGTGGCCGCATCCTGCTGGACGACGAGACCGACGCCATCCGCTCTCGGGCCGCGACGATCGTCGGCGGCGCAGCGGAGGTCGAGGAGTTCGTCGCCGGCCGGGAGGTGATCCATCGCGAGAGCCTCGGCCGGGTGACCAGCGCGACGGTGTTCGGTGAGCTCTCGGCCGCCGATCGGCGGCGGATCGCCGAAGCCGGGCTCGATCTGGCGCCGGTTTCGCTGCAGCAACTCGTCGTGCGGCTCACCATGCGCGACGACTGGACCAACGGCCATCAGGAGGTGGCGGCATGAACCGGGTGCTCAAGGTTGCGCGGATGCAGCTGATCAACAAGCAGACCTTCGTCTGGGTGCCGTTGCTGATCATCGGGGCGGCCTTCGTGATCAGCTGGCTGATCTTCGCCATCCTGCGCGTTCCGGCTGGCACCGACGGCTTCAACGGGGCCGCGCAGGCGCCGCTGTGGTACTTCGCCGTGATCGGCGTCCAGAGCCTCACCCTGACCTTCCCCTTCTCCCAGGCGCTCAGCGTGACCCGACGCACCTTCTTCCTCGGCACCACGCTGGTCGCGGTCGCTTCCGGAGCGATCGTGGCGACCATCTATGTGGCCTTGGCGCCGCTGGAGCGGGCGACCAGCGGCTGGGGTGTCAACTCCGACATGTTCAACATCGTCTGGGTGACCGATGGCCCGTGGTACCACGCCTGGGTGTTCTTCCTCGCCCTGACGATGGTCTTCTTCCAGTCGGGCTTCTGGGCCGCGACGATCTACAAGCGCTGGGGTGGCACGGTGCTCACCGCGGTGCTGATCGGTCTCGGGCTGGTGCTGGTGGGCCTGCTCGCCCTGGTCTCCTGGCAGAACTGGTGGCTCCAGCTCGGCGGCTGGTTCGTCGTCCAGACGCCGCTCTCGCTGGGTGGCTGGATGCTTGCCTTCGCCGCTGCGCTGGCGATTTCCGCCTACCTGATCCTGCGGCGCGCGGTTCCGTAGGGAAGCGCTGGTTGTCGAGGTCGAGCTTGTCGAGACCATGGATCACCTGCCGGTGGCAACCGATCCGCCCCCGCCGCAGCGAGTGGCGGCATAGGCTCGAAGCCAGCCGCCGTCCGCGGTGTCGTGGCGAAGGAGTGTCGATGTCCGCCATCGTGTGGCTGGAGCAGGTGGGTGCTGGGGATCTGGCGCTGGTGGGCGGCAAGGCCGCCAATCTGGGGGAGTTGATCCGGGCGGGCTTCGAGGTGCCCCGCGGCTACGTAGTGACCACGCAGGCCCACCGCCGTCGCAACCCGGACGGCTCGGTGCCCGCCGAGGTGGCCGAGCAGATCCGGACGGCGTGGCGAGAGCTGGTGGGGGATTCGGACGCACGGGTCGCCGTCCGCTCTTCGGCCACGGCGGAGGATCTGGCCGAGGCCAGTTTCGCCGGCCAGCAGGAGACCTTCCTGGACGTCGCGGGCGAGGACGCGGTGGTCACCGCCGTTGCCGAGTGCTGGGCCTCGCTGTATTCCGAGCGTGCGGTCGCCTACCGACGTGAGCACGCGGTGGACGAGGCAGGCCTCGGCATCGCGGTGGTGGTCCAGCTGATGGTGGCTGCCGAAGCGGCCGGGGTGATGTTCACCGCCAACCCGGTCACCGGCAACCGCCGCGAGACCATGATCACCGCCGCCCGCGGGCTGGGTGAGGCCGTGGTCGCCGGGACGGTCAACCCCGACACCTTCGTGATCGACCGGGCCGACCACTGCGTGACCTACTTCCGGCGGGGTGACGCGGTCGACTCCGATGGTGACGACGATCTCGGCATCCTTGCCTCCGACCCCCGCTTCGGCACCGGCGAGCTGGTCTGGACCGCCGGCGACCGGCGGCCGGCGCCGCTCAGCGAGCAGCGGGCGGTCGAACTGGCGCGGATCGGCGATCGGATCGAGGCTCATTTCGGCCTCCCGCAGGACATCGAATGGGCGCTGGACTCCGCCGGCCTGCACATCCTGCAGGCTCGCCCGATCACCGCGTTGCCGGATCCGGCCACCGAGGTGCCTGACGAGTGGCCCAGCGAACCAGGGAGCATGTACTTCCGGGCGAGCATCGTCGAACAGCTGCCCGATCCGCTCACCCCACTGTTCGCCGATCTGATGGCCGAGGCGGTTCCGGCCAGCCTGCAGGCGCTGATGGACGACCTGGGCCGCGCTGTCGGCCGCCCCGAGAACGCGCTGGCCGGGCTGGACGTCGGCTTCCCCACCGTCAACGGCTACGCGTACTACCGCTACGCCAACCGGACCATGCGACGGGTGACCGCCGCCTCGCTGCCGGCTGTGCGGCTGCTGTTCCATCAAGGGGGCAGCTTCTTCCTGGAGCGCTGGCGCGGGCAGGGGCTCCCCGCGTACCGCGCGGCGGTCGATGCCTGGAGGGGATGTGAACCCGGGTCACTGACGACGCCCGAACTGCTGGCCGGGGTGACCGGCCTGCTGGCGGCCGGTTGCCGGTACTACACCTACGTGCAGACGATCATCCCGCTGTCGGGTGCCGGCGAGCTGAGCTGGCACGCCTTGCACCGCAGCCTGGTGGGCGTGCCGCGAGAACCGGTCGAGGTCTACCTGCTCGGGCTGGACTCCGCGCCGCTGCGGGCCGAGCAGGCGCTGTGGGAGCTGGGGGAGTGGGTACGCCAGGATCCCGCCCTGGCCGAGGTGCTCGCCGACCCGGCGGCCGACGCCCGGGGGCCGGCGCCGACCAGCGTCCCGGCGCGGTCGTGGGAACAGTGGCGGACGCGGTTCGCCGCGTACCTGGCGGACCACGGACACAGCGTCTACAACCTCGACTTCGCCAACCCGGTCCCGGCCGACGATCCGGCGCCGATCCTGCAGGCGCTGCGCTTCGTCCTCGGCAGGGAGGCGGTCGATCCTTTCGCCCGGCAGGCTCGGCTGGCCGACAACCGCGTCCGCGCCACCACGGAGTTGCTGGCCGCGCTCGATCCGGTGCGTCGACGGCTGGTCGCCCGCTCGCTGGCCTGGCTGAGTTCGGTGGTGCCCGCCCGGGAGGATGCGCTGGCCGCCCAGGGCCTGGCCTGGCCGGTGATGCGGCTGCTGCTGGACGAACTGGGACGACGGCTGGTCGCCGCGGGCGTGCTGACGGCTTCGGAACAGGTCTTCTGGCTGACCCGGGAGGAGGCCGAGCGGGCGGTTGCCGGGCAGGCGCTGTCCGGGGTTGCGGAGCGGATCGCCGAGCGTCAGGCGCTGCACCGCGGGCAGGCACTGCTACGTCCGCCCCAGTACCTGCCGGTCACCAGGCTGATGAGCGCCTGGGACCGGTTCCTGCCTGCCAAGGTCGATGCCGGCACCGGGAATGTGCTGCGCGGCAACGCCGGCAGCGGAGGCGTCGTGACCGGACCGGCGCGGGTGATCTCCGGACCCGCTGACTTCGCAGACTTCACCCCGGGAGAAATCCTCGTCGCCGAGATCACCACCCCTGCCTACACGCCGCTGTTCGCGGTCGCGGGCGGAGTGGTGACCGATATCGGCGGGGTGCTCAGCC
The DNA here is from genome assembly GCA_964435735.1 of uncultured Propionibacteriaceae bacterium. Taxonomy (GTDB): domain Bacteria; phylum Actinomycetota; class Actinomycetes; order Propionibacteriales; family Propionibacteriaceae; genus Propionicimonas. Next base: position 47,403 of record CAYSZZ010000009.1, read on the forward strand.
ACGGATCGATCGTGGCGCGGGAGTACGGCATCCCCGCCGTGCTCGGGACAGCTACTGCGACCTCCCGGATCGCCACCGGGGACGTCGTGACGGTCGACGGTGGACGTGGGGAGGTGCGCCTGGCGGGCGTCGAACCAGGCGCCGCGGCGGGCGGGCGGGCCTGGCTTCCCTGGCTGGCCGGTGGCGCCGCGCTCGCCGGGGTCGCGCTCTGGGCGATCCGACGGCGACGCCGCTGCTGAATCGCCTACTGGCCCGGGACCACGGCCAGCAGGTCGAGAACGATCGCCTCGGCCTCCAGCCCGTTCTCCTCGTCGGCGGGGTAGACCAGGAGCAGACGGGAGCCGACCGTCTGGCCGATCGTCTCCTCGCCGCCGCCGTACTCGGCCTGCTCGAAGGAGCCGGACCAGCTCGAGGATGACTCCTCACCCCAGTACGCGCCCGCCACATGGTAGAGCAGAGTGTCGGTCTCGGTGACGGCCGGGCCGGCGCCGGTGGCGATCACGATGGTCTCGGCCTCGGTCGGCTCCGGAGCGTCTTCGGCGAACACCAAGGTGGGCTCCTGGCCCAGCTCACCGGAGATCGTCAGCCCCTCGGGCAGTGCGGCCCCGGTCGGCGTCGCATCGTTGAGCGCATCGGTGGTGATGGATGTGGTGTCCAGGATGTCCAGCACGAAGACCAGCGTGGAGCCGGCCGGGATGGTCTCGTCCTCCAGATCCTCGTAGCCGTACTCCGGGGGCACGACCAGGAGCACCCGGTCGCCGACCTTGGTTCCGGGCAGCCCGTACGTCCAGCCGTCCACCACCTCGGAGAGCAGGAAGCCGGCCGGTTCGCCGGTGCCGAAGGAGGAGTCGAACTCGCTGCCATCGCTCCACAGGAAGCCGGCGTAGTCGACGGTGATGAAGTCGTCGGGGCCGACCGTCGCGCCGGTGCCGGCTTGCAGCGTCTTGACGCTGATCGCGGTGGGCGGATCGGCATCGACGGGGGTCATCGTCGGGAGCTCGTCGGCATCGAAGGTGATGCTGGGGAGCGGACCCTGCGGATCGCGATCCACCACCGGCGCGGCCGAGGGGTCGTCTTCGGCGGTGCCTGAGCTGGCGGTCGGGGAAGGGCTTGTCGTGGCGATCGGGCCGGTGCAGGCGGTCAGCGCGAGGGCGGCCGTGGCACCGAGAATGGCGGCGGTCAGGGTCTTGTTGATCATCGTGGGTGGAACTCTCCGCAGTCAGGCCTGCATCGGTGGTCGCGGCCTCTTCGTTCCGGACGCGCTGTCGGCAGCCACGCTAGCCTCCGAAGCTGTCGGTCTGCTGTGGGACGTCGTGTTCCCCGGCGATCGCCTCGTGGTGGCGAACCACTTCGGCGACGATGAAGGTCAGCAGCTTCTCGGCGAACTCGGGGTCGAGGTTGGAGGCGATCGCCAGTTGGCGCAGCCGGCCGATCTGCTCCTCCTCGCGATCGGGGTCGGCGGGGGCGAGACCCCGCTCGTGCTTCAGCACGCCGATCTGCTGGGTGATCTTGAAGCGTTCGGCGAGCAGGGCGATGATCGCGGTGTCGAGGTTGTCGATCGACCCCCGCAGGCGGTCGAGTTCGGGATCGGTCTGCACGCCGCCCAGCCTAGGGGACGCCGCTCGACGGCGTCCGGCGCCCCAGGAAGTGGGCATCATCCCGCGACCGGGGGTGGAGCGGTCCACAGGTCTGCCGGCGTGACGATCCGGGCGCCGGCGCGCGGACGCCGGGACCTGGCCGTCGATCAGGCGACGATGTCGCCGGGGGAGGTGTTGGCTGGGATCCCCGTCACCACCGAGTTCGGCGGGACGTCCTTCACGACCAGGGCGTTGGCGCCGATCTTGGTGCCGTCCCCGATCGTGATCGGACCGATGATCTTCGCACCCGCGCCCAGCAGCACATTGCTGCCGATGGTGGGATGCCGCTTGAACCGGCCGCGGGAACGCCCGCCGAGGGTGACCTGGTGGTACATCAGCACGTCGTCACCCACCTCGGCGGTCTCGCCGATCACCACACCCATGCCGTGGTCGATGAAGAACCGCCGCCCGATCGTCGCGCCGGGATGGATCTCCACGCCGGTGAAGAACCGTGCGAGTTGGGAGAGAATCCGCGCCAGCGGCTTGAACACCGGGCCGCGCAGCCAGAGCTTGTGCGCCAGCCGGTACACCCACACCGCGTGCACCCCGGGGTAGCTCAGCGCGACCAGCATCCGCGAGGTGGCCGCGGGATCCTCGCGCATGGCGGCGTCCAGATCCTCCCGGATCCGGTTCCGGGCTGCCCGCAACAGTGGATGCATGGTCCTCCTCCGATCCCTGGCCTGGGAGCACTGTCCCCACCGGTGCGGTCCAGTGTCAACTCCCGCGGCCTGGCTGCTTCGGGCACCCGGCGAGGCCAGCGCGGGCCTCAGTGCACGCCGGCCACCACGGGTTCGCCGTCCGCCGGTCGTCTGGACGGGCTGGCGAACCGGGCGCGGCTCAACGCGACCCCGGCGGCGATCATCAGGGCCAGGCCGAGCCAGTACGGGGCCGAGTGGGCGATGGTGGCGTACAGCACGCCCGCCAGCAGCGGCGCCAGGACGTTGACGGCGGTGGTCAGCGACTGGATGACGCCGGCGATCCAGCCCTGTTCGTCGTCGCCGGCCTGCTGCGACAGGACGCCGTCCATGGCCGCGGTGGCCGGGCCCTGGCCGCCGCCGAGGGCGAGTGTGCCGATGATCAACAGCCACGGCTGGGCCAGCAGGGAGCCGACCAGGGCGAGGGCGAGCAGCCCGGCCGCCTGCGCGACGACGCCGGCGACAACAACGCCGCGTTCGCCGATACGGGGCAGCAGGACCTGCATCAGGCCGCCCTGCAGGATGATGTCGAGGACACCGATGGCCGCGGTGAGCAGGCCTACCTCCGTCGGGCTCCAGCCCACCTGGTCGAGCGCGAGCACGCTGAAGTTGTTGACGAACATGCCGAAGGGGATGCCGATCAGGATCAGCGCCACCAGCAGCCCGCGCAGGTTGGGGCGCGCGAAAGCCCTGCTGAACACCCTCACCGGATGGAGTTCCTCGATCTCCAGTCTGGTGGTGCGCTTCTCGGGTCGGAGGCTCTCGGGCAGCAGGAAGAGGCTCAGGATCGCGACCAGCAGCGTGATGCCGGCCGTCACGAAGACCGGCAGGTCGACGTCGATCACGGCCAGCAGGCCTCCGAGCGCCGGGCCGATCATGAAACCGATGCCGTTCAGGGCGCCCAGCAGGCCGAAGCGCTTGGCGCGCTCCGCGGCAGGGGTGATGTCTGCGGCGTAGGCGAAGAGGGCGGGCATGTCGCCTGAGGTGATGCCTGCGACGATGCGGCCGGCGAGCAGCATCCAGATCGAGCCGCCGATGCCGAACAGGGCGTAGCCGACCGCCGCGCCGAACGCGGCCAGGATGATCACGGGACGCCGGCCGAAGCGGTCGGACAGGCCACCGAACAGCGGCGCGACCAGGAAGGCGCACAGGGCATTGACCGTCTCCAGCACGCCGACCCAGACGGCGAGCTGCGATTGCTCGCCGACGTAGCGCGCGACGACGAACGGCAGCACCGGCAGGACGACGGTCATGCCGATGACATTGAGCATGGTGATGGAGATGAGCATGACCCAGGCACGGCGGGTGCCCGTGGGCGGACTCGAGGGGAGATTGAGTGAAGTCACACCGAAACTGTACTCGTACCAGTTTTGATGTCAATCCGATTTGAGTGCGATACCGCTAAGATGGCGACATGACCCAGACTCCGTCCCGCCGGGAGCGAAAGAAGGCCGCGACGCGCAAGGCGATCTCGGACGCAGCCACCCGGCTCTTCCTGGAACGTGGCTTCGACAATGTGAGCATCCGTGAGATCGCCGACCAGGCAGATGTCTCTCCGACCACGGTCTTCGCCCACTTCCCGCAGAAGGAGGCGCTCGTCTTCGACGAGGACGACGAGCAGCGCGCTCGCCTGGTGGCCGCCGTCCGCGACCGGTCGCCGGGGACCTCGATAACCGGGGCGCTCCACGGCTTCTACGTCGCAGAGAGCGAAGCCAACATCGCCGAGCACGGCGGCGAGGTGACGCGGCGCTTCATGGAGTTCCTCAACGCGAACCCCGCGCTGAGGGACTACGGCGCGCGGATGTGGGTGCGTCACGAGGACTCCCTCGCGGCGGCGATCGCGACCGAGTTCGGACTCTCCGAGCCGAGCGAGGAGATCCGGGTCTACGCGCGATTCGTGCTGCAGTTGCAGCTGCTGGCTGCGGCGAGTTCCGATTCGGCAGCGATGCTCGACGCGGGCTTCCGCGTCCTCGACCAGGGCTGGGACAGCTACGAAACCGAGCTTCGGCCCGCCCCTGAGATCCGATAGGGGCGGGCCGAAGGTATGGGGGTGCGATGCGTCAGTCGAGCAGATCGGCGTACAGCGGGGTGCTCAGGTAGCGCTCGCCCCAGTCCGGGGTGACGACCACGATCGTCTTGCCGGCGTTGGCCGGATCCTCGGCCAGTTCCTTGGCCGCCCGCAACGCGGCACCGGACGAGATGCCCAGCAGCAGGCCCTCCTCCTTGGCGACCCGGCGAGCCCACTCGATCGCGTCATCGGAGCTGACCTTGATGATCCCGTCGACCACATCGAGATCCAGGATGGACGGGATGAAGCCCGGGCTGATGCCCTGGATCTTGTGCGGGCCCTTCGGTTCGCCGGAGAGCACCGCCGACTCCGCCGACTCCACCGCGTAGAGCTTGACCGAGGGCTTGCGCTCCTTCAGCACCTGCCCGACACCGGTGATGGTGCCGCCGGTGCCCACGCCGGACACGACGATGTCGACCTCGCCGTTGGTGTCGGCCCAGATCTCCTCGGCCGTGGTCTTGCGGTGGATCTCGACGTTGGCGGCGTTGTCGAACTGGTGGGCCACGATCGCACCCGGGGTGTTGGCAGCGATCTCCTCGGCCTTCGCGTTCGCGCCCGGGACGCCCTCAGCGGCCGGGGTGAGCACCAGCTCGGCGCCCAGTGCCCGCAGCACCGCACGACGCTCCTTGGAGAAGGTCTCAGGCAGGGTGATGATCACCTTGTAGCCGCGGGCCGCGCCCACCCAGGCCAGCGCGATGCCGGTGTTGCCCGAAGTGCCCTCGACGATGGTGCCGCCGGGCTGCAGCGAGCCGTCCGCCTCGGCGGCGTCGATGATCGACACACCGATCCGGTCCTTCACCGAGTTGGCCGGGTTGTAGTACTCGAGCTTGGCCAGGACGGTTGCCGGAGCGTCGCCGTAGAGACGGTTGATCCTGACCAGCGGGGTGCGCCCGATGAGTTCGGTCGCATCTTTGAAGTAGGCCATCAGTTGTTCCTTCTTTCCTTCGTGTTGCGTCGGTGCCGAGTCAGCTGTTCAGACCGCGGCGGCCAGGGACTGGTCGATCTTGGCGAGCGCCTGCTCGATGTCCGCGATCAGGTCGTCGGGGTGTTCGATGCCCAGCGAGAGCCGGACCATTTCCGGGGCGACCCCGGCTGCGACCAACTCGTCCTCGGTGAGCTGGGAGTGGGTGGTGGTGGCGTTGTGGATCACCAGCGACTTCGCGTCGCCGATGTTCGCCAGATGGCTGAACAGGGTCAGCGCCTCGACGAACTTGCTGCCGGCCTCGCGTCCGGCCTTCAGGCCGAAGGAGAGGATGCCGCCGTAGCCGCGTCCGGTGAACACCCGGTCGGCGACGGCCTTGGACGGCGAGGATTCCAGCCCGGGGTAGTTCACCCATCCCACGGCGGGGTGCTGCTCCAGGTAGCGGGCGACCGCCAGGGCATTCGACGAATGGCGCTCCAGCCGCAGGTGCAGGGTCTCCAGACCCTGCAGCAACTGCCAGGCATTGAAGGGCGAGATCGCGGCGCCGGTGTTGCGCAACAGCACGGTGCGAGCCCGGATGATGTAGGCGGCCGCGCCGACGGCCTCGGTCCACACCACGCCGTGGTAGGCGCCGTCCGGCGAAGTGAGGCCGGGAAAGCGCTCGGCGTGCGCCGTCCAGTCGAAGTTGCCCGAATCCACGATCGCGCCTCCGATCGTGGTGCCGTGGCCGCCGAGGTACTTGGTGGCGGAGTGCACGGCGATGTCCACGCCGTGCTCGAAGACCTTGGACAGGATCGGAGTCGGCACCGTGTTGTCCACGATGAAGGGCAGCCCCTGGGCGTGCGCGGCGGCCGACCAGGCATCCAGATCGATCACGTTGATCGCCGGGTTGCCGATGGTCTCGCCGAAGACCAGCCGGGTGCGGTCGTCGACGTACCGGGCGAGGTCCTCCGGACGCTCCGGATCGACGAACCGGGTCTCGATGCCGAACTGCGGCAGGGTGTGGGCGAACAGTGCGTAGGTGCCGCCATAGAGAGTCGACAGGGCGACGATGTTGTCGCCGGCCGAAGCCAGGTTGAGCACCGAGTAGGTGACTGCGGCCGAGCCGGAGGCGGTGGCCAGCGCGCCGATGCCGCCTTCCAGGGCGTTCACCCGGGTCTCGAACACGTTCTGGGTGGGGTTCATGATCCGGGTGTAGATGTTGCCGGGCACCCGGAGCGCGAACAGGTCAGCGGCGTGCTGGGTGTCGTCGAAGACGTACGAGGTGGTCTGGTAGATCGGAACGGCGCGGGAGTTGGTCGCCGGGTCGGCATCCTCCTGGCCGGCGTGGACGGCGAGAGTGTCGGGGCTGAGGGTCATCGGATCTCCTGTGAAGCGGGACTTTGCTGGCTGGGCCGGGAGCCCTGGAGACGCGGAACCCGCACCCAGGAGCTTCCGGGCGTCGGATGGAGTGGATGTCGAGCGGGAACGACTCAGTTCGCGCGACAGCAGTCCATCGACGGCACGCGACAGCAACACATCAGTGCGGCGTGCGTCGAGAACATGGCCGGAACGGTAGCCCAGTTCTCAAGGCACGGTCAACCCGTTCCGTACCGCAAGACTCCGCTGTGCTACCGGCGCGACTGGCACCCGAGTGCCCACGATCGGGTCGGTTCCCAGGGCGGACTCTTGCGGGATCGGCGGTTGCGGGCCACCATCGGTCGATGGTGCTACGAATCGATACCGTCGTCGAGGCCAGTGGACCCGCTGCCGCGATCGTGCTCAGCGATGAGCAGGTGGAAGAACTCGGCGGCGGCAGACGGGCCGCGGTCAAGCTGACGATCGGCGACCGGACGGCGCGGCTGCGCCTCGCCGTGAGGGGCGGACGCAACCTGCTCGGGCTCTCAAAGGCTGCCCGAGCCGAGTTGGGGGTGGAGATCGGGGAGGCGGTGCACGCGGTCATCGAAGTGGACACCGCGGAGCGCACGATCGAACTGCCGGACGACTTCGCCACCGCCCTCGACGCCCAGCCCGGCGCCCGTACGGCCTTCGACGCGCTGCCGCCCAGCCACCGCCGCGAACACGTGCGGGCGATCCTGGAGGCCAAGCGCCCCGAGACTCGCGCCCGTCGCATCGAAGCCGCCCTGGCCAGGCTCAGTGACCCGAACTGAAGGGCAGGCGGTGGAAGAGTCCGTCCGGGACGGTCGCGGGCTGCTGCGCCAGACCGAGAAACCGGCTTGGGGGAGCCCGCCCGGGTGGGGCCAATAGACTGCCGCGCATGACCCCTGAGCATGACCTGGTGCTGGTCGTCGACTACGGCGCCCAGTATGCGCAGCTGATCGCCCGACGCGTCCGGGAGGCACGGGTCTACTCCGAGATCGTGCCGCACACCGCCAGCGTCGCCGACATCCTGGCGCGGCGGCCGTCCGCGGTGATCCTCTCGGGTGGGCCCAGCTCGGTGTACGAGCCCGGCGCGCCACAGCTGGACGCCGATCTACTCGCTCACCAGGTGCCGGTCTTCGGCATCTGTTACGGCTTCATGGCGATGGCGCAGGCGCTCGGCGGCACCGTTGCCCGGACCGGGCAGCGGGAGTACGGCCGGACGACCGTGTCGGTGCTGGAGCCCGGGACGCTGCTGCGCGGACTGCCGCCCGCCCTCACGTCGTGGATGTCCCACGGCGACGAGGTGACGGCGGCGCCCGAGGGGTTCCTGGTCACCGCCCGCTCGCCGCGAGCGACGGTGGCGGCCTTCGAGGACGTGGAACGCCGGCTGGCCGGCGTCCAGTGGCATCCCGAGGTGCTGCACTCCGAGCACGGCCAGCGGGTGCTGGAGCACTTCCTGTACGACATCGCGGGCTGCCGTCCGACCTGGACCCCCACCAGCATCCTTGACGACCAGGTGGCGCGGATCCGAGCCCAGATCGGTTCGGACCGGGTGATCTGCGGGCTCTCCGGCGGCGTCGACTCCGCGGTCGCGGCGGCCCTGGTCCAGCGTGCGGTGGGCGACCAGTTGACCTGCGTCTTCGTCGATCACGGGCTGCTGCGGGCGGGGGAGCGCGAGCAGGTCGAGCAGGATTTCGTGGCCGCCACCGGCGCCACCCTGAAGACCGTGGACGCTGCGGACCAGTTCCTCGGCTTCCTGGCCGGGGTGACCGACCCGGAGGCCAAGCGCAAGATCATAGGACGCGAGTTCATCCGGGTCTTCGAGGCCGCCGAGCGCGAGCTGATCGCGTCGGCCCCCCAAGGTGCGCCGGTCCGCTTCCTGGTGCAGGGGACGCTCTACCCCGACGTGGTGGAATCCGGCGGCGGCGAGGGTGCGGCCAACATCAAGAGCCACCACAATGTCGGCGGGCTGCCGGAGGATCTGGAGTTCGAGCTGGTCGAACCGCTGCGCGAGTTGTTCAAGGACGAGGTCCGCCAGGTCGGCCGCGAGCTGGGCCTGCCGGAGAAGATCGTCGGACGCCACCCGTTCCCCGGCCCCGGCTTGGGGATTCGGATCGTCGGGGCGGTGGACGCCGAGCGCTTGCGTATCCTGCGCGGCGCGGATGCGATCGTCCGCGAGGAGACGACGGCCGCCGGCCTGGACGGTGAGATCTGGCAGTTCCCGGTGGTGCTGCTGGCCGACGTCCGCTCGGTCGGGGTGCAGGGTGACGGACGCACCTACGGCCACCCGATCGTGCTGCGTCCGGTGACCAGCGAGGACGCCATGACCGCCGACTGGGGCCGGCTGCCCTACGACGTCCTGGAACGCATCTCGACGCGGATCACCAACGAGGTCCCCGAGGTGAACCGGGTGGTGCTGGACATCACCAGCAAGCCCCCCGGCACCATCGAGTGGGAGTGACGCCCGAAACGGGGCCGACGTCGCCGCTGAATGCACCGAGCGCCACCCTCAGCGTCGAACGCTTGCCCCTAGGGTATGGCGCTCGACGCGAAGAGTGGCGCTCGATGGAATCCGCGGATCAGCGCAGGTCGTCGCCGTTGGGGATGTCGGGGTCGCGCGGCGGGGTGGTGTTCGAGGTGAACATGCGCTTGGCCTCGTCGATGCCGGTCGGGCCGCCGCCCTCCTGCGGCAGCACCGCCCACAGCACCAGGTAGGCGATCCAGCCGATCTGGGTGAAGACGGCCAGCACGACGGTGATGATCCGCACGATGCTGGCGTCCATGCCCAGCGACTTGGCCAGGCCGCCGCAGACGCCGCCGATGAACTTGTCGGTGCGGGAGCGGGTCAGGGGAGTGTTCATTGTTGTTTCCTTTCGATAACTAGCGAGTACGGAGTCTGGAGAGGATCAGCATCGCGATGCCGATGACGATCAGGACGATGGGAGCGGCCCGGCTCGCCAGCAGCCAGTTGATCTCTCCGTAGGAGGCCCACAAGGCGAGCCCGCCCAGGGTGAGGGCGAGGGCACCGAGGCCGAAGGCGGCGATGTCGAGCTTCATGGCTGCACCTCCAGGCTGCCGGCGCCGAGGGTGACGGCGATGGTCACGGTGGGTGCGTCATCGGAGATCTGGTGCTCCAGGTCGCCGGTCAGGTTTGCTCCGGCCTGATTCTCCGAACCGGCGATGGTGACCTCGCCGAGCCCGACCTGCCAGGTCACGACGGAGTTCACCTCCTCGGGGAGCCGGAGGATGACTTCGCCTGCCCCCAGGTCCACGGCTGCCGTGGCGTCCGCGGACAGCGCGAGCTGGGTGAAGTCCAGGTCGAGCGAGCCGGCGGTGTACGAGATCGGGTCGGTCAGGTCGTCCGCCGAGGTGAAGGCGTAGCTCTGATCGGCCACCCGGACGTTGCCCGCCGCGTGAGGTGCGTAAGGTGACTGCGCCACCCAGGTGATGCCGGTGGCGAGCATCACCAGGACCGTCACCAGGCCCATCAGGCGGGGGCGGCCCAGCCAGGTCCCCACCAGCAGGGTGACACCGAGGCTGATCAGGATGACCGCCAGGTAATCCAGCCCTGCGATGTGCACGCCCGCTCCCATCGGGGCGAGAGCGACGGCGATGCAGCCGATCGTCATCAATCCCAGCGCCAGCCACCACAGCCGGTTGTTGCGTTCGCGTGGGCGACGAGCGAGTTCGGACGGCGCGGGAGTGGGCGGGACGACGGGTGCGAGGGACGCCGTCGTCGACGCGGGGATGGCCAGCGTGGCACCGGAGTTCGATTGGTGCTCGATCAGCCGGAGTCGCCACGCCTCGGCGGCCCGCTCGAACGGGGTGGGATCGGGCGAGGCGACCGGGCGTCCGCCCCGCCGGCTGGCGGCGTACCAGATGCCCAGTGCCACCAGTACCGGCAGCAGCCCGACGCCGGACCAGCCCCCCACCATTCCGAAGCCGACGAAGCCGAGCGCGGCGAGGGTGACCGCCAGGGCCGGCAGCGGCCAGTCCTTGGTGAACGGCAGCAGCCGGTGGACCGGTGCCGGTGTGGCATCGTCGGTCGGCAGCACCAGGTACCCCACGCCGTAGAGCACGAGCCCCAGTCCGGAGACGAAGGAGAGGATGATCAGCGCGATCCGCAGCAGGTTGGCGTCGACTCCCCAGCGGCGCGCCAGCCCGGCGCAGACGCCGGTCAGCACGGCGTTCTCGCGGGTCCGGCGGGCAGGGAGGTTCATGGACTCCATCCTTCCCGGCGCACCGGCGTCCCACCATGGGGGACAACCCTGAACGCTCCCGCGACGATCCCGACCAGGGCGGGACTGGGCTGGGTCGGTGCAGAGACGTCGATACGGGAACAGGTGCACTCGGGGAGGCTCGCCGTCGGTGTTCGGGTGGCAGCGGGCTCGCCTGTGCGTCCGTTATCGAACTGAGACGCGCGGGGACTTGACTATGAGAGCGCTTCCATACTGTAATGGAAGCGCTCTCAGGACGTACTCACTGGATGAGGCGTTCAGCGCGGTTGTCTACAGACGAAGGAGTCCTCATGCGCTCTCACACCCTGCTGCGAGGCACGGCCGCTGCCGCTGCCGCAGCTCTCCTCCTGGCCGGCTGTTCCACGCCGGCCGGAACACCATCCCCGTCCGCCACGGATGTCCCCACCAGCGAGGCGCCGGCCGAGCCGATCACCCTCACCGTCTCGGTGTTCAACGAGATGGGCTACGAGAACGTGATCGCCGGCTACACCGCGATTCACCCGAACGTGACGGTGAAGCTCGACAGGGCGGCGACCTCGGACGAGGCTCGCGAGAAGTACATGACCGGCCTGGCCGCCGGCTCCGGCATGGCCGATGTGGCCGCTGTCGAGGTCGACTGGCTGCCTGAGATCATGGAGAGCGCGGATCTGCTGGCGGATCTCTCGTCCCCCTCGGTGGAGGGCCGCTGGCTCGACTGGAAGGTCGCACAGGCGACCACCGCTGACGGCAAGCTGGTCGGCTATGGCACCGACATCGGCCCGGAGGGCGTCTGCTACCGCGCCGATCTGTTCGAGAAGGCCGGTCTTCCGACCGATCGCGAGGAGGTCGCCAAGGCACTGGGGAGCACGTGGGCCGACTACTTCGATCTCGGCAAGCAGTTCGTCGCCAAGTCCGGCGGTGTCGGCTGGTTCGATTCGGCCGACGCGATCTTCCAGGGCATGGTGAACCAGGTTGAGAACCCGTTCTCCTCCACGATGCCCGAGGAGACCCTGATCCCGCTCGATCAGAACCAGGCGATCAAGGACATCTACGACCAGATCCTGACCGCGGCCACCACCGACAACCTGTCGGCGCACCTGCAGCAGTGGCAGCCGGACTGGCAGAGCGCCTTCCAGAACGACGGCTTCGCCACCATGCTGTGCCCGGGCTGGATGCTCGGTGTCATCGAGGGCAACGCCACCGGTGTCGAGGGCTGGGACATCGCCAACGCCTTCCCCGGCGGCGGCGGCAACTGGGGCGGCTCGTTCCTGACCGTTCCCGCCCAGGGCAAGAACGTCGAGGCTGCCAAGGAACTGGCCGACTGGCTCACCGCTCCGGAGCAGCAGATCCAGGCGTTCAAGGACAAGGGCACCTTCCCGAGCCAGGTCGAGGCTCTGACCAGCCCCGATCTGCTGAGTGTCACCAACGCCTTCTTCAACGACGCACCGACCGGCCAGATCCTCTCTGACCGCGCCAGCGCCGTGACCGTGGTCCCCTTCAAGGGCCCGAACTACTTCGCCTACCGGGCCGCCATCTCCAACGCCATCAACCGCGTGGACGTGGACAAGACCCACAACGCAGCGGACTCCTGGGCAACCGCGGTCTCGGACGTCGCCGCCCTCGGCTAGTCCGATCCGCTCGTGTCGGGCCGCTCAGCGCGGCCCGCACGGACGATAATCCTGATGTGCGTCGGGGCCAGGGCCACCGGCCCTGGCCCCGACGCACCTTTGCTGCCAGTCCGCTTTCGCCGAGGAGAACGCCGTGTCCGCACCGACCGCGGTGAACCCACCTGCTGCCGCCCCCAGCGGGCCGCCGTCCTGGCGCACCACGCTGAGCCGTTGGGACGTGAAGTCCGCCCCCTATCTCTACATCGCGCCGTTCTTCCTGCTATTCGCACTGGTCGGTCTGTTCCCGCTGCTCTACACCGCTTTCGTCTCGGTGCACGAGTGGGGCCTGATCACCGGCAACAAGGGATTCACCGGCTTCGACAACTACAGCTACGTCCTTGCTCAGCCACGCTTCTGGCAGGCGATGGGCAACACGTTCAGCATCTTCGTGCTCTCCTCGGTGCCGCAGATCATCGCCGCGATCGTCATCGCCGCCGTGCTCGACGCCAATCTCCGGGCCAAGACCTTCTGGCGGATGGGCGTCCTGGTTCCCTACGTGGTCGCACCCGTTGCGGTCGGGCTGATCTTCAACCAGTTGTTCGCCGACCAGTCCGGATTCGTGAACGCCATCCTGACCTCGAGCGGGCTTCCGGCGGTGGGCTGGCACGCGGACTCCTTCGCATCCCACGTCGCCATCGCCACGATGGTGAACTTCCGCTGGACCGGCTACAACGCGTTGATCATTCTCGCCGCCATGCAGGCGATCCCGCGCGATGTGATCGAGGCGGCGGTCGTCGACGGCGCCTCGCGGGTACGCACCTTCTTCTCCATCACCATCCCGATGCTGCGACCCACCCTGATCTTCGTGATCATCACCTCCACCATCGGTGGCCTGCAGATCTTCGACGAGCCCCGGATGTTCGACCAGATCGGACTCGGCGGCAACGATCGGCAGTGGATGACCATCACGATGTACATGTACGAACTCGGCTGGGGTAGTCAGCGTGACTTCGGCCGGGCCTCGGCCGTGGCGTGGATCCTCTTCGTCGTGATCGTCTGCTTCGCGCTGCTCAACTACTGGCTGACCAGCCGGATCGCGAGCTCCGGCAGCGCGACCAGCGGCGCCTCGAAGGTCCTGAAGTCGACGAAGGGGGGCAAGCGATGAGCACAGCTCCCGATATGCCGATCGGCATGATCGAGCAGGTGGCCGGCAAGGGCGCGGCGCGTGCGGCCCGCCGCCGGCGCGGTCTTGATCAGGGTGTTCGGAAGCCGGGCTGGGTCACCTACCTGCTGCTCGCGATCATCCTGGTGATCTCGGCCTTCCCGCTCTACTACGCGTTCCTGCTGGCTTCGACCAACGCCACCTACATCGCCCAGAACCCGATGCCCTCGCTGATCCCGCAGGGACAGCTGCTGGAGAACATCCTCCGGGTGCTGACCTCCGACATCAAGTTCTGGCAGGCGGTCGGCAACTCGGTGATCATCGCGGTGATCACGTCGATCTCGGTGATCTTCTTCTCCACCCTTGCCGGGTTCTCGTTCTCGAAGCTCCGGTTCCGCGGCCGCAACGGTCTGCTCGCCTTCGTGATCGGCACGATGGCGGTGCCGACCCAGCTGGGCATCATTCCGCTGTTCATCGTGATGGCCAAGCTGGGCTGGGTTGGCAATGTGCTCGCGGTCATCGTTCCTGGTCTGGTCACCGCCTTCGGGGTGTTCTGGATGACCCAGTACCTCTCCGAGGCGCTCCCCTTCGAACTGGTCGAGGCCGCCCGGGTCGACGGCTGTTCGATGATCCGGACCTTCTGGCACGTCGCACTGCCGGCCGCCCGTCCGGCGGCTGCGATGCTGGCGTTGTTCACCTTCGTCGCGAGCTGGACGAACTTCTTCTGGCCGTTCGTGGTGCTGGGCTCGGCGAACCCGACCCTGCCGGTCGCGCTGCAGCTGCTGCAGGCCTCCTACTTCAAGGACATGGCCCTGATCATGGCCGGGGTTGTGCTGGCCACCGCTCCGCTGCTGGTGGTGTTCGTCTTCGCCGGACGTCACCTGGTCTCCGGCATCATGCAGGGCGCCGTCAAGGGATGACCGCCGTGACCGGGTTTCCGCCGGACTTCCTGTGGGGCGCCGCCACCTCCTCCTACCAGATCGAGGGGGCGGTCCAGGCCGACGGACGGGGAGCGTCGATCTGGGACACCTTCTGCGCCCGGCCCGGAGCGATCCGGGACGGCACCGACGGACGGGTGGCCGCCGACCACTACCACCGCTATCGCGACGACGTCGCTGTGATGAGCGACCTGGGGCTGGGCGCCTACCGGTTCTCGATCGCCTGGCCACGGATCCAGCCGGGGGGCACCGGGACTCCGCTGGCAGCCGGCCTCGACTTCTACTCCCGGCTGGTGGACGAACTGCTGGACGCCGGAATCGTCCCGGTGGTCACGCTCTACCACTGGGATCTGCCGCAGGCCCTGGAGGACGCCGGCGGCTGGCCCAACCGTGACACGGCGTACCGCTTCGCCGAGTACGCCGAGATCGTGGCCCGCTCGCTGGGCGACCGGATCCCGCTGTGGACCACGCTCAACGAACCGTGGTGCGCGGCCTTCCTCGGCTACGCCTCGGGCGTCCACGCCCCGGGCCGGATCGAGCCGGAGGCCTCGCTCGCCGCCGCTCACCATCTCAATCTCGCCCATGGGCTGGGAACCCAGGCGATCCGGGGCGTGCTGGGGGAGGGGACCCAGGTGGGGACGGTGCTGAACGTCCACCAGCTCTACCCGGTCAGCGACCACCCGGACGATATCGACGCCTTCGACCGGGCGAACGCGGTGGGCAACGACATCTTCCTGACACCGGTGATCGAGGGCCGCTACACCGACCTCACGATCGCGGCCACCAGCGCGCTGACCGACTGGAGCTTCCTCCGTGACGGCGATTTAGCGACCATCAGGCAGCCGCTGAGCGTGCTCGGCCTCAACTACTACTCGACCCACAAGGTCGGAGCGGGCGTCCGTGACGGCTCGCCGAATCCCTGGCCTGGGGCCGACGACGCCCGTCATGTCACCGATCCGGGTCCGCGCACCGCGATGGACTGGAACATCGACCCCGGGGGCCTGACCGACCTGCTGGTCGGGCTGAGCCGGCGATACTCCGGCCTGCCGCTCATGGTCACCGAGAACGGTGCCGCCTTCACCGATGTGGTGAGCGCCGACGGCGCCGTCCACGACCCGGAGCGGGTGGCCTACTACCGGAGCCACCTCGATGCCGTGCGGGCCGCGATCGCGCAGGGTGCGCCGGTCAAGGGCTACTTCGCGTGGTCGCTGCTGGACAACTTCGAGTGGGCTGAGGGCTACGCCAAGCGCTTCGGCATCGTCCACGTCGACTACGACTCGCAGGTGCGGACGCTGAAGGACTCGGCCCGCTGGTATCAGGCCTTCATCGGACAGCGCGAGACCGGGTAGCCGGCCATGGACGGTGCGCCGCAAGGCCCCGCTGAGCCGATTCGGCCGGAGCAGCCGGCCGGGTCAGCCCGCCGTCCAGACCACCTCGACGACACTGCCCGGCGCCGCGACCGGGACGACCTCTCCTGCCACCGGGATCCCGTCCACGGTCAGGGTTCCGGCCGCGGAGGTGCCGGAGCCCACCACCTGGATGTGGTAGGTGGCCCCGCGGTAACGGCGGGTCACCTGGTAGTCGCCGAACCCGGCGGGCATCCGCGGCGCGACCACCAGCCCGCCGAAGCCCGGGCGGACGCCCAGCAGCCAACCGGTGGCGGCGTGATAGGTCCAGGCCGCGGTGCCGGTGAGCCAGGAGTTCTTGGCCTGGCCGTGACGGACGGCCTCCGGGCCGGCGATCATCTGGGAGTAGACGTAAGGCTCCTGGGCATGGACTTCGCTGATCGCCTCGCGGTAGGCGGGGGTGATCCGGCGGTAGTAGTCGAAGGCGCGCTCGGGAGTTCCGGCGATGGTCTCGGCGATGATCACCCACGGGTTGTTGTGGCAGAAGATGCCCCCGTTCTCCTTGTATCCCGGCGGGTAGCTGGAGATCTCACCGAGTTCGAGATGGTAGGTCTGGTAGGCCGGAGCGACCAGCGCGATGCCGTGCTCGCTCGACAGCCGCTCCTCGACCGAGTCCAGGGCCAGGCGGGCGCGCCCGTCGGCGACTCCCAGGCCGCCCATCACGCACATGCCCTGGGGCTCGATGTAGATCTGACCCTCGGCATTGGCGGCAGAACCGACCGGTTCGCCCACGGCATCGTAGGCGCGCCGGAACCAGTCTCCGTCCCAGCCGTGGACGTCGACCGCCGCGCGCATCGTGGCGAGCGCGGCCTCCATCTCGTCGGCGAGGTCGCGCTCGGCCCGCGCCTCGCCGGATTCGAGGGTGGCGGGACGCGTCCGCAGCACTTCGACCAGATCGGGCACGGCGTAGCAGAACAGCCCGGCGATGAAGACCGACTCGGCGACCCGTCCGTCGCCGCGATTGGCGGTGGTCTGGAAGGGCTCCCCGGGGGTGTCGGAGAAGCAGTTGAGGTTGAGGCAGTCGTTCCAGTCGGCCCGTCCGATCAGCGGCAACCCGTGCGGACCCAGGTTCTTCACGACGTGGGCGTAGCTGGCGATCAGATGGTCGACCAGCGGACGGGCGAGCGCCGGATCGTTGTCGAACGGCACCTGCTCGTCGAGGATCGCCCAGTCGCCGGTCTCCTTCAGGTAGTGGCAGACGCCGACGATCAGCCACAGCGGGTCGTCGTTGAAGCCGGAGCCGAGGGCGTGGTTCCCCCGCTTGGTGAGCGGCTGGTACTGGTGGTACGCCGAGCCGTCCGGGAACTGGGTGGCCGCCAGGTCGAGGATCCGCTGCCGGGAGCGCTCGGGCAGCATCCACACGATGCCGAGCAGATCCTGATTGGAATCGCGGAAGCCCATGCCACGTCCGATCCCGGTCTCGAAGTAGGAGGCCGAGCGGGACAGGTTGAAGGTCGCCATGCACTGGTAGGGGTTCCAGGTGTTGACGCTGCGGTTGAACTTCTCGTCCGCGGAGCGCAGCTGGAAGCCGGTCAGCAACTCCTCCCAGTAGGAGCGCAGCGCGGCCAGTGCAGCGTCCACCTGCTCAACGGTCCGGAACCTGGCCAGCAGGTCGCGGGCGGGGTCCTTGCGGACGACCCCCGGTGCGGCGAACTTGGCGTCGACCGGGTTCTCGGCGTAGCCGAGGACGAAGACCAGGTCTCGCGACTCCCCGGGTTCCAGGCGAAGCTCAAGGGCGTGCGAGGCGATCGGGTACCAGCCGGAGGCGATCGAGTTCTTCGGGCTCCCGGTGTGCGGCACCTCGGCCTGTGCCAGGGGCAGCCAGCGTCCGATGAAGGCATCCCGGTCGGTGTCGAAGCCGGTGATCGGGGCGTTGACCGAGTAGAAGGCGAAGTGGTTGCGCCGCTCCCGGTATTCGCTGACGTGGTAGATCGTGGAGCCCTCGATCTCGACCTCGGCCAGCGAGAGGTTCCGCTGATAGTTGGTCTGGTCATCGGAGGCGTCCCACAGGCAGAACTCCAGGTAGGAGAACAGCCGCAGATCCTTGGTCGCCTCGCTGCGGTTGGTCACGGTGACCCGGTGGATCTCGGCTGGGACGTCGAGCGGGACGAGCAGCAGTTCGGAGATCTCGACGCCGCCGCGGGCCGAGGTGATCCGGGTGTAGCCCAGGCCGTGGCGGCACTCGTAGGACTCCAGCGCGGCACCGACCGGGGCGAAGCTGGGGCTCCACACGTCGCCGTCGTCGTTGACGAACAGATAGCGCCCGCCCGAGTCGGCCGGGATGTCGTTGTAGCGGAACCGGGTGAGCCGGCGAAGCCGGGCGTCGGTGTGGAAGCTGTATCCTCCGGCGCGGTGCGATACCAGCGAGAAGAACTCGGAGTTGCCCAGGTAGTTGATCCACGGCATGGGCGTGTCAGGGGTGGTGATGACGTATTCGCGAGCCGCGTCGTCGAAGAAGCCGAACTGCATTGTTGGCGACAGCCTTTCCCTTGGTTGCGCGTGGATCACTCGAATGGGAGCGCTTCCATGAGTAGTGTAGTGGAAACTGAGAGCGCTTCCATAGGTAGTTTGAAGCAGCCTTCTCAACTGGCTTGCGAGCTGGTCGGCGAGGGAGACCGACGTCGAGGAAGAGGTACGCAATGAACAGCATCGAAGCCCGCCCCGCTCCCACCCTGGACGATGTGGCGCGGGCGGCGGGGGTGTCGCGCGCGACGGTGTCCCGGGTGGTCAACGGTGGGCACCTGGTGTCGTCCGCCACCTCGGAGGCGGTCGCCCAGGCGATCGTCCAGCTCGGGTACCAGCCGAACCGGGTGGCGCGGGCGCTGGCTACCCGGCGTGCCGGTGCGGTGGCGGTGGTCGTGCCTGAAACCGACGATCGCGTGTTCAGCGATCCCTTCTTCCCGCAGGCGTACCACGGAGCGCTGACCGCGTTCGCCGGGGTGGACGTCCAGGTGGTGCTGGCGATGGCGCCGCCCGGGGAGGATGCCGCCCGGATGGCGCGCTACCTCGACAGCGGCCATGTGGACGGGGCGATCGTGCTCTCCCACCACGGGCCGGACCTGGCGCGAGGGCTGCTCAACAGCGCACATCCGGTGGTCTTCGTCGGCGACCCCGGGGTCCCGGGGCTGCCGTACGTCGAACTGGACCAGGCTTCCGCCGCGATCGTCGCGACCCGCCACCTGATCGAGCGCGGAGCCACCCGGATCGCCACCGTCACCGGACCGCTGGACATGAATGCCGGCGCCAGCCGGCGGCGTGGCTTCGAGACGGCGATGGCGCAGGCGGGGCTGGAGCCGGTCGGCCTGGTCGAGGGGGACTTCACCGCCCGGGGCGGTGAACGGGCCACCCACGAGCTGCTGGAGCAGGCCCCGGATCTGGACGGCCTGTTCGTCGCCTCCGATCTGATGGCGCTGGGCGTGCTGCGCAGCCTGCGCCGCGCCGGCCGTCGGGTACCCGATGAGGTCAAGGTGGTGGGATTCGACAACTCCAGTGCCGCTCTGCAGGCCAGCCCGCAGCTGACCACGATGACGAACCCGCCCAGTGAGTTGGCCCGGATCGCCGGTGAGATGCTGCTCGGCCTGCTCTCCGGGGTCGCCCCGCAGTCGCCGGTGATCCTGGCCAGCGAGCTGATCGTGCGGCATTCGGCGTAGCGTGGGTCCGCGCCGGGATGACGGTGCCGGCCGTGTGCAGCACACTGGAGAGGTGACCGATGTCGTCCCCCGCTCCACCCGGCCGCTGAACGCCGCCTGGCTGGGTGGGGTGTGCGCCGGCCTGGCCGATCATCTGCGCTGGTCCCCGCTGGTGCTGCGGGTGCTGTTCGTGGTGCTGGGCGCCGCCGGGCTGATCGGTGTGGCGCTCTACCTCGTGCTGTGGCTGGTGATGCCGCGCTCGACCGCCCAGGCGCTGGCGCCCGGCATCGAGGCGGCCACCCGCACCGGGATGCGACAGGCGGCGGCCGGGTTGCGTCCGGTCGACTACGGCGTGGCCGGTGCGCTCGCCCTGCTGGGAGTCGGGCTGCTGTGGATCTTCCAGACCAGCGCGTGGGCGCTGGATCCGCTGCTCTTCGCCGCCGGCCTGCTGGCGTCCGGTGGGTTGGCGTTGATCTGGTGGCAGGCCGACCAGGCCTCCACCCGTGAGGTGCGCCGCTCCGGGCTGCGGCGCTGGCTGGCTCCGCTGGTGGCGCATCGCTCCACCATCGCGATGATCGCGCTCGGGCTGGTCGCGCTCGGCGCGGCGATCGGCCTGGTGGCGATCCAGCAGCAGCTGGGCGAAGTGGGACGCCTGCTGCTGGTGCTCGGACTGGCCTCGGCCGGAATCGTGCTGGCCGGGCTGCCCTGGCTGCTGCGAGTGCGCCACGCGCTGGCGCAGGCCCGGGACGACAAGCTGCTGGCCGACGCCCACGCCGACATGGCAGCCCATCTGCACGACTCGGTGCTGCAGACCCTGGCGCTGATTCAGCGGCAGGCCCAGGATCCTCGGGCCGTGGCGCGGCTGGCGCGGCGGCAGGAGCGCGACCTGCGCCAGTGGCTCTACGGCGAGACCACCGACGAATCCAGCTTCACCCGTGCGCTCGGCGCGGTGGCCGAGGACGTGGAGGCCGATCACGGCATTGACATCGACCTGGTGACGGTGGGGGACTGCGAACTGACCGGTGAGGTGACCTCGGTGGTACGGGCCGCCCGGGAGGCGATGGTGAACGCCGCTCGGCACGCCGGAGTGGAGCGGGTCGATGTCTACGCTGAGGTGGACGACGATCAGGTGAGCGTGTACGTCCGCGACCGCGGGGCGGGTTTCGATCCGGCCGGGATCGACGCCGACCGGATGGGGGTGCGCGGTTCGATCGTCGAACGGGTGAAGCGCGCCGGTGGACGGGCGATAATACGATCGAGCCCCGGAGAGGGGACCGAAGTGAGACTGGAGTTACCCCGATGACCGACCAGCCCGAACCTGTCGAGTCCGAAGCGGTGCGTCCGCCGGCTGCCTGGCGGGTGGTGGTGGTCGACGACCATGCCATGTTCCGCAGCGGCGTCCGACACGACATCGGGGCGCGGGTGCAGATCGTCGGTGAAGGGGAGGACGTCCCGACCGCCGTCGCCGCGATCCTGGCCGCGAGCCCGGACGTGGTGCTGCTGGACGTCCATCTGCCGGGCGGCGGTGGCGGCGAAGTGCTGAAGCAGGTGCTGGCCGTGGAGCCGGACGTCCGCTTCCTCGCCTTGAGCGTCTCGGACGCTGCCGAGGACGTGATCGGCGTGATCCGGGCGGGAGCCCGTGGCTACGTCACCAAGTCGATCTCGGCGGACGAGTTGGTCGAGGCGATCGGACGGGTGGCCGAAGGCGACGCGGTGTTCTCGCCGCGCCTGGCCGGCTTCGTCCTGGATGCCTTCTCCGGCAGCATCGACGTCGCCAGCATCGACGAGGACCTCGACCGGCTCTCCCAGCGGGAGCGCGAGGTGTTGCGGCTGATCGCCCGCGGCTACGCCTACAAGGAGATCGCCCGGGAGTTGTTCATCTCGATCAAGACGGTCGAGACCCATGTCTCGAGCGTGCTGCGGAAGCTGCAGCTGTCGAACCGGCATCAACTCACCCGCTGGGCCACTGACCGCAAGCTGGTCTGACCGCCGGCCCCTACGCCGGCATTCCCCGCGGGGGCCTGAGGGCGGGGTGACGGCTGGGATCCAGCACGCCGCCCGCGGCTTCAGCGGACATGGCAGCGGGCCCGGCCGGGGGAAAGGAAGCCGAGCCCGCTGGTCTTGTGAAGTCAGTTAGTGCCGCACCCGATCGGCGTAGGTCACCAGAACGAGATCAGGCCTTCTTCTTGGTGATCAGGGTGTAGAGCCACAACACCAGGACCGAGCCGCCGATCGCCAGCAGCCAGGACCAGAGCGAGAAGAACCCGGTGACACCGCGGTCGAAGAGCGCCGATCCGATCCAGCCGCCGACAACGCCGCCCACGACACCGACGATCAGGGTGGAGACCCACCCGCCGTCCTGCTTCAAAACCGACTTGGCGATCGCTCCGGCGATCAGGCCCATGATGATCCATGCGATGAAACCCATGTCTCAAGCCTAGGCACCGTTTCCGACATGGCAACGAGGAATACCCTGAGAGAACCCTGAACGGAGCTGGGGCCCCGGGGAGCGCGTCGGTGGTCAATGAGCGGTCGGCCGGGGCCATCGTCCGGTGGCGTCCTGATCTCGGGGCGGTCCTGGCGTTGGTGGTGACTGTGCAAGACAGGCGCTGGCCGTCCAGAATCGGCATGTGGGTGCGGAAGCGACGGACGTGGACGCGGTGGTCGTCGGCGCGGGGCCGAATGGGCTGGTCGCAGCGGTGACGCTGGCCGAGGCCGGCTGGAAGGTGCTCGTCCTCGAGGCGGCGGACGCCCCGGGCGGCGGCACCCGCACGGAGGAGCTCACCCTTGCGGGGTTCCGGCACGATGTCTGCTCGGCGGTGCATCCGATGGTGCTGGCGTCGCCGGCCTTCCGTGAGCTGGGACTGGAACGCGACGGGTTGCGGCTCGCGCAGCCGTCCATCCCGCTCGCGCACCCGCTCGCGCCGGGTCGCTCGGTCTACCTGCGTCGCGATGTCTCCGAGACCGCTGCCGGGCTGGGTCGCGACGGCTGGTACTGGGAGACCGTGATCGGCGGGCTGTCGGCCCGCTGGGAGCAGCTGGTCGCCGGGGTGCTCGACCCGACCGCGCTGCCGCCGAACGCGCCGCTGGCGACCCTCGGCTTCGGGGCGGCCGGCATCTGGCCCACCACCCTGGTCACCCGGGTGCTGCGCGACCAGCCGGCCAGGGCCCTGCTGGCCGGGCTCGCCGGGCACACCTTCCTCGATCTGGCAGCGCCGATGACCACCGGGATAGGGGTGCTGCTCGGAGCGCTCGGGCACGCCGTCGGCTGGCCGGTCGCGGTGGGCGGCTCGCAGTCGATCGCCGACGCGCTGGTGCGCCGGCTCGCAGCGTTGGGCGGCGAGGTGGTCACCAGGCACCGGGTGGCCTCCGTCGACGATCTGCCCAGTGCGCGGGCGGTCGTGCTCGACCTCACCCCGCGGCAGGTGCTCACGGTCGCCGGGCACCGACTGCCCACCAGGTACACCGAGCGGCTGGCTCGCTGGACGTACGGCCCGGGGGTCTTCAAGGTCGACTGGGCGCTGGACGGACCGGTGCCCTGGACGGACGCCGGGCTCGCCGGTGCGGGCACCGTCCATCTCGCCGGGCCGGCTGCGAAGGTGATCGCCTCGGAACGGACGGTCGCCCGCGGCGGCGCTCCGGACGAGCCGTTCGTGCTGTTCTCCCAGCCCTGCGTGGCCGATCCGTCGCGGGCGCCGGCCGGCAAGCACACCGCCTGGGCGTACTGCCACGTCCCCAACGGCAGCGACGTGGACATGACCGCCGCGATCGAGGCGCAGGTGGAGAAGTTCGCCCCGGGCTTCCGCGACCGGGTGCTGGCCCGGCACGTCATGGGCACCGCGGCGATGGAGGCCCACAACCCCAACAACGTCGGCGGTTCGGTGGACGGCGGCTTGTTCACCTGGCGGCAGCTGATCGCCCGTCCCACCCTCAGCCGGGCGCCCTGGGCCACCCCCGACCCGTCCCTCTTCCTGTGCTCCTCGTCGACGCTTCCCGGCGGCGGCGTGCACGGCATGGGCGGTCGCCAGGCGGCGCGGACGATCCTCACTCGCCTCGGCTAGCCGGCCGAACGGGATTGCCGCATGGTTCAAGCCCCCGCGATCTGGCCCGAACCGCCGACCTGTCTGTCGTGACGCCGAGTCGGCTTCTCGCCCAGGAAGCCGACCAGGCGCGACGTCAATGCGGAGCGGAATGAGGGACAGGTCTCCCGTCAGCCGCGGCAGGGGACCGATGGCGAGGCGTCCGTGGTGGCGCGCGGAAGCGGTCAGCGGGCTGGCGTACGCTGGGACGGCCATGACTGAAGCCCTGTTGCCCGACCTGTTCACCGATGCCGCGGCGGAGCCGGTAAGGCGCCGGCGGATCACTGAGGAGGACCTACTCGCCGACCTCAATCCGCCCCAGCGCGAGGCTGTCGTGCACGCTGGCGGGCCGGTGCTGGTGGTGGCCGGTGCGGGCTCCGGCAAGACCCGGGTGCTGACCCGCCGGATCGCCCACCTGGTGAGCCAGCGGGACGTCCATCCCGGATCGATCCTGGCGATCACCTTCACCAACAAGGCCGCTGCCGAGATGCGGCATCGGGTGGTCGACCTGGTCGGCAATCGGGCCAAGCTGATGTGGGTCTCGACCTTCCACTCGGCCTGCGTGCGGATCCTGCGCTCCGACATCAACCGGTTCGGGCTGGCGCGGACCTTCTCGATCTACGACGACACCGACTCCAAGCGGCTCATGCAACTGGTGCTGCGGGATGCCGACCTCGACCCGAAGCGGTACCCCGTGCGGGCGGTGCTGAACTGGGTCTCGAACTGCAAGAACGAGCTGGTGGACACCGACACCGCGCGCAGCCGGGCGGCAGCGGGCAACGAGGAGGTCTACGCCGACGCCTACGCCGAATACCAGCGTCGCCTGCGGGTGGCCAACGCCCTGGATTTCGACGACATCATCATGACCACCGTCCACCTGCTGCAGGCCTTCCCCGAGCTGCGCGAGCAGTACCGACGCCGGTTCCGTCACGTCCTGGTGGACGAGTACCAGGACACCAACCACGCCCAGTACGTGCTGGTGCGGGAGCTGTGCGGCGTCCACCCCGTTCCGGAGGGGCAGCCGGTGGTCGAACCGCCCGAGTTGATGGTGGTGGGTGATTCCGACCAGTCGATCTACGCCTTCCGCGGAGCGACCATCCGCAACATCCTCGACTTCGAAACCGACTTCCCAGGTGCCACCACGATCGTGCTGGACCAGAACTACCGCTCCACCCAGAACATCCTCAATGCGGCCAACGCGGTGATCACCCGGAACCCCGGCCGTCGGGAGAAGCGGCTGTGGTCGGCCGAAGGGGACGGCGAACTGCTGGTCGGCTACGTTGCCGACACCGAGCATGACGAGGCCCGCTTCGTCGCCGAGGAGATCGACCGGCTGACCGATGCCGGTCAGGTCAAGCCTTCGGGGGTGGCGGTGTTCTATCGGACGAACGCCCAGTCCCGTGCCTTCGAGGACGTGTTCATCCGGGTCGGGATGCCGTATCGGGTGGTCGGCGGCGTCCGGTTCTACGAGCGGCGTGAGATCCGAGACGCGATCGGCTACCTGCGCGGGATCGCCAACCCCGACGACGACGTGTCGATCCGGCGGG
This sequence comes from uncultured Propionibacteriaceae bacterium, assembly GCA_964435735.1. Lineage (GTDB taxonomy): Bacteria > Actinomycetota > Actinomycetes > Propionibacteriales > Propionibacteriaceae > Propionicimonas. The sequence goes on from CAYSZZ010000009.1 coordinate 72,672, forward strand.
TGCTCAACGTGCCCAAGCGGGGCATCGGGGACCGCGCCGAGGCCGTGGTCGAAGCCTTCGCCTCGGCCAACCGGATCCCGTTCTACCACGCACTGCAGCGGGCCGGTGAGGTGCCCGGCCTGGCCACCCGTTCGCTGAACCAGATCCAGGGCTTCGTCGGGCTGATCGAGAAGCACCGGCAGCAGGTCGCGGACTCCAAACCCGCCGACCATGTGCTGGCCAGCATCCTGAAGGACTCCGGCTACCTGGCCGAGTTGCAGGCCTCCAGCGACCCGCAGGACGAGACCCGGCTGGAGAACCTGGTCGAGTTCGTCAGTGTCGCCCAGGAGTTCGTCGCGGCCGCGCACGCCATCGACATCACCCCGGACGGCGGAGAGGTGGCCGAGCTGGCCGGCGAACTCGCCGCGGCGGCACCGGAGCCGGACGACTCGCTGCCCGCCTTCCTGGAGCGGATAGCACTGGTCGCCGATTCCGACCAGCTGCCCGACGCCGACGAGGACAGCGATGGGGTGGTGACGCTGATGACCCTGCACACCGCCAAGGGCCTGGAGTTCGACACCGTCTTCTTGACCGGCTTCGAGGACGCCATCTTCCCGCATCAGCGGGCGATGACCGACCCCGCCGAACTCCAGGAGGAACGGCGGCTCGCCTACGTCGGGATCACCCGGGCTCGCCGGCGGCTGTACCTGACCCGGGCGACCGTCCGGACCATGTGGGGTGCCCCGCAGTACAACCCGGCCAGCCGGTTCACCGACGAGATCCCGGCCCATCTGCTCGACTGGCGCCGGCTCGGAGTGGCCCGCACCGGTTGGTCGTCCTCGGCCTCGACCCGCACCACGACCGCCCGGCAGCAGGTCAGCTTCGGCAGCCGGCCCCCGATCAAGACGGTTCCCTCGGTCGCGGTGGGCGATCGGGTGCTGCACACCAGCTTCGGGATGGGGACGGTGGTCGCCACCTCCGGCGCCGGGGACAATGCCAAGGCTGATGTCGACTTCGGGTCGGTGGGGGTCAAACGGCTTTCGCTGCGCCACGCCCCGATGGAGAAGCTGTAGCGCGGCGGACGCACGGCCTGCGCCGGTACTGGACGCCGCTCGAGCCGCCGCCGATGTCACGGCGTCCCTGCTGACACGCAGGGACGCCTGGATCGGTTCCTGTTGTTCCGGGCTCGGGACGCATCGTCCGCGGGCTGGCCCGGGACACGTCCCCGGCGAGGTCGCAGAATCGCCAGCGGGACCGCGGCCGGGCTGGCAGGATCGACGACGAGCCCGGATCAGGGCCGACGATCCCATGACCTAGGAGGCGTGCGTGAGCGCCCAGACCACCCCGATCCCACTGCCTCGCCGGAGCTACTGGCTGGCGGCCTGGTTCACCTTTGGCGCGGTGGTGCTGGGCTCTGCCGTCTGCGCTACCGAGTCGGGGTTGGCCTGCCCCACGTGGCCGGGATGCTTCAGCCATCAGCCGACCCCCGACGGGCTCCACTCGGCGATCGAGTTCACGCACCGGGTGGTCGCCTTCGGAGCACTGGTGTTTCTGGCACTGGCCGGTTGGCGGGGCCGGCGGCTGACCGATCCGCGACTGCGCTGGTTCCCTGTGATCGCCCTGGTACTGGCGATCGCCTCCGGGGCCTTCGGTATGGTCATCGTGCTCTTCTCGCTCCCGATGCTGCTGGGACTGATTGACGTCTCGGCGGCGTTGGTTGCGCTCTGCCTGATCTCCTGGGCGGCGGTCCGGCTGCCCGACCCGCGTCCGGCGAGTGGACTGTCGCGTGGGGTGTGGAGCACCACCGCCGCGGTGATCACGATGCACCTGCTGGGCATCGCCGTGGCCGGGCCGGGCTCTTTCGTCCGCTGTCTGGGCTGGCCGATCTGGCGGATCGTCGAAGCCGATCAGTACCCCACGCTGCAGTGGGCTCGACTGGTGGTCGGCGCTGTGGCGGCGATCGGCGTGGTCGCGGTACTGGTGGTGGCCTGGCGGCGTCCGGAGTTGCGGCGGTTGACCGCCGGCCTGGCGCTGGTTTGGCTGGCCGAACTGGTGATGGGTCAGCTCATCGTGGGGCAGTTCACCGGTGCCGAGGAGCGTCACATCTACCTGGCGGCGGTCTACTCGATGTTGGCCGGCGGGGTGGTGTGGCTGCTCGCCCTGCTGGCGGCCAGGGCCGCCGATCCGATGACGGCCGGGTCGCGGGAGGCATCGGACGCGCTGTCGGTCACTCGGTGACGGACAGGCTCACCGACCCCAGGCGGGGGACCGGCTGGTGAGGATCGGGGCCGGGGTCAGGCCGGAACCACGTCGGCGGGAGCGCCTTCTTCGCCGAGTTCGTAGTCGGCGGAGTTCTCGTCGGCCTTGGCTTCCTGCTTGTCCTGCTTGGCCGGCTTCTTGACGTACTCCAGCGGGTCGCTGTTGACGCCGTTCTTGTAGAGCGAGAGATGCAGATGGCACGCGGTCGACAGGCCGGTGTTGCCGACGTAGCCGACCAGGTCGCCCTTGTCGATCTTCTGGCCGTCCTTCACCGCGATCTTGCTCATGTGCAGGTAAGCGGTTTCGATGTGCACACCGTTGATGTCGCCGTGGTCGATCCGGACGTTGTTGCCCGAGCCGCCGTTGTAGCCGCCGCTGGCGGCCTTGGTGACCGTACCGGACTGGGCCGCGTAGATCGGCTGACCGCACTTGCCACCGATGTCCGCACCGCCGTGCAGCCGGTAGTAGTGGAGGATCGGGTGCAGCCGCTGGCCCCAGGGCGAGCCCACGCCGCCCTCGGTGGGCCACAGGAAGTTCGCCAGATTGCGCAACCGCTCGGCCTCGTCCTCCACCGAGGCGGCAGTCTTCTTCAGCAGAGAATTCCGCTTCGCGACGGCGTCGGAGTAGCGCTTCGCCTCGACCTGTTCGCCGGTCTCGGCGATGGCCTGGGCGCGCTGCTTGACCAGGTCCTCGAAGCTCGGGGCCACCCGCTCGCTGCTCCGGCTGGTGTCGTCGGCACGAGCCTCATCGATGCCGGCCGGAGCCGGTGAGGACTGATTGGCGAAGGCCAGGACGGTGGTGGGGTAGTTCGAGAGCCCGAAGGCGCCCACCGCGGTCAGGGTCAGGCCGGAAGCGACGGCCACCGCGATCCCGTGGCGCAGCCGTTTCGAGATGCGGGTGAAGGGTCGGGGAGTGGGGTCGATAACAGCACGTCGCGGCTTGTCAGCACGCATCTGCTCGGCTACCACGAAACCCCTGTCCAGAAGATGGCGAGGCGGCCACCCCTGCGCTGCCTCGATACCGATCGGAAGCTTAGCATTTCTCAGGATGTTTCTCAGACTTCAGATGAGATTGCCCAAAATCGTTTCAGATCTCCCTGGCTCGAGGCCCGGACTCTCACCTGCCGACCGCCGAAGATGCGGGTGACGTTGCCGCACAGTTAGGCTTCGGCTCGGCCGGCCATCAACTGGAGATGACCAGAACGGAGGAGTCGTGGATCTCTTCGAGTACCAGGCCCGGGATCTCTTCGAAGCGCACGGGGTTCCCGTGCTGCGCGGCATCGTCGCCACCACGCCTGAGCAGGCGCGGGCGGCTGCCGAGGAGCTCGGCACGCCAGTGGTGGTCGTCAAGGCGCAGGTGAAGACGGGTGGCCGGGGCAAGGCAGGCGGCGTGAAACTCGCCCGCTCGCCGCAGGAGGCCCAGCAGCGCGCCGCGGAGATCCTCGGGATGGACATCAAGGGCCACACGGTCCGCGCCGTGATGGTCACCGAAGGTGCCGACATCGCCGAGGAGTACTACTTCTCGCTGCTGCTGGATCGGGCCAACCGCAACTACCTCGCGATGTGCAGCGTCGAGGGCGGCATGGACATCGAAACCCTGGCGGTCGAACGTCCCGAGGCGCTGGCGCGGACCGCGGTCGATCCCCAGGTCGGGATCGACCAGGCCAAGGCCGACGAGATCGTCGCCGCCGCGGGTTTCGCCGAAGCCGACCGGGCCGAGGTGGCTCGCGTCCTGATGCTGCTCGGCTCGGTCTACCGCGAGGTGGACGCCACCCTGGTCGAGGTCAATCCGCTGGTGAAGACCGGCGACGGGCGGATCATCGCCCTCGACGGCAAGGTCACCCTGGACGGCAACGCCGGCATCCGGCACCCGGAATGGGTCGCCTACGCCGATGAGGCCAGTGATGATCCGCTCGAGGTACGCGCCCGCGAGAAGGGCCTGAACTACGTCAAGCTCGACGGTTCGGTGGGCGTGATCGGCAACGGCGCCGGCCTGGTGATGAGCACCCTCGACGTGGTGGCGAAGGCGGGGACGGACCTGCCGGGCAGCCCGCAGCCGGCGAACTTCCTCGACATCGGCGGAGGGGCCTCGGCCGAGGTGATGGCGGACGGCCTGGAGATCATCCTCTCCGACGCCCAGGTGAAGTCGGTCTTCGTCAATGTGTTCGGCGGCATCACGGCCTGCAGCGAGGTCGCCCGCGGCATCATCGATGCCCTGGCGATCCTGGGGGAGAAGGCCACCAAGCCGATCGTGGTGCGGCTGGACGGCAACGCCGTCGAGATCGGACGCCACATGCTGACCGAGGCGGCGCATCCGCTGGTCAATCTCGAAGACACCATGGACGCCGCGGCCCGACGGGCCGCCGAACTGGCCGCTGCGGCCGAATAGGGAGCACGCGCAATGTCGATCTGGCTGGATCAGAACTCCAAGGTGATCGTCCAGGGGATGACCGGTTCCGAGGGACGCAAGCACACCGCCCGGATGGTCGGCTACGGCACTCGGATCGTCGGCGGTGTGACGCCCGGGAAGGGCGGTGAGTCGGTCACCTTCGAGGAGCGTCCGGTGCCGGTCTTCGATTCGGTGGCCGAGGCCAAGCAGGCGACCGGGGCGAACACGTCGGTGGTCTTCGTCCCGGCGAAGTTCACCAAGGCCGCCGTCATCGAGGCGGTGGACGCCGGGCTCGACCTGGTGGTGGTGATCACCGAGGGCGTCCCGGTCGCCGACACCGCGGAGTTCTTCTCCTACGCGCGCGACAAGGGGACGACCCGGGTGATCGGGCCGAACTGCCCGGGCCTGATCAGCCCCGGGAAGTCGAATGTCGGCATCATCCCGCCCAACATCTCCGGGCCGGGCAGGATCGGGCTGGTCTCGAAGTCGGGCACCCTGACCTATCAGATGATGTTCGAGCTGCGCGACATCGGGTTCTCGACCGCGGTCGGGATCGGCGGCGACCCGATCATCGGCACCACCCACATCGACGCGCTGGAGGCCTTCGAGGCCGATCCGGAGACCGCTGCAGTGGTACTGATCGGTGAGATCGGCGGTGACGCCGAGGAACGGGCCGCCGACTACATCCAGCAGCACATGACCAAGCCGGTGGTCGGCTACGTCGCGGGCTTCACCGCCCCGGAGGGCAAGACGATGGGCCACGCCGGCGCGATCGTCACCGGCTCGGCAGGAACCGCCCAGGCCAAGAAGGAGGCCCTGGAGGCGGCCGGCGTCCGGGTCGGGACCACCCCCAGCGAAACCGCCCGGCTGATGCGGGAGATCATCCAGAGCCTCTGACCGTGCGGGCGGAGGCTCGGTACGAGGGGGCCGTCAGGCCCGGTGGCGGTCTCAGGGCATCTGGCTGACGCGCTCGCCGGTGCGCTGCAGGATCGCCTTCCACTGAGCATCGGTGAAATCGAAGTCGGTGCTCGGGTTCGCGAGCAGGTAGGCGACCCGCTCGGCGACCCGGACCACGCCGACCCGGTAGGTGACCGAGTTGTCGGTGCCGGTCTGCTGGGTGACCAGGAACGACTTGCCCGAGAAGGCGATCGCCTCGGCACCCTCTCCCTTGACCGAGGGTCCCTTCGCCACGGTGGCGGTGGGGACGCTCTTGGAGCAGTCGCCGACATTGTCGTCGATCTTGTCGGCGAAGTCCTTGGCGGTCTTGGCGTCGGGGAAGGTGTAGACGACCTGGTCGACCCCGAACACGGTGGGGGCGGCCGGATCGTCGGCCAGCAGCAGCGTGCGCTGGGCGCTGGCCGTGACGCCCTCCACCTTCTTCAGCGTGACGGCCTCGCACTGGCTGCCGACGATGGACAGCTTCGAGTCGGGGCGGCTCGCCGCCCACCGTCCGGCGCCCGGAGTGATCCGGGGCAGGTCGGCTTCGATCAACCAGCCGGGGTTCTGCCCGGCGGCGGGGATGGAGGTCACCAGTTCCGGCGTGGTCGGGCATGTGCCCTGGCCGCCGCCGCACAGCCTGGAGAGCGGCTTGGTCGCGACGGCCGCGACGTCCTCCGGTGGGACCGGATCAGTCGCGGAGATGTCGATCATCGACAGGTTGCGTCCGGTCTGGCTGACCAGCACGGTGTGGTTCTCGACGGTTCGGCCCTGCACCTGGATCTGGGTGACGAAGGCATGGTCGGCCAGCCCGGTGACGGTGTCGCTGCGCACGATGAGCGCGTCGGTGTCGGCGCAACTGCCGGCCTGGAGCATGCGCTGCTGGTAGCCCTGTGCGGCCGACGCCCGATCCGGATAGCTGTCCACCACATGGCTCACGTAGTCGACGCCGGCGTTCTCGGCGGTCAGCACCCGGCGATCGGTCCGGTCGGCGGTGGGCATCGTCTCCGCGGCAGCCGGCAGGCAGACCGGATTGCCGTCGCCGCCACCGGGGGCGGCCGCGACGGTAACCCACGCGGTGGTTCCCAGCCGTCCCAGATCGTTGGCGCCGAGCAGCGGGTCGAGGCTGGGGGAGGAGGTGGTGATGGGTGGGGTGAGCGCGGCCGGCGACTTCGGTGCCAGCCAGGACACACCACCGATCACCAGCCCGGTGATGGCAGCGACCCCGCCGAGCACGACCAGCGCCCGCTTGCCCGAGCGGTGAGCAGTCGGCCCCGGATCACCGGTGCCGGGTTCGGCCCGCAGCGGAGCCGGGTCGGCGGAGAACCGCGTCCGCCCAGTCGGCCGCGATGCCGGAACGAAGAAGTCCTCAGGCGGGCTGGCGACGCTGGTGGCCGAGCGCCGCGGCGCATAGGGCTGCTCCGCCGGCGAATCGCTGGAGAACCGGCGGCCTGCCGAGGTCGGCAGGGTGCTCGATCCCGGCAGGACCGGACGCGGGGGCGGCACCGGACTGGGCGTCCACACCCGTCCCGAGGCAGGCGGGCTGGCCGGACTCGCCGGGCTGAGCGGACTCTCGGGCAGGATGACCCGGCGCAGCACCTGGGTCTCGATGTCACCCGGCTCCGGGGCCGCGTCGCCGGGCAGCGCGCTCAGCCCACGACGGCCGATGGCAGACGGTGCCTCGACGTCGTCGCCGGGCAGCGGGGCTAGCGCACGCCGGGGGCGCGCAGGTCCGCTGTCGGTCACAAGGAGATCCTTCGATGCTAGGGCTATCGCAGCGATTCTAGCCGCCGCTCCACCACACCCCGACGGCCGGTGCGATTCCGATCCATCGCCGGCGTCTTCCGCGTGTCATCGCACCATGGGCGCAGAGCTGGGTGAGCATGGAGGTCAGATGCCACGATCGGTCCGCTCCGGCCCCGAGACGATTCAACTCCGGGTCACCTCGCCGCCGTCCGCCAACGAGCGGACGGCGAAGCTGGCGACCGTCCCGATCGTCCCCTGGGCGCCGGCCGCCGTGATCGGCGGTGCCGGTGCGGCGCTGCTGGGCTGGCTGCTGGTCGTCGGGGTCGCCGGGGTGGCGTGGTTCACCGCCAGCGCCATTCCCCTGCCCGACGTGCTGGCCTTCTGCGCCGGGATCTGGGTGCTCGCCCACGGTGGCGCCGTGGAGATCGCGGGCTCGCCGGTCACGCTGATGCCGCTCGGCCTGACGCTGATCGGTGCGATGCTGGCGATGGCGGTAGGACGGTTCGCGGCCGGGCAGGCGTGGCTGGCCCGTCCGGGCGCGCAACGGGTCTCGGACCGGCTCGGGCTGGCGGCGCAGGTCGCCGGGCTGACCGGGCTCGGCTACGCGGCGGTCGCGGTCGCGCTGGGCCTGAGCGTCGGCGAGTGGGACGGTCTGGTGGCTCCCGCCGCGGGGGCGCTGGGGATCGCGGCGGTGGCGGGGCTCGCGGGTGGCCTGCGAGGCCTATCGCTGAGGCTGGACGATCTGCTGCCCGGCTGGCTGACGGGTGCGCTTCGCGGCGGGGCGGCCGGCTTTCTGGCGCTGCTCGCCGTCGGCGCGGTGGTGCTGGCGCTCGCCGTGCTGCTGGGCGCTGAACAGGTTGCCGCAATCGAGCACGGTCTGCACCTCGATGGCGCCGGATCATTCGTCTGGGCAGCGTTGGCTCTGGCCTATCTGCCGACCGCGCTGCTGTGGGGACTGGCCTGGGCGCTGGGTGGCGGCATCACCGTCGGCACCGGCTCGCTGGTCACTGTTTCCGGCACCAAGCTCGGCATGCTGCCGGCCATTCCGCTGCTCGGTGGACTGCCGCCCACCGGGCTCACCCCGGATCTCACGATCGCCTGGCTGGGGTCTGGCGTGATCGCCGGCCTGTTGGCCGGCATCGTTGCGGCAGCGCGTCCCGGTGCGACGGTTCGCGGGCTGCTGGCCGCCGGCCGGGCAGTCGGTGTCGCGCTGATCGCGGGTCTGGTGACGACCGGTTTGCTGACCGGGGCGGCATGGGCCAGCGTCGGTTCGCTGGGGGAGTTGCGGCTGGTCGACCTGGGGCCGAGGTTGCTGGAGCTGGTCCTGATCGCCGGACCGATGATCGTACTCGCCGCATTGCTCGGGGGCCTGGGACGTTGGCTGGTGGGAATGCTGCGGGGTCGCCGGGCGTCATCGCTAGGCTGACCCCATGCCGCTGCGCCTGGTCGTCCTGATCTCGGGCTCCGGCACCCTGTTGCAGGCGCTGCTCGATGCGGCGGCTGCGGGAAGGCTGGCCGCGCGGGTGGTGGCGGTGGGCTCCGATCGGGCCGATGCCCCGGGCCTGGCGCGCGCCGAGCAGGCTGGTGTGCCCACCTTCGTCCACCCACTCGCCAGGGGTGCCGACCGAGCCGCCTGGGACACCGGGCTCGTCGAGATCGTCGCGCGGTACGCACCGGATCTGGTGGTGAGCGCAGGGTTCATGAAGCTGGTCGGACCGGGTTTCCTGAGCCGGTTCAGCATGGTCAACACGCACCCGGCGCTGCTGCCGTCCTTCCCCGGGATGCACGGGGTCGCTGACGCGCTCGCCCACGGGGTGAAGGTGACCGGGGCCACCCTGTTCGCGGTGGACGAGGGAGTCGACACCGGCCGCATCCTCGCCCAGGAGGCCGTGCGGGTGCTGCCGGACGACACCGTCGACAGCCTGCACGAGCGGATCAAGGTGGTCGAGCGGCGACTCCTGGTCGACTTCGTGAACGAGTACGCCTCTACATCTAGTGAGGAATGAGATGAGTGGACTGATCCCGATTCGCCGCGCCCTTGTGTCGGTGTACGACAAGACCGGACTGATCGAGCTAGGTCAGGCGCTGGCCGCAGCCGGGGTGGAGCTGGTCTCGACCGGTTCGACCGCCGCCACCCTGGCGGGGGCGGGCGTGCCGGTGACGCCGGTCGAGCAGGTGACCGGGTTCCCGGAGTGCCTGGACGGTCGCGTGAAGACCCTGCATCCCGCGATCCACGCCGGGCTGCTCGCCGATCGACGGCTGGAGTCGCACCAGCAGGCGCTGCTCGACCTGGACATCGCCCCCTTCGACCTGGTGGTGAGCAATCTCTACCCGTTCGAGGCGACCGTCGCCTCGGGCGCCGCACCGGACGAGTGCGTCGAACAGATCGACATCGGCGGGCCCTCCATGGTGCGAGCGGCGGCGAAGAACCACCCGTCCGTCGCGATCGTGACCTCACCCGAGCAGTACCCGCTCCTGGTGGACGCGCTGGCCGCCGGCGGCTTCACTCTCGCGCAGCGGAAGGCACTCGCGGCGGCGGCGTTCGTCCATACCGCGACCTACGACGTGGCGGTGGCCTCGTGGATGGGCTCGGTGCTCACCGACTCGTCGGACTCCGATGGCTTCCCGGGCTGGATAGGCGCCACCTGGAACAAGGCGGGAACGCTCCGCTACGGCGAGAACCCCCACCAGCGCGCGGCCCTGTACGTCAACGGTCACCGCCCGAGCGGTCTGGCCGTAGCCGAGCAGCTGCACGGCAAGGAGATGAGCTACAACAACTACACCGACGCCGATGCCGCCTACCGGGCCGCCTACGACTTCCAGGCACCGGCGGTGGCGATCATCAAGCACGCCAACCCGTGCGGGCTCGCGGTCGGCGCCGACGTCGCCGAGGCGCACCGCCGGGCGCACGCCTGCGACCCGGTCTCGGCCTTCGGCGGGGTGATCGCGGCGAACCGTCCGATCACCGTCGAGGCGGCCCGGCAGATCGCCGAGGTGTTCACCGAGGTGGTGATCGCCCCCGGCTACGATCCCGGGGCGCTCGAGGTGCTGCGGGCCAAGAAGAACATCCGGCTGCTCGTGGCCGGACCGTACCCGGCCCGCGGTCTGGAGTTGAAGCCGATCAGCGGCGGCCTGCTGCTGCAGGCCGCCGACCGCATCGACGCTCCCGGCGACTCCCCGGAGAACTGGGAGTTGGTGGCCGGTGAACCGGCGGACGCCGCCACGCTGGCCGATCTCGAGTTCGCCTGGCGGGCCTGCCGGGCGGTGAAGAGCAACGCGATCCTGCTGGCCGCGGGCGGGGCGTCGGTGGGCGTCGGAATGGGCCAGGTGAACCGGGTGGATTCCTGCCGGCTCGCGGTCGAGCGGGCCGGGGAGCGGGCGGCCGGTTCGGTGGCCGCCTCCGATGCCTTCTTCCCGTTCGCCGACGGGCCCCAGATCCTGATCGAGGCCGGGGTGAAGGCGATCGTCCAGCCCGGCGGGTCGGTACGTGACGCCGACACCATCGCCGCGGCCCAGGCGGCCGGTGTCACCATGTACACCACCGGCACCCGGCACTTCTTCCACTGAGGACTCCGATGACCGCACAGCTTCTGGACGGAAGGGCGGCCGCGGCCGCGATCAAGGCCGAACTCACCGCCCGGGTCGCCGCGCTGGCCGAGCAGGGGGTGCGTCCGGGCCTGGGAACGGTGCTGGTCGGGGAGGACCCGGGCAGTCAGTCCTACGTGCGGATGAAGCATCGCGACTGCGCCGAGATCGGCATCGAGTCGATCCGGGTGGACCTGCCCGCCGACGCCTCCGCCGAGACCGTGACCGCCGCGATCGCAGAGCTGAACGCCGATCCGGCCTGCACCGGCTACATCGTGCAGCTGCCACTGCCCCGGCACCTCGATGAGAACGCCATCCTGGCGCTGGTCGACCCGGACAAGGACGCCGACGGGCTGCACCCGGTGAATCTCGGCAAGCTGGTGCTGAACGAGCCGGCGCCGCTGCCGTGCACCCCGCGCGGCATCGTGGAGTTGCTGCGCCGCCATGACATCCCGCTGGCCGGAGCCGAGGTGTGCGTGGTCGGTCGTGGCATCACGGTCGGGCGCCCGCTCGGGCTGATCCTCACCCGGCGCAGCGAGAACTCGACGGTGACGCTGTGCCACACCGGCACCCGCGACCTGGCCGCGCACACCCGCCGGGCCGACATCGTGGTGGCCGCGGCCGGGGTGCCGCACCTGATCACCGCCGACCTGATCGCAGCGGGTGCGGTGGTGCTCGACGTCGGCGTCAGCCGGGTGGAGGGGAAGCTGTTCGGCGATGTGGCCCCCGGCGTCATGGAGAAGGCATCCTGGGTGGCGCCCAACCCCGGCGGCGTCGGGCCGATGACCCGCGCGATGCTGCTGCGCAATGTCGTCGAACGCGCCGAGGGGCTCGCCGCCGGCCCTTCTGCCGCGGGCACTGCTGCTTCCGTGCCCGGCCTCTCCGGCGTCATCCCCGCGCAGGCGGGGATCTCCGGACCGAGCGAACCCCGATCATGAGTGACGCACCCGACACCCGTCCCCCCAAGAACTTCTTCCAACAGGTCCTCGGGCAGTGGCCGCTGGCGACGGTTCTGGCCGGGGTGGCGGTCGGGCTGGCGATCGTGGCGTCCAGCCACTGGCGTCTGGGCAGCACGCTGATCGGCGCGTCGATCACGCTGGGCGGGCTGCTCCGGTTGCTGCCTCAGCAGCGTGTCGGTCTGCTCGCCGTCCGCAACAAGGCGCTGGACACCGTGGTGTTGCTGAGCATCGGCATCGGGATCATGATCCTGGCTTTCTGGGTACCCCCCAGTCGCGGCTGAGGCGGGTCTTCCCGGTGCGGGGCTCAGCGGAAGTCGCGCTCCAGGTATTGGCCGTCCAGGGTGTGCTGGGCGACCCGGGCAGCCTCCTGTTCGCGGAGCTCGACCCGGCGGATCTTGCCCGAGATGGTCTTGGGCAGCTCCTGGACGAACTCCAGGATGCGCACCCGCTGGAAGCCTGAGAGCCGCTGCCGGGCATGGGCGAAGATCGCGCGGGCGGCCACGTCCTGCTCGGCGGCGAAATCCTGCACCAGGCAGACGAAGGCCTTCGGGACCGCGGCCCGCAGCGGATCGGGGCTGGGCACGATCGCCACCTCGGTGACGTAGGGGTGCTCCAGCAGGATCGACTCCAGCTCGAAGGGGGAGATCTTGTAGTCCGAGGCCTTGAACACGTCGTCGGCGCGGCCGACATAGGTCAGGTAGCCGTCGGCGTCGGCCGAGGCGATGTCGCCGGTGTGGTAGTAGCCCTCGCGGCAGGCCTCGGCGGTCATCGCGGGGTCGTCGTGGTAGCCGGCCATCAGGCCCAGGATCGGCCGCGACAGATCCAGGCAGATCTCGCCCTCTTCCGGGCTGGGCTCGCCAGTGACCGGGTCGAGCAGCACGATCGGGTAGCCGGGCATCGGGCGTCCCATCGAGCCGTCCTTGACCGGCTGCCCGGGCGCGTTCCCGATGGCGCAGGTCATCTCGGTCTGGCCGAAGCCGTCACGGATGGTCGCGCCCCAGGCCTGCCGGACCTGCGTGATCACCTCGGGGTTGAGTGGCTCGCCCGCGCCCAGCAGTTCCCGGGGCGGACGCGACAGCTGGGTCAGGTCGGCCTGGATCAGCATCCGCCACACGGTCGGCGGGGCGCAGAAGGTGGTGACTTCGTGGGCCTGCATCACCTGCATCAGCGTGGCGGCATCGAAACGCTCGTAATTGAAGACGAAGACCGTGGCCTGGGCCAGGAAGGGGGAGAAGAAGTTGCTCCAGGCATGCTTTCCCCAGCCCGGCGAGGAGATATTGAGGTGGACGTCACCCGGCCGCACGCCGAGCCACCACATCGTCGACAGGTGCCCCACCGGGTAGGAGACCTGGGTGTGGGCCACGAGCTTCGGACGAGCGGTGGTGCCGGAGGTGAAGTACAGCAGGCTCAGTGCGTCCGCCGGGGTTGGCCGGCTCGGGTTGTACTCGGCCGGGGCGTTGGAGGAATCCGCCATCGGTGCCCAGCCCAGTGGGATGTCCGGTCCGACGCCGATCCGCACCACCGAGCGCGGGACACCCTCCAGCCGGGCGCGCAGCGCGCCTGGCGCCGCGACCGCCCGGGCCTGCCCGTGCTCGACCCGGTAGGCCAGGTCGGCCGCCGAGAGCAGCGTGGAGGTCGGGATCGCCACCGCCCGGATCTTCAGCAGCGCGAGCAGCAGTTCCCACAACTCGATGGTGTTGTTGAGCATCACGATCACCCGGTCGCCCTCGCCGATGCCCAGCCCGCGCAGCCAGCGCGCCACCTGGTCGGAGCGCCGGGAGAGTTCGCCGTAGCTCCAGCTCTGCGCCTTCAGGTCGGACGAGACGATGGTGACCGCGGCGCGGTCGGGGTGTTCGCCGGCCACCACATCGAACCACTGGGTGGCGAAGTTGAACTCGCTCAGCTCGGGCCAGCGGAAGCCGGCGACCGCGCCGTCGTAGTCATCGTGATGAGCGACGAGGAAGTCGCGGGCTTCCCGCACCGCGAGCGTGGCGGCGGTGGCGGGCCGGCCGGTGAAGGACATCGGGCACTCCTGGGGCTACGGAACCGTAAGTTACGGATACGTAGCTTAGCCTTCCTGGCTGGTGTTCCACTCTGATTCCACCGACTTCGGGAAGAAGCGACCGTCATCCCGGCGCAGGCCGGGACCTCGCGCTGGACTGATCATCGACGGCCGAGCTTGTCGAGACCATCGATAGCCGTGCTCTGACAACGGGTTTCGGCCCTGCGGCGAGCGAGGGGCAGGCGAGCTCAACCAGTGTTGCCCAGTCGATCAGTGCTTCCCTGAGGGATTCCGGCCTACGCCGGAATGGCTGGTGAGGGGTTCGGGAATGAGTTGTGAGAGGTTCCGGGAAGGGGTGGCGGTGATCCCGGGGTGACACTGCCGTTCGGCAGGCTGTCGGGCCATCCGTCCGCGAAGTGCCGAAAGCCCCCGGGGATCCACGTCCCCGGGGGCTTCGGACGTCCTGGATCAGATCAGGCCGAGTTCGGTGACCGCGTTCTTCTCGTCCAGCAGTTCGGCGACCGAGGCGTCGATCCTGCCGCGCGAGAACTCGTCGATCTCCAAGCCCTGGACGATCTCGTAGCCGCCGCCGGTGTTGACCACCGGGAAGGACGAGATGATCCCCTCGGGCACTCCGTAGGAGCCGTCGGAGGGAACCGCCGCGGAAACCCAGTCGCCTTCGGCACTGCCCAGCACCCAGTCGTGCATGTGCTCGACGGTGGCGTTGGCGGCCGAGGCGGCCGAGGAGGCGCCGCGGGCGGCGATGATGGCCGCGCCGCGCTTGGCGACGGTCGGGATGAAGGACTCCTCGATCCAGGCCTGGTCGGCCACGGCCTCAGCGGCATTGCGGCCGTCGACCTCGGCGTGGAACAGGTCGGGGTACTGGGTGGCGGAGTGGTTGCCCCAGATCGTCATGTGCTTCACCGCGGTGACCGGAACGCCCAGCTTGGCGGCGATCTGCGAGATGGCGCGGTTGTGGTCGAGTCGGGTGAGCGCGTTGAAGCGCTCGGAGGGGATGTCAGGCGCATTGCTCATCGCGATCAGCGCGTTGGTATTGGCCGGGTTGCCGGTCACCAGGATCTTGATGTCGTCGGCGGCGACCTCGTTCAGGGCCTTGCCCTGGGCGGTGAAGATGGCGCCGTTGGCGCTCAGCAGGTCGCCGCGCTCCATTCCGGCGGTACGCGGCCGGGCGCCGACCAGCATGGCCAGGTTCACGCCGTCGAAGACCTTCTTGGCGTCGTCGCCGATCTCGACCTTGCTCAGCAACGGGAAGGCGCAGTCGTCCAGCTCCATGACGACGCCCTCAAGCGCCTTCAGGGCGGGGGTGATCTCCAGCAGGCGCAGCTCGACCGGCTGATCGGGTCCCAACAGTGCCCCGCTGGCGATGCGGAACAGCAGGCTGTAGCAGATCTGGCCGGCCGCGCCGGTCACCGCGACTTTGACGGGGGGATTGCTCACGATGTTCTCCTCGGTGAGGTGTTTCAGGTCTCTTCCGACGCTAGCAGTTGGGCGCGGGACGGGTGCCCGATCCGCAGACTCCATGGCCGTGAATCGGTGCAGCCGGTGGCGTCCCGATGAGTAAAACTGCAGTTGACCATCGCCAAGCGGTCGCCCTAGCGCTGCGGTGGATGCTGGCCTACGATGCCAAACACGGGTTGTGGGGGCTACCCAGGAGCTTTCGCCGTGATCTGGGGGTCGGGATGAGTAGAACGTCGACCGGAGTAATGCAGTATCAGCGGGGCCGCGGACGTCAGGTCGTGGTCGCCGCTGCCGCGCTTTCGTTGGTGCTGGGCAGCCTGCTCGGGGCCGCACCCGGGGCGGTGGCCGCAGGGGACCCGGTCCAGACCGCGGACGTGGCGAAGGGGCCGCGACGCACTGACGTGCTGGCGGTCTCCGGTTCCAGGGTCATCGCTCGCGCCCAGGAGACCTCCTCCGCCGGCTTCACCCAGTGGTCCACCGACGGCGGCGCGACTTGGAAGAAGTGGGATTCCGGCTGGGACCCGGCGCTGCACTTCACCCCCACCACCGCCGCCGCCTACGTGGCGGGAGGCAAGGCGGTCTGGATCCACTCCGCAGGCACGAACAAGCAGGCCGTGACCATCGTCGATCTCGCCGCGCTGGGGTCGCCGTCCGCCATCACCCGTCCGCTGGAGGGTGCTGACCGGCCGGAGGCCGCCACCGACTCCCAGGCGGTCGTGGGGCGGGACGGCTACCAGTTGGTGGATCTGACCGGTGTGAAGCCGGACGCCCCGATCCGGATCGACAGCGTCACCGCGCCGAAGAAGAACACCCACGGCAGGTACGGCTGGGTGCTGCGACCGGCCGGCCTGCTTCGCACCAGCGCCTGGTCGAAGAAGGCGAACGGACGCATCACCTACCTCGACATCGATCCCGTGGCGCCGGGCGGCGGCTTCGGACCGCGCCCGTTCCGGGTCTCAGGCTACGTGCCCTACGTGAACGTGAACTGGAAGACGAACGGCTCCAACGGTCTGGCCGTGATCGAGTACCTGCGGCTCAGCGGCACCAAGCTGACCTGGTGCACCCGGGAGTGGAACACCGCCACGGGCGCCCTGAAGAAGGCCGTCTGCAAGACCGTCGTCAAGAAGACAAAGAAGACCGCGACGATTTCCGCCGTTCGCTACGGACCGCAGTCGCTGGCCATCACCATCAATGGTGCATTGAAGCTGTGGAACGGCAAGAAGCTGGTCTCGGTGGCGAAGGTGAGCGGCCACAGCCTTTCCTTCACCGGGGTAGGCGACCCCACCGCTCCGCTGATCCGCGCCGAGAAGGCACCGGCCGGAGCGATCTACTCCGCCGCCACGAACGGCAAACTGACCAAGCGGTTCGGCTACTTCAGCGGCCGGGTGTCTCCGGTCACTCTCGACCTGACCCACACCAAGCTCGCCGGACTGGATGGCCGGGCGAAGTACCGAGCCTGGACGCGAGCGGTGGGTGCGGAGATCGCGCCCGCCGCCAGCGAGAAGACCCTTAGTGGAACCACAGCCGGGGTCCAGGTGAGTGGCAGCCGGAGCGCGCAGCGGGTGGGCACCAAGCTGACCCTGCGCGACGGCGACGGTGTGACCGGCACCGCGACCAAAGTGTCGGCGCTCACCGATACCAGCGGTCCGTACAGCCTGATCACCCGCTCGAAGAAGACCTACGTGCTCAACTCCAGCGGCGCCGTGGTCGCCAAGCCGAGCAAGTCCGGCAATCAGATCGCGGCGATCTTCGGCAGTCTCGCCGTGGAGCAGAGCAAGGATCGAACCTCGGTTCTGGTGCGCGAACTCTCGGGCCTGCGAGGCTTCCCGGTGCCTGCCTCGAAGATCCCTGGCGCCAGCGGTGGCTGGCGGATCTCCAGCGTCTTCATCTGGGGCGATCTGGTGGTGGTGGGAACCTCCTACAGCAGCTTCCGCACCAGCTACGTGTACAACTGGCAGTTGCGGAAGTGGACCACGAGTGCCAAGGACACCGTGCCGGTGGCGGTGGGCGACGGCGTGGCGGCGGTACGTGACCTCAAGACCGGAACCTACGCGCTGTGGGACCTGACTCAGAACTACGATCCGCTGCGTCCTGGCGCGAAGCCGTTCGGGGATGCCGACATCTCGGTGGCACCCGCCTTCGACGGCGTGAACCGATTCGTCTACTCCACCGGTACCGAGCTGAAGCTCGTCGACCTCGCTCAGTGGGACGGCGTCGATCTTTCGGGCAAGACCGCACCGCGGGTGCTCGGTACGATCGCGCCGACCAGCTACGAGATCAACTCGATCTGGCGGTTGGCGCTGGACGCCAGCCGCCCGCTGGCCGACGGAGTGGTCGAGATCCGCAACGCGGCCGGGACGAAGGTGGCGGAGCTGCCGGTGACCGGTGGCGAGGACGGCTCGATCCGGGTCGCCTGGAACGGCGCCAAACTGGACGGCGGCACGATGCTGGACGGCTCATTGCCGGCGCATCTGGTTCCGAACGGCACCTACACCTGGCGACTCGTGATCACCGACACCGACGGCACCGCGTTGACCCGGGTCACCGGCGACACGGCCGCTCCGAGCGGCTCCATCAAGGTGACGACGGCGAAGATCAAGACCGCCAAGCCGAAGATCTCCGGCAGCGCGGCGGTCGGCAAGACGCTCACTGCCACGCATTCCTGGAGTCCGGGCGGGCTGGCCTACGCCTACCAGTGGTACGCCAAGGGAGTGGCGATCCCCGGAGCGACGGCGAAGACCTACAAGCTGACCCCGGCCGAGAAGGGTTTGGCCATCACGGTGCGGGTCACGGCGACCAACCGCCGCGGCACCACCGCGACCCAGCTCAGCAAGGCCTCCAAGAAGGTCGCTCAGGGCAAGCTGGGCACCAAGACGCCCAAGGTCTCCGCGAAGCCGAAGGTCGGGGTGGAGCTGACCGTCAACCCCGGGAGCTGGACGCCGGCGGAAACCACCTTCACCTACCAGTGGTATCGCGTGAAGGGCAAGAAGACGACCACGATCAAGGGTGCGACCGCGGACCGCTACACGCCGGTCGCAGCCGATTCCGGAGCGAAGCTGAAGGTGAAGGTGACCGGAAAGGCGGTCGGCTACAAGACGGCCTCCAAGACCTCGGCAACCACCGCGAAGGTGGCCAAGGCCTAGTACCGCCGCCGGATTGGGTGGGCGCCGGTGGTCTCGCTATGGTCGAGGCATGCGCTTGATCCTCGTTCGTCACGGTCGTACCTCGTCCAACGTCGGGTTGCTGCTCGACACCACCGAGCCCGGCGCCGACCTGGACGAGTTCGGACGCCAGCAGGCCGAGGCTTTGGTGCAGCGGCTCGCCGACCAGCGGATCGATGCCATTTTCGCGTCCAACCTGGTGCGCACCCAGCAGACGGCGGCGCCGGTGGCCGCCGCCCGCGGGCTGACCGTCCGGGTGCTGCCCGGGTTGCGTGAAGTGCCGGCCGGCGACGACGAGATGTCACCGGACGCCAGCCGCTACATCGGCGCGATGATCGCCTGGGGCCAGGGTGACCTGCTGGCCAAGGTGCCCGGTGGCGAGGACGCGGTGGAGTTCATGACCCGCTACGACGCTGCCATCGACCAGGTCGCCGCCAGTGGCGTGGAAACGGCGATGGTCGTCAGCCACGGGGCAGCGCTACGCACCTGGTCGGCCGCCCGAGTGGAAGGGTTCATCGAGGCCCTCGCGAACCGATACCTGGACAACACCGGCACCATCATCGCCGAAGGATCTCCGTCAAAGGGCTGGCGCCTGATCGAGCTGGACGGCTCGAAGGCCCACCACGGCTACGACCTGGCGGACGCCGAGGCATAGGAGCAAAGCGACCCGGCCCAAGAGTTCGTGGAGGATGTGGTCACGTTACGCTGGGCAGGTGGGTACCTGGGGTGAGCGCATCGGCTGGGGAGCCCTGGGCGTACTGACCTTCGTGGCGCTGAGGCGCTACCGGGCCTGGCACCTGCACTGGGGCGCGACCGCGTCCGAGGTGGGTGGTCCGATGCCGGGCGATGATCTGCTCTCCAGCGCCCAGTTCGTCGCCACCAGGGCGATCACGATCGACGCGGCTCCGGATCAGGTGTGGCCGTGGCTGGTCCAGGTGGGATTCGGGCGCGCCGGGTTCTACTCCTACGACTGGGTCGACAACCTGGGCCGGCCCAGCGCCACGACCATTCTCCCTGAGTTCCAGCGGGTGTCGCCGGGCGACCTGGCGGCACCGATGACCGAGCGGGTGACTCCGGAGACCGCCTTCAGGGTGGCGGAGGCGGAGGCGCCACGCACCCTCGTCTGGGCCAAACCGGACTCGACCTGGGCCTGGCGCCTGACCCCTGAGGCCGCCGGAGGCACCCGTCTGGTCACCCGGCTCAAGGCGCGCTACGAGCCTGTTGCGACACTGCCTGTCACCGTGCTGCTGATGGAGGTCGCGGACTTCCCCATGATGCGCCGGATGCTGCTGGGAATCGCCGCCCGAGCGAGCCTCGAAGCCCAGGGATCACACGGAAGATGCTTCCTTCGACTCGCCGAACGCAATCGTCGCCCGACTGACGTCGCCGGGCATGGCTTGAACCCCAACTCGACCTACTCCGACTGGACCTGGACGGTGACGCGCGAGGGTGCGTTCGAACCGTGGGCGGTGACGAACTACGGCGTTGGCTGAGCGAGGACTCTTCGTCCGGATCGTCCGGATCGTCCGTCGTTCCACGTCGACGTCGGTGGGGTCGTGGAACTGGAGGGCAGCGCAGGGCATGAGTGCGGCTTTGGAGCGTCCCGGGCATGATTGTTCGGGCCGTGATCAGACTCGGGTCGCAGGATGGCAGTACGAAGACGTGCCTCCGACGACGTACGCAACGACACGTTCGGCGTCGCCTCGCCGGTCTCGCGCGATCCTAATCCTCTGGGTCATCGGCTTTCTCATCGGCACCGCAACGCACATCCTCGATCTGGTCGAGGGCGGGTTCGAGACCTACGCGGAGTTTCCGACCGCGCTGCGCCTGTTCTGGGTCTCACTCGTTGTTCTCGACCCGATCACCGTGGTGCTTCTGCTGCTGCATCGACGAGTGGGCATCGTCCTTGCGCTCACGGTCATCCTGGCCGACATCGCGGTGAACTGGACGGTCTTCGTCACCGTCTCCGGCAACCCTCTGTTCGGCGTGGTGAATCAGACGGTGTTCGCCGCCTTCCTGCTCGCGACGACGCCGATGCTCTGGCGATCCTTCCGCACCCGGCGTGAGGGATAACCTGGGACGCCCCTCCTAGGCCGTCGCTCGACCCGACAGGCTGCGGTTTTTGCCAAATAGCCGCTCTCCCCGACGGATATGTCGCACACGTCGAGTATTTGGCAGAAAGTGCAGACCGCCTTAGGGGTGGGGAGGGTCAGCGGAAGATGACGGTGCGGGCGCCGTCCAGTAGCACGCGGTGCTCGCTGAACAGGCGGACGGCCTCGGTCAGCGTCCGGGCCTCCTGCTCCTGGCCGATCGCCACCAGCTGGGGAACCTCCATGGTGTGATCCACCCGGCGGACGTTCTGTTCGATGATCGGGCCCTCGTCCAACTCGGAGGTGACGAAGTGGGCGGTGGCGCCGATCAGCTTCACGCCGCGGGAGTGGGCCTGGCGGTAGGGGTTGGCGCCCTTGAAGCCCGGCAGGAAGGAGTGGTGGATGTTGATCGCGCGGCCCTCGAGTTCATGACACAGCTCGGGGGAGAGGATCTGCATATAGCGCGCGAGCACCACCAGTTCGATGTCGTACTCGGCGACCGCGTCCAGGATGCGCCGCTCCGCCTCGGCCTTCGTCTCCGGCGTGACCACCAGCTGTTCGAAGGGCACGGCGTAGAAGGTCGCCAGGCTCTCCAGGTCGGGGTGGTTGGCCATGATCACCGGGATCTGGATCGGCAGGTAACCCGAGCGGGTCCGGAACAGCAGGTCGTTCACGCAGTGCCCGGCCTTGGACGCGAGCACCAGGGTGCGGCGCCGGCGTCCGACGAAGTCGAGATTCCAGTCGGCCGACAGCCCGGCCGCGATGAACGCGAATCTCTCCTCGAAGAAGGAACGATCGAACCCCGACTGAACCTGCACCCGCATGAAGAAGCGCCCCGACTCGGTCGAGGTGAACTGCTGCAACTCGGTGATGTTGCCCTGCGCCTCGACGATCGCACCTGTCACGGCGTGGACGATTCCGGGCCGGTCGGGGCAGGTCAGCGTCAGCAGCCAATGGGTGGAGTCGATCACGAGGCAACAGGGTACTTCAACGCGGGACGACCGCGGCACGAGCCTGCTCGTTCAGCCGAGGCAAAGACGGGGCCCGACGAGCGCGTCGGCCAGAGTTGCGGTGGCCAGAGTTGGGGACGGTTCCGAACTCCGGCCATCTTTCCCGCCTGCATCTCGAGAGCAGGGCGGCAGTACCTCCGCGCGGGCGTGGCTGATGAGGCGTGCAGCGATGCATGAGCCGGGGTGGCCGGAGTTAGGAACCGTCCCCAACTCCGCGCGGGCGTGGCTGATGAGGCGTGCAGCGATGCATGAGCCGGGGTGGCCGGAGTTAGGAACCGTCCCCAACTCCGGCCACCGCAACTCTGGCCGACGCTCGGGAGGAGGCGGGCACGTGGACGGGCTCCATGTCGGGAGCGCTCTCGCCCGCGACGGCGGCGGTGCGGCGGAGGCCTGCGTCCGGTTGGTATCTTGAGCCCCACGGACCGCGGCTGAAGGAGCGCAGGATGGCGAAGATCAAGGTACAGGGCACCGTTGTCGAACTCGACGGCGACGAGATGACCCGGATCATGTGGCAGTTCATCAAGGACCGCCTGATCCACCCGTACCTGGACGTGGACCTCGACTACTACGACCTCGGGATCGAGCATCGCGACGCCACTGACGACCAGGTCACCATCGACGCCGCCCACGCCATCAAGCGCCACGGGGTAGGCGTGAAGTGCGCCACCATCACCCCCGACGAGGCCCGGGTCGAGGAGTTCGGGCTGAAGAAGATGTGGGTCTCACCCAACGGCACGATCCGCAACATCCTGGGCGGGGTGGTCTTCCGCGAGCCGATCATCATCTCCAACATCCCGCGGCTGGTGCCGGGCTGGACCAAGCCGATCGTGATCGGCCGTCACGCCCACGGCGACCAGTACAAGGCCACCAACTTCAAAGTGCCCGGCGCCGGCCAGCTCACCATCACCTTCACCCCGGCCGACGGCTCCGAACCGGTCCAGCACGTGGTGGCCAACTACGGCGACGACGGCGGCGTGGCGATGGGGATGTACAACTTCAACGACTCGATCCGCGACTTCGCCCGGGCCTCCTTCAGCTACGGCCTGATGCGCAACTACCCGGTCTACCTCTCCACCAAGAACACCATCCTGAAGGCCTACGACGGTGCCTTCAAGGACATCTTCGCCGAGATCTTCGAGACCGAGTTCGCCGCGGAGTTCGCCGCCCGCGGCCTCACCTACGAGCACCGCCTGATCGACGACATGGTCGCCTCGGCGATGAAGTGGGAGGGCGGCTACGTCTGGGCCTGCAAGAACTACGACGGCGACGTCCAGTCCGACACCGTCGCCCAGGGCTTCGGCTCGCTCGGCCTGATGACCTCCGTGCTGATGACCCCGGACGGGAAGACGGTTGAGGCCGAGGCCGCCCACGGCACCGTCACCCGGCACTACCGGTTGCACCAGCAGGGCAAGCCGACCTCGACCAACCCGATCGCGTCGATCTTCGCCTGGACCGGTGGCCTGAAGCACCGCGGCAAGCTCGATGGCACCCCCGAGGTCACCGGTTTCGCCGAGACGCTGGAGCAAATCTGTGTCGAAACCGTCGAGAGCGGCAAGATGACCAAGGATCTGGCCCTGCTGGTCGGCCCGACCCAGCCCTTCCTCACCACCGAGGAGTTCCTGGCCGCCCTGGACGAGAACCTGGCCGCCCGCCTGGCCTGACCGAGAGGGCGTCCGCCCCTCTTCAGGCTGCGAGCTGTGGCTGAGTTCGCGATATCGGCAGGTCAGCCACAACTCGCGGAGGTGATGGCGGCCGGACGCCCGTTGCCGCGCAGGCGGGGTGGGGTCATGCCAGAATGGCCGGATGAGCGACGCTGCGCCCCGTCCCGTCCTGGAACCGTTGCCCGAGCGGGTGGCGGCTTCGTACGTCATGCCGGTGCTGAACGAGGCCGGACACCTGGCGCGGGCGGTCGAGGCGATCCTTTCCCAGGAGTACGACGGCGACTCCGAGCTGGTGCTGGCACTCGGCACCTCCACCGACGACACCGACCGGATCGCTGCGGAGTTGGCCGCGGCCGATTCGCGGATCCGGCTGGTCTCCAACCCGCTGAACGACATCCCCAAGGGGGTCAACGCGGCGATCCGGGCGAGCCGGCATCCGGTGGTGATCCGGGTGGACGCCCATGCCGAACTCCCGCCGGGCTACACCGCGGGAGCGGTGGAGATCCTGCGTCGGACCGGCTGCGGCAACCTCGGCGGTGTGATGGTCGCGAAGGGCGAAGGCCGGGTGCAGCAGGCGATCGCCCGGGCCTACAACAGTCCCTTCGGCCTCGGCGGTGGGGTCTACCACCACGGTGAGGACGAGACTCCTGCCGACTCCGCCTACCTCGGCGTGTTCCGCCGCGAGGTGCTGTTCGCGGTCGGGCTGTTCGACGAGGGACTGCGGCGCGCCGAGGACTGGGAGCTCAACTCCCGGATCCGGGCGGCCGGCTATCAGGTGCTGTTCACCCCGAAACTGAAGGTCACCTACTGGCCACGGAGCAGCCTGGACGCGCTGCGCCGTCAGATGTACGCCACCGGCGTCTGGCGCGGTCACCTGGTCCGGCGGCAGAAGGGGACGCCCTGGCGATACCTGCCCCCGCCGGCCGTCGCGCTGGTCGTCGGCATCAGCCTCACCTGCCTGCTGCTGCAGGCGATCGGAGTGCTCCGCGGTCCGGCGGGCAAGGCGGCCTGGCTGGCTCACCTGGCGGCGGCCGGGTACCTTGCCGGTGCCTCGGTGGTGGGGATAGCCCGGATGGACGGCGATCGCCTGACCGACCGGCTGCTGAACGCCGCCGTGCTGATCACCATGCATCTCTCCTGGGGTGCCGGCTTCCTGCGTGGCGTGCTGTTCGGCGCCGAGCGCACCGTCGATCGCTCCCGGGTCACCTGATCGTCAGCGTCGGCCGGCACCCGTGGATACCCTGACCCCATGGACAACCCGGTGGACGCCACGGTCGAACGACTCCAGAAACGGCTGCGGGGCGCGCGACTGCTGAACCTCGGCCTGGCGCTGGTGATCGCGCTGCTGGCCGGGGTGCTGCTGGCCGGGGGCGGTCGCAACCCGGTCCCGGCGTCGATCGCGCCGACCGCTCCGGTGGCGCCCTCGGAGTCCCCTGCCACTACCCAGGTCAGCCGGCCGCCGGAGTCCTCCGAGCCGAGCGAACCGGTCGACATCGTGCGGCGCGATCCCGGCGACACGCTGGCCATCGGGGACATCGACGCTCCGGTGGTGCTCAGCGAATGGGCCGACCTCCGCTGTCCCTACTGCGCCCGGGTGACCACCGAGATCATGCCCATCCTGATCGCCGAGTACGTCGACACGGGAATGGTGCGGATCGAGTTCCACGACGTCTCCTTCTTCGGCGATGACTCGACCACTGCCGCGGTCGCGCTCCGGGCGGCGGCCGAGCAGGGCAGGTTCGCCGAGTACCTGCACACGGTGCACGCAGCGGCCCCGGTCGAGGGCGGCCATCCCGACCTGCCCCGCGAGACCCTGATCGAGTTCGCGGTCACCGCCGGCGTAGCCGACATCGACCGGTTCACCGCCGACCTGGATCGCAGCGATCTCCGGGCCGCGGTCGACGCCAGCACGGCGTGGACCCAGCAGTTGGGCATCAGCAGCGTGCCGTTCTTCGTCGCCGGCAATCAGGCGATCTCCGGAGCCCAGCCGATCGAGGTCTTCCGCCAGTTCCTGGACGAACAGCTGGCCATGGCCTAGTTCACGTCCCGAAGCGTTCCTGGACCAGCTCGGCGGCTGCCTCCGCCACGCGCTGCGCGTTGTGGCCGTCGGTGAAGGTGTGGAATTGGCTGGCCAGCTCGCGACTCCGTCGGGAAGCCGCGGCGTAGCGATCCGGATCGGTGAAGAACCCGTCCAGTGCGGTCAGGGTCTGGGCCCAGGTGGTGCACCACTGCCCGCCGGAGAGCTCGGCGTAGTCGACGTACAGGCCGCGGGTGGCCTGATAGTGCGCCAGGTCGGGTGCCAGCAGGACGATCGGACGCCCGGTCACCGCGTAGTCGATCAGCATCGAGGAGTAGTCCGTGACCAGCGCCGAGACCCCCCACAGCAGGGGCATCGACTCCGGCTGAACCGCCGGCGGCAGCAGCCTCACCCGATCACTGGTGTGCCGGTAGGCGCCCAGCCCGAGTGGATGAGGACGGATCACCAGCATCGCGTCGTGACGTTCGCAGAACGACTCGATCGCCTCCCATTCCGCCGGAGTCGGGATCGACGGATCGGGTTGGCCGTCCCGCCAAGTCGGCGCGAACAGCACCACGCGGCGACCGTCCACCTCGCCCAGCTGGCGGCGCAGGAGGACGCGAGAAGTGGCGGTGAGTTCAGCGGGATCGCCGTCGAACAGCACGTCGGTGCGCGGCTCGCCCAGCACTTGCACCTGGTCGGTGAGATGGAAGGCGCTGCGCAGGAACGGCTCGAAGAAGGGCGAGGAGACCGGGAGCAGGCTGATTCGCCGGCTGCCCCGGCGGTAGGCCCACCGCATCAGCGCGGCCATCCCGGGAATCCGGCCGAGCGGACCGGCGCCGACCACGGCGGGGGAGTCGGCGTGCAGCTTCTTCAGCGGAGCGCCGTGCCACAGCTGGACGATCACCGCTCCGGACACCCCGTACCGGTTGACGTCACCGAAGCCGTGCGTGACCGCCACCAGACCCGCTTCCAGGGTGGCCCGAAGCCCGGCGTCACTGTCCCGCGGGAGCGTCTCGAAGCCCGCGGCGCGGGCCGCTGCGGCCTCGTCCTCATCCCCGGCCAGCCAGATCAGCCGTGGCGGAGCGGGGAGTGCGAGGGCGGCCTGCGCGAAGGCCAGTGCGCCGTCCGCCACCCCGAAAGCCGAGCCGATCACCCAGGTCTGCGGGTCGCGGGTCGTTCGGCGGGCCCGGAGCCCACCCGCCAGGTACCGGGGGGCGGAGAGCAACTGGCGCAGGTTTCCCGCAGCGAACGAGAAACCACCGGAAGCCACGGCAGTCGAGGCTACCAGCGGCCCGCCGGTTTGGTTGCGGGATCGTCGTCATTGCGTCCGCCTCCGCTGCGCCTCTGAGCACGCCGGCCCGGTATGGCGGACGTCGCCCGGTGTCACGGCTCACCAGGCGACATGGCCGACAACGGCTGCGCCAGCCGGTCCCGCCGACCGAAACCCCCGGGTTGACCCCGGATCGGGGAGGCGGCCAATGACCGGTGGGCGCCGGGGTCTGGCAGCCCCGTGCCGGCCATGGCTGCACGGATCGACCTTCCGGTGGTTGGCCGTAGAATGAGTGCCCGAACCGGGTGAGGAGCTGGATGAACGAGATCGTCGGCAATATCGCGCTGATCTTCGTCTTCATCCTGATCGGTGGCATCTTCGCAGCCGCCGAGATGGCGCTGGTGTCGCTGCGGGAGAGTCAGTTGAAGCAACTGGCCGTCCGCGGCAAACGCGGGCGCACCGTCGCCGAACTCAGCGCCGATCCGAACCTCTTCCTCTCAGCGGTTCAGATCGGCGTCACGCTTTCCGGCTTCCTCTCGGCCGCCTTCGGCGGCGCGCTGCTCTCCGACGCCTTCGGCGATGTGCTGGAGACCTGGGGTGTTCCGGCCGCGGCGGCGAATCCGCTGGCGCTGGTGCTGATCACCATCGGGATCTCCTACTTCTCGATCGTGATCGGCGAGTTGACCGCCAAGCGGCTCGCGATGCAGCGAGCGGAGGCGTTCGCGATGGCGCTCGGACCGCTGGTCAGTGCGATCGCCACGATCGCCAAGCCGGTGATCTGGTTCCTGGGGGTCTCCACCAACGGCCTGGTCCGGCTGCTCGGCGGTGACCCGCGGGCCTCCCGCGAGGAGGTCACCGACGCCGAACTGCGCTCGATGGTGGGATCCTCCACCACGCTGGGCGACGAGGAGCGCCAGATCGTGGACGAGGTCTTCGCCGCCGGTGAGGTCTCGCTGCGCGAGGCGATGATCCCGCGTACCGAGGTCGACTTCCTGGACGGGGACATGCCTGCCCACAAGGCGCTGCAAGAGGTGCAGGGCGGCGCGCACAGCCGCTACCCGGTGAGCGGCCGGGACTTCGACGACGTGCTGGGGTTCGTCCACCTGCGGGATCTGGTCGGGCTCGACAGCGTGGCCCGCAACGCTCCGGTACGAGAGCTGGTGCGCCCGGTGGTGAGCCTGCCGCATACCATGCGCATCCTGCGGGCGCTGACCGAGATGCGGCAGGGCAAGGCGCACTTGGCGATCGTCCGCGACGAGTACGGCGGCACCGCCGGCATCGTGACCATCGAGGATCTGATCGAGGAGCTGATCGGCGACATCACCGACGAGTTCGACGACGAGACCGCCGGCAATCTGGCCAACACGGACTCCTCGGTCGACCTGGACGGGCTGACCACCCTGGAGGACTTCGCCGACGAGTTCGGCTACGCGTTGCCCGAAGGCCCCTACGACACGGTCGCCGGCTACCTGATGGCGCAGCTGGGCACCCTGCCGCAGCTGGACGACCACTGCGAGGTGATGCTGGAACCCACCGATCCCCAGGCCGGGACCACCCGCTTCGAGCTGCGGGTCACCGAACTCGACGGACGCCGGGTCGCCCGCGTCCGACTGACCAACCTTGGCACCGATCCCGGCGGCCGGCCCTCGTGAGTTGACCACCGGCAGCGCTGGATCCGCTCGGCCGACCTGGCGGGCGCTGATCGCGGGCTTCCCGCCCGTCGAGCTCGTCGAGCCCGCTGGCGGCCTGGCCGGCCTCAGGTGGTCTCGACAGGCTCGACCACCGACACCCAGTGGCCCGCCAGGTCGTTCGCCCGAGCCTCCGCCGAGAGCCGGCGGTCCCGCGCGTCGAAGGATGGCGGAACGGAGCGGGGAATATCCTGGCGCCGTCAGCGGCAGGAGGTGAGGGTGGACCAGCAGGATCCGGACGGTTCGGCGCTGCTCACGTCCGCCGAGGCGGGCGGGCTGCTGCAGGCCGCCGTCGAGCACGCCGGCGGCCAGCTGGCCAGCTGGACGCTCGACCACGTGGACGCCAACCCGCCGCACTCCACCACGGCGACCTACTCGGCGGTGGTGGACTGGCCCTACGGACGTCGTGAGGAACTGCTCGGGGTGAGCGCACGGGCCTCGGGGCCGGTCGCCAGCGATGCCGCCGCCGAGATCTTCGCCGACGGCGAGCGCGAGGTGGCGGTCTGGATCTACCCGCAGGATCCCGACCTGCCCGGCCTGGCCCGGGCGGCCTACGCCGAGTCGATGGCCGAGGTCTGCAACGCCCATCAGGTGTTCGATCACCCCGTAGTACCCGGAGATCTCGACCTGCACATGGTCGGCTACCGACCGCGCCGGCGGGCCGTGGTCCGGGTGGCGGCCGCCTCGGGCGAGGTGGTGTACGTGAAGGTACTGCGTCCCAGGCTGTTCGAGGATGTGGTGCGCCGTCACCGGCTGCTCGCCGAGGCGGGGGTGCCGGTGGCCCCGATCGCCGCGACCACCGACGACCAGCTGCTGATCCTGCGGGAGTTGCGCGGGGTTCCGCTGGCCCAGGCGGTGTTCGACCCGGCTCCGCCATGCACCGCGGAGCAGTTGATCGAGCTGCTCGATTCGCTGCCGGCCAGCGTCGCGCAACTGGAGCGGCGCCCGCCATGGAGCGACGCCGTCCCGCACTATGCCAATGTGGTGGCCAAGGCCGTCCCCCGACTGGAGGAACGGCTCGGCCGGCTGGTCGACACGATCGCCGCCGGGCTGGCGCCGGTCGGGTTGGGGCATGAACCAACTCATGGCGATTTTCACGAGGGACAGGTGCATGTGGCGGACGGGCGGGTCTGCGGCCTGCTCGACATCGACACCCTCGGACCGGGCCACCGGGTGGACGATCTGGCCTGCCTGGTGGCTCACCTGTCCACCATCCAGCGGATGAGTCCCACGCAGGAACTCCGCGTCCATGAGCTGGTGCGCAGCTGGGTGCCGGTCTTCGACACCCGGGTCGATCCCACCCAGCTGCGGCTGCGGGCGGCGGCGGTGATCATCTCCCTGGCGACCGGCCCGTTCCGCGGCCAGGAGCCGGAGTGGGAGCGGGAGACCGCCACCATGATCCGCTCCGCAGAGGCCCTGGTCCAGCAGGTCGCCTGACCTGCCGACGGCCCCCGAGCGGTCCGGTGTCCACGGAGTGAACCGGCCGGTACCGATCCGTGGGTATTTGGTCTGACCGCCAGCGCGGACCGGCTCGCCGGACTAGGCTGAAAGCCATGACCGATACCCCGTTGCAGTTGGCCGGGGACTTCGCCACCCCCTCTCGTGAACAATGGGAAGCCGAAGTTCTCAAGGTGCTCAACCGTGGCCGTCCCGAAGGCAGGGAACTCACGATCGACAAGGCGATGGCGCGGCTGCGCACCACGACCGTCGACGGCCTGACCATCGAGCCCCTCTACACCCGCACCGATTCTCCGCTCGGTCACCCGGGCGTCATGCCCTTCACCCGCGGCACCATGGTGAAGACCAGCCCGATGGTGACCTGGGACGTCCGCCAGCTCCACGAGGACCCGGATGTCGCCTTCACCAGGCGTGAGATCCTGGCCGACCTGGAACGCGGTGCGAGTTCGGTCTGGCTGCGGATCGGCAGCGATGCGATCCCGGTCGAGGATCTGGCCGCCGTGCTGGACGGCGTCGAGCCCGACCTGGCGCCGATCTCGATCACCAGCGCCGAGGACCAGGTCGCCGCCGCCAAGGCGCTGGTCGCCTACTGGAAGGCGAAGGGTGCCGGATTCGCTCGCGGCAACCTGGGCCTGGACGCGATCGGCCTGGCCGCGCGGACGGGCGGCACTCCCGATCTGACCCCGCACGCCGAGTGGGTCAAGGCCACCCTGGCCGAGCTGCCCGCGGTGCGGGCGCTGTCGGTGGACGTGCTGCCGTACGACGATGCCGGCGCCAGCGATGTCGACCAGCTCGCCTTCGCCATCGCCACCGGAGTGGCCTACCTGCGCGACCTGGAGGCCGCTGGCGTCGCCCCTGCCGACGGTGCCGGGCAGATCGCCTTCCGGGTGAGCGCCAACGCCGACCAGTTCATGACCATCGCCCGGCTGCGCGCGCTGCGCCGACTCTGGGCCCGGGTCTGCGAGGTCAGCGGGGTGCCGGCCAGCGCCAGTGGCGCCGTCCAGCACGCCGTCACCAGTTGGCGGATGATCAGCCGCGACGACCCGTGGGTCAACCTGCTGCGCGGCACCATCGCCACCTTCGCCGCCGCCGTCGGCGGGGCGGAGATCATCACCTGTCTGCCGTTCGACACCGCCCAGGGCCTGCCGGACGAGTTCAGCCGGCGGATGGCCCGCAACACCCAGATCCTGGCGGCCGAGGAATCCAATGTCGGCAAGGTCTCCGATCCGGCCGGCGGCGCCTGGTTCGTCGAGTCGCTCACCGACCAGCTGGCCGGCAAGGCCTGGGAGGTCTTCCAGCAGATCGAGGCCGCCGGCGGCATGGCCGCCGCGCTCACCTCGGGTCTGGTGGCGGAGCGGATCGAGGCCTCCAAGGCCGAACGCGCCAAGCGCCTGGCCAATCGCACCCAGCCGCTGACCGGGGTATCGATGTTCCCCAACCCGGCCGAGGAGCCGCTCACCGTCCGTCCGCGGCCGGCCGCGCCCCAGCGGGCCGGGCTGGCGCCGCAGCGGGACAGCGAGATCTTCGAGGCGCTGCGCGACCGCGCGGCGGCCGCTGACCCGAAACCGGCCGTGTTCCTGGCCTGCCTGGGGGCCCGGCGCGATTTCGGCGCCCGGGAGACGTTCGTCGGCGCACTGCTGGGTGTCGGTGGCATCGAGCACCCCTCCAGCGAGGGCGGGACACCGGACGAGATCGTCGCCCAGGTGACCGAGGCCGGTGCGAAGTTCGTCATCCTGTGCTCCTCGGCCAAGATCTACGCCGCGCAGGCGATGGACGTGGCCCGCGCGCTGAAGGAAGCCGGCGTCCCGACGGTCTACATCGCCGGGAACCGCAAGGAGGTCGCCTCCGACGAGGTGACCGACGTGATCGATGGAGAGGTGTTCATGGGCATGGACGTGGTTGCCTTCCTCTCTGAGGCGATGGACCGGATTGGAGTCGCACGGTGACACATTCGAAGGGGACCATCCCCAGCTTTGAGGGCATCGACCTGGGTGCCGCGGTGCCCCCGGCCGATTCGGCCGCGCAGTTCGACGCGCTGCTGCACGCCTCCCCGATGTACTCCGAGGGTTGGCAGACCCCCGAGCACATCCTCGTCCCGCCGATGTACGACGAGCGGGCCTACGAAGGCCTCGACTTCCTCAACACCTACCCGGGCATCCCGCCCTTCCTGCGCGGGCCGTACGCCACGATGTACGTCAACCAGCCGTGGACGATCCGGCAGTACGCCGGCTTCTCCACCGCCGAGGAGTCGAACGCCTTCTACCGGCGCAACCTGGCCGCCGGCCAGAAGGGCCTGTCGATCGCCTTCGACCTGGCCACCCACCGCGGCTACGACTCCGACCACCCCCGGGTGACGGGCGATGTGGGCATGGCCGGTGTCGCGATCGACTCGATCCTGGACATGCGGCAGCTGTTCGACGGCATCCCGCTGGACCAGATGTCGGTGTCGATGACCATGAACGGCGCGGTGCTGCCGATCCTGGCGCTCTACGTCGTGGCGGCCGAGGAGCAGGGCGTCACCCCGGAGAAGTTGGCCGGAACGATCCAGAACGACATCCTCAAGGAGTTCATGGTTCGTAACACCTACATCTACCCGCCGCTGCCGAGCATGCGGATCATCGCCGACATCTTCGCGTTCACCTCGGCGAACATGCCGAAGTTCAACTCGATCTCGATCTCCGGCTACCACATGCAGGAGGCCGGGGCGACGGCCGACATCGAGATGGCCTACACCTTGGCCGACGGCGTGGAATACATCCGCGCCGGGGAGTCGGTCGGCCTGAAGGTCGACCAGTTCGCGCCACGGTTGTCCTTCTTCTGGGCCGTGGGGATGAACTTCTTCATGGAGGTCGCCAAGTTCCGCGCCGCTCGGCTGCTGTGGGCTCGGCTCGTGCGCCAGTTCGGGCCGAGCAACCCCAAGTCGATGTCGCTGCGTACCCACTCGCAGACCTCCGGCTGGTCGCTGACCGCGCAGGACGTCTACAACAACGTGATGCGCACCTGTCTGGAGGCGATGGCAGCCACCCAGGGTCACACCCAGTCGCTGCACACCAACGCGCTGGACGAGGCGATCGCGCTTCCGACCGACTTCTCGGCCCGGATCGCCCGCAACACCCAGCTGTTCATCCAGCAGGAGTCCGGCACCACCCGGTCGGTCGACCCGTGGGCGGGCTCGGCGTACGTCGAGCGCCTCACCTACGATCTGGCTCGCAAGGGCTGGGACCTGATCCAGGAGGTCGAGGCGGCCGGCGGCATGGCCAAGGCGATCGAGGCGGGCATCCCCAAGATGCGCATCGAGGAGGCCGCGGCCCGCACCCAGGCCCGGATCGACTCCGGACGGCAGCCCCTGATCGGGGTCAACAAGTACACCGTCGAGAACGATGTGCTGCCCGAGGTGCTGAAGGTCGACAATGCCAAGGTGCGTGAGGAGCAGATCGCCAAGCTGCACCGGTTGCGCGCCGAGCGCGACCAGGCCGCCACGGACCAGGCGCTGGAGCGCCTCTCCTGGGCGGCTGCCAACCCGGATTCGACCGATCCCGACCGCAACCTGCTCAAGCTCGCCATCGACGCGGCCCGAGCCCGGGCCTCGGTCGGCGAGATCTCGGACGCGCTGGAGAAGCACTTCGGGCGGTTCACCGCGAACATCCGTACCATCTCCGGTGTGTACAACGCGGAATCCGGACAGACCGAGGGTGTCCAGCGGGCTCGCCAACTGGTCGACGACTTCGAGAAGGCCGAGGGACGCCGTCCGCGCATTCTGGTCGCCAAGATGGGCCAGGACGGCCACGACCGCGGTCAGAAGGTGATCTCGACCGCCTTCGCCGATCTCGGCTTCACGGTGGATGTCGGACCGCTCTTCCAGACCCCGGAGGAGACCGCCCGGCAGGCGGTGGAGTCCGATGTCGACGTGGTGGGGGTCTCGTCCCTGGCTGCCGGGCACCTCACCCTGGTGCCGGCGCTGCGCACCGAACTCGACAAGCTCGGCCGGCAGGACATGATGATCGTGGTCGGTGGCGTGATCCCGCCGCAGGACTTCGACGAGTTGTACGCCAATGGCGCCGACGCGATCTACCCACCCGGCACGATCATCCCCGAGGCCGCGGTCGAGTTGCTCACCAAGCTCCGGGAGCGCCTCGACGCGTAGCCTCACCTCCGTCATTCCCGCACCCTTGCGTCGTTCCCGCGAAGGCGGGCTCCCCGAGCACGACCAAGGGAGAGGCCGCCGACTTCGCGGGAACGATGTGGGGAGTACGTGGGAGCACAGCTGACCGAAGGTGCGGGATGTCGGTGAAACCTCGCTACGGTGGATGCACGCCACGATCGACTCCGTGTGCAGTTTCTGCCAGATACGGGCTCTGGCCGACACATATGTCGCGCAGAGCGGCTATGTGGCAATAAGTGGCGTTCAGTCGGCGATCAGGAGAGCGATGAGTGACGAACTGACGCAGGACGGCGTCCACGGCGCCGAGCACGCCAAGGCGCCGATCTGGCTGGAGGCCGACCCCACGCCGGGACGGCAGTACGGCGACGCCCGTCCGCTGCCGCCCGACCCGGCCCGGCGGCGACGTCCGCTGCCCGATCCGGCCGAGCTGGCCGAGTTGGTGCTCAGCGGATCGCGGCAGGGCATCGGGCGCGCGATCACCCTCGTCGAATCCAGCAAGCCGGCCCACCACGCGGTGGCGGCCGACCTGCTGCGGATCCTGCGTCCGCACACCGGCAAGGCCGTGCGGGTCGGCATCTCGGGCGTCCCGGGTGCCGGCAAGTCGACCTTCATCGATGCGCTGGGACGGCGGCTGATCACCGAGGGGCACAAGGTGGCGGTGCTGGCAGTCGACCCGACCTCGGCCAAGACCGGCGGCTCGATCCTGGGCGACCGCACCCGGATGGGCGAACTCGCCCAGTCCGAGCAG
Organism: uncultured Propionibacteriaceae bacterium; assembly: GCA_964435735.1. Lineage (GTDB taxonomy): Bacteria > Actinomycetota > Actinomycetes > Propionibacteriales > Propionibacteriaceae > Propionicimonas. Next base: position 107,273 of record CAYSZZ010000009.1, read on the forward strand.
GCGTTCATTCGTCCTTCGCCGGCCGGCAGCCACCTCGGCGGTGTGGCCCGCACCACCCGGGAATCGATGTTCGTGCTGGAGGCGGCAGGGTTCGACGTGGTACTGGTCGAGACCGTGGGTGTCGGCCAGTCCGAGGTAGCGGTGGCAGGCATGGTCGATACCTTCCTGCTGCTCACGCTGGCCCGGGCCGGCGACCAGTTGCAGGGCATCAAGCGCGGCATCCTGGAGATGGCCGATGTGATCACGGTCAACAAGGCCGACGGCGACCACGAGGGCGAGGCCCGGGTCGCCGCGCGCGAGTTGTCGATCGCGATCAAGCTGATCTCGTCCGACCCGAAGGCGCCCCGGCCGCCGGTGCTCACCTCCAGTTCGCTGACCGGCAACGGCCTGGACGAGGTGTGGCAGGCCGTGCTCGACCACCGCGCGGCGCTGGAGGCTGCCGGTGAGCTGGAGGCCCGCCGGGCCCGGCAGCAGCGGGAGTGGCTCTGGGCGCTGGTCCGCGGTGAGCTCGAGGATGCACTGCGCACCTCGCCAGCGGTGGGTGCGATGCGCGACTCCCTGGAGTCCGAGGTGGGCAGCGGCGAACTCTCCGCCCTGGAGGCCTCCGAGCAGATTCTGGCCGCCTTCTACGGCGAACTCGCCCGTCGCGCCGGCCACGGCCACGCCGGCTGACTCAGACCAGGACGAACTCGAAGCCTCCCTGGGCCGCCAGCACGTCGCGGTAGTGGGTGAGTTGCTCGGACGTCGGCTCGGCCAGTGGGACGGACGCGGGCCGCACCCCGTGATGCCGGAAGCCGATCACCTTGACCCGCATCCCCGGGTCGATCGCGGCCAGCCAGCGTCCGGTGGCGGCCAGTTGCTCGTCGGAGTCGTTGTGGCCGGGCAGCATCAGCAGCCGCACCTCGTAGAGCTTCCCCAGCGCGGCCAGATACTCGATAGTGGCCAGCACCTTGGCATTGTCCGCCGCGGTGAGCCGGCGGTGGACGTCCGGGTCGAGCGCCTTCAGGTCGATCATCGCAGCGTCCATCACCGGTCTGAGCACGTCCCAGATCGGCAGGTTGGTGTCCCCGTTCGAGTCGACGAAGCAGGTCAACCGGGAGAGCTGGGGGTCGGCGCGCACGGCGAGGAAGAGCTCGCGCAGGAAGAGCGCCTGCCGGGTGGCCTCCCCGCCCGAGACGGTGATACCGGAGAGGAAGGGGGCCGCGGGCCGGAGCCTCTCCAGCACCTGTTCGACGGTCAGCCGTCGGGCCTTCGGGGTCGAGTCGTAGGGGCATGCCGTGATGCAGGCGTCCGAACCGGCGCAGAGCCGGTCGTCCCAGGTGAGGTGACCCAGCGCGTCGATCCCGAGCGCGCCGGAGGGGCAGCTCGCGACGCACTCGCCGCAGTCGTTGCAGGGATTGATGGTGTACGGGTTGTGGCAGGCCAGGCAGTCGAACCCGCAGCCCTGCAGGAAGAGCACGAACCGGTTGCCCGGTCCGTCCACGCCTGAGAACTCGATCCAGTCGGTGACCAGGCCCCGCTGCCCGGCCTCGGCGAGCGACGGGCGTCGTACCGCCGGCGGTCGAGCCGGCTGGGACGCTCCCTGAGCCGGCCGAAGCGTCGTTCGGCCGCCAGGAGAACCCTCAGACACCGGCTCCGGCCAGCATCTCCGCGGCCACCACGCGCTTGACCGCCCGGGTGGTCACGGTGTGGTTGAGCTCTGCGGTGGCGGCCAGGTAGTCGCTGGAGTGCCGGGCGCCGTGCTCGTCGATGCCCACCAGATCGGACTTGCGCACCAGGTAGCCGGTGATCCGGATGAACTCGTTGGAATCGAGGTTGAAGGTGAAGTCCCGCATCCCGACGGCGAAGGCGCCACGGATGATGTCGACGATCGCCTGCGGGTTGCGGGTCGCGGTGTCGTCGACGTGGAAGATGTCCGAGATCCCGGCGGGGAACAGCCGGTGGTGCGGGGCGCAGACCGCGATGTGCTCACGCATCCCCGGCTCCTCGCCGATCGGGATCCGGGTGCCGGCGGTCACGTCGAGGTCGAGGTCGATCCCGCTCTGGGAGTGGAGGTAGGCATACCCCCCACCGCCGGCGCAGTAGGGGAGCGGGCGGCGGCCGACCAGCTCGGCCAGCCGTTCGGTGATCCGCACCGCGAGGGTGTTGGCCGCCTCGTCGTGCCCGTAGCGATCGGCGGTCCCGGTCCGCTCGGACAGCAGGTTGACCGCCTCCGCCAGCCCGAAGACACCGAACATCAGCGAGAACCGGTCCAGCGAGATCAAGCCCTCGGTCGCCAGGAAGTGGTGGTCGAAGAAGCCCTGCTGTTCGACCAGAGAGCGGATCCTTGCCTCACCCAGTTCGCAGGTGAGCTCCACCCAGCCTGGCAGCGCCTCGGCGAGGAAGGTCTTGGCGTCGCCGTCGTGGCGCAGCACCGCCTCCTTCAGATTGAGCCGCACGAGGGAGTGGGCGCCGCCCGAGGTCTTCAGCGAGTTGTAGCAGCTGACCACGCCATAGCCCTCACCGTGGTCGGCCACCATCATCGGATGGTTGGCGAAGTGGGGCTTGGCGGTGATGAAGCAGGTCTCGACCGCGTCGCGGACCAGGTCGTCCGGGGTTTGCTCCGGGTCGACCTTGAGGGTGAGGTTGGGCACCACCTGGCGCACCGAGCGCTCCACGCGCAGGATCGAACGCACCACCCGGCCGTCCCGCGGACCGAGGTTGGCGTGCACGAAGGCGTCCGGCAGCAGCCGGTCGAGCTGGATCCAGAACCGGCGCAGCTTCCGGTCGAGCTCGGCGTCGCTGAGATCGGCCGGGACGTACGGCTCCAGCAGGGAATCCAGGTCGCCCAGATAGACCGGGTAGGTGGTGACCGAGGGGACGTGACCGTAGAGGATCGTCAGGAAGCTGAGCGCATCGTCGAGATCGGTGGGCGGGTCGAGTTCCAGGTAGGCGACACCCTTGCGCAGCGCCTCGGCGTAGTCGGGCAGCACGTAGCGCGGGGTGAACGGGCGATTGCCTTCGTACATGTCGCAGATCACCCGTGCGTCCAGCGCCTCCCGGCAGGCGTCCGACAGCTGGGGATAGGGCAGGGCTCCGTTGGCCAGACCTGAGAGCAGCCGCAGCTTCTGGTTGTAGCCGGTGGCGCGATCGACGACGGTGGCCTCGGTCTCCCGGACGAACTGATCGAGGGTCATACGACTCAGTGTAGTAGTGGGAGGAGTCGGGCGCCCGCTTCCGCGGCGGTCGTCCACCGGGCGTCGGCGGTCGCCCCACGGTGTTCCCCGGGCGCTCCTGGGATGCACGGATTCGGCGATCCTTTACTTTCTGGTAACGGTTCGTGCAGGCGGTAGCTCTCGGCTGTCTGCCGGGGTGTGCGGACGGCTAGAGTCATGTCTGTCGGGGCACGACCCCGCCGTTCGTTCCACAAAGGAGACACTTGTGCGACAGGTGATCAAGATCGCTATCGCGGCAGCCACCGCTGCTACTTTGACGCTGGCGGGTTGCGCGGGCACCCCCGCGGCCACGCCAGAGCCGACCGACACCGGCGCTGCCACCACCTCGCCGGCGCCCGAGCCGGCCGAGAAGATCAAGGTCGGTATGGCCTTCGACGTCGGCGGCCGTGGTGACCAGTCCTTCAACGACTCCGCCGCGGCGGGCCTGGACCAGGCCGCTGCCGAGTTCGGCGTTGAAGCCAAGGACGTCGCCGCCACTGCCGGCGAGTCCGAATCAGTCCGCGAGGAGCGGCTCCAGCAGCTGATCGACGCCGGCTTCGACAACATCGTCGCGGTGGGCTTCGCCTACGCCGCCTCGGTCGGCAAGGTCGCCGCTGCGAACCCGGACGTCAAGTTCGCGATCGTGGACGACGCCTCCGAGGCTTCGACGGCCCCGAACGTCATGAACATCACCTTTGCTGAGCACGAGGGTTCGTTCCTGGTCGGCGCGGCCGCTGCGCTGAAGTCCACCACCGGTCACATCGGCTACGTCGGCGGCGTCCAGACCCCGCTGATCGAGCGGTTCGAGGCCGGCTACGTGGCGGGCGCCAAGGCTGTCAACCCCGACATCAAGATCGACACCACCTACCTCACCCAGCCGCCGGACTTCTCCGGCTTCGGTGACCCGGCCAAGGGCGAGACCGCGGCCAAGGCCATGTTCGACAACGGCGCCGACATCGTCTACCACGCTGCCGGTGGTTCCGGCGGCGGCGTCTTCAACGCCGCCAAGGCGGCCGGCAAGTGGGCGATCGGCGTCGACTCCGACCAGGCTCTGACCGCTGCCGAAGAGGTGCGCGGCGTCATCCTCACCTCCATGATCAAGCGCGTGGACGTGGGCGTGTACACCTTCATCAAGTCGGTGCACGACGGCAACTTCACCGCCGGCGAGAACGTCTTCGACCTGAAGGTCGACGGCGTGGGCTACTCGACCACCGGTGGGAACATCGACGACATCGTGCCGAAGATCGAGGAGCTCAAGGAGCAGATCATCGCGGGCTCGATCACGGTTCCCGCCACGGTCTCCTGAGTCACCGCTGAGAGACGCACGAGCGGCGGCAGGCACGTGGTGCCCGCCGCCGCTCGGCGTTTCGGGGCGGGGTCGGCCGTGGAGTCACGGGCGCGCTGGGTTTGCCACTAGAGTTCCGTCAGACCTCCCGCCGACGGGATGCGGGAGTCGACAAAGGGGGAGGCCCATGTCGATCACCGAGGCCACCTCGACGCTGGCCGTCGAGTTGCAGGGGATCACCAAGCGATTCCCCGGGGTGGTCGCCAACCGAGACATCTCGCTGGCGGTACGCCGCGGCACGATTCACGCCATCGTCGGCGAGAACGGGGCCGGCAAGTCGACGCTGATGAAGATCCTCTACGGCGTTCAGCCGCCCGACGAGGGGACGATCCGGGTGAACGGCATCGAGACCTCGCTCACCAGCCCGCAGGCTGCCATCGCGGCGGGTATCGGAATGGTCTTCCAGCACTTCATGCTGGCCGACAATCTCACCGTGCTGGAGAACGTCGTCCTGGGCGCGGAGAAGCTCTATGGGATCGGCGGGCGGGCCCGTGCCAAGATCCGCGAACTGGGCCGCGACTACGGCATGAGCGTCGATCCGGACGCCCTGGTCGCCGACCTGGGGGTGGGGGACCGGCAGCGGATCGAGATCCTCAAGGTGCTGTACCGCGGCGCGCGGATCCTGATCCTGGACGAGCCGACGGCCGTCCTGGTGCCGCAGGAGGTGACCGAACTGTTCCGCCACCTGGCCGAACTCAAGGCCGAGGGCCTCACCGTCATCTTCATCTCCCACAAGCTGGACGAGGTACTCAGCGTCGCCGACGAGATCACCGTGATCCGGCGCGGCACCACGGTCGCCGCGGTGGATCCGAGCCAGGTGACCGCACGGCAACTCGCCGAACTCATGGTGGGCTCGGAGTTGCCCACGCCGGCCACGGAGGAGTCGACCGTGACCGACACCGTGGTGCTGGAGTTCTCCGGTGTCGGGCTCGAGATCGCCCAGGGCTTTCGTCTGCTGAGTGACATCGACCTCACGATCCACGCCGGGGAAGTCGTCGGCATCGCGGGCGTGGAGGGCAACGGGCAGGCCGAACTGATCGAAGTGGTGATGGGGATGCGCAAGCCGACCGCCGGAGTGATCCGGCTGGCCGGTGAGGACATCACCACGTGGGACACCCGCCAGGTGCGCGAAGCCGGGGTGGGCTTCATCCCCGAGGACCGGCACCGCCACGGACTGCTGCTGGAATCCCCGCTCTGGGAGAACGTCATCCTCGGCCACCAGACCCAGCGGCCCGGCAGCCGCGGCTCGTTGATCGACGCCAAGGCCGCCAAGGCCGCCACCGCCCGGATCGTCGACGAGTTCGACGTCCGTACGCCGTCCATCCTGGTGAGCGCCGGTTCACTGTCCGGCGGCAACCAGCAGAAGCTGATCGTCGGCCGGGAGCTGAGTTACGCGCCCAGGGTGCTGCTCGCCGCCCATCCGACCCGAGGTGTGGATGTGGGCGCGCAGGCGGCGGTCTGGGACCTGATCAAGGACGCCCGGCGCGCCGGGCTGGGCGTGCTGCTGGTCTCGGCAGACCTGGAGGAACTGGTGGGTCTGTCGGACACCCTGCACGTCCTGCTGCGCGGGAGGATCACGGCGACCTTCGATCCGGACACGGTGACGCGGGAGGAGCTGGGAGCGGCAATGACCGGCGCTCGGGACGAGGTGTCGACCGCGTCGCCGGCCGGGACCACCGATGAAGGACCGGCTGACGCCACGGACGAAGGACCGGCTGAAGCCACGGACGAAGGAGAGGCGACACGATGAAGCGGTTCGACCTCACCCGGATCGGCCTGGCGCTGGTGGCGCCGGTGATCGCGGTCACGTCGGCGCTGGCGATCACCACGCTGATCCTGCTGGCTGCCGGCGACCCCGTCCTGGACGTGTGGGCGGTGCTGTTCAAGGCGCCCCTGCCCCGCCAAGTGGTCGCGATCATCAACGAGGCAACGGTTCTCTACCTCTCGGCGGTCGCGGTGGCGATCGGGTTCCGGATGAACCTGTTCAACATCGGCGTGGACGGCCAGTACCGGATCGCCTCGTTCGCGGCGGCGTTCGTGGCAGGAGAGGCCTGGTTGCCCGGGTACCTGAACACGGTCCTCGCCGTCATCGCCGGGATGTGTGTGGGCGCCATGTGGGCCGGGATCGCCGCGGTGCTCAAGGTGACCCGGGGCGTGTCCGAGGTCATCTCCACGATCATGCTCAACGCGATTGCCACGGCGATCGTGGCCTATCTGTTGCGCAAGGTGGCAGTGCGCGAAGAGGGCAGCAACATCATCTCGACCCAGCCGATCCCCGAGGGCAGCAGGATCCCGGGTATCCCCTTCCTCGGTGGTGAGGTCTACGGATTCGTGATCGTGGCGGTCCTGGTCGGCATTGCCTACTGGGTCGTGATCAACCGCACCCGGTTCGGCTTCGACCTGCGGGCGGCCGGTGCCTCGGAAAGCGCCGCGGTCGCATCGGGGATCAATGTCAAGAAGATGGTGCTCGTCACCATGCTGCTCTCGGGCGCAGCGGCCGGTCTGGTCGGTATGCCGTTGCTGTTCGGTCAGGACTACGCCTACGGTTCCACCTTCCAGTCCGGGCTCGGCTTCGCCGGTATCGCGATCGCCCTGCTGGGGCGCAACCATCCGATCGGGATTGCGCTCGGTGCGGTGTTGTTCGCCTGGCTGGACCAGCAGTCGAA
>CAYSZZ010000010.1:0-70319 GCA_964435735.1 uncultured Propionibacteriaceae bacterium
CGGATCAGAAGGTTGGGGGTTCGAATCCCTCCGAGCGCGCAGTCGTGATGAGTCGTGACATGTGTCACTTTCCAGGAGCTCGGCCGTCGGCCGGGCTTTTGTTTGTTGGCTGCGCCAGTAGCTGCGGTCGGGGGCATTTCGAACGCGTTGCGTCCGTCGCCGAGTCGGAGCCCGTGTGAACACAGCCGTTCTTGTTCCGGCCGCAGTGGAGCCCGGTTCTCAGGACCGGGAAGAGGTTGACCGCGACCACAAGGTGTCGCTCCGCCGCCCCCGGAAAGAGGTTTCGGGCGAGCTCGCAATGGAGCCCGGTCCTGGTGACCGGGAAGAGCGTGGCCGCGATCGTCGCTGCCATCGCGCCGACCCTGCCGCAATGGAGCCCGGTCCTGGTGACCGGGAAGAGGAGCGGTGCGCAGCAGCGCCCACGCGATCGAGCGCCAGCCGCAATGGAGCCCGGTCCTGGTGACCGGGAAGAGTCCAACCACGACGCGCAATCCGCCAACGGCAGCGTGCCGCAATGGAGCCCGGTCCTGGTGACCGGGAAGAGACCCCGCGCACACAAGCCACCAGGGCGGGCCGAGAACAACGACCGGAACCATCGCATGTTGTCCTGCCTGGTCGTGCGGGTGAGCCTCTTGCACACCGGTCCGTCACCCCAATCGGGAACCGATGGCCATTTCCTCTCTCCGGTTAGTCCACGGGCCCAGGAGCGAGCTGCCCAGAAGGGCGCTAACCCCGTGATGGCGACCCGCCCGTCGCGCTAGGCTCCTCACGCCGAGAGGAGCAGCGATGTCGCACACCAGACACACCGTCCTGACCAGCGCGGATAGCGGGGCGTTCGCGTCGGTGAGGCAGCGCGGCACGACCCGGGGCGAGCGGTTCGCCATGGGGCGGGCGCTGCGCGAGCGGGTGCCGATCTCCGCTCTCGGGGTGTGGAACGCCACCCAGGCGCGTCCGGATCCGATCGACCTGATCAACCAATCCCACGAAGGCCGCGTCGAGGAGCTCATCCCGATCCGCGTCGGACGCATGGTCTCCTCGCCCTACGGCTTCTACCGCGGCAGCGCTGTGGTGATGGCGGCCGACGTCGCGGCCCTGCCCATCACCGGCATCATGCCCGTCATCTGTGGCGATTCCCACCTGGGGAACTTCGGCTTCTACCGCTCGCCCGAGGGCGATCAGGTCATCGATCTCAACGACTTCGATGAGGCCCATCCGGGCGCCTGGGAGTGGGATCTGCGTCGGCTGGTCGCGGCGGTCTGGGTGGCCGGACGCGAGAACGGCTACCGCGAGGACGCCATCGCCGATGCCGTCCACTCCTGTGTGATCGCCTACCGCGACGAGGTCGCCCAGCTGGCCTCGATGCCGCTGCTGGCCCGCTCCTACAACCAGCTCGACGTCGAGCGACTGCACGAGACGGCCACCGAGAAGGAACTCCGCGACGAGATCAAGCGGGCCGCGAAGACCGCTCGCAAGCGCACCTCCGACCGTGCCCTCCCACGCTTCACCACCGAGACCAACGGCGAGCGGCACATAGTCGAGGAGTTGCCGCTGATCCGCACTGTCCGTGGTGAGGAGTACGACCAGCTCGCCGAGGGCCTGGACGCCTACCTGGAGACCCTCGCCCCGCACTGGCGACGTGTGGTAGCCGGCTACACGCTGGTTGACATTGCCCACAAGGTGGTCGGGGTCGGCTCGGTCGGTCTGCGGGCCTATGTGGCCTTGCTGGAGGGCAGCTCTCCCGATGACGTCCTCTTCCTGCAGCTCAAGGAGGCTCGTCGCTCGGTGCTGGCCCAGTACGTCCATGGCGACAACGCCTGGCATGCCCACCAGGGGCAGCGGGTGGTCGAGTACCAGCAGGCGCTGCAGACCGTCTCCGACCCGCTGCTGGGCTGGACGGAGGTGGCCGGACGGCAGTACTACGTCCGCCAGTTCCGCAACATGAAGGGCACCGTCCCGCTGGACGGACTGACGGCCAGCTCCCTGAAGGACTACGCCGGCATCGTCGGTCATCTCCTGGCCAAGGGTCATGCCCGGACGTCCGGGGCGTCCATGATCGCCGGCTACCTGGGTGGCGGCGAGAAGGCCGCCAAGGCCTTTTCCCGGTTCGCCCGCCTCTATGCCGACCAGACCGAGTCCGATCACGCCGCCCTGGTGAAGGCAGCCCGCGAGGGCCGCATACCGATCGCGGACGGCGCGCTGGCAGCGATGGGCTCCGCCTTCCGGCCCGGCGGTTAGCCAGGCTGGCCGACCTCGCCCGGCGATTCGGGTGGCCATGGCGCTCGTGCGTCGAGGTGGGGTCAGGTCCGTGCTGAACTCGTGGTTGTCGGGGCGCTGAGTCCTCGGAACCCGCGGATTCACCGCACCTTCGCTGCGCAGAGCCGCTTGATGCTGTTCACACCCTGCGCCTCGCGCATGGTCGACACTGGGCGTCCTGTGGCCTCGACTGGCCTCCGGCATGGTGGCAAGGGCACGATGGTGCCGAGACTCGGGAGGACCTGTGGCCGAACCCCGCTGGTATGGGGCGTACGTCTTCGACCTGGACGGAACCGTCTATCTGGGGGACGGTCTGCTGCCGGGCGCCCGCGAGGTGGTCGAACGGATCCGGACGCATGGCGCCGCCGTTCGCTTCGTCTCCAACAACCCGACGCTGCGACTGACCGACTACGAGGCCAAACTCGAACGTCTCGGACTCCCGATGCAGCCGGCGGAGTTGGTCACCAGCCTGGTCTCCACCACCCGGTGGCTGGTGCGCCACCGTCCCGATGCGGTGGTGTTCCCGATCGGTGAGGAGCCGCTGATCGAGGCTCTCGGGGAGGCCGGCATCGCGATGAGCGAAGACCCCGCCGAGATCGACATCGTGCTGGCCAGCTACGACCGCGGCTTCACCTATCGCAAGCTCCAGATCGCCTTCGACGCGCTGTGGTTCCACAAGCGCGCGACCCTGATGTCCACCAACCCGGACCGGTTCTGCCCCTTCCCGGGCGGGCGCGGGGAGCCGGACGCCGCCAGCATCGTCGCGGCCATCGAGGCATCGACCCAGGTCACACTCGAACGCACCTTCGGCAAACCGTCCGCGTTGATGGCCGAGATGGCCCTGGACGGCCTGGATGTCCATCCCCACGACGCGATCATGGTCGGCGACCGGCTGCACACCGACATCGCCATGGGGCGACGCGCCGGCATGGATGCTGCCCTCGTCCTGACCGGGGACTCGGGCCGCGCCGACATCACGTCCGTCCCCGAGTCGGAGCGTCCTACGCATGTCCTGGAGTCGCTGGCCGGGTTGCTCCCCGGAACGGATTGACGAACAGAGCTGCTTCCAGCTGGCCCATTCTGGTCGCGCCGGGCAGGAATGGGCCGTCCAGTGGCAGCGCTGTTCACGCAGAGTCCGTACTCGCTGCCGTGGTAACCCGAAGCCGGCCAGCGTAGACTCGTCCGATCCGAGCGTGGGGGCAGGGGATGGACGACGTCGATCAGCCACTGCCTCACCGGCGTGCCTGGACGGACGCGCTCGCCGCGGTCGCGGAGGATCTCGCCGGCGAGTTCCGGCTGCAGCCTCTGCTCGAACGGATCCTGCGCAGCGCGGTCGATCTGTTGGGCTGCCGCAGCGGCTCGCTCTGCCTGATCGACGCCGTCGCGCACACCTATCTCAAGCAGATCGACCTGGAGGAGGGCTGTCAGACCGGCCAGGTCTTCCCGCTCGACGAAGGGGTCACCGGAGCCGTCGCGAAGGCCGGCAAGCCGGTCATCTTCGACGCCTATTCCCAGGTCGGACGCGGGCACATCCCGCCCCACGAGCCGCGCTATCGCCGAGCGGTGATCGGCGCCCCCATCCTGCGCCGCGGCAGTCCGATCGGCGCGCTGGTGGTCTTCGCCGGCTCGGACGAGCAGCGCTTCACCCAGGCCGATGCCGACCTGTTGGCACGCTTCGCCACCCACGCCGCGATCGCGATGGCGAACTCCCGGCTGCACGAGGAGGCGTCAGCCCGCATGAAGGCCGACGCCGTCGTCGCCGAGCGGGAACGCTCCATGCTTGAGCTTCACGATTCCGTGGGCCGCGGACTGGCCACGATCATGCTCAAGCTCGGCGAGGCCCACCAGCAGCTCAGCCGCGGCGGGGATGCGGCCGCCTCCCTGCTCGCCGCCCAACGGGTGGCTGAGGAGACCCTCAACGAGGGACGCCGGGCGGTCTGGGGGCTGCGCCCGGCCGGTCATGGCCGCCGTTCGCTGGCCGAGAGCCTGCGACTCGACCTGGAATGGCTGCAGGCCACCTCGGGCCTGACCCCGGTGTTCCGGCAGTTCGGCGAACCTCAGGAGATCGCCACCGAGGTCGAGCACCAGCTGCTCCGGATCGTCGGTGAGGCGCTCGCCAACGTGACCCAGCACGCCCGGGCGACCATGGTGCGGCTGGGATTGGTCTACGGTTCGGACGGCGTGGCTGTCATCGTGGAGGACGACGGCGCCGGATTCGACGTCGACGCCGAAACGGGACGCCCGCGAGGCGTCGGGCTGCGTGGCCTGGTGGCACGAGCCGGCCAGGTGGGCGGACGGGTGCGGATCGACTCCACCCCCGGCTGGGGGACGCGGGTGCGCGCCGACCTGCCGTACCGCGGCACGAGCACACCGGACGGACCTCGGCTGCGGGTGCTGATCGTCCACTCCCAGCCGGCGATGCGCGCCGGCTTGGTGCGGCTGCTGGCGGCGAGCGAGCCCAGCGTCCAGGTGGTCGCCGAGGTGGGCGATCTCGACCAGGCGATCGAGGCGATCCGCCTGCTGCACCCAACGGTGGTGCTGGCCGGCACCCGCCTGCCCGGCGTGACCGGCCCGGCCCTGCTGAACGCCGTGACCGCGGTGGACCCGGCGGTCGGCGTGGTCGCGATCTCGGACCGTCCGGCCGCCGCCGAGGCGGAGGTGCGCGAATGGGTGGCCGCCGGCGCCCGCGGCTTCGTCAACGCCGACGCGGACGCCACGGCTCTCGGACGCGCGGTGGTCGGAGTGGCCCGCGACGACGTGCTGGTGCTGGGCGGGGTGCTCGAGCAGCTTGGTGGGCTGCCTTCGGTCGAGTCGGATTCCCGTCTGACCACGCGCGAGGCCGAGGTCCGCGCCCTGCTCGAGCAGGGCATGGCCGACAAGCAGATCGCCCACCGCCTCGGCATCTCGGTCAAGACCGTCGAGAAGCACGTCTCCGCCATTCTGCGGAAGGCCAACGTCCGTTCCCGCACCGAGTTGCTGGTCCGGCTCTGAGCGGTCGGCGAGCAACGACGCTGCCATCGACAGAGCCCGCCTGGTCCGACTTCTCCGCGGTCAGGCGCACCAGGGGACGGACGTCGACTGGAGCTGTCCCCCAGGCGATCCCCCAGGTGGGGGGTGGGTTTTCCCCCATTCAGTTGTGGGGCCGGGCTGCCTAGGGTTACCGCATCCGATCCACGTTGGAGAGAGGCATCGTGCCCGTCACATCCTTGGCCGACATCCTGAAACCCGCCTTCGAACAGCGCTACGGCGTTCCTGCCATCAACATCCTCAACGACCTCACCATGGAGAACGTGCTGGCGGGCGCTGTCGAGGCCCGCTCGCCGATCATCGTGCAGACCTCGGTGAAGACCGTGAAGTCCATCGGTACCCACGTGCTCTATGCCATGTGGGAGGCGATGACCCGCGGCATCGAGGTGCCCGCCTGTCTGCACCTGGACCACTGCCCCGAGCGGCAGGTGATCTCCGACTGCCTGGCCGAGGGCTGGAATTCCGTCCTCTTCGACGCGAGCTTGCTGCCGGTGGAGGAGAACCAGCGCCAGACCGTCGAGGTGGTCGCCGAGGCCCGCCGCTACGGCGCCCACGTGGAGGGCGAGATCGAGTCGATCACCGGCCAGGAGGACGGCGTGGGCTCCGACGAGGAATCCCGCCAGCAGACCGCCGAGGTCACCCTCGCCTACCTGCGCGAGACCGGGGTGGACGTGTTCGCACCCGCCATCGGCAACGCGCACGGACGTTACAAGCGCGCCCCGATCCTCGACTTCCAGCGGGTCACCGATCTGGTGGCCGCCCATCCGATTCCGATGGCCCTTCACGGGGGGTCGGGATTGTCGAACGAGCAGTTCCAGGATCTGATCGCCCGCGGCTGCGCGAAGGTCAACATCTCGACCGCCCTCAAGGAGCGGTACATGCAGTCGAGCCTGGCCTACCTCAAGGACGCGGAGGCGGCCGACAAGTGGGATCCGCCGTCGCTGTTCAAGGTGGTGGCCGGCGAGGTCCGAGACCTGACCAAGGGCTACGCCGAGGTCTTCGGCAGCGCCGGGAAGGCCTGAGATGCCGGCGCTGATCTTCGACTGCGACGGCGTGCTGGCCGACACCGAGCGGGACGGGCATCTGCCGGCCTTCAACGCCGCCTTCGCCGAAGCCGGGCTGCCGGTCACCTGGAGCGAGGCGGAGTACGCCGAGAAACTGCAGGTCGGGGGCGGCAAGGAGCGGATCGCCTCCATCTTCACCCCCGAGCTGGACGCCGCCATCGGTGTCTCTACTGATGTAGAGCGCGCGGACTGGATCAAGCAGTTGCACCTGCGCAAGACCGCCCTGTTCACCCAGCGGGTAGCCGACGGGCTGCTGCCCGGCCGTCCCGGGATTCGGCGCATCATCGCGGACGCGCTGGCGGCCGGCTGGACGGTCGCGGTCGCGTCCACCTCAGCTGAAGCGAGTGTCCGTGCGGTGCTCCGCAACGCCGCCGGCGACGCCAGCTACGAGCAGGTCCACGTGTTCGCCGGGGATGTCGTGAAGGCGAAGAAGCCCGCCCCCGACATCTACCTGAAAGTGCTGGCGGATCTGCACCTCGACCCCGCCGACTGCGTGGTGGTGGAGGACTCCGGAATCGGGGTGGCCGCCGCCGTCGCCGCGGGTCTCACCACGGTGGTCACGATCAGCAGCTTCACCGCCGACGATGACTTCACCGGCGCCGCATTGATCCTCAGCGACCTGGGCGAGCCCGACGCTCCCGCTACCGTGATCGCCGCTTCGGCCGGCGTCACGCCCGATAACTGCATCACCCTTACCGACCTGACCGCCCTGATTGCGAAGGAGCACACCCGATGAGCGGAACCCTTGCCGACACCGAGTTCGTCGTCCGACAGATCTCCGAGACGATCCTGGCGAACGAGACCTACTTCGGCGAACTGGATGCGGTGGTCGGCGACGGCGACTTCGGCTACTCGCTGGCCCGCGGCTTCGAGATCGTCGTCGATCAGTGGGAGAGCTTCGACCGGACGGATCCGGGGGTCTTCCTGCAGAAGGTCGCCACCACGATCTCGAGCCGGATCGGTGGTACCTCCGGCCCGATCTGGGGGACCGCCTTCCTGCGCACCGGCGCCCAGCTGAAGGGCAACGAGACCTTCGAAGGCGCCGACCTGGTGCGCGCCCTGCGAGCCGCCGTCGAAGGGATCAAGGCCCGCGGCCAGGCCGAACTCGGGGACAAGACGCTGCTCGATTCGCTCGTTCCGGCGATCGACACCCTGGAAGCCGAACTCGCCAAGGGCTCGTCCCCGTCCGAGATCGTCAAGGCGATGGCCGCGACGGCTCGCGAGTCCGCCGATGCGACCGCGTCCCTGCAGGCGATGCGCGGTCGGGCCGCCTACACCGGCGAGCGCTCCATCGGCTCAGTGGACGCCGGCGCCACCGCGATCGCCGTCCTGCTCGAAGCCCTGGCCGCCACCTGGCCCGAATAACTGAATAGCCCGAGCCACGGGACGGTTCCTGCTGGCCCGGCCCGCAACCCGTGGGCCACCAGGAACCCTCCCGCTGGTCGACCGGCCGCCGCCTGGCCGGACAACCGAATAGGAAGCCCGAACTACTCATCCACAACACCACTCGAAGGGGAGTCATGAAGAAGTTCGTCAACGATCCCAAGCAGTTCGTACCCGAGATGCTCGAGGGCATCGCGCTGGCCAACCCGGACACCATCGTCTACGTGCCCGAGTACAACCTGATCATGCGTTCCGACGCTCCGAGCCACGACAAGGTCAGCATCGTGCAGGGCTCCGGCTCCGGGCATGAGCCGGCCCACGTGATGGTGGTCGGCCCCGGCATGCTGGACGCCGCCTGTCCGGGCGACGTGTTCGCCGCACCTCCGGCCGACTACGTCTACGAGACCGCCAAGCGGGTCGCCTCCGACAAGGGCGTGCTGCTGCTTGTCAACAACTACACCGGCGACCGGATGGCCTTCGACATGGCCGCCGAGCTGGCCGACGCCGACGGCATCAAGGTGAAGACCCTGTTCATCAACGACGACGTCGCCGTGCAGGACTCGACCTGGACGGTCGGACGCCGCGGCGTGGCGGGCAACTTCTTCGTCATCAAGGGCGTCGGAGCGAAGTCCGAGCAGGGCGCCGACATCGACGAGGTCTACCGGGTCGGCGAGAAGATCAACTCGGTCACCCGCACCATGGGCATCGCGCTCACCGCCTGCACTCCGCCGGCCAAGGGCGCCCCGCTGTTCGACCTCGGCGAGGACGAGATGGAGGTCGGCGTCGGCATCCACGGCGAGCCCGGACGCCGTCGCGCCAAGCTGGTCAGCGCCGACGAGATCGTGGACGAACTGCTCGGTGCGATCGTTCCCGATCTGCCGTTCGCCTCCGGCGACCGGGTCGCCCTGATGGTCAACGGCCTGGGCGGCACCCCGATCAGCGAGCTCTACCTGCTGTACGGCATCGCCGCCAAGAAGCTGCAGGCCCAGGGCATCGAGATCGCCCGCAGCTACGTGGGCGAGTACTGCACCAGCCTTGAGATGGCCGGCGCGTCCATCACCCTGGTCAAGCTGGACGACGAGATCGAGGAACTGCTGGCCGCCCCGGCGTCCATCGTGAACCGCATCTTCTGAGAACGAGCGGCTTCAAGGCACATGGTGGTCGAGCTCGTCGAGACCGGCGGAATCGTCGTCCCGACCAGCTCGGCCACCGGTGCGTCCGCCACGGCACTCGGTCCTGACCCTCGGGTGAGGGCTGGGTAGTCTGCCCTGCATGGGACCGTTGACGCGGATCTGGGCACACCGGGGGGCGAGCGGCTACGCGCCGGAGAACACCATGCCCGCCTTCGAGTTGGCGCTGGCTCAGGGTGCGGACGGTGTGGAGTTCGACGTCCAGCTGAGCCGGGACGGCGTGCCGGTGGTGATCCACGATGAAACCCTCGAGCGCACCACCGATGGCACCGGACCCGTGGCCGGCCGGACGGTGGCCGAGCTGCGCACTCTGGACGCCCGCAACGGCAGGTCCGACTACGCCGTCACCCCCATTCCGACCATGGACGAGGTGCTGGCCCTGCTGGCGCCCTCCTCGGTGCGGATCAACATCGAGCTGAAGAACTCCGAAGAGCCCTACCCGGGGCTGGAGGAGAAGGTGGTCGCTGCCGTCCGGGAGCACGGCCTGGACGCGCGGGTGGTGCTGTCGTCCTTCTCCTACGCGAGCATCCGGCTGCTGCACGAGCTGGCGCCGGATCTGGAGCTCGCCACCCTCTACACCCGGCCCCAGCTGCAGCCGTGGCGGACCGCGAGGCGGCTGGGCGCCCGCGCCGTGCACCCACCGGTGGCCTTCGTCCCCAGTCGGCTGTGGGTGCATCGGGCGCAGTCCCTCGGCGTGGCCATCCGGCCGTGGATCGTGAACAACCCCCCGGTTCTGGTCCGCATGTTCCGTTGGCGGGTGGACGCGATCATCACCGACACCCCGGACGTAGCCCGCGAAATGCGCTGGCGAGCCTGAGCCGGAGGACGACTCTTCGGCCAGCTCGGTGATCGTTCACGAGTGGCCCGATCGCCGCCGTTCCCGAAGGCGGGGCTCCTGTCAGCTGAGCGCGGTCGGCAGGATCGACAACGGCACCGAGCCCAGGTTCAGCGCGCGGGTGTGGAAGTCCTTCAGGCTGAACTCCTCGCCGCGAGCCTTGGCGGCGGCCTCGGCCGTGGCACGCGCCTGTTCCCAGAGCCGCTGGCCGACCTTGTAGGAGGGCGCCTGGCCGGGCCAGCCGAGGTAGCGGTTCAGCTCGAAGCGCAGGAACGCCTCGTCCATGTTGGCGTTGGCGCGCAGGAAGTCCCAGGCCTTGGCCGCGTCCCACGTGCCGCCGCCCCAGCGTTCGGGGGCGGGCTTGCCGAGATGGACGCCGATGTCGAGCACCACCCGGGCGGCCCGCATTCGCTGGCCGTCCAGCAGGCCGAGCCGGTCGCCGGGATCGGTCATGAAGCCGAACTCCTCCATCAGACGCTCGGCGTACAGCGCCCAGCCCTCGCCGTGCCCGGAGGTCCACAGCACCAGCCGCCGCCAGCTGTTGAGCTGATCGCGGACGTACACCTGCTGGGCGATCTGCAGGTGGTGTCCCGGCACTCCCTCGTGGTGGACGGTGGTCTTCTCGCTCCAGGTGCTGAACTCGGTGACGCCCGGCGGGACCGACCACCACATCCGGCCCGGACGGGTGAAGTCGTCGCTGGGGCCGGTGTAGTAGATGCCGCCGTTCTGGGTGGGAGCGATCATGCACTCGATGGCCTTGATCGGGGCGGGGATGTCGAAGTGCACTCCGTCCAGCGCGGCGATCACCGAATCGGCGGTGGTCTGCATCCACTCCCGCAGCGCCTGGGTGCCGTGCAAGGTGTAGGCCGGGTCGGCGTCCAGCACGGCGATCGCGTCCTCGATGGAGGCGCCGGGCCCGGCGATCTCAGCGACGATGGCGTCCTGTTCGTCTGCCATCCGCTGCAGTTCTTCCAGGCCCCACTCGTAGGTCTCGTCCAGATCGACCTCGGCGCCGACGAAGGCGCGCGAGAAGCGGGCATAGCGTTCGCGTCCCACCGCGTCGGCGGCGGGCGCATGCGGCGCCAGCTCGTCGGCCAGGAACCGGACCAGCTCGCCGTAGGCCGCCGCTGCGTCGCGTCCGGCCCGCTGCAGGTCGTGGGCCAGCGCATCCGGAGCGGGGACGCCGTCAGGGGTGGCGCCGGCGGTGAAGCTGACGAAGAAGGAGGACGCCGGGTCCGCCAGTTCCTCGGCCTGCTTGATGCCCTCGGCGACCTGCAGTTCGGCGGGAACCAGGCCGTTCCGGACCCCTTCGCGCAGCGAAGCGATGTAGCCGCGGATCGCGTCGGGCACCTTGGCGACCCGGCTGGCGATGTTCGCCCACTCGTCCACCGTGTCGGTGGGCATCAGGTCGAGGATGTCGCGCAGCTCCTGCAGCGGACTGGTGATCACGTTCAGGTCGGCGGTGTACTCGGCGGCCTCGAACAACTCCACCTGCAGCCCGAGCCGGTCGCGCATCGCGGCCAGCGTCACCTCGTCGGTCGCGTCCACCGGCATCGCCCGTTCGAGTCCGCGCAGCGTCGCTCGATCGAGCTCAGCCCGCTCGGCGTGCCCGGCGGGGGAGTAGTCAGTCATCAGGTGGTCGTAGCCCTTGATGCCGTAGCCGGTCGCCGACAGCGGATCGAGTGCGGCCAGCTTGGTGGTGTAAGCCTCGGCGATGCCGTCGATGGCGCTAGGTTCACGAGTGGTCACGCTGCTGAGCCTAGCGACTTGCTCCGGTGCGAGGTGGCCGCGTTCCTGACTCGCAAGGCGTCCGAAGTCTGTCCGGCTCGTTCGGCTACGGCGTCTACTGCCTGCCCAAGGACACCAAGCCATTGCTGGCCAACTATGCCGCCGTGCCCCAGAACCTGATCGCGGCCGTGGGGACGCAAAGCCGCGCCCGCAAGGACTCCATCGCCGTCGACCTCCTGGCTCGCAACCCCAAGGTCGTGGGTGTCTACCGCCTGGTGATGACGGCTCGGACCACTTCCGCTCATCGTCGGTGCAGGGCGGGATGAAGCGCCTGAAGGCCAAGGGCATTGGGGTGATCGTCTACGAGCCCACGCTTCTCGACGACGAGTTCTTCCATTCGGAAGTCGTGCGTGATCTGGAAGAGTTCGAGCATCGCGCCGATGTGATCGTCACCAGTCGGAGGTCGGACGAGCTAGGCGATTATCCCGAGAAGGTCTACACCTAAGACATCTACGGGCGCGACTAAGAAAGCGCTGATCCGGGCAACCGGGCGCCGACCCTGTCCGCTCAGCAACGCAGGTTCGCGCCACGCAGGACGATCGCCGTTCCTCGCTGGTAGCGTGCGGCCATGCCGATTCCCCTGCAGTCATGGCGGGCGTCGCTAGACACCTTCGCGAACGCCGATCCAGGACGCAGCGCCTGGATCGGAGACCCAGCCGACGGGTGCGGGATCGCCACGCAGCTGCGTCGACCGGGAGCGAGCGTGCTGAAGGTGCTGATCGCGCTGGCCGCCTACATCGCTGACCGTCAAGGCGCCGTCGATTTGCGCCAGCACACCGCGGTCGAACAGATCGGTGCAAGCCGCTGGCCCTCGATCCTCGACATCTTCGATCCGAGGCACCTCCTCACCCTGGACGAGGTCGTCGGGCTGAGCCTCTCCGCCGGCGACAATCGATGCGCGGACCACCTCGTCGGGCTCCTCGGAGTGGAACGAATCAACCGCACCGCCGAGGCGTTGGGATGCAGCGATACCGAGGTGAACGTTGGCTTCAGCGACGACGTCCTCAACGACCGCGGCCGGGCCAACCTCACCACGGCCAAGGACTGTGCGCGCCTGTTGACCTTCATCCGAGCAGACCCGCGGTTCACCGGCATACGCCGTGCGATGTCGGTCAACCTGGTGAACACGCGCATCCCCTCCCAACTGCCCTGCGAGGTCGTGGTGGCCCACAAGACCGGTTCGCTCAACGGGGTTGTCAACGACATCGGGATCATCGCCGCCGGGGCAGGTGACCTGATCGTCTGCTTCTTGACCGACGCCCAGACCGACCCAACGAAGACGGCGATCGCGATCGGCACCTGCGTCCGCGAGGTGTTCGATGCCCGGGAGGCTGCGGCATGAGGATCGGGACGACAATCCAGGAGGGCCGTCGGGTCACGATGTGGTTGGCGCTCGACGACGGCACGCCTCGCGAGATCACCGCCGAGCTTTCGACCGATCTTGAGGTCGACACCGGTCCGGACCCGCTCGTCGTCGCCGGGCTGCTGCCCGCGATGCGGCTCGGGGAGACACTCCGCGTCGATCGCCCGGTGTCGGCGAGGCTGCTGGCGGGCGCCGACCACATCCAGGAGGTCCTGCTCGCCTGGGACCGCGAGAATCCGGGACCTCAGGGATTTCACCGCATCCCTATCGATGCCGAACCGGTGGAGCGGCATCGCACCTCCGGCCGGGGGGGCACCGCGTGCTTCTTCTCCGGTGGTGTCGACTCCTTCCATTCGGTGCTGGCCCACCGCCATGAGATCGATGCCCTCCTCTATGTCCGTGGTTACGATCACGCAACGACGCGCACCCCGTTGACCGACGAGATTCGCCGTCGGATGCATGACGCCGCGGATCAGCTGGAGCTCCCGCTGATCGAGATCTCCACCGATCTGCGCGCTGCGCTGTCGGATCGGCAGCGCGTGGGGTGGCCCGATTACCACGGCGCGGGGCTCGCCTTCATCGGCCACCTGCTGTCGCCCCGCTTCAGCCGAGTCCTGATCCCCGCGACCAACACCTACGCCAACCTGGTGCCGCTTGGGTCGCACCCACTGCTGGACCCGTGGTGGAGCAGCGAACGCGTCGAGTTCGTGCACGATGGCGCCGACGCCAACCGTATCGAGAAGCTGAAAGCGATCGCCGGGCATCCGGCCGCGCGGCAGCATCTCCGAGTCTGCTGGCAGAACCTCGAAGGCCGCTACAACTGCGGGAAGTGCGAGAAGTGCATCCGGACCTCGGTGGGCGCGCTTGTGGCTGGAGTCGATCAGGCGTTCGAGTCGCTGCCGACCTCAGACCCGCGCCAGGTGGCCGCCGTGCGCCGTAAGGGCAGCGGAGTGGCATGGCTGGAGTTGCGCGACGGTCTGCGCCGCCGCCATGACCTGCGGCCCTGGCGACTGGCCATCGAATGGGTGCTGTTGCGTGAGCGGCTCAGCAGGGTGCCCCTGGTCGGAAGGTGGTTGCGATGAGTACACACAGCGCGTTGCGCGACAGGATCGCGGCGGACGGGTTCGTCATGCTGCCGAGGCTGTTGGCGGACGATCAGCGGCGCGCGGCGCTGCAGGCCCTGGGCGAGGTGTTCGACCGCGAAGCGGACATCGCCGACGTGCGCCGGTGGCACACCGATGCCTATCGGGTCGCCTACATGCTGCCCGCCAAGCACCGGACCTTCCTGGAGTTGTGGGACCAGCCCGAGCTGACCGCACTGGCCGCCGCGGTGTTGGGCGACGACTTCGTACTGGCTGGGCTCAACGGCATGTCGATGAACCCGCGTGGCGCCGGTCAGCCGCTGCACCGCGACCACCCGGTGACGACCGCCGGGGTCACCCTCTATCTCAACGTGGTCTGCGCGCTGGACGAGTTCACCGTGCAGAACGGAGCGACCCGCGTGGTGGCCGGCAGCCATCGTGTCGACACCCCCGATGCGCTCCAGATCACCTCCGCCGAGCGCGCCGCATTGGAGGCTGCTGCCGAGCCGGTGACCGTGCCGGCCGGGGACGCCATCGTCTTCGACGCCACGATCTGGCACGCGGCGAGCGCGAACACCACCGACGCGCCGCGCCGCGCGCTGCATCTCTTCTTCTGTCGGCGCTGGGTGCAGCCGCACTGGGACTTCCCGGGCAGCCTGCCCGCGGACTGGGCCGCGGACCTGTCGTCGAGTCAACGCGCCGTGCTCGGCTTCGGTAACGCCGCGGCCCGCTATGACCACGAACAACGCCGGGCGTTCGGCTACGGATGGGGTTAGGGACCCGCTTCGCTGGCTGGATCGCCGGGGCCCTCGACGCGCTCGTACGCCAGTCCGCCCCGCTTGCCCGGCACCCGATCGGCGTGGAGGTCACGCTGTTGCTCGCCCGTGCGCTCCGGTATGCCGACCGGCACCGTGGCGGACGCATCGATGTCAGTCGCGCCGGCCGGGCCCTGCTCCACGCCTGGCCTGAGGCACTGAGCTCTCTCGCCGCGCGTCTTCCCGAGGGCGCTGTGCTCATCTCGGCCACCAACGGCAAGACCACGACCACGACGCTGCTGACCGACATGCTCCGATCGGACGGACGCCGGCCGGTCACCAATCGGGCCGGCGCCAACATGCCCGGTGGCCTGGTGGCCGAACTGGTGGCACAGTCACGGCTCGGGCGTCGGATGGACGCCGATCTGGCGGTGTTCGAGGTGGACGAGTTGTGGCTGGACATCGTCGCCGGACAGCTCCAGCCGCGGATGATCGTGCTGGGCAACCTGTTCCGCGACCAACTCGACCGGATCGGTGAGGTCGACCGGCTCGGGCGACGATGGGCCGACCTGGTCTCGACCCTGCCGCCGCAGACCACGCTGGTGGTCAATGCCGACGATGCCCGAGTGTGCCAGCTCGCGGGAGCAGCCAACGTCACACACTTCGGGCTGCTGGCCGACCCCGTAGCGGCACCGGTGGTCAGCGACCAGCCCACCTGCCTGCGCTGCGGGTCGGCGCTCGACGTCGGTGGCTGCCGCATCGGACATCTCGGCGACTGGTCCTGCCCCGGCTGCGGCGACCGCCGTCCAGGGCCGATGGTCGAGGCGCGGCTGGACTCCGCGGACGGATCCGCCTTCACACTGGTTTTCTCGGATCAACTGGTCGCGGCCGGACCACCCGCGTCGAACCAGCCCCGGGCCGCCGCCCGCCGGGAGACCGCGCATCGGGCGATCGAGGTCACCTGGCGGCTGCGCGGCCGGTTCATGGTCGCGAATGCGGTGGCCGCGGCGGCAGCCGCGACCGAACTGGGAGTCGACCCCTTGGCGATCGGGACGGCGCTGCGGCGGGCCACCGGCGCCTTTGGACGAGGCGAGATTGTGTCGCTGGGCGATCGCTCGATCGAGTTGCTGCTCGCCAAGAACTCCACCGGGCTCGATGAGCTGATCCGACTGATCGACGCCGAGCGCCATCTGCTGTTCCTCCTCAACGACGCCGACCTGGACGGCATGGATGTCTCGTGGATCTGGGACGCCAACCTTGAGGCCATCGGCGCAACACAGGTTTCGGTCACCTGCGGCGGAACTCGCGCCGACGAACTGGCGCTCCGGCTCGTCGTCGCAGGCGTCGCCGAGGAGCGAGTCGCGGTTGTACCCGGGGGCACCGCCGCAGTGGCGCTCGATCATGCCCTGCGACACCACGGCGGCGACCTCGTCGTCGTGGCCAACTACACCGGCATCCTCGATCTGCGGGAGCTGCTGGCCGAGCGCGGCCACGTCGCCCGCTACTGGGCGTGATGTCATGGCGCGCGAGTCGTTGCAGGTGGTGGCGCTGTACGGCGGCCTGCTCAACCTGTATGCCGACCGCGGCAACCTGCTGGTCCTGGCCGACCGTTGCCGCCGTCACGGGATTGCCCTGCGGCTGGATGCAGTCGACGTGGGCGAAGCGCTGCCGTCCGCACCCGATCTGGTCTATCTTGGCGGCGGTTCCGATGCCGCCCAACTCCGGTGCGCTGCCGACCTGACCCGCCACCACGCACGGTTGGCAGACCTGGCCGCAGGCAACACGATCATCCTCGGTGTCTGCGGCGGCTATCAGCTGCTGGGCAGCCATTTCAGTACGGCGCAGGCCGCCGACATGCCCGGTGCGGGGCTGCTCGACGTCCGCACGGACTCACCAGCCGGCCTCCGACTGACCGGTCACGTCATCGCCGAGCCGGGTGCGCCGTGGGCCGGCGGCGGTCGGCGTCTGGTCGGCTTCGAGAACCACCAGGGTCGCACCCACCTGGGTCCTGCCGCCAGCCCGTTGGGGCGGGTGGTGGTCGGTCACGGGAACAACGATCAGGACCGCGCCGAAGGTGCACAGCAGGGGCTGGTGATCGGCACCTACCTGCACGGACCGCTGTTCGCCCTCAACACCTGGTTCGCAGACCAAATCATAGAGCGGGCTCTGGGACGGCCTCTGGCGCCGCTGACCGACCCCTGGGGCGAGCGCGCCTATCGGTCAGCGCTGCGGCGAGCGGAACGGACGTCCAGGACCTGAGGGCATCGCGGAGTTCGACGCCAGCCCACGCAACCCGCTCAGGCAGCCGCTGGTGACGGATGAAGCCGTGCGCGCCATACTCCTGAAGACGCCAGAGTTGCCCCAGCACGGCCCGGACCGCCCCCGGCGTCGGGTCGCTTCCCGGCCGTAAACCCGGAGCCGGTGCGGACACCACGCCGACGCCTCCGCCGCGCCAGAGCACCGTCTCGCGGCAGCGCCGGGCCGCCGGCGGCCACGACACGGCCAGCAGTCGATCGACCCGATGACCTCGGTCGGCCAGCGCGGCAAGGCTCAGCACCACGTTGTCACCGGTATGCCTGGCGTGCGGTTCGACGATGACGCGCTCGCGCGGCACCCCCGCGCGGTGGACGATCGACGCGAAGGCCGTCGCCTCGGAGCGGCCGTCACCATACGGGTTGCCACCGCTGACCATCAGGAGCGGGGCGTAGCCCTGGAGCCACAACTGGGCAGCATGACGGGCGACCGCAGGATCACGCCCGCCGAACGCAACGATGGCGCTAGCCGGTTCGAGACGATCAGCCACCACCAGATGATCCAGCACCACATCGAACGCCGACCTTACGGACGCGAGCAGGTGGGCGGGCGAGGTCACGGCCTCAGCCTAGCGGCAACCCGAGAACCGCGAGTTCGGCAAGCCTCCGAACCGCGAGCCGGTCAACGCCGCTCCTCGACTCTGTCACGAGGACTATCTCGGCCGTGGCGTCCAGCGGGCGTGCGATGGACCAGAGCCACTCGTTGAGGGAGCCGGGATCAACAGGAAGGCGAACCACCAGGCTGAGGCCAGGACCCGTACGCCTCATGTCTCCGAAGCTTCCCTTATACTGCGTTAGTACAGTGTCGCTCTATGTGCTCGCTGCAGACCGGATCCTCCGGCGGTAACCAGCCCGCAGAGGTGGTTCGGGCGGGCCGCCACCCAGGAAGACTTGATGCCAAGCGGTAAGTCGGTCTACATAGCCATCTCGTCGGACATCCTTCATCAAGGTCACCTGAATGTGATCGCGGCAGGGGCCGAGCTGGGCGAGGTTACGGTCGGGCTGCTGACCGATCGCGCGATCGCGACTTACAAGCGGCTGCCGATACTAGATTTCGAGTCCCGCCGGGCGCTGATCGCCAGCATGCGCAACGTGGCCGAAGTGGTGCCTCAGCACACCCTCTCCTATGCCACCAACCTTCGTCAGCTACGCCCCGACTACGTGGTGCATGGCGACGATTGGGCAACGGGCGTGCAGGCGATGGTGCGCTCCGAGGTGATCGAGTTGCTGGCCGAGTACGGTGGTGAGTTGGTCGAGGTGCCGGCGACTGCCGGGTTGTCCGGCTCGGAACTAGAGCGGGCGCTGCGTCCGCTGGTCAATACCACCGAACTGCGTCGCGGCAAGTTGCGGAGATTGCTGGGGCTGAAGCCATACCTGCGGGCGATAGAGGCGTCGAACGGCTTGAGCGCGCTAATCGTCGAGAACGCGAAGGCGACGAACCCGAAGTCGGTCGAGGTCCGCGAGTATGACGCGATGTGGGTGTCGAGTCTGTGCGACTCGACGTTCAAGGGAAAGCCGGATATCGAACTGGTCGACCTCACCAGCCGGCTGCGGACGATTGATGAGATCATGGAGGTCTCGACGAAACCGATCATCGTCGACGGTGACACCGGTGGCCGGGAGGAGCACTTCGGCTACACCGTGCGGACGTTGGAGCGCACCGGCGTTTCGGCGGTGATCATCGAGGACAAGACCGGGTTGAAACAGAACTCGTTGTTCGGCACCGATGCGGTGCAGACGCTGGATGATCCAGTCGAGTTCGCCAACAAGATCAACGCGGGGAAGCAGTCCCAGTCGACCCGCGACTTCATGATCATCGCCCGCTTGGAGAGCCTGATCGCCGGCGCTGGGGTCGATGACGCGATGTACCGGGCCAAGATGTACCTAGCCGGGGGCGCGGACGGAATCATGGTTCACTCCCGCCATAGGGACGGTGAGGAGATCCGCGAGTTCATGCGGCGGTTCCGCGATTACTCCGCTGAGGTGCCGGTGGTGCTGGTGCCGACCACATACAACCAGTTCTACGAAGAGGAGCTGGCGGATTGGGGTGCGAATATCATCATTCACGCGAACCACCTACTCCGCAGTGCCTACCCGGCGATGCTGCACACCGCCCAGCGGATTCTCGATGCCAGGCGCAGCAAGGAAGTCGATGACGAGATCATGTCCATCAAGGATGTGCTGAGCCTGATTCCCGAATGAGCGCCATCGACCCCACGGCGTTCCACGCCAGTCTCGACCGGCATGGCATCGACCTGTTCGCCGGCGTACCCGACTCGCTGTTGCAGGATCTGTGCGCCTGCATCGAGGACCTCTCGCCACGAGAAAAGAACATCATCACCGCCAACGAGGGCAACGCCGTCGGAGTGGCCTGTGGCTACCACATCGCTACCGGCAACTACGCCGCGGTGTATCTGCAGAACTCCGGGCTGGGCAACACCGTCAACCCGCTGCTGTCGCTGGCGCATCCTGAGGTCTACAGCGTCCCGATGCTGCTGATCATCGGCTGGCGGGGTGAACCCGGGGTGAAGGACGAGCCGCAGCATGTTGCCCAGGGCCGGCTCACCCTGCCCACCCTGGACACCCTCGAGGTTCCCTACCAGGTGCTCGATCCGGAGCAGTGGGAGCAGCAGGTCGACCGTGCTGTCGAACAGCTGCGAGAGCTGGACGCCCCGGTGGCGCTGATCGTTCGCAAGGGCACCTTCAGCAAGTACGCGCCGGCCGAGCGAGCCACGGAGTTGCCGCTCACCCGGGAGGCGACGCTCGAGACGGTGCTCGCTGCCATCGGCCCGGAGGCCTTCGTGGTGTCGACCACCGGGAAGACCTCGCGGGAGGTGTTCGAGATCCGCGAGCGGCGCGGTGAGGGACACAACCACGACTTCCTCACGGTGGGCGGCATGGGGCACGCCGCGTCCATCGCCATGGGAATGTGCCTGGGCACCGACCAGACCGTCTACTGCATCGACGGAGACGGCGGCTTCCTGATGCACCTGGGCTCCGTCCCGGTGATCGCCCAGAGTGCGAAGCGGAACTTCCGCTACCTGATGATCAACAATGGTGCTCACGAATCGGTTGGGGGGCAGCCGACGGTGGCCTTCGATATCGACACCGCGGCGATCCTGACCGCCGCCGGGTTCGAGCAGGTCGAGGTGGTGCGCGACGCCGCCGGACTGGCCGCGGCCGTCCAGCGACTGGCCGCGACGCCCCGGTCGGCGCTGGTGGTAGAGGTCGCCCAAGGCTCGCGTGCCGATCTCGGCCGTCCGACGATCGCGCCGGTGGCGAACAAGGCCGACATGATGGCCGAATTCGAGGCGGCGAGGCGTTGAAGGCCCTGATCTTCAACTCCGGCCTTGGCAACCGGATGGGTGAGTTCACTCGCGAGAACCACAAGTCGATGGCTCGGCTCTCCAACGGCGAGCCGATCTTCGGGCGTCAGCTGAGACTACTGGCCGCCCGCGGTATCACCGATGTCGTGGTCACCACCGGGCCGCACGCCGCCCAGCTGGAGCAGGTCGCCTCGGCGCCGGAGTTCGCCGGGCTGCGGTTCACCTTCGTCCCCAACGATGTGTACGACCAGACCAACTACATCTACTCGATGTACCTGGCTCGTGAGTATCTGGACGATGACGTGCTCATGCTGCACGGCGACCTCGTGTTCAGCGGCGGGGTGCTGGCGCGGCTACTCTCCGATGAACGCCCCGACCTGGGGATGGTGAACCGGGAACTCCCGCAGCCCGAGAAGGACTTCAAGGCCCGCCTGGCCGGGGATGTGATCCAGGAGGTGTCGGTCACCGCGTTCGGCGACGACTGCGTCGCCTTCCAGCCGCTGTACAAGCTGAGCCGCCGCGCGATGCGCGTCTGGATGGACCGTGTGGTGAGCTTCGTGGACGCCGGCAATACCCGGGTCTACGCCGAGAACGCGCTCAACGAGGTCAGCCAACAGGCGGACATCCACGCCTTCTCCTACGCGGGCGAGGTCGTCAACGAGGTCGACAACCTCGACGACCTGGCCGCGGTGTCGGCGGCCGTCCGGCTGTCCGACTTCGCCGAACAGCCTGTTCTGGCCGAACCCGGCGACTATCGCCGGATTCCCGGTCTGCTGGCGGCGGCCGGAGCCCGGCGTCCGCTGGTGGTGGGGGGTAGCGGCTACCGCGGCTCAGTGATCAGGCCCTTCCTGGAAGAGCACCTGGAACCGGTGGTGTTCGGTGGCTACTCGGCCAACCCCAGGATCGATGAGGTCCGGGAGGGGTTGCGGCTCTTCCAGGACGAGGGCTGCGACGCGATCATCTCGCTCGGCGGCGGCAGCGCGATGGACGTGGCCAAGTGCATCAAGCTGCTCGCGTCCGGCGAGGGGGCGGACTTCCCGCCGTTCGGTGCGCCCCTGGCGCGCAACGTGCCGCACCTCGCGATTCCCGCCACGGCCGGCACCGGTAGCGAGTCCACCCACTTCGCCGTGGTGTACATCGACGGGGAGAAGCACTCGATCGCCCACGATGCCGCTCTGCCGGAGTGGGCGTTGTTGGAGCCAAGCCTGCTGGAAAGCCTGCCCGAATACCACAAGAAGGCCAGCCTGCTCGATGCCCTGGCGCAGTGCGTGGAGTCGATCTGGGCCAGTTCCGCTACCGAGCAGAGCAGAGAGTACGCCCGGCAGGGGCTGCGGCTGATCCTGGACAGCTTCTTCGCCTACTTCCACAAGGCGGCACCCTTCGACATCGAGATCACTCGCCGCATGCAGCTGGCGGCCAACTACAGCGGTAAGGCGATCAACCTCACCAAGACCACCGCCCCGCACGCGATGAGCTACGGGTTGACGTCGAAGTACGGGATCGCCCACGGCCACGCCGCCGCCCTTTGCCTGCGCGGGGTGTGGCTGTACTACGTCCACTTGGCCACGCAGGACGCTCCGAAGGCCGGACCGGTCAAGGCGGCATTGGTCGACCTTGCCGAGATCTTCGGAGTGTCGAATCCGAAGGCTGCCGTTGGCAAAGTCGGCGTGATGTTGGAGGCGGTCCGGCTGGGCGCGCCAGCGCCGGGGAACCCGTCGGAGATCGACGACTTGGTCTCGTCGGTGAACGCCGAGCGGCTCGGCAACAGCCCGGTGCCACTGACACCGCCGGAACTGCGGGACATCTACGAGTACGTGCTCGGGCTGCGCGACACCCCTTACGAGTTGCTCGCGGAGGGACCCTCCCGGAAGCCGGCGGCCAACGGCACTCACGCCGCCCTGGCGGAGTTGCAGGCCCTCGAACTGGAGATCCTGGAGGCCTTCGACAGGTTCTGCGGCGCACACGGCCTGAGGTACTTCCTCAGCGAGGGGTCGATTCTGGGCGCCGTCCGGCACGGCGGCATGATCCCCTGGGACGACGACATCGACGTGATGATGCCGCGAGCGGACTATCGGCGCTTCGTGGAACTGGCCGGCGAACTGCCCGCCGACCTCAGTCTGGACAGCTTCGAGACCAACCCTCGGCATTGGGTCTTCGGCGCGAAGCTGCAGCTGACCCGGCCGACCCGGTTCCGGCTGCCGAAGATCGAGCATCTCGCGCACTTCAGCGGGCCCTACATCGACATCTTCCCGGTTGATGCGGTCAGAAGTGCCTCCGGCGCGCGATTCCGGATCCAGAAGGTGTTGCTGCGAACACTGCGGAGGGCGCTGTTCATGAGCGCCGGACGCTCGCGTGGGCTGCGCCGTAATCCGGTGGCGCGCGTGCCCCTCTACCTCGCGACTCGGGTAATCCCGACGCCGACGCTGCACCAGTGGATCACCTGGGTGCAGGCGGAGTTCAACGCCGGGCCGGAGGCTGGCCACTGGGCGAACCTCTGTAGCTACTATCCACTGGAGCGGGAGGTCTTTCCGAAGGAGTGGTTCGGCGCCGGCAGGCGGGTCGACTTCGACGGCCTCAGGATCCCGATCCCGGATCGCGCCGAGGATATGCTGACCGGCATCTACGGTCCCGAACACCTCGGAATCCCAACCCTGCGGGATCGTGCGCTGAGGTCCCATTCCTTTGTGATCGAGTCGGAACCCGACCCCGGTTGATGAGGGTCTTGGCGCGCTGTCGCCGGAACCGGAGCTGCCCGTGTGGGAAGGTGATGGAATGGTCTCAATGAGGCGGAACCCGCTGACCCACACCTCTGTGGAAGGACACCCCCGGTGACCCGTGCGCTCATCATGGACGGCGCCCTGCTGGGCGAGTCACTGAGTTCGGCGGACGTCCCGCTGCTCCGATTGGGGAGTGGCGAGACGGTGTTCGGACGCCTGGTCCGCCTGCTCGCACTCAACGGTGTGACCGAGTACGCAGTCTGTTCCGGCGCTGCGTCAGCAGGGTTGCGGGAGGCGATCGCGAATGCAGCGTTCTCCGGGTTACGCTTCACATTCCTGCCTTCCGCCGAGTTGAGGGACCACGCGACTCAGCTTCGCAAGTTCCTGGCCGGGGACGAGGACGTGATCCTGGTCGCCGACAACCTGGTGTTGTCGGTGGAAGCGATTGAGCTCCTTCTGGAGGACGCAGCGCCGCAACTTTGCTTGTGCGGCGGCAACTCGCGAGAACCCGGCGAAGCGTCCACGTCAATGACGGTCCTGGGCCGCGACGGACTGCTCAGCGGTGTGGTTACTGGCGCCGCCCGGGGCGGTCGGGGATTCTGGCCGGTCCTGAAGCTGACCGGAGTGGCGGCCATGGACTGGATCGAGCAGATCCTCAGCGCGCCGACGGGGACGAGCGCCGGGATCGCGGCTCTGAACCGGATCGCCAGTGATGCCGCTATTGGTCTGCTGCCGGTTGCGGGACAGTTCATCACCAGGGCCGGGTCGACGAATGCCCCGGACGATCTCATCGAGCAGGTGCGGCTTTCCGACCTGCGACGGCAACGCACTGTCTGCGGCCCCCGGGGCTATGTGCGAGTAACAGCCGAACTGGCGCGGCTGGGGGTGTCGCGGGTCTTCTTGGTCGGTGACCAGGCCTACGAACGGCATGAGATCGCCGGCTTCCTCGCCGCGCTGAACATCGAGGTGACCTCCTTCACGGAGTTCTCCGCTGTGCCGACCTGGCCGGAGGTCGTTGCAGCCGTGCGGGTATTCCAGGAAAGTGGATGCGACGGGGTGCTGAGCGTGGGAGACGCCGGCGCCATCGACCTTGGCAAGCTGGTGAAGCTCGTCGCGCTGGCGCCTCCGCCGTTGGATCCGTTCGATCACGAGTGGGCCTTCTCGCCCACCGCGCACATCGCCATCCCGGCCTGCGGTAGCTACGGCAGCGAGTCGACCGCCGAGGCCGTCCTTCAGGGCCACGACGGCGTGCGCCGCATCCGGCAGGATTCTCTGCTGCCAGACGTTGTCTTCCTCGATCCGACCTTGTGTGCGCAGGACTCGGAAGCCCGGCGTCACGCCGTCGTCCTGGGCGCGCTCAGCCGCAGCGTGAGCGCGGTGTGGTCCCCAGCAGCGGACGACGAGAGCCGGCGGTACGCGCTTCTGGCGCTGGACCGCATTCTCGACACGCTCTTCGACTTCGTGAAAGGGCAGGACGCGGAGGCCGAGCAGGCCATGCTGGTCGCTGCCAACCTCGCCGGCAAGGCGGCCAGCCTGACCGGGTCGTCCATCGTTGACGCGCTGAGCTATCCACTCGCGGTGACCCGTGGCCTCGAGCGCGGCGAGGCCGCGGCCGCGGTGCTGCTGCCGGCGTGGCGCAAGCTCGCCAAGCGGATCGGGTCGGAGGCCGACATCGCGCGGGCGGCGCAGCTCCGGCACGCCTGCGACCTGCTGACAGCCCGACTTGGGGCGACGACGGTCGAACAGGCCATCCTGCGCACCCGGCGCATTATCGAACTCCTGCGCTCGAACGGCGATGGTGCGGTGGACCCCATGGTCGCCGAGGCCACCGCGGATCCGCCACTGTCAGCCGACGACCTGGCGCTCAGTCCGTTGCCGCTGAGCCGCAGCGAGGTGCGCCTGATTTGGAGCCAGGCCGTTGCGGCCGCCGCCGAGTCATCGCTGGAGCGTACTGACATCGAGGTGCTGAAGCAGTTCGCCGCGTTCTGCCGTGCGCGGAAGCTCAGCTGTCATCTGTTCGGGCAGACTCTGTGCGACGCCGTGACGATCGGCCGGCTGAGCCCGTGGAGCGGGCCGCTCACGGTCGCCATGCCGCGCTCCAGCTATAACCGGCTGCTCCAGTGTCGCGATCAGCTGCCGGCCGAGCTCTGGCTGGACGAGGCAGGCGTGAATCCCGAACGGGCCAAGGTCTCGCCGCGCGTCGTCCTGGCGGGCGGCTTGCGTCCGGAGGATCCCGACTTGCTGCCCGGCGTCACCATCCGGGTGCTGGAGGGAGCGAACTACGGTTCGTCGCCCAGCCAGCTGCTGCGCCGGTCCGCGCTGCTGCTGCTCCACCGCGCGACCTTGGCGGCGGAACGTGGCGAGTCGAAGACGACGACCGGGATGACGGCGGTGGCGGGCCGGCTGGGCGCCAACCGGCTGGGCCGGCTGCGCGTCCGACTGACCTGGAAGGGCCGTCGTCGGCCGGGGGCCTACACTTACGTCGACCCCGGACTGACCGGCGAGTTCGCGCGGTCGCAGTACCTCGCCGTCTGGTTTGGCAAGAACGGCAGGCAACTCCTGGAAGGGACGAGCTTTCGCGCGCCCGTCCAAGCAGGCGCCGTCCTGACGCGACTGTACGGCTCGGGTTACCGCGACGCCCGCGCGATCCCGACCGGCGCCGTCCCGCCGGTGCCCTTGCCGCCGGTGCAGACCAAGGATGAGCCCACGCCGACTGCGACGAGGCCGCTGGTCTCTGTGATCGTGCCGGTGTACAACGTGGCCGAGTACCTGCCGGACTGCCTGGACTCGTTGTGCCTACAGGACACCGACGGCTACGAGATCATCGCGGTGGACGACGGCTCCCCCGACAACTCCATTGACATCCTCAGAGACTACGAGAAGCGCTTCCCCCATCTCCTGCGGGTGGTGCAGAAGCCGAACGGTGGCCTCTCCGATGCCCGTAATTACGGGCTGCAGTTCGCCAGGGGAGAGTACGTCGGTTTCGTGGATTCCGATGACCTGGTGATGCCCGGGATGATCCGGCTGATGCGGGACAAGGCCGCCGCCACCGACGCGGACATCGTGGTGTGCAAGCACGCCGAGTACTTCGCCGAGTCGAAACGCGTCAGCGTGCGCTGGATGAGCTTCATCAACAGTTATGGTCATTCGGTCGGCGAGCGTCCCGAACTGCTGATCGCCGCCCACCCCTATGCCTGGAACAAGATCTACCGACGGCGTCTGTTCGACGACTACGACATCCGCTACCCCAAGGGCCAGGCGTTCGAGGATTCCGGGACGACCTTCAACCTGATGCTTCACGCCAACAAGATCGAGTACGTCGACTGCGCGCTCTACTACTACCGGATGGACCGCGCCGACTCGATCACGAACACCTTCAACGAGAAGTTCTACGACATCTTCAAGTCCTTCGACAGCATCCGGGAGTTCTACACCAGGCATGGGCGCTACGACGAGTTCCGGGAGGAGATCAGCGAACTCATGCGACGCACCGCCTTCGCTCGGGTCAACACCCTGGAGACTTGCCGCGACCCGGCCGCGGTGGAGGCCTTCCTGACCGCGGTCTACGGCTACCTCGACGAGTGCGAGCCTGGGTGGGCGCAGAACAAGTACTTCGTGCGGCAGATGTCGAACCCGAGGTACGGAAACCACCCCAAGTACCGGGCCATGCACAGCCGCAAGCTGATGCTGGAGTACTTCGAGCGGCTGTGGCAGAACCGCGGCGACGACCTCGGCTACGTCTCCGAGCACTCGACCATGGATCTGATCCGGATGCTGCAGCAAGAGGGTCTGGAGATCCTGCTGCGCATCGACCGGTTCTGCGCCGAGCGCGGGTTGACCTACTACCTGGGGGAGGGGACGCTGCTGGGAGCGGTCCGGCATCAGGGCTTCATCCCCTGGGACGACGACGTGGACATTGTGATGCCTCGAGTGGACTATGAACGCTTCCTGGAAGCGATGGAGCGCAACGAGGATCCGGAACTCCGGCTCTTTCACGAGCGGACCTACCCGCAGTATCACCTGACCTTCGCGAAGGTGCTCTCCACACGACCCAGCGGGTTCACCAACATCAACGTCACGGTGCCCGTCGAGTTCCAGGGCCCAGCTGTCGACGTCTTCCCGTTGGACGCCGCGCCGCAGCGGCGCGACCTGGCGGCGGAGCGGAGGGTTCGCTGGCTGCGGGACATGCTGCTCTTCAAAGTGGACTTCATGTCGCTCAACACCAGGCGTCAGAAATACCGCACCTATCTTGCGTCGAAGGCACACTCGTTCAGCTATCTCCAGCGGGCGATCCAGCGCGAGTACCGGCGCCACCAGGACGATCCGAAGGCGGGCTATCTGGTGAACTACGCCAGCTCCTACCCGGTGGGCCGCGAGAAGGTGAAGGCTGCGGCGTACGGCGTGCCCAAGCGGGTTCCCTTCGAAGGCCACCTGCTCCCGGTGCCCTCCGATTGGGACACGGTGCTGCGCACCACCTATGGCCGCTACATGAAGCTGCCCCCGGCGTCCGCACGCAAGCCTCGCCATCGCCCGCGATGGCGCGATCCGAACAGCTGACCGACCTGGGCGGGCCGCCGACGCCCGGCTAGGATCGCCTGCGACGGTCGCCTGGACCGGTGCGCGACACAGGAGGTGGCAGCTTGCGGGTCGTGGTTACGGGCGACGTCGGCTGGCCCGACTTCTATCACACTGGCGACGAGGCCATGACGGAAGTGGCCGTGGATCTGCTGGGCGAGGGCGGCGTCGACGAGGTCGTCCTGGTCTCGGCCAATCCCGCTCTGACCACCCAACAATCCGGTTGCGAGGCCGTCCCCCGCATCGGCTTCTCCAAGTCGTGGAATCAAGACCGGCTGGACCAGCGGCTCGCCGCGCTCGACACCGTGCTGGCCGGCGGAGAACCGTCCGGTGAGATCAGCCCGGACACGATCGCTGCGGTGGCCGGTGCGGACGCGCTGCTGATCGCCGGCGGCGGCAACCTCTGTTCCGAGTACCGCTACATGATCTATGAGCGGCTGGCCCTCGTCCGCATCGCGAAGCAGTACGGCAGGCCGATCTTCATCACCAGCCAGACCGTCGGACCGATGTTGGAGCCCGCCGACGAGATCCTGGTGAAGGAGATCGCCGACTCAGCCACCTGGTTCGGCGCCCGAGAGCCTGCTACCGCCGCCCTGGTGCGGGAACTGGTGGCCGAACCCGCGCGGGTGGTATCGACCATGGACGACACCGTACTGCTCGAGCCCGAACCGAATGATGTAGCGCATCTGGCCTCACTGGGGCTGCCGCAGCGCTACGTGGTGGCCAGCTTCACCCACTACACCGGCCTCACCGGCCTGTCCGCCACGGAGTACCAGACCTGCCTAGCCGGCCTCATGGACGATCTGGCGCAGCGGCTGGACGCCGACGTGATGCTCGCCCCGCATTGCGGCTCATTCAACCCCGAAGTGGTCACCTACGATCGGGCCAGTGACGAGGGCGTCGTCGCGGCGTCCGCCGGCGGCCGGGTGCGAGCGCTGCCGATGCTCACCGCACGGCAGGTGATCGCGCTGACTCGAGGCGCCATTCTCTCGGTGTCGACCCGCTACCACGCCGCCGTGTTCGCCACCTCGCAGGGCGTCCCCGCACTGGGGCTCGTGACCGACTACTATTCATCGGTGCGCATGGGCGGTGCGCTCGGGAACGTCGGCCTTCGGCCGTTCGCCATGCCGGTCGACCCGCAGAACACGTCGGTGGTGATCGCGGCGATCGAGGACATCGCAGGTCACGAGGCTCAGCTGCGGGACCACCTTCGGCAGGTCGGCTCGATTCGGCGCTCCGAACAGCGTGCCTGGTGGGGGGCGCTGACGAGCGCCCTGCGAGGTGATTCCGGCGGACCGGCTCCCGCCGATCTCAGCGAGGTGCCGGCCTTCGTCTGCGGTGACTGGCGGCTGAGGGCGGCGGAGACGACGGTCTTCGCAGAGCAGTCCTGGCGCCATCAGGTCGCGCATGGCAGGACGCAGGTCGACCATGCCAAGACGCAGGTCGACCATGCCAAGACGCAGCAAGCGCTCGCCGCAGCTGGCCGCGATGCGGATGGTCTGCGTATCCAACTGGCGGCGGAGCGTGCCGAGACCGCGAGGTTGACCGAGCAGCTGACGACGGTGCGCACTCAGGCCACAGAACTCCGCAAGCAACTGAAGGCGAGTGAGCGCGAGCTTCAGAAGACCCGCTCGCGGCTGGAGCGGATATTGCGGAATCCGGTCATCCGCGTGGTGCAACGGTTGCGGCGGCTAACGAAATGGTGAGTCCCGTGCCGTTTGAGCAGGACGAACGGCGGGCGGCCGCCTGGCACGACGGGATCGGGCTGGCCGGCTTCGGGGTTCTGGCCCATCAGACAGCACGTTCGAGCAGGACGAGGGTCACCGGATAGTACGCCTTCACCTTGATCGTCTCTTCCGCGGTGAATCCGAGTTCGGCCAGTTGATCCACCGTTTGCTCCAGCGGCTCCCCGTTTCCCCAGCGATCGGCGAAGAGCCACAGCCGACGCACGCCGTGCCACTGCGGTGCGGGTGGCACGGGGACCACCGAGGAGGGCCGCAGGCTGTGGCTTCGCCAGCCCGGGTCCTCGTCCGCACCGACGATCTGGAGTTCCGCCAACTGCAACCCGAAGGCCCAGCCCAGCGAGTTGGGATCCTTTCCGACCACGAAAAGCCCGTCGCCGGGCCGGCTCAGCTTGGCCAGCTCCGTCACCGCCGGGTAGGCGGAGTCGCGCTTGGCCTCCACCCCGCGGCTGGCGACCAGTGGCGGCAGGCACGCGGTCAGCAGGAGCGCCAGCGCGATCACCCGCGTCCACCACGGACGCAGCAGGTGAACCCCCCAGCCGAAGAGCAACGCGAGCGCCGGAGCGGTGAACGTCACGTAGCGCGGATAGAACACGGGGTGCAGCAGATGGCCCAGGGCCAGCAGGGCGATCGGCAGCGTCGCCCAGCCGACGACCAGGAAGAGCTGGGATCGGTGCTCGCTGGAGCGCACCCCTGCTACCACTGCTGCGGTCGTCACCAGGAACATCAGGGCGGTTCCGAGCCATGCCGATATGTCGTCACCGCCCCAGACGGTCTCGGGCACCGCCCACTGGAAGGTCATCCGGTAGTTGGCAAGCCACGCCACTTGGCCGGACTGAGCGGTCGCGACCAGGGCGAACGGAATGCTCGCCAGCCCGGCGCAGGCAGTGGCCAGGGCGGCGCGCAGCCGCACTCCCTTACGGAGCCAGGCCAGCGCCGGGAGCACGGCGACGTAGGCGAGAGCGGCGAACAGGAAGACGTGCGCCGACATCACGACCAGCACGGCATAGCCGATCCAGAGCTGCCAGGTGCCGCGGCTGACGGCGAGTTGGAAGATCAGGAAGGCGAGCGTCACCATGAGCGCGGCCAGAGCGTACGACCGGGCCTCGGCGGCAGCCCACGTCGCCTGTGGCAGCAGCCCGTACCCAAGCCCCGCCCATCGTCCGGCGCCGAGGCCGAACAGAGCGGTTCCGAGCAGCACGAGCAGGCCGGCGGTGAGCGCGACCGCTACGGTGGAGGCCAGCCGCAGGCTGAACACCGAGTCGCCGAACGGCAGCTGCCAGCCGCGCATCAGCAGGTAGTACAGGCCGTGCACGGCGTCGATGTGACCCAGCATGCCGAACAACTCGGGCAGGCTTCGCTGGTTCGCTATCCAGGTGGCCGCCTCGTCGCGCCAGGGAGCCGGCCGTCCCAGCAGTGGCAGATTGATCGCCAGGGCCACTACCGCGGCCAGCACGGCGCTCGGCCAAGCCTTAGCGCTTGTTGATGCGGGGCTCACCGCTCCGAGTCTAGGGCGTGTCCCCGGCCCGGGACCGTTTGCGGCGTCGGTTGCGGCTCGGGTCGTTGCCTGGTGGCCCCAGCGACCCCCGTGACGAGCGCTGTCAGTCCGGGTTCTGGTCCGTGGCAGTAGGTGCAGACGCCACGAACTGATGCCGCAGGCCCCGTTCGGCCGGTGGGGGTGGCGTCCGGTAGCCACCGTAGATGGTCGTCAGAAGTTGGTCGTAGCCGACGGGGACGGGCATCCTGCGGCCCTCGAAGTCAACCCACTCCTGCCGAGCGAAGACCTCTGCGGGCACTACTTGCGAGCGCAGCGGATGGAAGGTCGCCAAGATGGCCAGGAAAGGTCTCGGGTGATCGTCGTGACGCCGAAGGGTCCGGTCGAGTTGCCTGTGGATGAAGTTGATGCTCACCAGCCGTGACGCCGCGCGCAGCAGGCGCTTGATCGGGCGGTGCGCCGGTTCGACGGCGAGCTTCTGCACCAGGCAGCCGCGCAGGAACCGGAGGTAGGCACTTTGCAGCGTCAATCCCAGCCCGTGCGAGCGGGGGACGTACTCCACGGGGAAGATGTCGATCAGTGGTCCGTTGTCGTCGGTCAGGTGGGCGATGTGAGACTGCTGGAAGCGTTGCGGCCCGTCCACCAGTCGCACCTTCATGAACGCTGACCAGTAGTCGGCCACCGTCGAGGAATGCTGGATGCGATACCGTTCCCCGAGTCGTTCCGGCGCCAGACGTAGGAATCGCTCGTAGTCCGAGCGCAGCATGTACAGGTCGAGATCGTCGTCCCAGGGTACGAACCCGTGGTGACGGATCGCGCCGATCAGGGTTCCTTCGCCCAGGAAGAACGGGATATCGAGGTCCTCGCAGACCGCTGCGACATCGACCAGCATCCCGAGCAGGATCTGATGCAGTTGACGCAGGTCGGCCTCAGGGAGTCCGGCCCTTTCGACCCCATCGCTCGGCTGGTCGGTCGGCATCTCGTCCTTTCGCCGATTGGTCACCCACGTCTCGTTGCGGAACTCTAGCCGCTCTGCACCGATCGCTCGGACGCGCCGGCCACCATCCCCGAAGCGCTCGCCGGCGCTGTCTCGACGCCCCAAGGGCATCCAGTAGCCATCCACGGGTCGGTCTCTGGGCGAAGCGATGCGCGTTCTTCCCGGCACGATGACCCCCGGCCGGCGTGTCACGTAGCATGTGGGGAACACGATGTCCCCCACATCTACGTTGGAGCCCTCCCTCCTGATGAATACCTCTCGTTCTCGTTTGCTCGCGTTCGTGGCGGCGTTACTGCTGATGGTGGGATTCTCACCCACAGTCTCCGCCGCTGCGGCGGCCTATCCCTACGCCGCGCCGCAGCACGTCTCCGTGGTCTCCGCAAGCCGTAGCGCGCTCGCGCTGAAGTGGGACGCGATCCCCGGCGCGGTTCGCTACAAGGTCTCGTACTCGACCTCGTCGAAGATGAAGAAGGCCAAGTCGAAGACGACGACCAAACCGTCGATGGACATCACGAAGCTTGCTGCGAAGAAGACCTACTACGTGACCGTGCAGGTGGTCACGGCGAAGGGAAAGGCTCAGAGCCCGGCCTCCACGAAGCTGAAGGTCAAGACCAAGTCGAAGGGTTCCACCTACACGCATCTCGCTCCGATCGGGCTGAGTACGACCAAGGTGAGCGCCGACAGCGTGTCCCTGAAGTGGGCCTCGCGTGGCAAGGGTCTGCGCTACCGGGTCGCGCTGTCGACCTCCAAGTCATTCTCGGGTGCCAGCTACTACTACATCAACGGGACCAGTACCACGGTCACAAACTTGATCGATGGTGCCGCCTACTACGCACGGGTCCGCGTGGTCAGCAAGACCATCAACGCGATCCTTGGTGATGAGTCGGCGTCGATCCAGTTCAGCACCCCCGGGCTTCCGGTCACGCCGGGACCGGCCACCGTCACGGTCGCCAGCTACAACGTCGGTTCGAAGAGCGACACCAAGGGGGGCACGTGGGCTACCCGTCGTTCCGCGGTGGTGTCGACCATCCTGTCGCAACGCCCTGATGTGATCGGCCTTCAGGAGGCATCTCAGGGCAAGCTGGGCGGTAAGGACCTCAGCCAGGCGGAAGACCTGGTGAATCGGCTCGGCAAGCCCTACGCGCTGGCCAACACGGCGCGCTACAACTGCGCGAACCCGACTTCTCCGCACAAGTGCGCCGCGCAGTACCAGGGTGCGGCGAACAGCCAGAAGATCGCCTACAACGCACAGACGCTGACGCTGCTTCAACAGGGTTCGAAGAAGACTTCGAGCTCCAAGACGAAGATGACCGAGCAACGCTATGTCGAGTGGGCGATCTTCCGTCACAAGGAGACCGGCAAGCAGTTCTTCTTCGCCAATGTCCACCTGGATCCCGGCAAGACCAGCAAGGTCGTCGCCATGCAGAAGAAGCAGCTGCAACAGATCCTCGACGTGATCAACGCCAAGAACCCAACCCAGTTGCCCACCTACGTGGTGGGTGACTTCAACTCCCACAAGTGGATCGATCCGGCCAATGCGCCGTACGACCTGATGGTCAGGGCGGGCTACGTCGATCCGCTCGGCAATACCCACAAGTCGACCAAGGAAGCCCCCGGTGCGATCGTGGAGAAGCGCATCAACACCGAGTACTCCAGCATCAACTCCTGGCAGCGCGTAGCGCCGAAGAAGAGCGAGTGGGTCAACGGCATCTACATCGACTACATCTGGACCAGCAAGGGCATCGAGGTGCCGGAGTGGGAGACCGTGGTGAAGGTCGACAAGTCGGGCAAGTTCATCGGACAGATCCCGTCCGATCACAACATGCTTCGGGCTACCACTGTGCTGCGCTGAGCGTTCGACTGGGCCAGCTCTCTCGTCGGAGGGCGGAGACAGGGAAGTTGGGCGTCGACCGCGTGCCCCTCGCTACCCTGATCCCATGAGCAACCCCTTCCAGCCCGAACGCTGGCGGCCGGTGGACGGTTTCGAGTTCACCGACATCACCTACCACCGGGCGGTCGACGTGCCGGCGGTGCGGATCGCGTTCGACCGGCCCGAGGTGCGCAACGCCTTCCGTCCGCACACCGTGGACGAGCTGTACACCGCGCTCGACCACGCGCGGATGTCGTCCGACGTGGGGTGCGTCCTGATCACCGGCAACGGGCCCTCCGCCAAGGACGGTGGCTGGGCGTTCTGCTCCGGGGGCGACCAGCGGATCCGGGGCCGCGCGGGCTACCAGTACGCCGAGGGGGAGTCGGCCGAGACCGTGGACGCCGCCAAGCTCGGCCGGCTGCACATCCTCGAGGTGCAGCGGCTGATCCGGTTCATGCCCAAGGTGGTGATCGCCCTCGTCAACGGCTGGGCCGCCGGCGGTGGCCACTCCCTGCACGTGGTGTGCGACCTGACCCTGGCCTCGGCCGAGCACGCGCGGTTCAAGCAGACCGACGCCGATGTCGGCTCCTTCGACGCCGGCTTCGGGTCGGCCTACCTGGCCCGCCAGGTGGGGCAGAAGTTCGCCCGCGAGATCTTCTTCCTGGGCGACACCTACACCGCCGAGGACGCCCATCGGATGGGCATGGTGAACGCCGTCGTCCCGCACGCCGAACTGGAGGACGTCGGCCTGGAGTGGGCGGCGAAGGTCTGCGGCAAGTCCCCCACCGCCCAACGCATGCTGAAGTTCGCCTTCAACGCGATCGATGACGGTCTGATCGGCCAGCAGGTGTTCGCCGGCGAGACGACCCGGTTGGCCTACATGACCGACGAGGCCGTCGAGGGCCGGGATTCCTTCCTGGAGAAGCGTTCCCCCGACTGGAGTCGCTTCCCCTACTACTACTGAGTTGGCCGGCGCTGCCTGGCCTCACGCCACGAGGGCTCGGTGGGGATCATCGATGACGGGGTCGACTACTTCGAACCCGAGGCTCACCGCGGCCCTTGCCAGCTGGGGGTCATGCGTGACGATGGTGGGGTTCTGAGCGACAGGCAGACCCGTCCTCACGCGCCCGGGGCGAGCGTGGCGCCGGGTACCCACACCGGGGGGATGAGGTCGACGTCGCCCGCCGCCAGACGATCGGGGGCCCTCTCGATGAGCTCAAGCAGGCGAGCAACCGAGCGCCTGGCCAGTTTCGTGCCGTCGAGGAAGGCCTGGGAGAGGGCGAGCCCTTCCGAGCCGCCGTGGTGCGTCGCGTTGTCCGAGACGCCGACAAAGGAGACATCGGTGCCGGGCCGACGACCGTGCAACAGCAGTGACGCGATCACGTCGGAGGCGTCGACCGCCGGGCTGGCCACAATCCCGTCAGGTGGATGGATGCCGGCGATCACTTCACCAACGCCTCGATGGAGGTCGAGGAAGCTCGGGGCAACCGGCCGCTCGGTGACGGTGATCCGGCGCGTCTCGGCCTCGGAGTAGACCCCGCGGACGAAGCGCTTGTGCAGGTTGAGCGCCGAGAAGTACTCGCTGGCCGGCGGTAGCAACGAGACCCGATGCGCCCCGGCATCGGCCAACTCGCCGACGCACAGTGCTCCAGCCTTGGCATAGTCACGTGCGACGCAGATCACGGTGTCGTGATAGGTCGGGACGCCAACGAACACGGTCGGGACCCGAAGCTCGGCGACAACCTCAGTCAGTGGCTCCTGGTCCTTGACCTCCATCACCAGCAGGCCGTCGCACAGCGCCGTCCCGGCCAACCTGCGCAACCCCTCCGGCCCTTCGTCGGCGGTCACCACCAGGGCGTCGTACCCTCGCTCGCGACAGGCTGCGACGACCGTGGTGAGGAAGCCAAGGCGTCCCGGTTGATGGGCCGCGGCCCTCACCGGGAACATCAGCCCGAGCACCCGCGACTTCCGGCTGCGAAGGGCCTGCGCTCCGGCGTTCGGCTGGTAGTCGAGCTGGGCAGCGGCGCGCAGCACCCGCTCGCGGGTCTCCTCCGAGACCCGCCCCTTCCCGGTCAGGACGTAGGACACCGTCGACTGGGCGACGCCGGCCAGGCGGGCGACGTCATTGCTGGTGGGTGGCGT
This sequence comes from uncultured Propionibacteriaceae bacterium, assembly GCA_964435735.1. GTDB lineage: Bacteria > Actinomycetota > Actinomycetes > Propionibacteriales > Propionibacteriaceae > Propionicimonas. The sequence goes on from CAYSZZ010000010.1 coordinate 35,917, forward strand.
GCTCATGCTGACCTTCCAGTGGCGGGCGGCGGCACCACGACTCGCCGGGCAAGGGGGTGGTTGCCAGAAGTTGCCGTGGCCCCGTCATTGACATCCGATAGCGACGAATCTAGCCTACAGATACGTATCATCAATACGTATCACCAACCGCCGGGTGCGCCTGGCAGTCACTCAATGAGGAGGGTGTGCGTGAGTCTCGCTGAACTGCAGCGGATTTCGCGGCGGAGAGGTCGTGGGACCCGCCCGGAGACCCCGGACAACAAGGCCGCCTTGGCGTTCCTTGGGCCTTGGCTGCTCGGCTCGATCGCGCTGATGATCGGACCCGTCCTGGTGTCGCTCTTCCTGGCGTTCACCAACTACAACCTGCTGCAGGCCCCGAAGTGGACCGGGACGGCGAACATCGAGCGCATGATCGGCGATGCCCGTCTGCACAACGCGCTGCAGGTGACCTTCACCTATGTGATCGTCGCGGTGCCGCTGCAGCTCGCGGCGGCCCTCGGGCTGGCGATCCTGCTGGATCGGGGGATGCGCGGGCTGACCTTCTACCGCTCGGCCTTCTACCTGCCGAGCCTGCTCGGCTCGTCGGTGGCCATCGCCGTTCTCTGGCGCCTCATCTTCGGCGCGGACGGACTCTTCAACGCCATCCTCGGCCTGTTCGGGATCGTGTCGACGACAAGCTGGATCGGGAACCCCGACACGGCGCTGGGCACGATCATCCTGCTGCACGTGTGGACCTTCGGCTCTCCGATGGTGATCTTCCTGGCCGGACTGCGACAGATACCCCGGGAGTACTACGAGGCGGCCGCCACCGACGGCGCCGGCACCTGGTGGCAGTTCCGGTCGATCACCATGCCGCTGCTGACCCCGATCATCTTCTTCAACCTGGTGCTGGCGGTGATCAACTCGTTCTCCACCTTCACCCAGGCGTTCATCGTCTCCGGCGGCACCGGTTCTCCGGCCGACGCGCTGCTGTTCTACACGCTCTACCTGTACCAGGAGGGGTTCGGCGCCTTCCGGATGGGCTACGCCTCGGCCATGGCCTGGCTGCTCGTCCTGATCATCGGCACGTTCACCGCTCTCAACTTCTGGCTGTCGAAGTACTGGGTGCACTATGAAGACTGAACTCTCGCTGGCTGCCGCGCCGGCACCCGTCACCGTGCAGCGGCTGCGTTCCCGCTGGTCGCCGCTGCGTCGCGTCATCCGCCAGGTCCTCCTGCTGGCCCTGTTGATGCTCTGCCTCTACCCGATCCTGTGGATGGTCGTCTCCTCGTTGCGTCCCGACGGCGAGATCTTCGGCAATCCGTCGTTGATCCTGACCACCTTCCACTGGGAGAACTACAGCTACGGCTGGAATGCGCTGGGACGTCCGTTCCACGTCTTCCTGGCCAACTCCGGGATCGTCGTGCTCGGCTCGATCGTGGGCAACCTGGTGAGCTGCTCGATGGCGGCCTACGCCTTCGCGCGGCTCCGCTTCCGGTTCCGCGGCCCTGCCTTCGCGTTCATGCTCATCACGATCATGCTGCCGATCCACGTCGTGATCGTCCCGCAGTACATCCTGTGGGCCCAGCTCGGCATGGTGAACACGTTCTGGCCGCTGATCATCCCGAAGTTCCTGGCCACCGACGCCTTCTTCACCTTCCTGATGGTGCAGTTCATCCGCGGCCTTCCGAAAGAGTTGGACGAGGCCGCGCGCATCGACGGCTGCGGTCACGCGCGGATCTTCCTGCAGATCCTGCTGCCGCTGATGACACCGGCCCTGGCCACCACGGCCATCTTCACGTTCATCTGGACTTGGAACGACTTCTTCACCCAGCTGATCTACCTGACCGATCCCAATCGGTACACCACCTCGATCGCCCTGCGCTCGTTCATCGACGCGCAGTCGACCTCCTCGTTCGGCGGCATGTTCGCGATGAGCGTCGTGTCGGTCGTGCCGCTCCTCCTCATTTTCGCCCTCGGGCAGAAGTACCTCGTCCAGGGCATCGCAACCACCGGGCTCAAGTAGAGCACGACCAAGAAAGGTGACTCATGAAGAAATCTCTGCACCGCGGCCTCATCGCTGCGCTCGCGGCGCTGATGACCGCGTCCCTGGCCGCCTGCGGCACCGGGGGCGGCACGGGTGGCGAGAACGCCGAGCTTAGTGACGGCCCGGTGACGCTACGCCTGATGTGGTGGGGTGGCGACGGACGCCACGAACGCACCCAGAAGGCCATCGACGCCTTCGAGGCGAAGTACACCAACATCACCGTCGAGCCCGAGTTCAGCGACTGGGCTGGCTACTGGGACAAGCTGGCGACCGCCACGGCCGGCGGCAACGCCCCTGACGTCGTCCAGATGGACCAGCTCTACCTGGCCTCCTACGCCTCCCGCGACACCCTGCTCGACCTGAGCAAGCTGAGCCAGCTCGACACCAGCAACCTCGACGACTCGGTGCTCGGCATGGGTCGGTGGAACAACACCCTCTACGCCATGCCGATCTCGACCACCTCGCAGTCGTTCCTGGTCAACCAGGATCTGATCGATCAGATCGGCATCGCGTTGCCCGCCTCCGGCAGCTGGACCTGGGACGAGTTCCACGCCTGGGCGAAGTCGGTCTCCGACGCCACCGACGGTGCCATCCGAGGCACCGGGACCATGTACATCGAGCACAGCCTGCAGTTGTTCGCCCGGCAGCGTGGCGACGCCCTGTTCTCGACCGACGACATCGTGATCAAGCCGGAAACCCTGGCGGCCTTCTTCCAGACCAACCTGGACTGGGTCAAGAGTGGCGCGGCGCCCTCGGCCGAGGCGATCGCCGAGCAGAACGGGCTTCCGCTGGATCAGCTCGACTTCTCCATCGGCAAGGCCGCGTCGCTGCTCGCCCCCTCGACCCAGGTCACCGCCTACGCCCAGTCCACCGGCGCGAACATCACCATGATGCCGCTGCCCAGCGACGACGACTCGGTGAAGTGGGAGTACAACAAGCCGGGCATGTACTGGTCGGCGATGTCGTCTTCGCAGCACCCTGCCGAGGCTGCGCTGCTGATCGACTTCCTGGTCAACGATCCTGAGGTGGCCACGATCTTCGGCAGCGAGCGCGGGATGCCGGCCAGCGCAAAGATGGTCGAGGCCATCCGCTCGACGCTGACCCCGACCGAGCTTCAGGCCGTCGAGTTCGCGGAGTCCCGCCAGGTGCTGCTGGGCGAAGCGCCACCGATCGTCCCGAATGGTGCCGCTGACATCCAGACTGTCCTCAACCGCTACGCGCAGGAGGTGCTCTTCGAGCGGCAGACACCGATCGACGCCGCCAACGCGCTGATCGCCGAGGTCAAGACCGCGATCCAGTCTGCCTGAGAACACCCGTGCGGGTACGCGGCTCAGCTCACGGCCGCGTACCCGCCGTCCCAGCGAGTGGGACGAACCCGACGGGCGCAGCGTTCGACGCTGCGCCCGGTCAACCCAACCGAGATGAATCGTGGAAGGTAAGTAAGTGCTGAACGTCGGAATCATCGGCGCGGGAGGCATCTCCCGGGCCCACATCCACGGCTATCTGCAGTTCGGGCAGGAGTGCGAGGTCGTCGCACTGTGCGACATCGATCTGGCCACCGCGCAGGCGCGAGCCGACGAGTTCGGGCTGACCGAAGCCCGAGTGTACGACGACGTCGCAGCGATGCTCGCCGCAGAGAAACTCGACCTGGTGAGCGTGACGACGCCTCCGTCAGCGCACGCCCCGAACACGATCGCCGCCCTGCAGGCGGGCGTCCACGTACTGGTCGAGAAGCCGATGGCCCCGTCACTGGAAGCCTGCGACCAGATGATCGCCGCCCAGCAGGCGTCCGGCCGGATCCTCGGCGTGGTCGCGCAGAACCGCTTCCGCGACGACATGGCCACGCTGAAGGAGGCGCTGGACTCGGGCCTGATCGGGCCGGTCTCGCACGTCGCGGTGAGCTCGGCCTGGTCGCGGTCGCTGCCCTACTACGACCTGTGGTGGCGGGGCACCTGGGCGTCCGAAGGGGGCGGCTGCACGCTCAACCACGCGATCCATCACCTGGATCTGACCCTGTGGCTGCTCGGACGGCCGAAGGCGGTGACCGCGGTGCTGGCCAACGCCCAGCACGACAACGCCGAGGTGGAGGATCTCTCGGTGGCGATCCTGGCCTACGACCGGGCGCTGGCCGAGGTGACCAGTTCGGTCGTCCACCACGGCGAGGAACAGTACATCGTGGTCCAGGGCGAGAAGGCGCGTATCTCCCAGCCCTGGAAGGCCGTCGCCGACGCCTTTGCGCCCAACGGCTTCCCGTCCGGTTCGGACGCGGAGCTGGTCACCCGGCTGGACGCCATCGCCGCAGCTCACCGTCCACTGGCCCACACCGGGCACACCGGCCAGATCGGCGACTTCCTCGCCGCTGTGCGCGAAGGACGCCCCCCGGCGATCACCGCCGAGGACGGCCGCAACGCGGTCGAACTGGTCACCGCCATCTACGAGTCGGGGATCGAGCACCGGACGGTGTCCTTCCCGCTCCAGCCGGACGACCCCTACTACCGCTCCGGAACCGTTGTGGAGCGAGCCCCCCACTTCTACGAGAAGCTCAACTCGGTCCGGGAGCAAGCCGGCGCGATCGTCGTCGGAGCATCCACCGACTCCTGAATCTCCTGCCAGGATCCACCAGCCAACAGAAAGAATAGGCGCATGCAGACCTCAGACGGCGCGACCTACGCACCCGCACCCATGCCTCGGCCCGTCGTCGGCCCTGGCGAGTTCGTGTTCGGCGCGACCCACCTCGACCATGGCCACATCGTGGGGATGTGCCAGGGCCTGACCGGCGCGGGCGGCTCCCTGAAATGGGTGTACGACCCGGATCCTGCCAAGGTGGCGGCATTCCTGGAGGCTTTTCCCGACGTCCGGGTGGCGCGAACCGAGGCCGAGGTGCTGGACGATCCCGAGGTACGCCTGGTGGCCGGTGCAGCGGTCACCTCCGAGCGGGCCGACCTGGGGCTACGGGTCATCGACGCGGGCAAGGACTACTTCACCGACAAGGCCCCGCTCACCACCTTGGAGCAGCTGGCAGCTGTGCGCGAGGCGACGGCACGGACCGGTCTGAAGTACGCCGTCTACTACTCCGAGCGGATCCACGTCGAGGCGGCGGTGCTGGCCGGTCAGCTGGTCGAACAGGGCGCGATCGGACGGGTACTGCAGTTCATCGGGCTGGGCCCGCACCGGCTGCGTCCGGAGACCCGGCCGGATTGGTTCTGGCTCAAGAAGTACTACGGCGGCATCCTCTGCGACATCGGCTCGCACAACTTCGAGCAGATGCTGTTCTACACCGGCGCCCGTGACGCCACCGTGACCGATTCGTCGATCGCCAACTACGCCCACCCGGAATGGCCGGAGCTGGACGACTTCGGCGATGCGCACATCGTCACCGACACCGGCGCGACCGGGTACTGCCGGGTGGACTGGTTCACCCCGGACGGGCTGAGCACCTGGGGCGACGGGCGGACCTTCCTGCTGGGCACCGAGGGCTACATCGAACTGCGCAAGTACCTCAATGTGGGCACCGACGAGGGCCCGGGCCACGTCTTCCTGGTCGACGGCACCGGCGAGCACCGCCTCAACGCCCACGGCAAGGTCGGCTATCCCTTCTTCGGCGAGCTGATTCTCGACTGCCTGAACCGCACCGAGAACGCCATGACCCAGGAGCACGCACTGAAGGCGGCCGAACTGAGCGTGGTCGCCCAGCAGACTGCCCGGGTGCTCACCGGCGACTGACCCCACCCACCGGGGCAACGTCTACTCGTCATCCCCGCGAAGCTGGGAACCTCGGAGCGACCGCCATGGAGGGAGAGCCCCGCTCCGGCGGGGATGGCGGTGGTGGGGGCGTCGCCAACCCGACCAGGTCCTCCTGGACTCTTCCCCGGGATCTCAGGCCACCGGCACGTGGTGTGGTGGGGTCGGCGAGGGGGCCGTAGTGGCAGGATGACGGCATGAGCACATCCAGCCCGGTACGACCCGGGGCAGAACCGTACGCGGCCGGAGAGGGTAAGCACGGCGTCCTGCTGTGCCACGGTTTCACCGGGTCGCCGGCGGCGGTGCGGCCGTGGGCGGAGTATCTGGCCGGCCAGGGCTACACCGTCCGGGTGCCGCGACTCCCAGGGCACGGCACCACCTGGCAGGAGGCGAACACCACCACCTGGCAGCAGTGGTATGCCGAAGTCGACCAGGCGCTCACTGAGCTGCGGACGTCGTGTGAGTGGACGGCGGTGTGCGGCCTGTCGATGGGCGGAGCGCTCGCGCTGCGACTGGCCGAGAACCGGCCCGACGAGGTGGGCGCGCTGGTGCTGGTGAACCCGGCCGTGGCGCTGAAGCGCTTCGACCTGAAGCTGCTGCCGGTGCTGCGTCGGCTGACCGCCTCTGTCTCGGGGATCAGCAACGACATCGCCAAACCCGGCCAGGACGAACTCGCCTACGACCGCGTGCCGCTGAACGCCATGGCCGAGCAACTGTTGCTGTGGCGCGATGTGCGGTACTACCTCGCCCGGGTGCACGCCCCGCTGCTCTACTTCCGCTCCAACACCGACCACGTGGTGGACGACCTGAGCCAGAGCATCATCCTGGCGGGCGTCTCCTCCGAGATCCGGGAGTACGTGGAGCTGGAGCGCAGCTACCACGTCGCCACCCTCGACCACGACGCCGACCTGATCTTCGCCCGTTCCGCCGAGTTCCTCGCCGCCCACGCCCCAGCCTGACCCCGGCGCTTGAGGCTTGGTTCCGAGTTTGTGCACCGAACACGGTGCACAAAGCCGGAACGTAGCGGCTGGCGCCTGAGCGCGTGCCTACACTGCGGGGGTGTTTGAGAAGCTGCACCCGGCGCTGGCGATCGACCATTCAGAGTTGGTGCCGGCGATCGTCCACCAGGCCCTGAGCCATGTGCCGTCGACGCTGGTGTTCACCATCGATCCGGAGCACGCCGACACCGAGACGCTCGCGCGCGTCTACGACCTGCCGATGGAGATCATGGCCAACGCGGTACTCGTCCAGGGTCGTCGCGGCGGCGAGGAACGGCAGGCCTGCTGCATGACGCTGGCCCACCGCCGCGTCGACGTCAACAACGTGGTGCGGCGCAGGCTGGACGTGCGCAAGGCGTCCTTCGCGCCGAGGGACGTGGCCGTGGCCGCCTCCGGCATGGAGTACGGGGGCATCACCCCGGTTGGCCTGCCCGCCGACTGGCCGGTGTGGGTGGACGCGGCCGTCGCCGATACCGACTGGGTGTGCATCGGCGCCGGCAACCGCACCGCGAAACTGCTGCTACCGGGCGCCGACCTGCTCAAGCTGCCCGGTGCCGAGCGCGTGGAAGGCCTCGCCCGCGACCTCTGAGGCGCCCGACCGCCGATCTGGTCGTTGTCACCGGCCTCTCTCCGCACCGATCAAACGCGTCCTCCGATGTGGTCGTTGCCAGGGCTGATCACGGCCCGACAACGACCACATCTGCGGTTGCACACAGGCGTTGCCGAGGCACGGGCGTGAGAACGACCAGATCGGCGGTTTGCCTACTCCGCCAGGCCGTAGAGGCGGTCGCCGGCATCGCCGAGGCCCGGGACGATGTAGCCGACCTCGTTCAGCCGCTCGTCCACCGCGGCCACCACCAGGGTGCAGGGGATGCCGAGCGGATCGACCAGCTCCCGCATCCGCTGGATACCCTCGGGGGCGGCCAGAAGGCAGATGCAGGTGATGTGGTCGGCGCCCCGGTCCACCAGGAACTGGACGGTGCCGCCCAGCGAGCCGCCGGTGGCGAGCATCGGATCGAGCACGTAGCACTGGCGCCCGGAGAGGTCGTGCGGAAGCCGCTCGGCGTAGGTGAAGGGCTGCAGGGTCTCCTCGTCGCGCACCATGCCGACGAACCCGACCTCGGCGGTGGGCATCACCCGCATGAAGCCTTCCAGCATGCCCAGACCGGCCCGCAGAATCGGTACCACCAGGGGGGTGGGCTTCGACAGCGCCGTCCCGGTCGTGGTGGCGATTGGGGTGGTCACGACGACCGGCTCCACCCGGACCTCGCGGGTCGCCTCGTAGGCGAGCAGCGTCACCAACTCCTCGGCCAGCTTGCGGAAGGTGGGGCTGTTGGTCTCCTTGTCCCGAAGGACCGTGACCTTGTGGGCAACCAGGGGATGATCGAGCGCGCGCAGTTCCACACCCCAACCTTTTCACATCGCGACCGGTGGTCGTGCAGGTCGGCATCAATCCTGACTGTAACCGTGCCATCGACAAGGACTTCTGACACGATGGGGAGAGACAGTGAGGAGCAGGGCGTGAACGAGACGACAGGCGACTTCGACATGGAGCTGCCCAACCTCGGCGACGACCGGCCGGGGCTGGAGGAACTCGACGACCTCGACATCGACGATTCCGATGACGAGGGCGACGACGACGACGACTACTACCCCGACGACGCCACCGAGGACGACATCGATCTCGTCCTCGCGCTCTATCGGGAGGACGGGCAGCCCGTCGTCCTGGCACTGGAGGCGGAGCTGGCCAACGACTTCGACGGCCTGATCACCCAGCTGCGCCGGGTTCCCGGTGACGGCGGCGCACTCGGCATGGTCTCGCTGGCGACCGAGGTGTTCGTGCTGGTGCGGGTGCGCGGCAAGCACGTCCAGGTGCTGCTGTCGGACGTGGGCGCCGCTGAGGACTGGCCGATCGCCCGCGACGTCGTGGACTACCTGGGCATCGAGTTGCCCGAGGACGACGAGGACGACGACGCCTACCCGGTGGGCGATCTGGAGATTCTGGCGGATTCAGGCTTGCCCGACTTCGAGCTGGAGGCCATCGCCTCCAACTACGACGAGGATTCGACCGCGCTGCTGGAACAGATCGCCGCACGGGTGAAGTTCGGGCGGGAGTTCACCCGCGCGGTCGCCGCGCTCGACTGAACCATGAACCGCTGGGAGCCGGCGATGCGCCAGGCATTGGCCGAGGCATCCGCCGCGGCTGAGCATGCCGACGTGCCGATCGGCGCCGTGGTGCTGGACGCCGAGGGCCGGTTCGTGGCCGGGGCCGGCAACGAACGCGAACTGCTGGGCGACCCGACGGCTCACGCCGAGGTGCTGGCGCTGCGCCGGGCGGCCGAGTCACTGGGTAGTTGGCGGCTGGAGGGGTGCACCCTGGTGGTGACCCTGGAACCCTGCACCATGTGCGCCGGCGCACTGGTGCTGGCTCGCCTGCGGCGGCTGGTGTTCGGCGCCTTCGATCCCAAGGCCGGCGCGGTCGCCTCGCTGTGGGACGTGGTGCGCGACCCCCGCCTCAATCACCGCCCGGAGGTGGTCGGCGGGATCCTCGAACCAGAGTGCGCCGCCCTCCTGCGAGACTTCTTCGCCGGCCACCGTTCCGCGCCCCCGTCCCACCTGAGCTGAGCAGTCCCGAACCGCGACACCCGCGCATCCGCTCGATGAGAGGGGTGGGTACTCCCGCTAAGGAGGGGACGGGGCATACGATGCGCGTGTGCACATCCCGATCCGCCGCGAGGACCCGGATCCGGCGGTGGTCGCGTCCATCCTGACGGATCTGCCGGAGGGCGTCTCGATGCCGCGGCCGGACGATGTCTACCTGGCCGCCGCCGAGCACCTGGTGACCTATCTGGCGACCACATCGGAGGGAGAGGCGGTCGGCGTCCTGCTGCTGGAGCCGCACTTCCGCGAGTCCGTGGAGGTCTATGTGATGGCGGTGCGGAAGGGCTATCTGCGCCAGGGGATCGGACGCCGCCTGCTCGCCGTGGTCGAGGCGGACGCCCGTGCGTTCGGGGCCCGGCTGGTGGTGGTGAAGACCATCGGGCCCTCCGATCCGAATCCGCGTGCCGCCGCGACCCGGGCCTTCTACGACGAGGTCGGCTACCTGCCGGTCGAGGAGTTCCCCGACTGGTGGGAGGGCCGTCCGGCGCTGATGATGATCAAGGCGTTGTGAACTCGGTGGGCCGTGGAAAGGCCGATGGCCTGAACCCACGGTCGGTGGGTTCAGGCCATTCGCGCGGCGGTGGCGGAGGGATTTGAACCCTCGGTGGGTTGCCCCACACTCGCTTTCGAGGCGAGCTCTTTCGGCCGCTCAGACACGCCACCGCGGGAGAGTTTAGCCAACCGGGAGCAGCAGCGGCGAATCGGCCGAGGGAGGACTGTCGCGGTGTCACCCGCGAGCAGAGCGGCAGTCGGCCCTCAGTTGAGCGCTCCTGCGGACTCGCGCACCACCAGTACCGGATCCACGAAGGGTTCTGTCGAGGGCTCGCTGCCGGTCATCATCTCCAGCAGCGTCCGCAGGCAGCGGCGACCGACCTCGCCGTGGTCCGGGGCGACCGTGGTCAGGGGAGGAGCGAAGAACTCGGCCTCCGGGATGTCGTCGAAGCCTACGATGCTGAGGTCTGCAGGCACCGTGAGGCCGTCCTTCCGGGCCGCGTGCAGCAGCCCGAGGGCCATCGCGTCGTTGGCGCAGAACACGGCAGTCGGGCGCTGGGCCATGACCTGTGGGTAGGCTGCCGCGCCGCTGCGCGCGGACCAATCACCGCTGATCACTCCAGCTCCGGGCAACTCGGCCGTGTTCAGTGCGTCCCGCCAGCCCTCGATTCGCGCCTGCGCGTCCGACCAGTCCGGAGGCCCGGCGAGGTGGGCGATCCTGGTGTGGCCCAACTCCACCAGGTGGCGGGTCGCCAGCAGGGCGCCGTGACGGTTGTTCACCGCGACGGAGCGGGCTCCGGACCGGCCGGAGGCCTCGACGGCGACCACGGGTACTCGCGGTGAGGCGGCGGTGACCGAGTTGATCATCTCCAGTTGTGGCGCGATCACCACCAGACCCTCCACCTTCTGGTGTTCCAGGTGCTCCAGCGCTGACCGCATGGCCTGCTGGTCTACCGCGGTCAGGTTGACGGTGCTGACGTAATAGCCGGCCTCTCGCGCCGCCCGCTCGATCGTGCGCAGGGCCTTCGGAGCGCCCACGCGTCCCCCGTCGGTGCAGATGATCCCGATCGTCTTGGTTCGGTTGGTCGCCAGGGCGGTCGCGGCGCGACTGGGGCGGTAGTTGAGCTGCTGGATCGACTGCTCCACCCGGGCCCGGGTCTCGGGGGACGTGCCCGGCAGGTTGTTGATGACGCGCGAGACGGTCTGGTGGGAAACTCCGGCAAGCCGTGCCACATCCCGAATCGTTGGCGTCAGCAAGGTGACCGGTAATCCATCCGCTAGAGCCATGGAAACATCCTATCTCAAGGTGAATCATTCCGGGGTTGACATCAGCAACGTGACCGGTAACATTCGGTGGAAAGCAGTCGCACGGAGCACGCCGGCCAGCATCGGGCGCTTGCGGAGGGTGTCAGGACGACACCGAACGTAGGCGGCGGGACGGCGGGTGCGACCGAAGAGGTGTGGTCAGTGACCACCTGAGACGTCTGATGTTCCAACTTCAAAGGAGAAGCCCATGAGTTCACAGCTGACCTGTCGGCCCCGGTCGCGCTACCGCGTCCTATTCGCACTGCTGGCGACCGGACTGGCGCTCGGCGGGTGCGCCGCGCAGCAGCCGGCCCCCTCCGAGCCGGCCGAGTCGCTGGTGATCGTGATGCCTGAGGAGCCGACCTCGCTCGACGCCTGCGACTCGCTGAACTCCTCGCGCAGCCGGGTGCTGCGAGGCAATGTGGTCGAGGCCCTGACCACACGTGATGCCGGGTCCGGTGAGGTCGAGCCCCAGTTGGCCACAGAGTGGTCCAGTGCGGACAACAAGGTCTGGGTGTTCACCCTCAGGGAAGGGGTGAAGTTCCAGGACGGGGTCGACTTCGACGCGGCCGCCGTGGTGACCTCGATGGAGCGACTGTTCGATGAGGATCTGGCCTGCGACAACGCCAATGACCTTTTCAAGCCGCCCACCCCGGTCAAGATCGAGGCGACTGGTGAGTACGAGGTGCGCTTCGAACTGGACCAGCCGGATCCGATCTTCGCGTTGCGGCTGACCTTCGTCCACATCTCCTCGCCCAACACCCCATCCGACAGCAAGGGTGAGGCCGCCGTCGGCACCGGGCCCTACAAGATCAGCGAGTGGGCTCACGGTGAGTACATCCAGCTGCAGCGGTTCGCCGACTACTGGGGCGCCGCGCCAGAGGTGGCCGAGGCCACGTTCGTGTTCCGCGCCGAGTCGCCGGTCCGGGCCGCCATGATCGAGCGCGGCGAGGCCGATCTGGCCTTCGGCATCGCCAGTCAGGACGTCAAGCCGGAGGCCAAGGTGCAGTCCTTCGAGAACGGTGAGACCACCTACTTCCGGATGGACGCCGAAGTGGCGCCGCTCGACGACCTCCGCATCCGCCAGGCGATCAACCTGGCGACCGACCGAGCGGCCATCATCGAATCGATCTTCGGCGGCTACGCCACTCCGGCGCACGAGATCTTCGTGCCCAGCACCCTCGGGTACAACTCCGAGTTGACCGATTGGGCCTACGACCCGGCACAGGCGGCCGATCTGGTGAAGCAGGCTGCCGCCGACGGTGTCGACGTCACCAAGGAGATCGTCTTCTACGGACGCCCGGACTTCTACGCCAATGCCCGCGAGGTGACCGAGGTGCTGGAGTCGCAGTGGGAACAGATCGGACTCAACATACGCATCGAGAATGTCGAAGGCGGTCCCTGGGGAGAGATCCTGTTGCGACCCCACGACGCTGACCGGCAGCCCAACATCCTGCTCTCATCGCATGGCAACACCACGGGCGACGCCTCCTTCTCAGTGGTCAGCAAGTACACCTGTGAGGGATCCCAGAGCGCCTCGTGCAGCAAGAAGTTCGACGAGCTGGTGAACCAGGCGCTGGTCGCCAGCGATCTGACCGAGCGGGCGCGGCTGTTCGCCGAGGCGATGAAGGTGCAGCGCGAAGAGGTGGTTCAGGATGTCCACCTGGCCTATATGAAGGGCGTTGTCCAGCTGAGCGAGCGGCTCGACTACACCGTCACCGGCCAGTCGGACTTCGAGCTGCTGATCTCGCAGATGAGCCTCAACGGCTGAAGCCACGGGTCCGGCCCGGGTAACCCCCGGGCCGGACCGTGCCTGATCCGCGATCCTCAACCCTCGTCCCATCCGGAGAACCGTGATTCGCTATATCGGTAAGCGCGCACTACTAGGGGTGTTGTCGCTATTCGGTGTCGTCCTGGCGGTGTTCGTCGTGGTCCGCCTGACCGGCGATCCCGCGATGCTCTATCTGCCGCTGGACGCACCTCAGGAGGCGCGGGACCGGTTCTCAGAACAGCACGGCTTCGATCAGCCGATCCATGTCCAGTTGCTGAACTACCTCGGTGGCCTCCTGCAGGGTGACTTCGGAGCCTCGCTGCGTCGTAGCGAGCCGGCTCTGGAAGTAGTGCTGCGGCACTACCCCAACACCCTGCTGCTGGCCGCGCTGGGGCTCGCCGGCGCACTCGCGCTCGCGGCGCTGCTGGGGACTTTGAGCGGATCCCGGCCGATGTCCCGGCTGGATCGGGGGGTCAGCCTGGTCTCGTTGAGTTGCTCCAGCATCCCCGACTTCTGGCTGGCTCTGGTGCTGATCTTCACGCTGTCCGTCCGGGCCGGGCTGTTCCCGACCTCGGGCACCGGTGGTCCGCAGTACTGGGTCCTGCCGGTGCTGACGATCATGGCGCGGCCCTTCGGTCTGCTCACCCAGGTGGTTCGCGGGGCTTTGGTGGACGCCATGGCTTCGCCCTATGTGGTCACCGCCCGGTCAAAGGGTCTGCCCGAGCGAATGATCGTGGTGCGCCACGGCCTGCGGAACGCCTGGCTGCCCATCGTCACCGTCGCCGGCGACCTGGCGGTCGGTCTGGTGAACGGCGCGATCGTGGTCGAGTCGGTGTTCGGGATTCCCGGCGGCGGTCGGCTGCTGATCGATGCGGTCTACCAGCGCGATTTCGCGATCGTTCAGGCGGTGATCATCGTGACCGGGGCGACGATCATCCTGCTCAACCTGCTGATCGACCTGCTGTACGCCTGGATCAACCCACGCATTCGAGTCGAGGAGGTGGCGGCGTGAGCGGGCAATCCGAACTCGCCCCCGAGGGGGCGCTCCGGCGAGCCGTCCGGTTGCTCGGTGGGGATGCCTTCGCTGTCGTGGCGGCGATCGTGCTGAGTCTGATCCTGCTGGGCACCCTGATCGGCGGACTCCTGCTGCGGGAGGCCGCCGGGGCCGTCGACCTGTCCCTGCGCAACCTGCCGCCGTTCACCTCGCCGGATCCGATCTTCGTCCTGGGCGCCGATCCGCTCGGGCGCAGCGTGCTGGCCCGGATGGCTGTCGGTGGCGTCACAACGCTGACCATCGCGATCACCGCGATGCTGGTCGCCACCCTGCTCGGCGGTCTGCTCGGGCTGGTGATGGGCGCGCTGGGCGGTTGGCTCGATCTGATCGGTATGCGCCTGACCGACATGATGCTCAGCTTTCCGACCCTGCTGCTGGCGGTGGTTCTGATCTACCTCTACCAGCCGAGTTTCCTGATCCTGGTGACGGTGCTGGCCGTGACCAGGATCCCCGCTTACGCCCGGGTGGCCCGGGCGGAGGCCCTGGCGGTGTCGGCGAAGGAGTTCGTGCTCGGCGCACGGGCGTTGGGGGCGAGCCGGAGCAGGATCTTCTTCCGCCACATCGCCCCGGCGCTGGTGCCCACCCTGTTGACACTCGGCGCGGTGGATCTGGCGTACGTGATCCTGCTTGAGTCCAGCCTGAGCTTCCTCGGTCAAGGGGTGCAGCCGCCCGACATGTCCTGGGGATTGCTGGTCGCCGAAGGGCGCAACTACCTGCTCACCGCTTGGTGGCAGTCGCTGTTCCCCGGACTGGTCATCACCCTGACGACGATCTCGCTGAGCATCCTGTCGAACTGGCTGCGGCTCGTCATGGACCCACGCCAGCGCTGGCGGATCGACCGGCCACGGCGAACAGGCCGTCGACCGGCCGCCGAGAACCAAGCGAGTCTGGAAGGGAATCCGGCGTGAGCGAGGATCTGCTGACCGTGCGTGGACTGACGGTCGAGTTCGCCACCGGCAGCGGGGTGACCGAGGCCGTGCGCGGAATCGACTACTCGTTGTCGGGCGGAGAGACACTGGCGATATTGGGGGAGAGCGGCAGTGGCAAGACCGTCGCGGCGATGGCGGTCGCGGGATTGCTGGAGAGTCCGCCGGCCCGGGTCACCAGCGGTAGTGTCACGCTGAGCGGGCAGGAACTGCTGACGATGCCCGCTGCCAAACGCCGGCGTGACGTGCTCGGCAGGCGCATCGGCATGGTGTTCCAGGACGCGTTGGCTGCCCTCAACCCCGCCTACCCGGTCGGGCTGCAGATCGTCGAGGGCTATCGGCTGCACCACAAGGTCGGCCGGGCAGCGGCGCGCCGCCGGGCCGTCGAGTTGATGGACATGGTGCGGATTCCCGCCGCCGCCGCCCGGGTCGATGACTATCCGCACGAGTTCTCCGGCGGAATGCGCCAGCGGATCGTGATCGCGATGGCCTGTGCACTGGAGCCGGAGATCCTGATCGCGGACGAGCCGACCACGGCGCTCGATGTCACGGTCCAGGCGGAGATCCTGGATCTTCTCCAGGAGATTCAGGCAGACAGCCGGATGGGCATGATCCTGATCAGTCACGACCTGGGGGTGGTGGCTCGCGTCGCCGACCGGGTCGCGGTGATGCACCGCGGACTGATCGTCGAGAGCGGACCGATCGATCGGGTCTACGCATCCCCGCAGCACGACTACACCAAGGCATTGCTGGCCGCCATCCCGCGGATGGATGTCGGCGTCCGCAACGCGGTGACCACGGAACCACCGCAGGCCGAGCCGGCCGCGTCCCAGCCCGCCTCCACCACCGTCCCAGTGGTCGAGGCACGCGACATCGTCAAGCACTACCGGCTTCGCAGCAGGCTGGGCGGCAAGCGGGTGGTGGAGGCGTTGCGTGGGGTGTCGCTCGTCCTGCGGCGCGGTGAGATACTCGGCCTGGTCGGGGAGAGCGGTTCGGGTAAGTCCACCCTGGGTCGGCTGCTGTTGCGCCTGGAGGAGCCTTCCGCCGGGCAGGTCTTCCTGGAAGGCACCGACCTGGCCACCTTGGGGACGCGCCGGCTGCGCGACTTCCGACGGCACATCCAGATGGTGTTCCAGGATCCCTACGCATCGCTGAACCCACGGATGCGGGTCGACCGATTGATCTCCGAGGCATGGGACGTGCACCCGGACAGCGAACCGGCCGATCGGGCGGCCCGGATCAAGGAACTGCTGGAAGCAGTTGGTCTCAGTACTTCTGACCGGCTCAAGTACGCCCATCAGTTCTCCGGCGGACAGCGGCAGCGGATCGCGATCGCCCGAGCGTTGGCCCCCAGACCGGCCGTACTGGTCTGCGACGAGCCGGTTTCAGCCCTCGACGTGTTGATCCAGGCGCAGGTGGTGAAGCTGCTTCGAGACCTCCAGGCCGACATGGACTTCTCCTGCGTGTTCATCTCCCATGATCTGGCGGTGGTCCGGCAGATCGTCGATCGGCTCGCCGTGCTCTACCACGGCGAACTGGTCGAGGAGGGCGACGCAGAGACGGTGTTCGACCGCCCCCGGCATCCCTACACCCAGCGGCTGCTCGCGGCTGCCCTGGTGCCCGATCCCCAGGTGGAGCGCGATCGGACGGCGCGGGCCGCCGGTCTTTCAGCGGTGCCGGGATCGAGCCAGTGGAAAGGGGTGGCGCACTTCGCCCTTTGACCTGGAGCCAACGCCCTTCGAACCATCAACCAACAATCAACAAGGAGATACAGACCAAGATGAACGATCCGGTTTCGCCCCTGCTGCCGCACAGCGCCATCCCGCCCACTGTCATGCCGTTCCTGGAGGGGGACATCCCCGACTGGGACTCCTTGGCCACACAGGTCGACTGGCTGGCCGAGCAGGGAGTGGAGGGCCTGTGGCTGAACGGCTCCACTGGTGAGTTCCATGCCCTGACCGATCAGGAGCGAACCCGCGTGGTCACCTCCGCCGTAGCGGCGCTCGGAGACCGCAAGATGCCCATCGTCAACCAGGTGGGATCCACGTCCACCCGATTGGCCGCCGCGCTGGCCGAGGCCGCGATCGCCGCCGGCGCCACCGCGATCTCGGTGGTGCTGCCCTACTACTTCCCGTACCAGCAGGACGAATGCCTACGTTACCTGCGCGACGTGAAAGCGGCTGCCGGCGGGGCGCCCCTGTACCTTTACCAGGTTCCGGTGATGACCAAGACCGCTGCCAGTGAGCAGATCATCCTCCAGGCCCTGGAGGAGGGGGTCATCGACGCCATGAAGGACAGCTACGGCGACATGACCTGGTTCCGGTACCTGATGGAGAGCGTGGCGGCCCGTGGCCTGACGCTGCCCAGCTTCGTCGGCGACTCCACCCTGGTGGCCGCCTCGATGGCGTCCGGTGGGATAGGCACGATCACCGCTGGCGCGCTGGTGCTGCCACGGCACATCCGGCGAGAGGTGAAGGCGATCCACGACGGAGACTGGGAACTGGCTCTCCGCCTGCAGGCCCAGACCGTCCGGTTCATTCAGACCATGCAGCCGCCGAGCCGTCTCGGGGTCACCCGGATCGCCACGATCAAGGCGCTGCTGAGCGAGGTCGGGGCGATCGCCTCACCGATCCTTGCCGAGCCCTTCCGCCAACTCGACAGCGCCGAGCGGGAGTACCTGCGCACCACCGTCCTCCCGCTTCGTGAGGAACTCGAGCAGGCCGCCCTCGAGAGTCGGTGACCGTGCGGATCGAGAAGCTGTCGCTGCGGGTCTATCGCTGGCGCAGGGAACTGCCGATCAGCAATGGCCGGTTGACCTACGACGATGCGGTCACCTGTGTGGTCCAGGTGGACACCGACGACGGTGTGGCCGGCCACGGACTCGGTGTCGGGCTGATGCTGCCGCGCAGCGAGCGAGCCATCGCGGGGCTGGTGGAGATGTTCGAGGAGCTTCTACGTGGCGAGGACCCGCAGCGCACGGAGCGAATCGGCGCGCTGATGTACCAGCCCAAGCTGTTCGGACGGCGGGGTATCGAGACGCGCGTGGCAAGCATGATCGACATCGCCCTGTGGGATATCAAGGGGAGGGTGGCCGGCCTGCCGCTGGCCACCCTTCTTGGTGGAGCCCGCGACAGTGCGCCCTGCTACATCGCCGGTGGCTACTACGAGGACGGCAAGTCCCTGGGCGACCTGGCCGCAGAGATGGTCGGTTACGTGGAGCTGGGTGTCCACGCGGTCAAGATGAAGGTCGGCCGGTTGTCGATCCAGCAGGACGTCGAACGGGTGGCGGTGGTCCGAGAGGCCATCGGACCGGACGTGGCCCTGCTGGTCGACGCCAACGGCAGCTACTCCGCGGCGCAGGCGGTTCGGATGGCCGGGGAGTTGGCCCAGCACGATGTCTACTGGTTCGAGGAACCGGTACCACCCGACGACTACGCCGGGATCGCGCAGGTGGCCCGCTCATCCTCGGTGCCGGTGGCGACCGGGGAGAACGAGAGCACGCTGTACGGCTTCCGCGACCTGATCGCTGCCGGGGGCATCGGGTTCCTCAACCCCGATGCGGAGATCGCCGGCGGGGTCAGCGAGTTCATGAAGATCGCGGCCCTCGCCCAAGCGGCCAACGTGCCGATCGCCCCTCACGGGCGGCAGGAACTCCACGTTCAGCTGGTTTGCGCCGCTCCGACCGGAGTGATGGCCGAGTACTACCGGCCCAGTGTCGATCCGCTCGCCTTCGAGCTGAATCCGGCGCAGCCCGAACTCCGTGACGGACACTTGCATGTTCCCGATCGCCCCGGACACGGAATGCTGCTGGATGAGAGAGCCGTCGAAAGGTACAAGGTCTACGGATGACGACCCAACGGGTTCAGAACCTGATCGGCAAGGAGTGGTCGGCAGCCGCCGACGGCGCCCTGCGGGAACGCTACGACCCGGGCGATCGGCGACGGCTGGTCGCGGTGGCCCCGGATTCCACCGCCACCGATGCCGCTGCGGCGCTCGCCGCCGCCGAGGCTGCCTGGCGCGACTGGTGGAACGCAGGCATGGCTCGTCGGATCGAGGTGATCGAACGGGCACTGGGAGTGCTCCAGGTGCAGGCGGAGGAGATCGCCGTCGCCACGGTGCTGGAATCGGGCAAGACCCTGGCCGAGTGTCGTGGCGAGGTCGTGCGGGCCATCGACACCGTCCGGGAGCAGGTGGCACTCGCTTCGGCGGTGGCCTCGGCGGTGGTCTTCGTGGAGGGCTCGGTCACCGCGCTCGCCGAGCGCCTTCCCGTGGGCATCGCCGTCGTGGTGACTCCGTGGAACTTCCCGTTCAGTGCCCTGCTGCGCAAAGTGGTGCCCGCGTTGGTGATGGGCAACGCCGTGGTGGCCAAGCCGAGCGAACTCTCCCCGGTGAGCGCCGACCGGATCGCGCGGGCCTTCCTGGCGGCCGGTCTTCCGGCCGGGGTGCTGAACGTGATCCATGGTCGTGGCGCGGTGGTGGGTGCCGCGCTGGTGAGCGACGAGCGGGTCGGTGCCATCTCCTTCACCGGATCGACCGGCGTCGGTCTGGCCATCGCCGAGCAGGTCGGACGCAGCGACCTCAAGGTCCAGCTGGAGATGGGAGGCAAGAACCCATTGGTCGTGCTGGCCGACGCCGATCTCGAACAGGCGGTCGCCGACGCGGTCACCGGTGCGTTCACCGCAGCCGGGCAATGGTGTGTCGCCACGAGCCGGATCATCCTCGAGGAGCCGATCGCCGAGGAGTTCACCAAGCGGCTCCTGGCGCGGGTGGGTGACATTCAGGTCGGTCACGGGCTGGATCCGGCTGCTCAGATGGGGGCGCTCGTCTCGCCGGAGCACTACGCCAAGGTGCGCGGGTTCCTGGAACTCGCCCAGCGTGAGGCGGTGGTGCTCTCCGGCGGGATGCCGCTGGCCGACGAGGCCCGCCGGCATGGACTGTTCGTGGCGCCCACCGTGCTGGCCGGGATCCCTGCGGACTCGGAGCTGCTCACCCAGGAGATCTTCGGCCCGGTCGTGGCCCTGCTCCGGGCCGAGTCGGCGACTTCCGCGATCGCGCTGGCGGCAGGTAGCCGGTACGGCCTGAGCGCCTCGTTGTACACCAGCGACCCGGTCGCAGTGCGGTGCTTCCTGGACACCGTTGTGACCGGCAAGGCGAACATCAACCGGCCACCGCACTTCGGCGATCCGAGGCTGGCGAGCAGCGGCCGGCGAGACAGTGGCCGAGGCGAGAGCGAGGGCGCGGCCAGCGGTTTGGCGTTCTACACCCATGAGCGGGCCGTGTTCCTCGGCGGACTCGATCCGGTCTGACCTCACTTCGCGACGCCGGCGCGCAGCGGAGGTCGGCTCGTGGCGGTCCGGTCGAGGGCCAGGAAGGTTGCCCGCTCCGACTCCGTGCTTCTCCTTGCCACGATGCGGTTGGGCGACAGCGAATGTGTGATTCCGTGCAGGCCACCCCGCTGTCGTGAACGAAAGTGCGCCGACCGGCTCTTCCCCCGATGCGGGGAACGAGGCAGAGTAAGGGCTACCCACCCGTCACGTTGTCGTGCGAGAAGGAGTTCTTGTGAAGAAACTCATCAACGATCCCGAAAATGTCGTCGCCGAAACCCTGGCCGGCTTCCAGGCCGCCCATGCCGACCTGATCACCGTCTACACCGATCCCGACTACGTGGTGCGCGCGGACGCCCCCGTCCAGGGCAAGGTCGGACTGGTCTCCGGCGGCGGTTCGGGCCACGAGCCGCTGCATGCCGGCTACGTCGGACTGGGCATGCTGGACGCAGCGGTCCCCGGCGCGGTCTTCACCTCGCCGACGCCCGATCCCATCCTCGAAGCCACCAAGAAGGTGGACGGTGGCGCGGGCGTCCTGCATATCGTGAAGAACTACACCGGCGACGTCCTCAACTTCGAGACCGCCGCCGAGCTGGCTGAGATGGACGGCATCACCGTCAAGTCGATCGTGGTCAACGACGACGTCGCAGTGGAGGATTCCACCTGGACGGCCGGACGCCGCGGCGTCGCCGGCACCGTGCTGGTGGAGAAGATCGCGGGTGCCGCAGCCCAGCGCGGGGACGACCTCGACGGCGTCCTGGCGGTAGCGGAGAAGGTGAACAGCCAGGTGCGTTCGATGGGTGTCGCCCTCACCGCCTGCACCGTGCCGCACGCCGGCAAGCCCTCCTTCGACCTGCCCGAGGACGAGATCGAGATCGGGATCGGCATCCACGGCGAGCCCGGACGCCACCGCATCCCGCTGGCTCCGGCCGACTCCATCACCGATCAGCTGATCGATCCGATCCTCGCCGACCGGGAGTGGTCGGGGAAGGTGCTGCTCTTCGTCAACGGCATGGGCGGCACGCCCGAGGCCGAGCTGTACATCGTCTACAACCACGCCCGCAAGCGCCTGGAGGACGCCGGGCTGGAGGTCGCCCGCTCGCTGGTCGGCAACTACATCACCTCGCTGGAGATGCAGGGCTGCTCGATCACCGTCCTGCAGCTGGACGACGAACTCACCGAGTTGTACGACGCGCCGGTGCATACCGTCGCATTGCGGCGCGGTGTGTGAGGATGGCCGTGTGAGCGACACACTGTCTACTGCTTGGGCGCTGGCGTGGATACGCGGCGCCCAAGCCGTTCTTGCTGAGAACCGAATGCTGCTGATCGAGCTCGACCGCCAGATCGGCGACGGCGACCACGGCGCCAACATGGACAAGGGCTTCACCGCCTCGGTGGCGAAGCTGGAGGCCGGAGCCGAGACCGTCCAGGATGTCCTGAAGGTGGTGGCCCAGACCCTGATGTCGACCGTCGGGGGCGCCGCCGGTCCGCTCTACGGGACGGCCTTCCTGCGCGCGTCCAAGGCGCTCGGCGACGCCACCGAGGTGGACGCCGCCGGGGTCGCCGCGCTGATCGCGGGCGCCCTGGAGGGCATCGTCGCGCGAGGCAAAGCCACGACCGGCGAGAAGACCATGGTGGATGCCTGGACACCGGCACAGGCGGCGGCGCAGGCCGTCGCCGAGTCGGGCGGGAGTGCCACCGAGGCGCTGCACGCCGCGGCGAAGGCCGCGCTGGAAGGCGCCGAGGCGACCATTCCCATGCTGGCGACCAAGGGACGCGCGTCCTACCTGGGCGAGCGCTCGATCGGTCATCAGGATCCCGGCGCGACCTCGACCGCGTACGTCCTGGCCGCGGCCGCCGAAGCCGCGGGGATCGGATGAGCCTTCAGCCTGCCAAGGAAGGCGCCGTCGGGCTGGTGATCGTCTCCCACTCGGAGAGCCTGGCCGACGGGGTGGTCGAGTTGACCGGGCAGATGGCCCGCGACGTCCCGCTGCGGACGGCCGCCGGGACGGACGACGGCCGGATCGGCACCTCCTTCGACAAGGTGAGCGACGCCGTGACCGAGCTGCGTGAGGCCGGTTACGACGTCGTGATTCTGACCGATCTCGGCTCCGCGACCATGACCGTCGAGGCCGTCCTCGACTTTCTGGACGACGATGAGCGTGAGCACGTGGTCTTCGCCGAGGGCCCTCTGGTCGAGGGAGCCGTGGCAGCCGGAGTCACCGCCCAGGTGGGCGGCGATCTCGCGTCCGTCGCCGAGGCCGCCCGCGCCCGCGAACTGTTCGCCTGAACGCGGCTCACCGGAGATCCCGCCCGTGCTGGGCTGACCAGGTCTTTTTCGCTGACACGGAAGAGGTCATCAGCCGAGATCCCGCCCGTTCAATGCTGACGGTGGGGTGCGCGGGTGGGCTGGGTGCCTCCTCCGCGGCGGCGAGGGTCTCTCGGCAGCTTCCGGCTGCACGATGGACGACGGGTGGTGGCATGACGCTCGGCGCTGGGAGGCGCAACAACCAACGGCCCGGAGCCCTTACACTTCGGACTAGCTGGAGGCATCGTCCCCGTCACCTCGCGGGGTGCTGCTCGGCAGCCTGAGGAGGCACGGTGGAACTGGACCAGGTGCTGCTACTTGGTTCGGTAGTTCTGCTCGCCTCGATTCTGGCCACCCGGCTGGGTGCCCGGTTCGGGTTGCCCTCGTTGTTGCTCTTCCTCGGACTCGGCGTGCTGGTGGGCGAACTCGGCCTGCATCTGCACGATGCCGATCTGGCCCATTCGCTGGGGTTCGCGGCGCTGGTGCTGATCCTGGCCGAGGGCGGATTCACCACCAAGTGGCAGGAGATCCGCGGCGCGCTGCCGATGGCGCTCCTGCTCGCCACCATCGGCGTCGGACTTTCGGTGGCCGCGGTCGCCGCTTTCGCGTACCTGGTGCTGCGGATCGAACTGCCCAGCGCGATCCTGCTGGGCGCCATCATGTCGCCGACCGACGCCGCCGCGATCTTCGCGGTGATGCGAAGAGTGCCGCTCCCGCCTCGACTGCGGGCCGTGATCGAGGCGGAGTCCGGTTTCAACGACGCGCCCATCGTGCTGCTGGTGGCCAGTGCCACCGCCATGTCGCTGGGGAACGGTGGGGATACCTCCCCGGTGGTGACGGTGGGGGTGATCGCCATCGAACTGGTCGGTGGCGCGGCCCTGGGCGCCGGCGTCGGCTGGCTGGGGATGCGGCTGCTGCGCGCGATCAAGTTGCCCGCCTCCGGCCTGTACGTGCTGGCCGCGATGGGCTGGACGGTGCTGGCCTACGGGCTTGCCTCATCCATCCACCTCTCCGGCTTCGCGGCCGTCTACGTGGCGGCGGTGGTGCTGGGAAATGGCGAGCTGCCGCACCGGCATGCCACGCGGTCGTTCGCCGAGGGCATCGGCTGGATCGCCCAGATCGGGTTGTTCGTGATGCTCGGCATGCTGGCCGATCTCACCACCCTCACCCTCGCCGAGGTGATCGCCGGCGTCGCGGTCGGCGCCTTCCTGACCTTCGTCGCCCGACCACTGTCGGTGGTGCTCTGCGTCGCCTGGTTCAAGGTTCCCTGGCGAGAACAGGCATTCATCTCCTGGGCCGGGCTGCGGGGCGCCGTCCCGATCATCATGGCCACCGTCCCGCTCGCCGCGGGGGCTCCGGCCGCGCACGAGATCTTCAACCTGGTGTTCTCGTTCGTGGTCGTGTTCACCCTGCTGCAGTCGCCCACGTTGCCGTGGGTGGCGCGCAAGCTGAAGGTCTCCAGCGGGGAGGACGCCACCGACGTCGACATCGAGTTCGCACCGCTGGACACCATCAAGGCCGACATGATGCAGGTGCACGTGCCGCCCGGTTCCCAGTTGCACGGAGTCACCATCCGCGAACTGCGGCTGCCGAGGAATTCTGTGGTGTCGCTGATCGTCCGGGCCGAGGAACCGTTCACCCCCAAACCGGATGACCCGATCCGGGCGGGGGACGACCTACTGATCGTCACTCAGGCCGAGGATCGTCGCCGGGTGGAACGGCGGTTCATCGCGATCTCCCGCGACGGCCGGCTGGCCCGCTGGAAGCACTGACCCGGGGATCGAGCCCCTCCGGTTCACGACTTCTTCTTCTTGGCCGGCTTCTCGCTCGGGGACTCGCTGGGAGTCGGGGTGGGCGTCGGCAGCTTGGTGTCGGCCGGCAGGCACACCGGGCCGTCCACCTCGATGGTGGTCACCTTGGGGTTGGGGACGCGAACCGAGTTGTCGCCCAGCAGGACCTCCACGACGCCGTCGACGCGTCCGTCACCGCGAGCCTCGGCGTCCTTGAAGAAGTTGGTCAGCAACTGTACCTGCGGATCGTCGGCGTTCTTCCCGACGATGATGGTTTCCTTCAGCCGCTCGTCGGTGTTGCCATACTTGATCACCTTGAAGTCGAAGGCCCGCAGGTGGCTGGCGGCGTTCTTGGCCATACCGCCCTGGGTGCCGCCGTTCAGCACCCGTACCTGCACCATCTCCGGGGTGAGGGTGTCACCGACGTCCATCGGCACGCAGGGCACGGGCGGACGACCGGGGGCCGGCGCCTTGGCGTGCTCGTATCCCCACATGGCGCCGTAGCCGACGAAGGCGAGCAGGATGATCAGCGTGACCGGGGTTTTCAGAACCCGGACGATCTGCCTGAACACCTGCATGGACGACTCCCGTGGATTGGCTGGACTCGATTCTACGTGAGCTCCAGAACGCGGGCATGCATGGTCTGGCGTTGCTGCAGTGCCGCCCGCAGCGCGCGATGCAGTCCGTCCTCGAGATAGAGGTCGCCCTGCCAGGAGACGACGTGGGCGAAGAGATCGCCGTAGAAGGTCGAATCCTCCTCCAGCAGTGCCTCCAGATCGAGGGTGCGCTTGGTGGTGACCAGTTCGTCCAACCGAACCTGCTGGGGTGCGATCACGGCCCACTGCTTCTGGACGTACCCATGCTCTGGATACGGGCGGGAATCACCGACACGCTTGAAGATCACCCGTCCAGCTTAGGCGAGCCCGATGAGAGTTGCCTGAACTTAGGCGTTCGCCGGGCTGATCGCGTGGCTCGTGACCCCGACGGGTCGGCGGCGGCCGACCGAGCGGCTACCGTCCGGTGCCGCCGTAGACGATTGCCTGCTCCTCGGCGTCCAGACCGAAGGCGGTGTGCGCGGCCCGGACGGCGCGGTCGACATCGTCGATCGCGACCACCACCGAGATCCGGATCTCGGAGGTGGAGATCATCTCGATGTTCACCCCGGTCTCGGCCAGCGCCCGGAAGAAGCGGGCGGTGACCCCTGGGTGGGAGCGCATCCCGACGCCGACGATCGACACCTTGCCGATCGCGTCGTTGTAGACCACGTCGGCGAACCCGATCGTGTCCTTGGCGGCCGCCAGGGCGGCGATCGCCTTGGCGCCGTCGTTCTGCGGCAGGGTGAAGGAGATGTCGGTGCGGCCGTGCTCGGTGGAGACGTTCTGCACGATCATGTCGATGTTGATGTCGGCATCGGCGACGGTGGTGAAGATCATCGCGGCCTCGCCCACCCGGTCGGGCACCCCGACGACCGTGATCTTGGCCTCGCTGCGGTCGTGCGCGACGCCCGAGATCAGTGGTTCCTCCATGCCATCCTCCTGGTAGTCGATGTCCTTCACCCACGTGCCCGGCCGCTGCGAGAAGGACGACCGGACGTGCACCGGTACGTTCTCGCGCCGGGCGTACTCCACGCACCGCAGGTGCAGGATCTTGGCGCCGTTGGCGGCCAGTTCCATCATCTCGTCATAGCTGATCGCCGGGATCTGCCGGGCCCCCGAGACGATTCTGGGGTCGGCGGTGAACACTCCGTCCACGTCGGTGTAGATCTCGCAGTAGGCGGCGTCCAGCGCGCCGGCAAGAGCGACCGCGGTGGTGTCGGAGGCGCCGCGTCCCAGCGTGGTCACGTCCTTGGTGGTCTGGGAGACCCCCTGGAAGCCGGCCACGATCACGACGTCGCCCTCGTTGAGGGCGGAGACGATCCGGCCGGGGGTGATGTCGATGATGCGGGCGTTGCCGTGGGCCTCGGTGGTGAGCACGCCGGCCTGCGAGCCGGTGAACGAGCGGGCGGTCACGCCCAGGTCGTTGAGCGCCATCGCCAGCAGCGCGGCCGACATCCGCTCGCCGGCGGTCAGCAGCATGTCGAGCTCGCGGGGCGGTGGGTTGGGAGAGACCCGTTGGGCGAGGTCCATCAGCTCGTCGGTGGTGTCGCCCATGGCCGAGATCACCACGACAACCTCATGGCCGTCGGCCTGGGTCCGGGCGATCCGGCGCGCCACCCGCTTGATGCTGTCGGCGTCGGCCACCGATGAGCCGCCGAACTTCTGTACCACCCGCACTGTGCGTGAGCCTCCCTTGTCCGGTCCGCGCCGGGCGGCGTCCACTGTAGTGGGTTGGAGGTGGCAGGCCCCGGCCTGTTCACCGGTGACGGCTCGACGAACAGCGCTGCCTTCACCCGCCCTCCGACCCTCCCCGTGGGTTCGAGGCGGCACCCCGCGGGCAGGGCGGTTCGCGGATGCCCCCGCTGGCGTCGGGCAGCGATGCGCCTACGATGGAGGGCGTGAGTACGAACTGGCAGCCGGCTGAGCCAGGCCCGGAGCCGACACCGCAGTGGAGCCAGCCGCCGTTCGCTCCGTCCGAGCAGACCGGTCAGCCCCCCGAGCCTTCACCGAACCTGCCCAGCCCCTACCCGGTGGTGCGGGGCGCTGTGGTCCTGCCGGGCAAACAGGCGTTGCCGCCTACCCCGGCTGAATCCGGGTTGCGCGCGGTCGCGCGATTGCTGCCCTTCATCCTCATCTTCGGAGCGATCTTCGGGCCGGTGCCGTGGTGGCTGGCCATCGTCGGCATGATCCTGGGCGGCTCGGTGCTGAACCAGGTGGTGCGGGACATGAGGCGCCGCCGGATCGCCGCCGCCCAGCAGCAACGCGTCCTACCCCCCAACGATCAGGATCTGCAATGACCGTCCGCTGGGGGATCGCCGGTCCAGGACGCATGGCCGCCGTCATGGCGGCGGATTTCGTCCACGTCCCCGACGCCGAACTGGTGGCGGTCGGATCGCGCTCGCCGGAGCGGGCCCGCGCCTTCGCCGATCAGTTCGGCATCCCGTGGGCCGGCGATTACGACGACTTCTTCGCCGCTGATCTCGACGCGGTCTACCTCGCCACCCCACACGCCCAGCACACAGACCTCGCGCTGGCAGCGATCGAGGCCGGCAAGGCGGTGCTGGTCGAGAAGTCGTTCACCATCTCGGTGGACGACTCGGTGGCCGTTGTCGACGCGGCCCGGGCACGCGGGGTCTTCGCGATGGAGGCGATGTGGACGCGCTTCCTGCCCGCGATGGTCGAACTGCGCCGGATGGTCGATGCCGGAGATCTCGGCGAGGTGCGGACGATCCAGGGCGACCTGATCGCCCTTCGTGACTACGATCCGTCCGATCGGCTGTTCAACCCCGCCCTGGGCGGCGGCGCGGTCCATGACCTCGGGGTCTATGTGCTGGCGTTCGTCCAGCAGTTCCTCGGTTCGCCGGATCGGGTGATGGCGACCGGAGGGTTGCTGCCGAACGGGGTCGAGGGCGAGGTCGGCATGCTGCTGGGCTGGGACGACGGCAGGTTCGCCTCGGAGGCGATCTCGTTCCGGGTCGCCGGGCCGGGCCGCCAGCTCATCGCCGGAACCGAGGGCTGGGTGGACATCAAACCGCGCTTCCACCGAGCCGAGACACTGGTCTGGCACCCTCGCGGCGGGCAGCCGCAGGAGCTGCACTTCCCCAAGCGAGGTACCGGTTACTGCCATGAGGTCGAACACGTCAACCAGTGTCTGGCCGACGGTCTGACCGAGAGCCCGGTGATGCCGCTGGATGACACCCTCGCCATCCAGCGACTGATGGCGGAGGTGAGCCGCCAGCTGGGTCGCTGAGATCGGCCGGGGGTCAGTCCATGATCTCCGGTTCGACCAGGATCGGGCGCTGCCGGGCGACACGCAGGCTGTCCGCGGTCAGCACGATCAGCGCGATCCAGACCAGGCCGAATCCGATCCACCGCGCCGGCGGCATCACCTCGTGGTTGATCCACACCCCGAACGCGAACTGGAGGGTCGGCGTCAGGTACTGGATCAGCCCCATCATGCTGAGCGGGATCCGTCCGGACGCCTCGGCGAAGAGCAGCAGGGGGATGGCGGTGACGATGCCCGCGCTGGCCAGCAGGGTGGTGTGCAGGGCGCCGTGCCCGGTGAACGTCCCGCTGCTGGTGACCTGCAGCCAGATGAGGTAGCCCAGGGCGAGCGGCGCGAGGGGGGCCGTCTCGACGGTGAGGCCGACCAGCGGTGACACCTTGCCGCCGACACGGTTCTTGACCAGCCCGTACAGACCGAAGGTGAGCGCCAGGGCCAACGCCACCCAGGGGATCTGGCCGTAGCCGACCGCGATCACGACGACCGCGGCCGCGCCGACCCCGACCGCCGCCCACTGGGCCGGGCGGAGTCGCTCGTGCAACACGAGCACGGCCAGCGTCACGGTGAACAGCGGATTGATGAAGTAGCCCAGCGCGGTATCGACGATGTGGTCGTTGACCACACCCCAGACGTAGACGAGCCAATTCAGCGTGACCAGCACGCCGGCCAGCATGAGCCCGGAGCGGAGCCGCGGGTTGCGCAGCACGGCCCGGAACTCCGGCAGCGCCCGGAAGGCCACCACCCCGAGCAGACAGAAGACGAACGACCACAGGACGCGGTGCCCGATGATCTCCAGCGGCGCGGCCACCGCGATCTGCTTGAAGTAGAGCGGAAACGCTCCCCACAGCAGGTAGGCCGCCACGGCGATGAGGATGCCTCTGGTGTCGGCGGGCTGGGCGGCCGGGGGCGTCGTGTGGGCCTTCGTCACGTTCGGGTTCTCCGTCTGGTCAAACCAGCACCCTATGCCCATGGCCGGCCGATCCGGCGCGCTGCCCACGACGGTTCAGCCCACGGTGAGGCGGGACGGGCGGGTGCGGTGACAGACTGGGCTGATGACACCCGCTTACCTGAGTGCCCTGACCGGGTCGTATCCCGATCCGTCGGTGCCTGCGGTCGACTTCGACACGCTGAGTGCGGACATGGTCGTGGCCGACGCGATCCCCAACCCACCCCGGACCGGATTTCTGGCGGAGGCCGCCGGAGGTGGCTGCACCACGCTCGACGGGCTCGGCCCGCTCGTGAACCGGGGCCTCATCGATACCCGCCGCCGTGCCGGCCGGGAAGCCGGCCCGCACGTGATCCATGCAGCGTTGGCGGAGGCACTGCGATGAGCCGGGGGACGTCGCTGGCCGGCGCCCGGATGCTGATCACGGGCGGCACGCGGGGAATCGGGCGGCTGATGGCAGCCGGCGCCGTCGAACGTGGCGCGGAGGTGACCATCTGGGCGCGGAATGTCGAACTCGGGTCGCAGGTCGCGTCCGAACTGGGGGTGCGGTTCATCGCGGCGGACGTGGCCGACGCCGCGGCCGTCACTGCCGCGGCCGCGGAGACCGGCCCGGTGGACGTCCTGGTGAACAACGCCGGCGTGATCGCGGGCAAGCCGTTCGGGGAGCTGACTGAGCAGGACGTCCGCCGCAGCTACGAGGTGAACGTGCTGGGTGCCTACCGGGTGACCCGTGCCTTCTGGCCCGGGATGCTGCACCGCAATCGTGGCCGCGTGGTGAATATCGCCAGTGCGTCCGGACTGATTGGGACAGCGCGGATGACCGACTACTCCGGGACGAAGCACGCGCTGCTCGGGTTCACAGAGGCGTTGCGGGCTGAGCTGCGGCAGCAGGGCTCGCGGGTGAGCACCCTGGTGGTGTGCCCGTTCTACATCGACACCGGGATGTTCGACGGCGCGCGCACCGCGGTGCCCTGGCTGCTGCCGATCCTGCGGGAGGCCGATGTGGCCACCAAGGTGCTGGACGCCATCGAACACGGCAAGCAACGGCTACTGCTGCCGCCGGTGCTCTACACGTTGCCGCTACTGCGCCTGCTCCCGGTCGGTCTGGCCGATGCGGTCGTCGACCTGCTCGGCGTCAACCGCACCATGGACCACTTCACCGGCCGCGCGGACTGACCGCTGCCGGAAGACCGCCCCGCCAAGGAACAGCGTTGCCTGACCCGGAGGGGGTTATCCCGCCCCCCGCCCTGCAGTTACTGCCACATAGCCGATCTCTGCGACATATCTGGCGAGCAGGTCGGCTATGTGGCAATGAATGCAGCGCCGTCGCCAACAGGCGATGCGTGCCTGTCGGCCGACCGGGAGCCAGGAGGGTCAGGCCAGGAAGGCCACCATCGCCTGGTTGAAGGCGGCGGGGTTCTCCAAGGGCGGGTGGACGCCGGCGGGGATGACCTCCAGCCGCCCACCCGGAAGCTCGTCGGCCAGTGCCTTCGCAGAGATCTGACCGGCGGCGTCGGACTGGCCGACGATCACCAGGGTGCCTGCGGTGATGGTGCCGAGCCGGGACGAGAAATCGGCCTCGGCCATCACGTCCAGGGCCTTGATCAGGTCGTCCTTGGTGAGGCCGGTGTTCTCCAGGCCCCGCACCGGAAGCATGCGCAGCGCGGCCTTCTGCATCCGCAGCGCCATCCTGCCCGGCAGCAGCAGGGCCCCGCTGATCACCAGCCGTCCGATCCGGTCGGGGTAGTCGGCGGCCGCCTGCAGGGCGACCATCGCGCCCAGCTGGTGGGCGACCACGTCCGCCGTCTGGTAGCCGGAGAGGTCGAGGGTGTTGATCAACTCGGCGCTGGCGGTCTTCAGCGACAGGTCGAACCGGCGGCCCGGACGCAGCCCGGCGATCCACGGTGCCATCGCCCGTCGTTCAGCACCGAGCGCTTCAACCTGGCTCTGCCACATCGTCGGCAGCTGGCCGGCGCCGTGCAGCAGGATGACGGGCGGCTTCTTGGGCAGCTGCTCAGCGGACCCGGCAGGCTCGGTTGCCGGGAAGCCCGGCCGGTCCGGGCTAGACACGGGACACCGCGAAGCCGAGCCCGAGGTCGGCGTCGCCGAACGGTGTGGGTTCGCTGCCTCGGGTGAGTTCGACCGCCAGGACCTCGTCGGCGATCAGGGTGGCGTGGGTCTCGATCGCCTCGGCGACGGCCCGGCCGGCCTCGGAGTCGTCGGGAGCCCAGGTCAGGACGATGCGGTTGGAGACCTCGAAGCCGGAGGACTTGCGGGCGTCCTGCACCAGGCGGATCACCTCGCGGGCCAGACCGGCCCGGATCAGGTCGGGGGTGAGTTCCAGGTCGAGGGCCACCGTTTCACCCTGCTCGTTGACCACCGACCAGCCTTCGCGAGGACGCTCCGAGACGATCACCTCGTCGGCGCTCACCTCGACCGCGCCCAGCTCGGGCACCTCTACAGTTGCAGAGGCGGACGACGCGAGCGCGGCGGCCAGGGATGCGGCATCGGCGGCGGCGATCGCGTTCGCCACTGCCGGGGTCTGCTTGCCGAACCGTTTGCCCAGAGCGCGGAAGTTGCCCTTCGCGGAGTGGTCCACGAGATCGCCGGCGGAGGCGAACGAGCCCAGTTCGACCACATTCAGCTCGGCCTTGATCTCCTCGACCAGCGCGGGCTCCAGGCGTCCGAACGCCGCCGAGGGCACCAGCGCGCGAGCCAGCGGCTGCCGGGTCTTCAGCTTCGCCTCGGCGCGCGCCGCGCGTCCCAGCTCGACGATCCGGCGGGTCAGCGCCATCGCCTGGTTGAGGTCGGCGTCGATCAGCGCCTCGTCGGATGCCGGCCAGTCGGCCAGATGGACGGACGCGGGCGCGTCCGGCGCCACCGGCACCATCAGGTCCTGCCAGACCCGCTCGGTGACGAACGGCACCAGGGGCGCCATCAGCCGGGTGACCACGTCGATCGTCTCGTGCAGCGTCCACAGCGCGGACGGGTCGCCGTCCCAGAACCGCCGCCGCGAGCGCCGGACGTACCAGTTCGACAGGTCGTCGACGAAGGCCGCCAGCAGGGCCCCGGCCTTCTGGGTGTCGAAGTCGTTCAGCGCCGCGGTCACGCTCTGCACCAGGGCGTTGCGGGCCGACACCAGCCAGCGGTCGAGCACATGCCGCCGTGCCACCGATGGGGCGTCCCCGAGCGTGGGCGTCCAGTCGTTGGCGCGGGCGTAGAGGGCGTGGAAGGAGACCGTGTTCCAGTAGGTCATCAGCACCTTGCGGACGGTCTCCTGGATGGTCGTGTGACCGACCCGACGGGCCGACCAGGGGGAGCCCCCGGCGGCCATGAACCAGCGGACGGCGTCCGCACCGTGGGTGTCCATCAGCGGGATCGGCTCCAGGATGTTGCCCAGATGCTTGCTCATCTTGCGGCCGTCCTCGGCCAGGATGTGGCCCAGGCACAGGACACTGCGATAGCTGGACTCGTCGAAGACCAGGGTGCCGACGGCCATCAGGGAGTAGAACCAGCCGCGGGTCTGGTCGATCGCCTCGCAGATGAAGTCGGCCGGGTACGCCTGCTCGAAGGCTTCGGTCGAGCCGGGCGCCCACGGGTAGCCCCACTGGGCGAAGGGCATCGAACCGGAATCGAACCAGGCGTCGATCACCTCGGCGACCCGGTGGCTCGGCTTGCCGCAGGTCGGGCAGGCGAAGCTGATGTCGTCCACGAACGGGCGGTGCGGGTCGAGTTCCAGCAGATCCTGGCCGGCCAGCTCGCCCAGCTCGGCGCGGGAACCGACGCAGATCTGGTGGTCGTCCTCACACCGCCAGATCGGCAGCGGCGTGCCCCAGTAGCGCGAGCGCGACAGCGCCCAGTCGATGTTGTTGTTCAGCCAGTCGCCGTAGCGTCCCCACTTGATGTTCTCGGGGTACCAGGTGGTGTTCTCGTTCTCCCGCAGCAGCGCGTCCTTGATCGCGGTGGTGCGGATGTACCAGGAGGGTTGCGCGTAGTAGATCAGCGTGGTGTGGCAGCGCCAGCAGTGCGGGTAGGAGTGCTGGTAGTCGAGCTTGCGGAACAGCAGGCCGCGGGCGCGCAGGTCATCGACCAGCGCGGCGTCCGCGGTCTTGAAGAACTGGCCGCCGATCAGCGGCACGTCCGCGGCGAAGGTGCCGTTGGGCCGGATCGGGTTGACCAGCGGCAGTCCGTAGGCGCGGCAGACGAGCATGTCGTCCTCGCCGAAGGCGGGCGCCTGGTGCACCAGGCCGGTGCCGTCCTCGGTAGTGACGTAGTCGGCCAGCACCACGTAGTGAGTGCCGCCCACCGCGTCCGGGAAGTCGACCAGCTCGAAGGGACGGGAGTACTTCCAGAACTCCAGTTCCCTGCCGGTGAACGTCCGTCCCAGCAGCCAGCCGTCGCCCAGCACCTTCTCGGCCAGCGGCTCGGCGATGACCAGGGTCTCGCCATCGGCGACGTTCTGGGTGGCGACCACGTAGGTCACGTCGGGATGGACGGCGACAGCGGTGTTGGATACCAGCGTCCACGGTGTCGTCGTCCACACCAGCAGCGACGCCTTGCCGGCCAGCGGGCCGCTCGTCAGGGGGAACCGGACGTAGACCGACGGATCGGTGACGTCCTCGTAGCCCTGGGCGAGCTCGTGGTCGGAGAGGGTGGTGCCGCAGCGAGGGCAGTAGGGGGCGACCCGATAGTCCTC
Source organism: uncultured Propionibacteriaceae bacterium (assembly GCA_964435735.1). GTDB lineage: Bacteria > Actinomycetota > Actinomycetes > Propionibacteriales > Propionibacteriaceae > Propionicimonas. The sequence goes on from CAYSZZ010000010.1 coordinate 69,834, forward strand.
GACCAGCAGGCCCTTGGAATGGATCTGCTTCAGTGCCCACCAGGCCGATTCGACGAAGGACGGATCCATCGTCCAGTAGGCCTCGTCGAGGTTGACCCAGTAGCCCATCCGCTCGGTGAGCTCGGTGAACGCGTCGACGTGGCGGCTGACCGACTCCCGGCAGCGGGCATTGAAGGCCTCGACCCCGTAGGCCTCGATGTCGGGCTTGCCGTTGAAGCCGAGTTCCTTCTCGACCGCCAGTTCGACCGGCAGGCCGTGGCAGTCCCAGCCGGCCTTGCGGTCGACCCGGTAGCCCTGCATGGTCTTGAACCGCGGGAAGACGTCCTTGAACACCCGAGCCTCGATGTGGTGGGTGCCTGGCATACCGTTGGCGGTCGGCGGCCCCTCGTAGAAGGTCCACGGCTGGCCGCCGGCGGTCTTGGCGAGGGTGGCTGAGAAGGTGTCGTTGGCCTTCCAGAATTCCAGGATCTCGTGCTCCATCGCGGG
>CAYSZZ010000010.1:70329-111822 GCA_964435735.1 uncultured Propionibacteriaceae bacterium
GGCAGGTCGATGGCTGCCGGCACGGTGTTGTAGCGCGGGCTGGTCTCAGGTCGGGCGGTCATCTGTCTTCCTTCGTCGTACGGTGACGAAGGGACGAGCCGAGGCCCGCGGTACCACCCTTCTTGGACGCCGTGCCCTCTGGATCCCGGAGCGAGTCCGGGATGACAGGGATCCTGACGTCCCACTTCCTTGTTCGCCGCGGCCGGTTCTAGTGAGCGCCCGGAACCGGGGGTTCAGCGCGCCGTTCTTCCGGCAGCTCCGGGGTGATGGCCCCATCAATGCCTTGCGGACGATTGGTTAGTCTACGCGATCGGCTGGTCGTCGTCCGGTTCGGCCGGCGGGCCGTCGTCGCTGGGTTCGTCGGGACGGTATTGCGTCCCGTTGGGGCGCTCGCCGCGCAGCGCGGCGCTGCGAGCCAGGTACTCGTCGATCTCGATCTCGCCGCGGGCCAGCCGCTCGTCCAGGATGCGCTGCGCGTCACGGGTGAGGCTGGAGGCGTCGCGGGGCACCCGGGACCGGTTGGCGATGGTGAGGGCGAGCATGGCGACCAGGAAGGCGATGCCGGCGAGCAGCGCGATCAGCAGACCCTGCATGGTGACCTCCTCGTACCCGCCATCATGCCTTGGACGGCCAAGCCGGGCCAGCCCGCACCGGGCAAGCCCGGGCCTCGATTCGCGCGTGGGCCACCCCGATGCTCCAGCTGGTGCCGGGTTGCCGGGTCTCACGCCCCCCGCGTCGAGCCTCCGTGCTCCCCGCCGATACCGCGTCGCCTGGGTCTCGATTCCCGTGTCGCGCCAGCTCGGTTCCCCGCCGATGCCGGGAACCCTCTGGACGTATGGTTCGCAGAAACCGGGCAACTCCATGGGTGCGCGTGGATAGTGCACGCACACCGGCCGGATTGCCCGGTTTCTGCGAGGTGGACAGCGGTGGCCCGGCAGAGGCGTCGGATCAGGACGGGGTGTCCGGCGGGTCGGTCGGCGCGGTCTGGTCGTGCTGGAACTCGGTGCCGTTGGCCGGCCGGTCACCGGTCAGGGCGGCTCGGCGGGTGAGGTAGTCGTCCACCTCGATGTCGCCACGGGCGAGACGCTCATCCAGGATCTGAACGGCGGTGAGCGGCGGTTGGGGGGTCGGCGGGCCAGGGTGTGGGCCCGGACCTGCCCCCGGTTGCCAGTGCGGTTGGGGCCGGAAGCCGGGCCGGTCCTTGGTTGCTTTGCGGCGCCGGAGCAGCCACCAGACCAGCGCGGCGACCGCGACGGCCAGCAGGAGCAGGATGCCGATCGACACCAGGGGGCCCAACAGGCTGGACGCATGGTGAGAGGGGCGCATGGGGTTCTCCTTTCAGGGAACCTCACTCTGCTCCCCGACTCCAGCGGTGGGCTGAGTGGTCGCTGTCCATTACCTGTGTCCTCAGCCGCACGTCTGCGCCGATGCCCTCATCCGCGCGTCTGTCGATGCGCGAGATGGTGGTTGTGGTCAGGGTGCCGGCGAGGGCAGCCACGGCCGGCTGGGTCAGGCGGAGAGCAGGGCTTCGATCACCAGGGCGAGGCCGTCCTCCTCGTTGGAGGCGGTCGAGTGGTCGGCGGCCGCGATCGCCTCCGGGACGGCGTTTCCCATCGCCACTCCGGTGCCTGCCCACTCCAGGAGTTCGACGTCGTTGCGGGCGTCGCCGACCGCCAGCACCTGGTGCGGCTCGAACCCCAGCAGCGCCGCCAGCTGGGAGACCCCGCGGGCCTTCGTCACACCGGCCCCGCTGATCTCCAGGAAGGGCGCTCCCGAGGTGGTGGCGTGGTAGCCCGGCAGTCCGGAGGCGGCGAGGGTCTCCTGCAGCAGCTCCGGCGCCGCCGTCGGATGCCTGACGGCCAGTTTCACGATCTCGTGGTCCAGCAGTTCGGCACGCGTCATCTCGTGATACTCCAGCGGGAACCGGAGACGCTCGATGTCGAGGATCAGCGCGAGGTAGCCCGGCTCGACACAGTGCCTGCTTCCCTGGTCGACCACGACCTCGAAGCGGGAACCGGGAAGCTCGTCGGTCAGATAGCCCATGATGGCCGCGACTGCCTCGGAGGAGATCAGGTCCTCGAAGAGCAGCTCGCCGGTGCTGAGCCGGTAGCCCTGAGCACCGTTGCTGGCCACCGCGTAGTCGATGCCGATCGGCGTGAGCAGCGGCGGCAGGCTGGTCAGATAGCGGCCGGTGGCGGCCACCACCTGTAGGCCCGCCTGGTGGGCGAGCCGGATGGCCTCGGCATTGCGCGGGCTGATGGTCTTGTCGTCGCGCAGCAGAGTGCCGTCGAGGTCGGTGGCGATCAGCCGGAGACCCTGCGGGAGGGGGAGCCTCATGCGGAGCGGGACTCCTCGCTGAGCTTGCGGCGTCCCTGGAAGGCGCGCCCGAGGGTGACCTCGTCGGCGTACTCCAGGTCGCCGCCGACCGGCAGGCCGCTGGCCAGCCGCGAGACGGTGACCCCCATCGGCAGCAGCAGCCGGGAGATGTAGGTGGCGGTGGCCTCGCCCTCGAGGTTCGGATCGGTGGCCAAGATCACCTCGGTGACCGTGCCGTCAGCCAGCCGCAGGACGAGTTCGCGGATCCGCAGGTCGCCCGGGCCGACATTGTCGATCGGACTGATCGCGCCACCGAGCACGTGGTACAGGCCGCGGAACTCGTGGGTGCGCTCGATCGCGGCGACGTCCTTGGGTTCCTCGACCACGCAGATCGACGTGCGGTCGCGACGCGGATCGCGGCAGACCCGGCAGGTCTCGTCGGCGGAGATGTTGAAGCAGGTATCGCAGAACCGCACCTTCTCGGTCACCTCGCGCAGGGCGCTCGCGAGCCGCTCGACGTCGGACTTGTCGGTGGTGAGGATGTGGAAGGCGATCCGCTGGGCACCCTTCGGCCCGATGCCGGGCAGCCGCCCCAGTTCGTCGATCAGATCCTGGATGGGTCCTTCGTACATCTGGGGCTAGAACCCGATCTCCGGCATCGGCGGCATGGCGGCCTGGGCCAGCGCGGTAGCCCGGTTCGAGGCGTCCCGCACCGCCGCCACCACCAGATCGGCGAGGGTCTCGGTGTCGGACGGATCGGCGACCTCCGGCGAGATCGTCAGTGCGAGCAGTTCGCCGGTGCCGGAGACGGTGGCCTCGACCAGGCCCCCTCCGGACGATCCGGTGACGCGCTGATCGGCCAGCTCTGCCTGAGCGCGCTCGAGTTGCTCCTGAAGCGCCTGCGCCTGGGCCATCAGGCCGGAGAGGTCGAGGCTGCCGGGATCGAACATGGGGATCTCCCTTCGAGGGTAGACGCCATGTTATCGGCTGCCGACGCGAGGACTGTGCTGCGGGCCACCGCTGGGCCGGCCGGCCACGTCGACGCGCACCTCCGGGACCGGCCCGTAGTGTCTCAGCACTGCCGGCGGCCCAGGGCGGCTGCCCGCTACGCCTCCTGCTCGTCGATCAGCTCGGCCCCCAGGTGCTTGATCAGGAGCTCGTCGCTGGAGACCTCGTCATCGACGGAGGCATCGTCGCGGCTTGGCTCCGGTTCGGGCTCGGTGGGCGAGCCGCCGCTACGGCCGCGGCGGAGTTGCTCGCGGGCCTCCTGGGCACCCGGGGGCCGCTGTGGGAAGGGGGCGGGTGTCGGCACGGCGGCAGGCTTGGCAGCCGCGTCGGCGGCGTTCGCGTCAACGATCGGCTCGATTTGCAGGGAGAGCCCGGTCACCTGGTGCAGCGCCTCCCGCAGCAGATCGGCGTGGGTGCCGCGGACGAAGTTCTCCCGGACCCCCTGATTGGCCAGCCCCAGCGTGAGGGTGCCGTCCCGGACGTCCACCACCTGGGCGTTCTGGCTCAGCAGGATCCAGGTGACCCGGCGGCGTCCCTTGACGTCCTCGAGCACGTCCGGCCAGATCCGTCGCAGGTCCGCGACGCCGAAGCCGCCGCGCTGCGCGGGTGCCGCGGCCTCGACTGGGGCGGGGGGTTCCGCCGGCTCGCTCGGTTCAGCCGCGGCGGAGGGCTGCGGCCTCACCGGTGCGGCCGGACTGGGCCCGGGGGAGGATGCTTCGTCCGCCGGGGGAGCGGCCGGATCCTCAGACGTCCTGGGCGAAGAAGCGGGCGGGGGCCCGTCCGGGTCTGAGGACTTCGCCCGGGACGAGGCCGGACGGGGTTCGGCCGTCGGTGGCCGGTCGTCCGCAGGGGCTTGTGCTGGGGCCGGACTCGGAGCCGATGCGTTCGGGCGAGCGGCTGTGGCCGGGGATGGGGCCGAAGGCGCCGGGCCGCCGGCATCGGCGGGCAGCGTCCCGAGCTGGACCAGCCGTTCCAGCCGATCGAGCCGGGCATGGAGCCCGCGGTCGTCCACGTCGGCGCCGGGGAGCAGGACCCGGGCGCACATCAGTTCCAGATGGAGCCGCGGCGCTGTGGTGCCCCGCATCTCGGTGAGCCCGACCGCGAGCACCTCGGCAGCCCGGGTGAGTTCGCCCGGCCCCAACGCACTGGCTTGCGAGGAGAGCCGCTCGGCCTGGTCGGCGGCCACGTCCACCAGACCGCTGGTGAGCGCATCGGGGACGGCCGCGACGATGATCAGGTCCCGCAGCCGGCGCAGCAGGTCTTCGGCGAAGCGGCGGGGATCCTGGCCGACCTCGATCACCTTGTCGATGGCGGCGAACACGCCGTGCGCGTCGCCGGCGGCGAAGGCGTCCATGATCTCGTCCAGCAGGGCGTCCGGGGTGTAGCCGAGCAGCGCGGTGGCCTGCCGGTAGCTCACGCCGTGCTCGCCGGCGCCGCCGAGCAGCTGGTCCAGCACCGACAGCGAGTCGCGCACCGAGCCGGCTCCGGCCCGCACCACCAGTGGCAGGACGGCGGGCTCGACCGCGACCCCCTCGGAGTCGCAGACCTGGGCCAGGTAGCCCGAGAGCACCTTGGGCGGCACCAGCCGGAACGGGTAGTGATGGGTGCGGGAGCGGATCGTGCCGATCACCTTGTCGGGCTCGGTGGTGGCGAAGATGAACTTCACGTGGGGCGGCGGCTCCTCGACCACCTTCAGCATCGCGTTGAAGCCCTGGGTGGTGACCATGTGGGCCTCGTCGATGATGTAGATCTTGTAGCGGCTGTGGACCGGCGCGAAGAAGGCCCGCTCGCGCAGGTCGCGGGCGTCGTCCACCCCGCCGTGGGAGGCGGCGTCGATCTCGATCACGTCGATGCTGCCGGGACCGCCGCGGGCCAGATCGCGGCAGGACTGGCACTCGCCGCAGGGGATGGGTGTGGGGCCCTGGGCGCAGTTGAGGGCGCGGGCGAGGATGCGGGCCGAGGTGGTCTTGCCGCAGCCGCGTGGGCCGGAGAACAGGTAGGCGTGGTTGACCCGGTTGTTCACCAGGGCGCGCTGCAGGGGTTCGGTGACGTGCTCCTGGCCGATCACCTCGGCGAAGGTGTCGGGACGGTAGCGGCGATAGAGCGCCAGCGGGGTGTCCGGCCGCTCGACCGTCTCGCTGTCGCCGCGGCGGGTGTCGATCGCGTCGCGCAGGGCGGCATCGACATCGGCCTGGGGACGTCCGGTGAGGGCGCTGGCGCCGGGTGGATCCTCGATGTCGAGCCGCTCGGACGGGTCGTCGCCCGGCTCAGGTTCGTCGAACAAGCCGGGACCCTCCTGAACCAGGAGGTCGGGCTCCTCGTCAAAGAGATCGTCGTCGCGCTCGTCCACGCAGTGAACCTTACGGGGTGCCGCTGACGGGCGCACCGCCCACCCGAGGGTTAGGGGAGAAAGCGGTGTCGGCGCAGATGGTCGCGGTCCCGGCGAACGCACCATCGGTGAGCCTGTCGAAGGGCCGTCGAGGTGTGAGAAAGAAAACGGCCCCCGCGCACCCGGTAGAGCTCACTTACCCTTGCTGTCTTCCGACCCTGGGGGAGTTGGGCGAGGTACCGCCGCGCGGGGAACCACATCCCACTCTACCGGACGCCGCCGGCGACAGTCCCCCTGGGGTGCCACAGAGTGGGCCGCCGATCTTGTCGTCCTCGCGAGTGTCCCAAACCGGTGCGCTGGCGCGTGTTACCTGTGTGGGCAGCAAGCCCACCGTGACCGGGGGACGCTGATGAGTCTGGCGCAATACGCTTGGGAAGTGGCGGTGCCGTCGACAGCGACGTTCGAAGACTTCGTCATGGCCCATGGCCGCAGCCTGGGAGGGTTCGCCCTGTTGGTCACCGGCAATCCCCACGATGCCCAAGACACCCTGCAGGAAGCGCTGATCGGGCTCTACCCGAAGTGGCAGCGGGTCGCCGGACAGGGGGATCCGCTCGCCTACGTGCGGCGTTCGATCATCAACCGGCACCTCTCCACCCGCCGCAAGCTGCGCCGACTGGTGACGCTGGATAACAGCCAGACGCCCACCACAGACCCGATGCCGGTAGTCGACGGACGGGACTGGGCGATCCGGCTGATCGCGGTCCTGCCCGAGCGGCAGCGGGTCGCAGTGGTGCTGCGGGTGATGGAGGAACGGGAGTTCGCCGAGATCGCGGACGCGCTGGGCGTCTCGGAAGCCAATGCCCGCAAGCTCGTGTCACGTGGAATGGCAGCCCTGAGGGCACGCCTGGCTGAGGAGAACTCTGGTGTTCGATGAGATCGATGACCTCCGGGTCAACCTGCGCGAGGCGGCGGACGGCTTCCGTCCGTCCCTGGATGCGGACGAACTGGCCAAAGCCGGACGCCGGGTGCAACGCCGGAACCGGATCATCGGCGGGGCTGCGGGAGCAGCCGCGCTCGCGCTGGTGATCGGCTTCGGGGTTCCCGCGGCGCTGAACGCCGGCCCAGGCATCCCCGCGGCGCCGGCTCCGGGCCCGTCGGCTCCCCCCCAGCAGCCCACCCCCAGCGCAGAGCCGTCCGGCTTCATGGTGGATATGTCGGACTGGCTGACCTTCTCTTCGCCGGAGTACCCGGTCACCTTCCAGTACCCGCCGGACTGGACGGTGGACGACGAACTGGGCGGCGACGGAAAGGACCTTGGTCGTACCAACGGCTGCACCACGATCAACTGCGTGCTGTTCGTCAACCCGCCCGATCCGGAGTCGGCGGCCCCGCTGGAGTTGCTCCGCAACGGGTTCCAGGCATCGGACTCGATCAACGCAGGCATCGAGGGCGAGGACTCGGCCGAGGTGCTCGTCACGATCCCGGATCTGCTGGTCTGGGGGTCCGACAACACCGACACTGTGACGCAGGCGGTGATACTGAGCTGGCCGAACGCCTCGGACGGTATCTCCGACTACATGCTGGGGGCTGTCGAGCCGACGATCACCAATCACCTGGCGGTGGGTGATGCGAACCCCAGGGCGGCACGTCCTGAATCCCGCTTCATGTTCACCACCAATGTCGGAAACATCGGCGGCGACTATGACGAGGACGGACGGGCGCAGGTGCTGATGATCCTGGGCAGCACCCGTCCCAATCCCGACTTCGACCCGACCCTGCCGGTCGAGGACGCGGCGGGCAACGAGGTGATCGAGGCGTTCGACGCCATGGCAGCGCCGGACCTGACGCTCTCCAGCGCCTCGTGGAAACTCCTTGAGGTCGAAGACGCGAACCTCAGCGTCCGGGTCCCGCCGAAGTGGACGGTCATCGACGACGGCGAGGGCGTGATCTGGCTACAGGCGCCCAGCGGCTACATCGTGGATCTGCTCACCAACGGCATGCTGGAGGCCTGCTCCGCGGGGCCACTGCCAGGGTCGGAGCGGCTCGGGGCCGTCGAAGGGCTCGAAGCCGGTGCGCCAGGACTCGCCGGCACACCGGAGATCAGGTGGGTCAACGGCGGCCAGTACCCGGTCTGGGTGGGTCTGACGCTGGAGCGGGCCGGCCGTGCCTGCTTCGAGCAGTATCTCGATTTCGGCGGCAGGTATCCGGTCTACCTCGGCTCGGCCGACAACAGCGCCAACCCGACCGCCAAGGAACTCGACCAGGCGGCCGCGATCCTGGCCAGCGCGCAGCGACTCACGTGAACGGGCTCACGGGGCAATTGGACCGGTTGTGGGCGGCTACTCGCCGAGGAACGTCACCGCGGCCTGGGCCAGCGCCTTCGCCACCTGCTTGCGAAAGGTCGATGACTCCCCCGGGTGCCCGCCATCGGACTCAGCGGACGACGATGGCCTGAAGCTCGCCCACGGGAAGCTCGCGACTGGCGGAGTGAGTGCCGGGCAGCGTCCCGGAGAAGCCGGCCACGCTCCAGTCGACGTCCCAGTGGGTGGTGGCGGTGACGGTGTAGGTGCCGTCGCGCGCCGCCTTGAGGTAGGTGTAGCCGCAGGTCGGAGAAGGTGATCCCGGCTTGGTCGAGCCTCGGTAGACGGTGGTATTGGTGCAGCTCTTGGTCTTGCCGTCGCCCATGTCGAAGCTGGTCGAGCGATAGTGGGCTCGAAGGGTGAAGGTGTATCCGTAGGCGGACTCCGTCGAGGTCACCGTTCTGGGGCCCTCGGTCCACAACCAGATCGGGTACCCGACCGCCATCATGTTCCACTCGTTGTCGGCGGGGTCGGGTCCGAACTGCGGGGTTGGCTTGGGGAGTTGCAGGCGGACGATGAGGTGCCGGGAGAGCTGCTGGGCCGTCGCCCGATCCAGTTCGGGTGGTGGGACGTACCCGGGGCAGTCGTAGGGGGAGTGGACGGTGGGGTAGCCGTCGCAGACGAACATGGTGATGTCTTCAGGTCCGGGCTTCGACGACGATTCAGCGTCCGTGGACCTGGAGTTGCGGCGCGACCCGTCGCCTGACTTCTCCTTCTGACGGCCGATTCCGTGGTATCCCTCGATGAACCCATCGCCTTGGTCGCTGACGGAGGTGTCGTCGGCCAATGCGAACTCCGTGGAGTTGGGTGTTAGGGCGAGTACGGCGGCCAAGAAGAAGGTAAACACCCGCGTCACTTGCATGCGTCAACCCACCTGCCTTCCACGTAGGTCATTTTGAGGTCCTCGCCGAGACGGCTGAAGTAGATGCGATCCTGAGCCGGTCGCCCCTCCGTAATGAGTTCCTCGCCTCGGTAGAAGGCCCACTGGCTCGCGTCAACGCAGACCAGGAGCGTGACGATCGAACCTTCTCTGGACAACCCTGGTGCACGTTCGACGTAGATTGTCGGATCCTCGCCCCTTGCGCTTACGTGGCTTTCGTCTAGATCCCTAAAGATCTCCATCAGGCTTGACCGGGCTTGGCCGTCTGTCGTCTCAAGGATGATCTGGGTAGGTTGATCCACACCGCCTGCGCGACTGATACGTATGTTCTCGGCGAACATCTTCTGGTACACCGCCTCGGCCTCTGCATAGAGGGCGTCCTTGGCCTTCATCTCCTCGTAGTCCACCTGGCTGCACGGCGCCTCCTCCCCACCGGCCTCCGGGGTGCACCTGTAGGTGGGTGTTGGAACCGCCGTGGGGGACGTGGGTGAGCTCGTCGGGGAGGGGGGTGGCGTGGTTGGTGGCACAACCGGCTGGCAGCCCGCGAGCAGCACGGCAACCAGGATCGTCGCCGTCACACCTGCGAATCGCCTCATGCTCAGCTCCTGGGGTGGGAGTGCGGGTCAGTCTGGCAGATCGATTCGTTGCTCGGAAGGGGGAGCCCGAGTTATCCACAGGGCAGGTGGCAATCCACAGGCCTGCTGTGGTTCATGAGGCGGATGTGACCAGTGGTGGGACTGGACGCCGTACGTCCGCGGTTGCGCGGCGAACGCCCCTTGGTGATCAGGCCGTGCTGACCGGACGGCGTCGGGGACCGGGGCGGACGGATGCCGGCCTGAGCCGTCCCAGTTTCGGGACGCGATCTGAGGAGCTGTCGACTCAGGAGGCGACTCTGCTCAGGACTCTCCGAACGACCGCGCATTGCGGAGCACCGGCAATGCCTCCCGCGCTTCAGCGACCGCCGCAGGATCGAGATCGATCAGGGCCAACTCCGGTCCGTCCTCCAACTCGAGCAGGACTGTTCCCGTCGGATCGACTATGAGCGAATGCCCCACTCCGGTGGGACGTGAGTCCTCGGGTCCCTCGGGTCGCGCCTGGCCGCAAGCGACGACGAAGCAGGTCGAATCCATCGCGCGGGCGATGGCCAGCGTGCGCCACTGGTGCACCTTGTTCGGACCGGGCGCCCACGATGCCGGAACCACGATCACCTCGGCGCCCAGCCGGGCGAGCTGGGTGAACAGGGCGGGGAACCGGATGTCGTAGCAGATCGCCAGCCCGACCTTCACGCCGCTGATCTCGACGACGACCGGCTCCGCGCCGGGTGCGATCCGCTTGGATTCCCGGTATCCGAGGGCGTCGAACAGATGGATCTTGTCGTACCGCGTCTCGATGCCGGGCCCGGTCACCAGCAGGGTGTTGTGCACCCGCCCGGTGTCGGCGGTGGTGAACATGCCCGCGATCACGGTGATGCCGGACGCGGACGCGAGCTCCCGGACCCCGCTTGCCCACGGTCCGTCCCACGGCTCGGCGACCTCGCTCGAAGCGCGCGCGAACGAGCACATCATCGCCTCCGGGAAGACGATCACCGAGGCGCCGGCCGCGGCAGCGCGGGCGGTGTGCTCGCGCACCAGGTCGAGGTTCTGGGCCGGGTCGACCGTCGAGGTCAGCTGGGCGAGCGCGATCCGCATGTCCCCATCCTGCCCGAACCCACGCCCTCGATCTCCGGCAGTGGCCTCGACACGGTCATCGCGGGGCCGAGTCTGCGGAGGAAGCCCCGGATCCAGCGCACCGGTTGGGGGACTCGGACATGGCGGAGCCGCGCCTGCGGAGGGATCGCCCGGATCCAGCGCACACGAGTCGAACGCCCCATGGCGTACCGGTCTCAGCGCCCGGCAGGCAGCCCTCGGTAGGGCGTCAGGTCAGCGCTGCCAGACGACGTTCGAGATAGCGGCGCTCCGGGACGGTGGGCGCCAGGTCGATGGCGGCCCGGTAGTGCGTCGCTGCTGCGTCCACCAGCCCGGCGCGCCGGCTGAGGTCGGCCTGGGCGGCCGGCAGCAGGTGGTGGCCGGCCAACCGGTCGGCGAGGGACGCCAGCGCGGCCAGCCCGTGCTCCGGGCCTTCCGCCATCCCGAGGGCGATCGCCCGGTTCAGCTCGACGATCGGCGACTCCGGCAGCAGTCCGTAGAGCGCCAGGATCGTGCGCCAGTCGGTCGTGGACGCCGCTCGCGCGCGGGCATGAACGGCCTGGATCTCGGCCTGCACCCGGTACGGCCCCCACTCGCCGGTCGCGTGGCGCAGCAGCGCGAGGCCCTCGGCGATCTCGGACGCGTCCCAGCGCGAGCGATCCTGTTCCTCCAGGGGGATCAGGTCGCCGGCGGCGTCCACCCGCGCCGCCGACCTGGCGTGCTGCAGCAGCATCAGCGCCAGCAACCCGACCGCCTCCCCGTCCGGCAGCAACCCGACCACCAGCCGGGTCAGCCGGATCGCCTCGGCGGCCAGGTCGAGCCGCTGCAACTGCTCACCCGAGGACGCGGCGTACCCCTCGTTGTAGATCAGGTAGAGGACGGCGAGCACGCCGGCCAGCCGCTCCGGCAGCGCCTCCGGCGGCGGCACCCGGTAGGGGATGGCGGCGTTCGCGATCTTCGCCTTCGCCCGGACGATCCGCTGCGCCATCGTCGACTCGTTGACCAGGAACGCCCGCGCCACCTCCGGGGTGCTGAGCCCGCCGACCGTCCGCAGGGTGAGCGCGACCCGCGCGTCCAGCGGCAGCGCCGGGTGGGCGCAGGTGAAGATCAGCCGGAGCCGGTCGTCCCATTCCGGCGCGCTCGTGGCCAGCTCGGCCGGATCGGCCGGGCCGCGTCCGTTCGTCCGCTCCATCGCCCCCAACTCCCGCAACTTGCCCGCCTCGACCCCGCGCCGCCGCAACCGGTCCAGGGCGAGGTTGCGGGCCGCGGTGGTGAGCCAGGCGCCGGGGTTGCGCGGCACCCCGTCCCTTGGCCAGGTGGCCGTCGCCCGCTCGAACGCACCGGCGGCCGCGTCCTCCGCCACGTCCCAGTCGCCGGTCACCCGGATCAGCGTGGCAACCACCCGCGCCCACTCGCCCTCGAACGCTGCCCGCAGCGCCTCGGCGACCACCGGGTCGAGCCCGGTAGCCGCTTCGCCGTCGGTCGGGTTCAGACCGCCACCCCCACCCTGGGCTCGGTCCGGACGTCGCGCTCGGCCGCCTCGGCCGCGGTCCGCGCCACGTGGTCGCCGTTGACGTCGAACGGCCACAGCGGGCTCAGCACCAACTGCCCGCCGCGCGCCATCGGGTGTTTCGAGGCGACCTCGACCGCCTCGTCGAAGTCCGCCACCTCCAGCAGGTCGATGCCGGCGATCCACTCCTTGCCCTCGGTGAACGGCCCGTCGCTCACCAGCACCTCGCCGCGACGGCGGCGCACCAGCGTGGCGTCACTCGGCGGACGTAGCACCTCGCCGAAGAGCCGCACGCCGCGTCCGTCCATTTCGTCGACCCAGGCCTGCGGGTCGTCCCCAGCTTCCTCGCCGGAAGGATCCACGCACACGAACAGCAGGTAGCGCTTGCCCCGGGCCGGGCGGTCGTAGAACTCCTGTGGAACGACTCGCGACCGCGAGGATGCGTCCGGCCCGGTCATGAATGGCCGCACCTCGACCGTCGCTGAACGGGCCACCGGGTGGCGGGAGGCGATCTCGATCGCCTCGTCGAGATCGCGGCATTCGAGGATGTCCACACCGCCCACCCATTCCCTGGCCTCGGTGAACGGGCCCTCGGTGAGCAGCACCTCCCCGTTTCGAACCCGGACGGTGGTCGCGTCCTGGCCCGGACGCAGTCGCTCGCCGAACTCGGAGACGCCCCGGGCTTCGACATCAGCGACCCAGTCGCCGATGTCGTCCCCGGCGGGATCGTAGGGTTGCGGGTCGAGCCCTTCGGCGTACAGCAGCAGGTATTCCATGGTGGTTCCCTTCCTCTCTGCCAACGCGACGAACGGCGTCCGGGGGAATCGACAGCGCAGGTTACAACGTTAGGCAGGTCATGGGGCTGGCGGAACCCGCCGGTGCCGGTCGACTCAACGAAAGGAGTCGCCATGCGGGCAGCAGTACTGGGAACCGGGACGGTCGGACAGGCGTGGGCCGCCAGGTTGGCAGAGCTCGGATACGACGTGGTGGTGGGGACCCGGAACCCGGCAGCCACCCGCGAGCGGGAGCCGGCGGCGTGGACGCAGGTGCAGCTCGCCGGCTTCGAGGACGCGGTCACCGGGGCGGAGTTGGTGGTGAACGCGCTCAACGGCGCCGCCTCGCTGGACGTTCTGCCGGCGCTGGCCGAACAGCTGACCGGACGGGTGGTGATGGACATTTCCAACCCGCTCGACTTCTCCGGCGGGTTTCCTCCGACACTGTTCGTGAAGGACAGCGATTCGCTGGCCGAGCAACTCCAGCGGTCGCTGCCCGATGCCAGGATCGTCAAGGCGGTGAACACCCTGAACGCGTCGCTGCAGGTGCGGCCGCCGGCGGAGTGCACAGTGTTCGTGGCCGGCGACGACGAGGACGCCAGGGCTCAGGTGCGCGAGCTGCTGACCCGGGCCGGGCACACCGATGTGATCGACCTGGGCGACCTCACCGGGGCGCGTGGCCTGGAGATGTTCCTGCCCTTGTGGATCCGGCTGTGGGGAGCGCTGGGCACCGCCGAGTTCACGATCAAGGTGGTGCGGCCGCAGGAGTGATCCGGACGCGGGCCGGTCGCTGGTGGTTGCTGGTGGACTGGCGGGCGTCCCATCGGCTGGCGGAGGCGTGTCTTGCCGACAGACGGCTACTGTTTCGACATGAGCCTGAGCATCGCCACTGTCGTGTTCGACAGCGCCGATCCGCTGCCCCTGGCCCGGTGGTGGGCCGACGCCTTCGCCGCTGAGATCACCGAAACCAACGACGGTTGGTTCGTCACGGTCGCCGGAGGTGCTCTTCCGGTTGGCCTCGCCTTCCAGAAGGTGCCCGACCCGACCCCGGGCAAGAACCGTCTGCACCTGGACCTGCGCGCGGATGATCGCGTGGCCGAGGTGGAGCGCCTGCTGGCTGCCGGGGCGAGCCAGGTCGATGAGCACCACCTCGGCGACTTCACCTGGACCGTGCTCGCCGACCCGCAGGGCAACCAGTTCTGCGTGTTCACCCACTGACCGCCCCGCGAACCGGAGGCACGGGACAACGAGGGGATGCGGGCCACAAGCGGCCCGATCGCTCCGGTCTGTGCAGACCGGGGCGCTCCCTGAACCCGGTTTGGAGTTGGGCCCGGCCTTCCCGGTATCCTCTTCCACGGAGGATTCGCCTAGAGGCCTATGGCGCTCGCTTGGAAAGCGGGTTGGGTTCACGCCCTCACGAGTTCGAATCTCGTATCCTCCGCCATTTGACTAGGGGAAACGCTCCTTCCGCAAAGCTCGCGGGAGGGGCAGTTCTGGGTCTAGGCCCAAATCTAGTCTCATCTGGGTTCTGAACCGGCCGCTTGATTCGTGGCGGTTCGGGTCTGTTCATGGCCGTCCGATCCGGCAGCGACTTCGGTCTGGGGCTGGCTGGTCGATCAAGCACTGGAGTCGTCCGATGGTGCCGCCGCCTGTCCGCCTCACGGCTGTCGTGGCCCTCGCCTCGCTGCCGCTGTTCGACTTCAACGGCGTCCCCCAGACGCGGCGAAGCGACGCCGGAGCAAGGTGCGATCCGGTGTTGCGTCGAATCCTTCCGTGGGTCTGTGCTCGGGTGGTCAGGATGGCTCGTTTCCCCAGATGAAGCTCCCGACCTTGACTGCGACATCCTTGCGAACCCTGTCGGTGATGTGCTGGTAGACCATCGTCATCTTGGCAGTGGACCAGCCCATGATGTCGATCACGGCGCGCTCGGAGACTCCGAGTAGGAGCAGCGTCGTCGCGGCGGTGTGGCGCGCGTCGTGGAGCCGAGCGTCGCGGACGCCAGCGGTCTCGATGAGCTTCTTCCACCGGTGATAGTCGCTGTTGTTGTTCAGTGGCCGACCACGCAGGTCAGTGAACATCCAATCGCCGTCTTCCCAGCGGTCGCCAGCAGTCTCGCGGGCCGCGAGTTGCTGAGAGCGATGAGCGCGCAGCAGGTTGGTGAGTTCGTCGGGAAGTCCGATGATGCGGTGGGAGGCGTCTGACTTCGTCTCACCGCGTTCTGGGTTGGTGCGGATCTTGTCCGGGCACCATCCGGGATTCTTCTTTCCACACGGCGGGTTGCAGCCATGCATGTAGCGCGGCCGTGGCCTGCTGTGTTCGACCGATAGCAGCCCACGTTCCAAGTCGACGTCACTCCAGTGCAGGGCAAGGAGTTCCCCCTGGCGCAGCCCGAGCGCGAGTGCGATGACCCAGCGGACACCGGCGAACTGCTCCAGGGCCGCGTCGATGAGTTTACGGATCTCGTCCGGCTCGTAGGGCCGGACCTTGATCTTGCGAGTCTTGGGTGCGATCTTCCGGGTTGCCGGGTTCCTCGGCATGTAGCCGGACTCCACCGCCAAGTCGAATGCGGTATGCAGGGTGCGGTGTACCTGATGGGCCGTCGAGGCTGCGCGACCCGAGGCGATGATCTTGTTATAGAGCGACTTGAGGTGCTCGGAGCGCACCTTGTCCAGTCGCCGCTTGCCCAGCGCTGGCACGGCATGGACGCGGACGGCGACACCGGCTACGTCCAAAGCCTGCTCGCCAGCATCACCGGCGGCCACTGACCCACCATGACCCGGCCCCGAGACGAGCGAGGCTCCACCTCAGTAGCACTCACCCTGCTCCACTGACCGGCCACGACTGACCGCGCTCGGCCCGGTCCACCTACGCCTTGGCCACGGTGGGCAGCCAACCACCGGCCTCAAGCGCGTGCCGTACTACACCGAGGTCGTCGCCTACCTCGCCACCAGGCCCCACGGCGCCACCACCGACGAACTCGCCGAAGCGCTCGGCATCGGAGCCGATCGCGTCCGACGCGACCTCTCCACCGTCCGCGCCCGACTCGGTATCAACCCACGCACCGGACGCCCCCACGTACCCGACGCCGGCGACAACCCTGAGGCCAGGCGCAGGGCGGCCGGCGTCTACCTTGTGGAGGACCTTCTGTCCGACGCCGATCTGTTCCGCAGACTCCGGCTCCGCGGAGAAGCCTCAGGAGCCGACGGCATCGACGACCTCGCGAATGCTCTCCGACTTGTGACGGGACCGCCGTACGAGCAACTTCGCCGTCGGGGTGGCCTCTGGCTGGCCCAGACTCACGACGACCACCATCTGGTTGCCGGCATCATCGACGTGGCGCACATCCTCACCACGCATGCCCTCGCTGCCGGAGACCTGAAACGGGCTCGGGCAGCAACAGAAATTGCTCAAGCCGTCTCACCCGACGACCCCACCCCGCACCTCGACCTCGCTAGAATCGCCGACCACGAAGGGCGTCCCGCCGAATCCGCCCGAATCGCACGCGAGGTCACCGACTGGAGCGACCGAAGCGGCTACGGCCCCGTCGATACCAGCGAACGAACCGACGCCATTCTCCGCGCGCATCGATGGCTGGAGCACAAGGACCGCGTCGGCTGAGGGGCTGCTCAGCGCCGGGTTGCGGAGGGCTGTCAGCTTGCTGATCGTGGGAATCGATCGGTCAAGACCACGACCGCGGATGATCGCCGGGCTGCAATCGGTTCCCTCCGGGGACCCATCTCCAGTTCCGAGGGGGCTAACCGACAGGCCGGTTGGGGAGGGCCGTCGATGATCCAGCGTAGGTCACTGGCAACGACTGGATGCTGCCGCCCGCCGGACTCGGCACCGACCGATGGAGGACGGGTCAGAGGTTGAGTGAGGTGATGAGGGTGCGGACGCGGCGTTCGAGTTGGTCGCGGATGCGGCGGACGGTGTCGAGGTCCTGGTCGTGGGGGTCGTTGATGTCCCAGTTTTCGTAGCGTTTGCCGGGGAAGATGGGGCAGGCGTCGCCGCAGCCCATGGTGATGACGACGTCGGCGGCGCGGACGGTTTCGTCGGTCCAAGGCTTGGGGAACTCGCCGGCGATGTCGATGCCGCGTTCGGCCATCGCTGTGATCGCTACCGGGTTGACTTCGTTGCCGGGCTCGGAGCCGCCGGACCAGGCGACGGCGTGGTCGCCGGTGAGGGCTTGGAAGAAGCCGAGGGCCATTTGTGAGCGGCCGGCGTTGTGGGTGCACAGGAACAGCACGACGGGTTTGCCGTCGGTGTGGAGTCCTTCGACTCGGGCGAGGGCGTGGAGGCGTTGCCGGGCGAATCGCTCGGCGAGCAGGGGCAGGAACTTGGTGAGGGTCGCGCGGTGGGCGAACTGGTCATAGGAGCTGGCCAGGAACCGTTCGATGGTCTCGTTGCCGTACAGGCCGGCGAACTCGGTCGCGAGCCTGGTGGCGGCTTGTTTGAGGGCGAGCCGGCCGTCGGTGTGGAGGCTTTCCCAGGTGCGTTCGGAAACGGGGTGGAGGGTCATGAGGGTTCTCCGTCGAGGCTGGCGGCGAACTGGTCGACGCGGCTGGTGATGTCGTCGTAGGCGGTATCGAACGCCCGCGGGGTGTCTGCGGCGGCGGGGTCGGGGATGGACCAGTGCAGCGGGCTGTGGAGGTCTTCGTAGGCGCGGTCGCAGACGGCGATGAGGAGTTCGTCGCCGGTCAGCACGGCTGTGGCGAGTTTGGGGATGGCGGCGGTCAGGTCGAGGCCGTGACGACGTGCGACGGTGATCGCGCGGGGATGCACCCGTTGCGCGGGGTGGGTGCCCGCGGAGACGACGGGGACGTCGCTGACGGTGCGCCAGTAGAACTCGGCCAGTTGGGAACGGGCGGAGTTCTGCGAGCACACGAACGCCACCCGGGTTGGGCGAGGTCGCGGGCTGGTGCCGAGGAGTTTGTTGCAGGTCTCGGTTCGGCTGATGTAGCTGCGGCGGCCGTCGCCTTCGGAGCGCCGGCGGGCGATCAGCCCTGCCTGGTGCAGGACGTGGAGGTGGTGGGCGATCAGGTTGGTCGGCAGGTCAAGCCGGGTGGCGAGTTCTCCGGGGGCCAGATCGGCGTGGGCGAGCAGGTCGATGATCGCCAGCCGGGACGGTTCACCGAGGGCGGCGTACGCGCTGGCGCGGCTTTCGAGGCTGGTTGACATCCGACAATACCTCCATGACTATTGAGTCAATAATCACTGAGTTGTATCGGAACGTCAACCCCGGGTCGCCGGGAAGGATCGAGGCATGATGAGCAAACCGACCGTCCTGTTCGTGTGTGTGCACAACGCCGGCCGTTCCCAGATGGCGGCGGGCTACCTGCGCCGCCTGGGCGGAGACCGGGTCGAGGTGTTATCGGCCGGCTCGGCGCCGGCGGCGACGATCAACCCGGTCGCCGTGCAGGCGATGGCCGAGGAGGGCATCGACATCGCCGGCGAGCAGCCCAAGATCCTCACCACCGGCGCGGTGCAGACCTCCGACGTGGTGATCACGATGGGCTGCGGCGACACCTGCCCGTACTATCCCGGCAAGCGTTACGAAGACTGGGTCCTGAACGACCCCGCCGGGCAGGGCATCGAGGCCGTGCGGCCGATCCGCGACGAGATCCGCCGCCGCGTCGAAACCCTGCTGGACGAACTCCTCCCCGCTGCCTGACCCGGCTGGGCAGTGCTCTACGCCTGCGCGACCTCCATGTTGTCGGTGA
Source organism: uncultured Propionibacteriaceae bacterium (assembly GCA_964435735.1). GTDB lineage: Bacteria > Actinomycetota > Actinomycetes > Propionibacteriales > Propionibacteriaceae > Propionicimonas. The sequence continues at coordinate 88,911 of CAYSZZ010000010.1, forward strand.
TGCCGCGCAGGGTGTTGCTCGCGCTGCGCCGATCAGCGAGCGCCAGCCAGGGCCTCCGGCCTCGGGTGGTCCGGCGTGGTCAGGGCGTCTCCCCATTGCACTTGTGCGACACGGCGGTCGGGGCGCTGGATTGAGGCCAGGGGCACGGTTTCGGCGGCCTGCCGCTGGCGCAGGAGCGGGTTGGTGGTCTCTACGCCGGTGAGGGTTTGGTTCACGACCCAGGCCCAGGGGTGGATGTCTGCGCGTTCGAGATCGGTGTGGAGTTGTTCGGCTTCCAGGACCGGGGTGGTCTCGGCCAAGGTGATGATGATGACCTTGGTGTAGTCGGGGTCCTGCAGCCGCATGAGCGGGGTGGTGACGCTCATTCCGTCGGCCGTGTTCCGGACGATCTCGTTGTGGTAGGAGCCGGTGGCGTCCATCAGCAGCAGGGTGTGCCCGGTCGGTGCGGTGTCCATGACCACGAACCTGCGCCGGGCCTCGGCGACGGCCTTGGAGAACGCCTGGAACACCGCGACCTCCTCGGTGCAGGGTGAGCGGAGGTCCTCGGCCAGCGCGGCGCGCCCGACGGCATCCAGCGTCGCCCCTTTGCTGGCCATCACACGCGCCCGATAGTCGGCCGTGACCCGCTCTGGGTCGATGCTCGACACCCGCAACCGGTCCGATGCCAGGGACGGATCCAGATGGGCGGCCGGGTCGGTGGTAGTCAGATGGACATCCTTGCCCAGACCGACCAGCTGGAGCGCGACCGCGGTCGCGATCGTGGTCTTCCCCACCCCACCCTTGCCCATGCACATGACCAACCCATGATCGAGGCCGGCCAACTCTTCCACCAGGATCTCCAGACCCGGCAGCAGCGGCGCTTTCTCAATGCTCGCCGTCGGCGCCTGGCTGGGCGTGGTCTCCTCGCTGAGGAGTGCCCGGATGGCGGGCGCGCCGACCATGTCGGCTCCGCGCAGGGCGATGTGGTCGCTGACCAGCCCAACCAACTGCAACGGCAGATCCGCCAGTGCCCGTTGTTCCCGATCACGGATGGCGTCCGCCAAGGGGTCTGGGTCAGGGCTGGGCGGCATGATTCCGTTGACGACCAGATGGGTGGCCCGCACCCCGGCCTCGGCCAGCTCGTCAACGGTGCGAGCGGCTTCGGCCAGGGCACCGTGCTGGGCGCGGGCGACCAGCACGAGTCGGGTGCTGGCCACATCGGCCAGGGTGGCCAGGGCGCGCCCGTAGGTGGACCTCGATTTCTCCAGCCCCGACATCGGCCCGAGGCAGGAGGTGTCGCCCTTGCCGTCGTCGATGAACCGGGTCCACTCCCCCGGAAGCTGGAGCAGCCGAACGGTGTGACCGGTCGGCGCGGTGTCGAACACAATGTGGTCGTAGCCACTGGTGGCGTCCGACCCGGCGAGCAGCTCGGTGAACTGGTTGAACGACGCGATCTCAGTCGTGCACGCGCCGGACAGCTGCTCGGTGACCGCCGCCAGATCCGCCGCGGACAGCAGATCGCGGACCGGGGCCAGGGTACGGTCCCGGTACTGCGCGGCGGCTTCCTCCGGGTCGATCTCCAACGCGTCCAAACCCGGCACGACGGTGATGGGGGTGATCTGGTCACCCACCGACTGGCCGAACACCTGGCCGACGTTCGACGCCGGATCGGTGGACACCAGCAGCACCCGATGGCCCCGATCCGCCAGGTCGACCGCGGTCGCGCACGCCACGCTGGTCTTGCCCACCCCACCCTTGCCGGTGAAGAACACGTAGCGGGGAAGATCGTCGAGGAACCTCACCGCTCGCCCCCACAACAGCCATCGCTTGGGGTAGCGACCTGCACGGTCTGAACCGCCGGCGCGCAGCAGTCAGCCTCAGCGGTCGCACCGCCACAGCACGCCTCCTGCGTCGACGCGTCTGCCGTGGAGAGGCCGGCATAGCGCGCCAGCTCGGCGCGTGTCGGGTAGCGGCCGGCCAACACCGTGACTCCGTCCATGGTCACCAACGGCAACCCCTCCGCCCCCGCCGTCTTCAGGAATGCCACTGCCAGACCGTCAGCGGCGAACGCGGCCGGATCCTGCGCCAAGTTCGCCCGCGCAACAGGCACACCCTGGTCGGCGACCCACCGTGCGTCCGCGGTGAAGTCCACTAACGCCTGCGCCGGATCGGGGCCACACACCCCGGTGTTGCAGCACAACGGCCCTTCGAAGACCTTGATCGCCGGCACGTGCTCTTCCGCTCCTGCCTGGTTTTCCTTGTCGGCCCGGATGAACGCGCTCGCGAACGCCCCCTCCAGCACGGCGATCGCCTCCTGGATGCCGGCCCCGGCCGGCAGTGATTCCGGGTCCAGTTCGCTGGCCATCTCTGCCAGGTCGTCACGGGTGTAGGTGCGGGTCACCTGGATCGACGGGTTGGCGAACCCGGCGGCGGCCAGCTTGGTGAGATAGTCGACATCGAGCAGTGCGCCGGAGACGCACCCCGTCCACAGCCCCACCACGGGCATCCACTCGGCGGGCAACGGACGCAGCAGCACGATGTCGGACACTGCGAACCGGCCGCCCGGACGCAGCACTCGGAACGCTTCGGCCAGCACCTTGTCCTTGTCGGTCGACAGGTTGATCACGCAGTTGGAGATCACCACATCGACTGACGCGGACGGCAGCGGCACGTCCTCGATCGTGCCCTTCACGAACCGGGCGTTCTCAGTTCCCGCCTCGGCGCGGTTCCGCTCCGCGAGGGCCAGCATCTCGTCGGTCATGTCCAGCCCGTAGGCCACCCCGCCCGGCGCTACCCGGCGAGCTGACAACAGCACATCCAGTCCACCACCTGAGCCCAGGTCCAGGACGGTCTGACCCGGCACCAGATCAATCAACGCAGTCGGGTTCCCACACCCCAACGACGCCGCCAACGCACCCTCCGAGGGAGCTTCGCCCGGCTCATACAGGTCGGCCGTCACAGGATCGGCCGACCCGCACCCCGACGGGCCACAACACGACCCGCCGCCGGACTCCAGCACACTCAGGGCCGCGGTCGCGTACCGCTGCCGCACCGCTTCCCGCATCTCCGCCTGCTCGGCCATCACGCACCACCCTTGGATAGACAATCGTCGAAACAGCATCCTTCCCCCCTGTTTCGACATATGTCAAGATAGGACCGTGAAAGAGTTGCCCACCATCCAAGCCAACACCTGCTGCGGCCTAGGCACCACCACCATCGACGAAACCGAAGCCGCACGGATCGCACCCATGTTCAAAGCCCTCGGTGACCCCGTCCGCCTCCGCCTCGCCGGACTCATCGCCAGCCAAGCCGAAATCTGCGTGTGCGAACTCACCCCCCACTTCCAGCTCTCCGGACCCACCATCAGCCACCACCTCAAGACCCTCCGCGAAGCCGGCCTCATCGACGGCGAACGCCGCGGCACCTGGGTCTACTACTGGATCAAGCCCGACGCACTCCACACCCTCAGCGCACTCCTCCAACCTGCCCCGGCTGGCGCCTGACTGCGGCGCAGACCACCCCGTCCGGCTCCGACACGAGATGTCCCAGACTGCAGCCTCCTTTGGGTGAGGCACTCCAGGATGTCCAGGACTCGTTGATCAGAGGAGGGACAGGAGGGACTCGCTTCTGACAAGGGACGCCGTCCCGATTATCCACAGGGCGCTCCGTATCCACAGGGGGAGTGGCCACGGTGGCGGCCACATCGACTTGCTGGCCTTTCTGGTCTCTACGGACCGGGAAGGAGGCCAGCGATGGCCAGTGGAGTTGGACGGGCACTCGGCATTTCCGAGGAGGCCTGCGCGGAGCTGATCGCGGCGCATTGGGAGCGATGGAAGGCGGTCGCCCCGGCGCTTGCGGTGGTTCCTGATCCGCAGGCGCTGGAGGCTTGGCTGAAGGAGCAGCAGCGTCCGGTCGCGGACGGTGTGCTGCATGGGCTGGCGGAGTTGGCTGCGGAGTCCGGTCGGGACGATCACGATGCTGCGCTGGTCTTGGTGAACCGCCCCGGTGTGTCCGGAGACTCCGAACCTTGGGAAGGTTGGAGTCATGTCAGGAAGAACGTCGAAGAGGTATCCGGCTGAGCTGAAGGCCAGGGCGGTGCGGATGTATGCCGAGATCCGGCCGGACCTGGAGACCGATTGGGGTGCGATGGCCCGGGTCGCGGAACTGCTGGGGATCTCGACCGCGGAGACCGTCAGGAAGTGGGTGCGCCAGGCCGAGGTCGACCAGGGTGCCCGGCCCGGTGTCACCAGCGAGGAGTCGGCGGAGCTGAAGCGGTTGCGGCGGGAGAACGCCGAGTTGAAGCGGGCGAACGCGATCCTGAAGGCGGCGTCGGCTTTCTTCGCGGCCGAGCTCGACCGGCCCGGTCAGTGATCGTGGACTTCATCCGCGAGCACGCCGATCACCAGCCCACCGCCGGTGGGTTGCGATGGGGTGTGGAGCCGATCTGCGCCGTGCTGTCCGAGCATGGTGTGAAGATCGCCCCGTCGACCTACTACGAATGGCGCGACAAGCTGCCCTCCCGGCGACAGGAACGAGACGCCGTGCTGCTCGACCACATCCGCCGGGTCCACACCGAGAACTTCGGGGTGTACGGGCCGCGGAAGGTGTGGCTGGTGCTGAACCGGGAAGGCATCAGTGTGGCCCGGTGCACGATCGAGCGGCTGATGAAGGCCGACGGGCTGGCCGGAGCGGTCCGTGGCAAGGTGAAGCGGACCACGATCGCCGGTGTCGGGCCGAAGCCGGCCGACCTGGTGAACCGCAACTTCGAGCCGGCCGCGCCGAACCGGTTGTGGGTGGCCGACTTCACCTACGTGTCCACCTGGGCCGGCTGGAGCTATGTGGCGTTCGTGATCGACGCCTACGCCCGCCGCATCCTGGGCTGGCGCACCGCCACCACGATGACCGCCGACCTGGTCCTCGACGCCGTCGAGCAGGCCATCTGGGTCCGCGAGCGTGACGACCGGGCCGACTTCACCGCTCTGGTCGCCCACCACGACCACGGCAGCCAGTACCTGTCGCTGGCGCACAGCCAGCGACTCACCGACGCCGGCATCCGGCCCTCGGTCGGGGCCGTCGGGTCGAGCTATGACAACGCGCTGGCCGAGAGCATCAACGGGCTCTACAAGACCGAAGTCATTCGCCGCCAAGGCCCCTGGCGGGATGTGAACGCCGTCGAGATCGCCACCGCCCGGTGGGTCGACTGGTACAACCACCGCCGGCTCAACGAGTACGCCGGGGACATGCCACCGGCCGTCCTCGAGCAGGTCCACTACGCTCAGCAACAACCCGCAGCAGCAAGCTGAGGAGTCAACAAACCGAGTCTCCGGACATGCCGGGGCGGTTCAGTATGCGGATCTCCGGATGTGACGCTAGTCCGGTGTTGAGCTTGAGGCGGGGCGTTGAGCCCAGATCGGCTCCCCCACACCTTCGCAGTCGGACTCGGCGAGGGTAGTCAGGACGAGTTCGGGCACCTGGTGCCGCTTCTTCTGCGAGGAGGCGGAGTGCTGGAGTTCGATGCGTCGCAGCACGATGTCGTTCGCAGGCCGCACCTGGATCAGCGTGCGTGCGTCCGCCGTAGTCAGTGCATTGGCGTAGAGGGTCTCGCTGCTGAGGAGCTCAGGATGGTCATCGTAGGAAAGGATCCACCGGATCGTTGCTGTCGTCCTCAGATGCGCCGCGAGTTCCTCGTGCTCATTCAGTCCTTCCCACCGGTCGGGGTTCTCAAAGCGCTTCGAGAAGCCAGTCTTGTAGAGGCGGGCGGACTTCTCGACATACGGGGGGTCGAGGTAGGCGATGGTGTGGCTGGGTTCGAACTGGTCGGCCGCCTCGTTCATCGAGTCCTGCCAGCGAGCGAGCTTCGGGGTGGCCAACCTGCCGATGTTGTGCAAGTGCGCGACCCAGTTGATTCGTGCGGCGAGCGCCTTTGCGTTGAACCGGCATCCGATCTTGTAGTCAGACGTCTGAGCCCGGCCGCCGATCGGTCCAGCATTGCCGTGCAAGATCCCGGAGAAGGTCGTCCGGTTGAGGAAGAGACACTTCATCGCCCGAAGTCGCTGGATGGTGGAGGGGTCCTCGCCGGGCGAAGGGTCCCAGTTGTGCCAGTAATCCCAGCGATCGACTGCCCGCTGGCCGCCCGCCACTACGTACCTGGACACCTCGTCGGTCATGGCTTCGATGAGACTGGTGGGGTTGGTCGCGGCCTCGATCCAGAACGACGCGACGAGCGGGTCCGCGTCGGCGATGATCGCGTGGTCGACCACGCCGTCCGTAAGCAAGCGGAGACTGGTCGCCGCGCCTCCGGCAAACGGCTCGACCAGGGTGAGCGGTCTCTGCAGGCGCCCAGCGGCGATGGCCCTCTCGATCATCAGCGCGATCAGTGGCGTGAGCTTGGCTTTGGCGCCCGGGTATCGCAGGGGCGACAAGTACCGAACCGGCGCCGTCGGCTCTGTGGCGACGAGCGACAGTTGTGGAACGGCCTTGAGGGTGACCTCGTGCACTGCGTTCAGCACGGTGGCCTACCTCTCTGAGCGCTCCTGTGAAAGCCCAAGCCTCTCACGCGCGACAAGGCGCAGGACGTCGGTGCCAACGCCAATCGGGAAGGCGGCGCGCCCGTGCGCGGCCGCCACCGGGATGATCCCATCCATGTACATCGACGAGCCAGTCCGGTCGATGACATCGAGGATGGCCGGCAGCGTCGGGTAGCCCTCGGGTCCGGGCTGGCCGCCGTTGGAGTCGTACGCGGTTCCGGTGGCCGGTGGCACTGTGATCACGACCACCCGACCGTCCTTGCTGCGGTACATGAACTTGCGACCCCAGTAGGTCTCCTTGCCGAAGTTACGAGGGTCCTGCGTACCGACGAGGCGCTTGAGCACCTCCTGGCCGCAGATGACTAGTTCGCCTGGATGAACGAGGTCGTGCTTGGCGAGCTGGCGCGCGTAGTCGACGAACGTGCCTGACTTCTCGACCCCACAGATGTACGGCCCGGTGCCGGGTGTCTGGGTGGTCATGGAGCGGAAGAAGAACTCGGCTCGGGCGCGGAGTTTGGCAGGCTCGCCGTACATCGCGAGAGGACCGTCCTGGATGAACAGGACTCGCGGCAGCAACGCTGTGCGCGACTGCTCCCACAGGAGAGATGTCAGACCGACGAGGACCAGGAGCTCGATCACGGACCGGAGGCGGCCAAGTGAGGTCTCGTTCGTTCCGTCCTCCTGCACTCCTTCGTGGATGCGCAGGGTGTCGGTGGGGAACAGGTCTGTGCCGCAGAGCGGGCAGGGGGTCCCGTCAAACTCAACGTCGACGCCTTCCACGCGGCACCCGGGGCAGTTGACAGGGACGGACCTCGCGGGAGCCGTTGGCGCGCCATGAAGCCGGAAGAGCAGGCTCATCAGCGTCTGCTCGAAGCCGTTCACAGCGACCTTCTTCTTGCGGAAGATCTGATCCATCAACACGCGCCAGGACATCTTGATGTCGATGCCATCACTCGCGTACGCGCCGGCGACGGGCATGTCGATCGTGACAAGTTCGGCGTTGACGGCCTGCTCGATGGCAACTGGGTCAACAAACCGCTCTGCACGCTGGGTCGACATGACCGCCAAATCGACGTAGGCAGCCGCGGCTTGGGCGAAGCCGTACAGCACGGTGGGCATCCCGTCGCGCACTTGCTGGGTGACGTGCGAACCGTCCACCGCGATCGCGGCGTCGAGCACGGCCGCTGAGTCTGCTCCAGGAAGTGACGACCTTGGCACGACCACGTCGCGCACCCAGTCGGCGTCGCTCAGTGCATCCGCCGGGACGAAGAACTCCGAGCGGTCCGCCATGGCTTGGATCGCGGCCGCGCTGTGGCCGAGCCTCGAGGCCCGCTCGAAGCTCTGGCCGTTGAGCGACTGGTACGGCATCAGGCGAGCCCTCGCGCTCCCGCGGCCAAGCGGGCCTCGTCGATGAGCGATGGGCCGTACTTTTCGATCTGAACCGGCACGATGAAGGGTGAGGACAGCGTCTTCAGTCGAACGAAACCGCGATCCTCGGAGGTCAGAATCGTGTCCGCGAATGAGCCGAAGTCGTAGAACTTGCCGAGCTCGTTGAGTTCCTGACGGTTGTTCAGGTGTGACACGACCCAATTCGCAGTGTTCGACTTCACCTGATGGGCGACTCCTGTGACCTCCTGGGTGGCGTAGATCATGCCGATCTTGAGCTTCGCCGCCTCTTTGGCAAGCCGGACCCAGACATCTGCGTCGTCGTTGTAGCGCTTGGTCGTGAAGAGGTTGTGGGCCTCCTCCAGCATGACTTGGATGGCCGGCGGCTCGGTGCCGGCCGTGAAGGTCTCAGTCTGTCGCTTAAGGAGATGGACCGTGATCGTCTCTGACAGCGTTTGGATGACCTTCTCGCTTCCGATGTGGAGATCGACGATCACCACTCGGCCAGCCAACAGCTCGTCATAGATGTCCCGGGCGACGTCGCTCCCGACGCTCGCGTCGTGGAAAGCCTTGAGTGGGATGAGGTTGCGGAAGCCGCGCACCCTGCCTGATGAGGTCGACTGCCCGGTCGCCATTGGCGCGGTGGACTGCCATCGGATGTCCTTGCCGAAGTCCACGGCAAGGGGCTCGGGAGTCTTGGCGTTTCGAAGCGCCTCGATCTTGTCGACAACGTCAGTCATGTGCTCGGCGGGCACCGACACATATCCGGAACCGGCCGGCTGTAGTGCCTTCGGCTCGAGATTCTGCAGAAGTGTCGTCCTGAAGTCGTCCTTCATGCTGACCCGCACGCTGAACCCAGGCTGCGGCCTGAACCCCGCCTTCCACAGCGCCGCATAGAGAGCGAGGCGGCCACGCGTGGCGTGGTTCGACACTCCGCGATCGTCTGTCACCTCGGAGAAGTCCGTGGATGCGAAATCTGAGACGTAGCCAGACGCACCCTCTGTGCCAAGGTGATCGGCGATCAAACCCTGCACGGTGTCGATCTGCTTGATGTCGAAGAAGTTCACGGCGAGGGGCTTGACGTGGACCTTGGACGCGTCGGCTCCGAACCTGAAGATACGGACGTGCTCTTCGCCCAGAGCGGCGATCGCGCTTCCGTCCTGGACGTTGTCGTTGGCGTACTCCCCTTGGGGGTCGAAGATCAACTGGCCAATCGGACCCTTGCCAGCCTTCAGCCGCTTCTGCGAGGCGATGAAGGTGCGGGCGATGATGATCTTCGCGGTGTTCGACTTGCCGGTTCGAGTCATGCCGAGCAGCGCAGTCTTGTGGCCGATGAAGTCCTGAATCCGCACGGTCACGTCCGAGTTGCTCTGGTTGGCGGCTTCTGCGCGGCGTCGGGTGGCGGAGTACCGGACTGCTCCAATCGTGACCAGATCGCTCAGTTCCCCGTCTGGTCGCAGGTAGCTCGCAATCTCAGACAGCCCTTCGCCGATCGGCTTGAGTACTCGGTACGTGCTCGTCGCGTAGAAGTTGTCGACGTCGGGTTCGAAGATGAGCTGTCGGGTTCCGTCAACAGCGGACTCGTAGAAGGTGCCAAGGACCTTGCACCGCAGACCGGTGAACGATGCCCTGTTCTTGGTGAAGGGATCCATCTCGTAGTCAAGTACGACTGACGGCGACGCGTTCTCAGTGCGGCTGAGGGCCGTTCGCAGGGCTTCCTCTCGCACAGCGTGGAGATCGCTCTCGAGAGCGAGCGGGGCTGTTCCCTCTACCCGGAGCAGAAGGACCTCGTCATCGTCGCCAGGGTTGGCGGCGTCATGCGCAGTGGCGATCAGAAACGAGTACTGCGGGATGCCGCCGGCATCGAACTTCCACTTGTCGTGCGTGAGCACGATCGCCTCGTGGTAGTCCAGCCGCTGAATCGCGCCGATGCGAATCGCGCGGTCGTCGGCCAGCAGCTTCGTCTGCAGAATGGCGCCCTCGCCAAGTCCAGGTATGAAGTTCACGTGTCCCCGTAGCTCCTCGACCCGAGCCGGGACGGGGTGTCCCAGCGTCGACTAGAACGCTAGCGGCGCACGCCGACAATTCTGGAGGAACAGCCCGCGTAGAACCTTGGGCGCCTAGCAAGGTTCCGGCGCCGACGCGTCCGACGAAGAGCCGATCGCGCCGGTCGGCTGGGACGGGGCTCTGCCGAAGACGCACTGAGAGACGCAGATGACCGGCAGAATGTTGCCGTGGCCGAACTCTCTACAGCAGCGAAGGGCGAGTTCGAGCTGACCTCCCCACCTACACCGACTCGCTTCCTCATGGATCTCGCGCATCGAGCAATGGGTGACGAGGTTCAGGTCGTTGCCGAGGATGGCCTCCTTCGCCCTGATACATCGCTAGCTGACGAGCAAGGCGTGTTCACTGGCGACGACTTCCTGGCTGCCGTCGGCCAGAAGCTCACCGCAGGTCCAGTGCTCGCAATCCCTTCTTGGGATCGACGCCATCCGCTTGGCCCTCTCGTCGGTCAGGATCTGATCGAGCGCATCCAGCTGTCTGGCACAAAACACCCGCTCGGACTTGTGCTACCGATCGGTTCGATCGCCAGCATCGGCCCCAATGAGCGGTTCCGTGAGGCACTGCTCCGCCACAGACGATCCCTTCTCGTCATCGAGGCCTACGGCGTAGTGGAGAGCGTGGCCGCGCAGTTCCTCGTGGCGCTCGTCGTACTGCATCCGGAGCGAAGTGGGGACAGGCCGCTCGCCCGCTTCGTGCGCGTGCCAAACCGAGACCCTGACCCTGAACTTGTCCTTGATGACACGACCCGGCTGTTGCGAATGCAAGGTGGGAGTCGACCTTCAGGGTTCGTGTATCTCGGAGAGATCGACCCGTACTCGCCCCTGACCTACCAGCACTACGATCCGGTGCTCCGTGCCCGGAAGGGAGAGCTTCGGACCTGGGGCGAAGGAACTACGGTTGGCGAGCTGTTCGACATCCTTGTTCCTGCCCGGATGCCTCTGCGCCAATCAAGGAGCCCGGACCCTGAACATCACCGGTTCGTCACTGGCCGGTCGATCGGCCTGTCCGGCCAACTCGAGATCGAAGAAGGCGACGACTCGGTCAATACCGAGCCGTTACCGCTTCTGGCTGGAGATCTGGTCATGCGGGGCATATTCCGGCCGACAGACTTCGGCGGGCTGCGTGTGGCTGAGATCCGCGAGACAGATCTGCCAGCCGCAGCCCTGGCTCGCGTACTGGTGCTACGTCCGAAGCGGGAGTTGTCGGACGCGGAACGGATCCTGCTCCTGCGCTACCTGCAGTCCAGCCTCGTGAAGGAGCTGGTCGTCGCCCTTGGCGCGAAGCTTGACATCACGCGGAGCGTTCTCGACAAGCTGTATCTGCCGGTTGCCGAGGAGCCGTTGCTCGAAGCCGTCGGCTCCATCGCCGAAGCCGGTCGCTTGCTTCGCCAGTGGGGAGACGAAGCGATGAAAGCCCTCGACTCGATCTTCGCGCTGGAGTCGCCAGCCGCCGCGCGGGCCGCACTCATCGAGCGTGGTCGTGAGAGCCGTCTCCGAGTAGACGCCGCCCGGAGCGTCGACGAGTTTGACTACAGGGTGCGGACTCAATATCCCTACCCGGTCGCGTACCGATGGCGTTCGCTCACCTCGATCGCCAGCAAGGACGATCCGCAGCAAACCCTGCGGGAGATCCGATTTGGCTTCGAGCACATCTTGGCGTTCGCTGGCTGCCTGGCGGCTGCAGTTGCACGCCAAGTGGGTCTCGATCTGCCCGAGCTCCGTCTCTACGGCGCGACGGACAAGTACAAGACTTTCATCAGTACCTGGACTGACATCCTGGACCAGGTGGGCAAGAAGGTCAGGGCCGGCCAAACAGACAACCCGCTGTTGATTCAACTGAGCGGGTTCAGGGAGGACGGCGCGATCGCTGACGCATTGGCGCGCCTGATTGAGTACCGTCACGCTGAGTCGCACACGCTGTCGACGGACGAGGAGGGACTCGCGAGCCAGCTCGTGGTGGATGTTCAGACCTTGGTGGAAGGGCTGCGGTTCCTCGCCGATTACGAGCTTGTCGAGATAGTCGACACCCGCTGGGACCTGATCCTGAAGCACAACACAGTCAAGTACCGCGCCTACATCGGGGACCACCAGATCGTGCCAGTTCGGACAGTCACGGTCACGCAATCGGAGATCGACAAAGGCAGCCTCTATATCCGGGCAAAGGACTCGAAGGAGTTCATGGCCGCACTCCGGCCGTACCTGCTCGGCCATCGTTGCGACAAGTGCAAGCAGTGGGCGACCTACTACCTTCACAAGACCATGGGCGAGATGGCCAAGATCAAGAGCATCGAACATGGTCATGACAATGACGTCGCAGGTCTCCCAGAGGTCCTGCGAGCGGTAGCCAAGGCACCAAGAACCTGAGGGCTGGGAGTCCCACTGACCTACCCCCTGCCCTCGATCGGCGTGCTGTCCGCCTGGTCAAGGGTTGGAGTGGGCATCACCGGCGCGGGCTGGCTGAGGGCGTGGAGGCTTCGGACACATGCGGCTGGATGGACCGGTGAACTGGACCCCCGCGCGTCTCGAAGTGCTTCGGTTCGACGTGACGCTTCGCCTGGGAAACCAGCGATGCATTCTGCTCCGCCGCGCGAAGTGGGTCGGCGTTCCACGCGTGCACCAGCGAGCACAGGGCCGATTGCAGGATGGCGGGCGGCAGCTGCGACTGCGCGGTGATGCGCTCGAGGCCCTCAGCCCACTGTGCGGATGGCTGTGCGGCCACTACGCGCAGAGCGTCAAGCGCACGCTCCCTCGCCACTCCGTTGTCCAGAAGCTCGCTCATCAGGGTGTCGGCCAATGGACGTGCTGCTGTGATCGCAGTGGCGAGCTGGTCGGGCGGGCCGCTCGCCACCAACTCCGCGGGGTCGCTGCCCTCCGGTACGAGGGCGTGGAACGGGTTGAGCCCGTACGGAGTGAGGAGCCAGTACTCGCGCTCGGCGGCGGCCCGCCCTGCGGGGTCGGCGTCGGTGGCGATCACCGGTGTGCGGCCGAGGGCGCGAAGTTGCGAGGCCTGTTCGTCAGTGAGGTTGGTGCCTAGGGTCGCCAGGCCCACGGCCTTGCCACGCGTGGCGATCGAGACTGCAACGGCGTCCATTGGACCTTCGACTAGGACGGGGACCGCGTCGTTGTCGAGGTCGCCGGCGACGAAGAGTTGGGCGCCCTTGTGGTATAGCGGGGTGTCGGGGGTGTTGAGGTACTTCGGACCGTGTTGGTCGTCGTCGGTGTAGTCGGGGTTGCGGCGGCCGACGAAGCCGAGGATCTGTCCTTTGTGGGTGATGGGGAAGACGACGCGATCGCGGAAGCGGTCGATGAGGCGTCCGGTGCTGGCGGTGGTGGCGACGCGGGCGGCGAGCATCTCGTCGTCGGTGACGCCTTGGCGGCGGAGGTGGGTGACGAGTCCGGTCCAGCCGTCGGGGGCGTAGCCGGGTCGGAAGGTGCTGCCGGCGAGGTCCTGGTGGAAGCGTTCGATGAGGTAGGGGCGTGCCCAGCTGTCGGTGAAGCACTGTTCGTAGTAGCGGGTGGCGAGTTCGTTGATGTGGGCGAGGCGTTCGGGGGTGGCGGGGCAGTCGTGCCAGGCGTTGGCGCGGTCCTGCATGCGGCGGATGTCGGCGTCGGTCGGTTCGGGGACGCCGAGGCTGTCCCGGATCATCGCCTCGATCGCGAGGGCTGCCTCGACGGTCAACTCGACGGGCTCGAGATCCTCAGCCTGGGGTTCGAGCTGGTCGACGGGGAGCAGGCCGGCCGCGTTGGCGAGGGTGAGGTCGGGGTCGGGGTCGGCCGGGACGTAGTCGTCCCACAGGTCCGCGGGTGGCTCGTCGTCAGGGAACGCCTCGGTGATGTCGGCGGGCGCGATGGGGTCGATGAGTAGGGAGAGTCGCCAGACCCAGGCCTGGCAGCGGTCGAGGTGGCCGTCAGGGGTGAGGTTCTCGGCGTCTTTCAGGAGGGTGTCGAGGGCCCAGCCTCGTTGCAGGCCGCGTTCGATGGTCGCGACGAGGGACGGCCACCATGGGCTGGTTTGCAGTTCGTGAGAGCGGTCGGCGCCGAGTGTTGTCGTGAAGTGGTCGAGCCATCGGGTGGCCAGGTGGTAGCGCCCGTCGTCGTCCTGGGCGACGGCCGGGGAGATGTGGCGGGAGACGCGACACCACAGCGCCGCTGCCGCGTGGTCGTCGGGGAGCGGGCCCTCGGTTGCTGCATGGTCCAGTAGGCGTCGCGCATGGATGCCGCTCGCGGATAGCTGCGACAGGCGTCGGGCGAGCGTTGGTGCGTAGGAGTCGGACGGCAGGGTCGGTGCGATGGCAGCGAGGACGTGGCCCCATTCGTCGAGGGCGGCGGACTGGGTGGTCTGGAGGCGCTTGTCGAGTTGCCTCTGCCAGCGGGCACGGGAGTCGGCATGTTGCCGGTCGCCGGTCGGGCGCTGGGCGGAGGCGGAGATGCCGTGCGCGGCACGCCACACCTCGACGTCCGCGATCAGGGAGTCCGGAGGGGTTGCGCGGCGAAGCTCGTCAGCCACTTGGGCGCCACTGTGGACGCGCCTGCCTGTCGGCTGACAGCGGCAGCGAGGTGGTCGATCCGCTGCGCACGGGACGTGACGTAGCTGCCCCATTCGGGGTGTTGTTGGAGTTGCTTGGGCAGGGCGGGCAGCCAGGGGAGGGGGCCGCGTCGTCCGCGCCATTCGTTGTCGGTGATGCGCCAGGCGAGGACGGACGCGGGGTCGTGTGCGGTGTTGATCGGGTCGGCGCAGGCACAGGCTCGTCGACACCATCAAGATCGACCTGTCCGCCGGCACCCTCCCGACCGACAGCATCGAGGTCGAGAACCCGGCGAACCGGCTGACGCTGCCGCGCTTGGTGAGCTACCCCTATCGGCTCTACCCGGTGGCCAACCAGATCGCCGACAAGGTCTGCGCCACCCTCGCCGATTATCACGGACGGCCGTCCAGCCGCGAGAAGGACCTCGTCGACCTCGTCGTCATCGCAGTGACCCAGAGCGTTCGGCGCAGCCTCTCTCCGGCAGGCGATCGCGACCGAGTGCGCCAAGCGCAGGCTTCGGTTCCCTGACGAGTTCACCGTCCCGGACCACTGGGGCCAGGCGTACGCCAAGCTCGCGAAGAACACGCCGGCCGAGCCCTCCTCGATCGCCGCTGCGCGGGAACTTCTCCGCGACTTCATCGACCCCGTGCTCTCGGGCCGCGCGGTTGGCGTCTGGCACCCGGAGATTCGCGTCTGGTCCTGAATCACCTCGACGGCTTCGGGAGACAAGTGTCTCGCGCCGAATCCAG
The DNA here is from genome assembly GCA_964435735.1 of uncultured Propionibacteriaceae bacterium. Classification (GTDB taxonomy): domain Bacteria; phylum Actinomycetota; class Actinomycetes; order Propionibacteriales; family Propionibacteriaceae; genus Propionicimonas. Next base: position 104,141 of record CAYSZZ010000010.1, read on the forward strand.
GAGGGCGCGAGTCGTGGCGGCTCTGGGGCCCGGCGGGCTCCCGAGCCGCCCCGGGTTAGTGGTCAGGCTCCCGCGCGGCGGCGCCGGCGTTCGGCGAGTTCGTTGCCGGTAGGGACGCGGTGGAAGAGGGCTTCGAGATCCTCGATGCGGACCAGGATCAGGCGTGGTCCGAACCGCTGGCAGGGTAGGGAACCGTCCTGCTTGCGGTTGCGCAGGGCGTCGACACTCACGTGGAAGCGTTCGGCGGCCTGCCTGAGGGTGAGCCATTCCCGCGCTGGGGGCAGGGACGGCTCGGGCGACGAGACGCCGTGGGGGAGGTTCTCCCCCATCGGAGTGCCCTTCTCGGTGGGTTGCTGTCGGACGGTCGGGGTGGTCGTCGGTGGGGCGTGGCGGGTCGGCCCTCGGGGTGGCCAGCCAGGCGGTCTCGGGGGTGGTCCGGCCGGGGAGTCCTTGGTGGGGTCGATCGGTGGTGTCGATCTGATCGAACGCGTCGACCTGGGCTTGGAGTTCGTCCAGGGAGCTGTCGAGTGTCTGTCTGTCGAGCCAGCGGAACAGGGTTTGGGGGAAGCGTTCGTTAACTACTCTCCACGGGCGGCTCGCGTCCATGCCGAGCGTCGGGTCCCGGTCCTGTGGGCGGCGGCAGCTCGGATCGAGGCCCCGTCACCGGTGAGCTTGGCCGCCCGGGACGGGAGGCCTGCGCGCCAAGGGTTCGGGATCTCCTGGGACTCGTGGCGGATCGCGATCGGGGATCCGTATCGCGCCCGGGTGGCGGAGTTCGCCTTGTGGTTGTCGGCGCTCGACCCGGACGGGGTCGGTCAGCGCGCGGCGACGATGTCCAGGGTGGACGATCTGGTCGCCCGGGCGCGCGTCGCGGACGTCTACCTCAAGATCAGGATTGTTGGGGACGTCTGGCTCCGCGACCTTCGCCGGGGCATCGAGGCTGCTCGGCCCACCCTGGGCCGTACCGCCGAGGGCGCACGGACGCTCCGCGCCCTCGACAACTGTGAGTCGCTTGTCGGCAGCGCGAAGAGGGTGCTTGAGCCGTTCCATATCCGAACGCTGGTCGAAGACATCTTCTAGCCGGGCCCGGGCACGCATCGTCGTGCGGATCGGTACCTCGGCGCTCGGTCCAGAAGGCGCGTGGCACCGATAGTCGTGCTCCGATGGAGTCGCTTGGCCGGACGGAGCCGGGAGAACCTGACGATGCGTCTGTGCTCCTGGAACCAGGCGTAAGCCCTCAGCGCTGTAGAGAACTTGAGTACTGGAGGGGTGACGCGCTGGAGGTCGGTGGTGGCGGTAGCTCCGCCGGGTTCTTGGATGTCGGCGGTGCACCTCAGTGTCCGCTACTCGCAGGCGAGGCCGTCGTTGTCGCCGTCGCCGTTGTTGCCGGTGCGGTTAGCGAACCAGTCGTAGATCTCGGCTTCGGCGGGATCGTCGCGACGGAACGGCCCGGTCGGGTCACCGACGGTGTTCCGCTTCAGCTTCACACAGGACGTGTACTGCTCCCACCACCGTTCCGTCGCCGGTGACGTGCTGACCGGGGGCGGGTTCTGGCAGGCGGTCGTGATCACGGTGCGGTCGGGGCCGGGGGTGGCGAGCTGGGCGGCGTGGTAGGCGGCTTCGCGGGGGTGGACCGGGTAACCGTCGGTGGAGTCGTAGCGGGCGATGGCGTTGCCGGCTTCGAGCTGCATCAGGCCGAGGTCGACACCGTCGGGCGTGGTGGCGAAGCGGATCAACCGCCCGTGCCGGTCCTGGTCGTTCTGTCCGGCCGGGAGCTCAAGGGTGACCGGGTCGCCGGTGACGAGGAGTCGCCCAATGGCTGCCGAGGCTTCGTCGTGGCCGCACTCACCTCGCTCAGGGGTGTCGATCCCGATCAGCCGGACGGTTCCGGCGCTGGTGGTGATGGTGTCGCCGTCCACGACCGAGACGAAGGTCGCCGACTCGATCGTGGAGTCGGTCGGCGTGGGCGTGGGCGGTGGCGTGGTGGTCGAGGGCGCCGAGGCGATCGGCGTGGGGTGGGCCGGCGGCATGGACGTTCCGGTGCAGCCGGTCAGTGCGGCGAGGATCAGGAGGGCCATCCCGGCTGCTCGTCGTCGCTGGGTGGCGTTCACTGGGTGGCTGCCCTTCGCTGTTTTCGGACGCCGAACGTACGAGCTCCTGCTCCAGTCTGCGAAGGGGAGGAACACGTTTCCGAGCCTACGCGCGAGCGGCAGCGCCCGTCGGACGTTCAGCAACTTCTCGTTGGTGACCGGTGTCGCGTAGCAGGACGCCGCCACCGCTGGTGTGTGCCACGGCCTTCCGACACGATGCCGCAACGGTGACGGCGCAAGATTCCATCGGTGCGCAGCAAGATCTTGCCTGTCCCCGGCCGCAGTTCCGCGCCTATCTTCTTGCTGAAACGACTCAATGATGAGGAAGGTCCATGATTGGCAAGCTGAAGGCTGAACTCCAGGCGCCGGGCCCAGAGTATCGCTGCGATGTCCGCTGGTGGCTGGCCGAAGGGCTGCATACCGACGAGACGCTGCGGCACGAGATCGCCACGCTCGCCGAGAGCGGGTTCGGTGCCGCCGAGTTCCTGGCCATGGACGAGGTGGGGGCTGACTCCACCAGGTACGGCTGGGGCTCGGAGGAGTGGGTCCACGACACGCTCATCGTTACTCAGGCCGCCACCGAGGCCGGGCTGGGCGTCAGCTTCACCTCCGGGACGAACTGGTCGAACGCGAACCTGCCCGATTCGGTCCACGGGCCGGACTCCCGCTCGGCGGCCAAGGAACTCGACTACACCTTCGTCGAGCTCAAGGCCGGCGAGCGCTTCGCCGGCGAACTCCCCAGACCACGGCTGCACAAGGAGACCATTACCGAGCAGCTGCTGCTGGCGGTGGTAGCCGCTCCGGTCATCGGCGAGGCGAAGGGTCTTCCGAAGCTCGGGGAAGCGGTCGTCCTCCCGACGTGCGAGCAGCAGGACTGGACAGCGCCCGATGGCGACTGGCTGCTGTTCTCGTTCTGGTTGCACGGCACCGGGCAGGAGGCCGGGCCGAGCGTCGGCACGTCCTTCACCATCAACTACCTCGACCGCTACGGGGTCGACGCCCTCGTCGACTACTGGGACTCCACCGTGCTCACCGATGAACTCAAGGCCGCCATCGTGGCCAACGGGCGAGTCCAGCTCTACATGGACTCGCTGGAGCTCACCGTGTTCGGCGCGGGTGGCCAACTATGGGGCTATCACCTTCTCGACGAGTTCAGATCGCGTCGTGGCTACGACCTCGTGCCGTACCTGCCTCTCGTGCTCCGCTCCGACAGCGGCATGATGTCGATGGGACCGATGCACTACCGCTACGAGTCCGGGTCGGCGCCGACGGAACAGCTCCGCAACGATCTCACCGAGACGTTCACCGAGCTCTACATCGAGAACACCCTTCGCCCGCTCCAGGAATGGCTGCACGGCCACGGCATGACGCTGCGTGCCGAGATCTCCTACGGCCTGCCGTTCGAGATCTCGCAGCCGGGCAGGTTCGTAGACGGCATCGAGACCGAGTCGCTCGAGTTCGCCGGGCAGCTCGACTCGTACCGCGCTCTCGCGGGAGTCGCGCACCTGTACGGCAAGACGTACTCCTCCGAGACGGGCGCGACCCTCGAGAACTACAGGCTCGGGCTGAACTTCTACACGCAGCTCATCTACACGCAGTTCGCGGCGGGCGTGACCAAGACCGTCCTGCACGGATGGTCCTCGCTGCGCGGCGCCCCCGAATCGACGGACTGGCCGGGGCATGAGGGCATGTGGCCCATGTTCTCCGAGAGGTTCGGTCCCCGTCAGCCCGCTTGGCCCCACTACAAGGACTGGACGGCCATGCTTGCCCGCTATCAGCGGCTCCTGCGTGCCGGCCATGCCCGCCGGGATCTGGGCATCCTTCGCTCCGACTACAAGATCAACAACCTGGTCACGTTCGGGTTCGACTCTCTGGAAAGCCAGTTCTACGCCCACGGAGGCTTCCGGGCGGGGGAGAACCCTTACTGGAAGGACGGCGGGCTGCAGCGGGCAGGCTACGCGTTCGACTACTTCTCGCCGAGGCTTCTGGAGGATCTGGGGCTCGAGGTCGTGGACGGACGCCTCGCCCCCGAGACCGCCGGCTACCGGGCGCTGGTCGTCTTCCAGGAGGCACTGCCGGCTGACTCGTTGGCCAGGCTGGTGTCGCTCGCCGGGGACGGGCTTCCCGTCGTGCTGGTCAACAATTGCGTGGAGGACATCCACAATGGCATGACGGTCACCCACGGCAAGGCGGCCAGCCATTCGCTGTTCAACGACGGGCGCGACCTCGAGGTCCGCGAGCTCGCCGAGAGGCTGGTCGCGCTTCCCAACGTCCGGGTGCTCGACCGCCAGGACGAGTTGCCGGACGTGCTCGCCGAGTTGGGCGTCGCTCCCGTCGCCGCCAGCGACTCCGAGCAGGTCCTCACCCTCACCCGCGAGGTGGGCGGCGACTTGCACGTCTTCGTCTACCAGTACCAGTACGAGACGGGCACGCCGGTGGAGACGACACTCACGCTCGAGGGCGTCGGCCAGCCGTATCAGGTCGACTGCTGGACAGGAGACCTCGAGCCGGTACCTGCCACCGCGGATGGCAACTCCACCAAGCTCAAGCTCCGACTTCTCCCCGGACAGGCCACGGTCATAGTCCTCGACCGCTCCGATACCCCGGGCCAGGACGGCGAGCGAAGGCTCGACACCTCCCTGGTGCTGGGCGACTGGGAGCTGGAGGTCGAGTCCTGGACGAAGGGCGACAAGGTCTCCGTCACTGAGGACCGCGGCTTGGGCTACGTCTCCGAAGAGGTTTTCTACGAGACCAGCAAGACCACCATCCCGGTCGGCAAGACCCGCCTGATCCCGTGGAAGGCGATCCCCGAGGTCGGCCCGGAGGTGTCCGGGCTGGGCCGGTACCGCACCGTCTTCTCGGTGCCCGCGATCCAGGACGGCTGCAGGTACGAGCTGATGGTCCCTTCCACCTACGGCAACTCGGCTGCAGTCCGCCTGAATGGGCAGCCCGTTCCGTTCGACTTCACCTGCGGGCGAGCGGACCTGACCAGAGCCGTCCAGCAAGGAGAGAACAGGCTGGAGATCGAAGTCGCCAGCACCCTGACGAACGTGCTGCTCGCCAACGGCTACTTCGAGAAGGTCTCCGAGCAGTCGAAGCTGATGGCCCAGCTGGCGATGGGCGAGGAAGACCTGGACGCGGACGCGCCCCTCTTCAACGTGCCGGTTCCAGAACAGCCACAGGACTACGGGCTACAGGGCCCGGTCACCATCCACATCTCACGCATCGCTGCGTGAAAGCCGGAACAATCAGAAATGGAGTCAATGATGGACACCACGGATACTCCCAAGAAGCCGAACCCCTGGTTCATCGGCGTCGTCGCCGGCATGGCTTCCTATATCGACGCCGCAGCCATCGTGAGCTTCTCGATGGCGATCGTCATCTACCAGAGCGTGCTCGGCCTTAGCGGCGACCAGGTCGGCTGGGCGTCCGGCGCCCTGACGGTTGGCATCGCGGTCGGCGCTCTCGTCGGCGGCAAACTGGGCGACCAGTTCGGGCGTCGCCCGGTCTTCTCGGCGACGATGGGCATTATCATCGCCGGCGCGCTCATCCTGTTCTTCACGCGAGACTTCTCGCTGCTGATGGTCGGCACACTGCTGGTTGGCTTCGGGACCGGCGCTGACCTCCCCGTGTCGCTGGCCACCATCTCCGAAGCCGCCGACGACACCAACCGGGGCAAGATCCTCTCGGTCTCCCAGGCCCTGTGGATGGTCGGCATCCTGGCCGCCGTCTTCATCGGCATGACCTGGGGCAACGCCGGCGAGCTGGGCGCCCAGATCATCTTCGGCCACATCGTGGTCGTTGCCGCCGTCGTGCTGGCGTTCCGCATCCCGCTTCCCGAGTCACCCGTCTGGCTGGCCCAGAAGGACCGGGCCGCCGAGCCCGCCGGGACGGCACCGGCGCAGCGCACGCTCAAGGACCTGTTCGCGAAGGCATACCTGGTTCCGCTGGTCGCCCTGATCGTCTTCTACTCGATGGTGAACGTCGGCGCCAACACCGCCGGCCAGTTCAGTACCTACCTCCTGGTGAACGTCGCGGGGACGGACGTGGCCACCGCCGCCTCCCTCTCCCTCTACTTGATGCCCGTGTCCTTGGTGATGATCCTCGTCTTCATGCGGATCGTGGACACCAAGTGGCGCTTCCTCGCGTTCACGATCGGTGCGGCCATGGTGCTGGGCAGCTACCTGTGGCTGGTGATCTTCGAGTTCACGTTCACGAACTACCTGATCAGCGCGGTGTTCGGCGTGATCGGGGCCAGTTTCGCGGGCGAGACGATCATGAAGGTGTGGACTCAGGAGCAGTTCCCGACCGAGCTTCGCGCAACCGCCCAGGGTACGGTCATCTCCATCGCCCGCTTCGTCGCGGCCGGCATGGCCGTCGTGACGCCTGCGCTGGCCGCAGTCGGCCCCAGGGTGCTCTACCTGATCGTGTTCTTCGCTGCAGCCGTCGGGCTCGTCTGGGCCTGGGTCGTGTTCCGCAAACAGGGCGGGCACAGCGAGTTCAGGAGCGAGGCTCTCTCAACCGAGCCAGTGCTTTCGGAAGGCTGATGGGCTAAGGCCCGTCCGTTTCCGGAAGGCCGCCCGGAACTGCTGGTCCGTTTCGAACCCGACCATGGAAGAGACTCGGGTGACGGAGAAGTCCGAATGGAGCAGCAGCTGACGGGCGGCCTCCACGCGCAGGTGCAGCTGGTACTCGATGGGTGGCATCCCGGTCGCCTCCTTGAAGCCCCGGGCCAGGTGGTATTTGCTCAGGTGGACTCGCTCGGCGATGCCGTCAAGAGTGAGGTGCTGGCGATAGTGGTCCATCACATACCGAATCCCCTGCTCCACGGGCCCGTCATGGGCCGCGCCGTCAACGGACGGCCGCAGCAGCAACTCGGTGAGAAGCTCGGTCAGCACCCGGTTGGTGTGAAGCTCCATGTTCGGCAGCGTCCACAAGGCGAAGCACAGGGCGTCCACGAGGACGCGCAACTTGCCGATCTGGGTATCGGCGCGAACCGTGGGAAGGGTGTCGACAGATCGCGCGCCGTCGAAGGGCAGCGGAGACGGGCCGCTGCAGAACGCATCCCAGTACAACCTGCTGGCTCCACCCTCGAAGTGGATGCCCACTCCCGACCAGCTCTCGCCCTTCGTCCGGTATTCATGAGGCTCGCGGCAGTCGATCCAGAAGGCGGAGCCGGGCGTCTGCACGGTCGTCCGTTCCCGATACACCAGCTCGCCCTGGCCGTCCGTGGTGAAGAAGACGAGATACGACTCCAGGCTGTGACGGCGGGTGAAGTAGCCGCCCCGCCAATCGGCTATGTACACCAACTGGGTGGTGATCAGCGGGCTGTCGCTGACGTCGAACTCACTGCCCAGGCGGCCGTAGCCCGTGCCCTCGCCCCAGCCCTCGCAGTTCGCCGAGAAGGGGCCTTGCGGGATCGGCCCCGACACTTCCATCCGCTCGAACGACTGGTCAACTCGCCCCACGGAAATGAGCCTACGCCCTACCCGGCGGCGGGGGAGTGGCCCGTTGGCGGCCCTGTGGAGGCGCACGTACCGGGCTGGGTCTGGTCGGCGTGCTCGCCGGCCGGGCCCGCCGCTGGCTGGCCAG
>CAYSZZ010000011.1:0-107242 GCA_964435735.1 uncultured Propionibacteriaceae bacterium
TCGCAATGAGAAGGTCAGGGGTTCGAATCCCCTTAGCTCCACCGATGTGATGACTCGGGTCATCGTTCGTATGGGGGAGCTTGGGCCATCGGCCGGGCTCTCTTTTTCTTGATTGCGCTGCAGGGCGGCGGCGTGGTCGAGGGCTACCCGCACGAGGTCGGTGAGTAGAGGATGAACAACTCCTTCCTCTACAACGGCACATGTGCGATGTACGAGGAGGCCGGCTTCGGGTTCGTCCGCTCCAAGGGGATGAAGAACACCGTCATGCGCCGCACGGTTCGACCCGCCTGAGCCGTCCCGCCCACTCACGATCACCGATTCGTGCCTTCGAACGGCGACTCCGCCGGCGAGTGCGCCGCGGGCCGCCGAGTGTTACCGTGATCGTGGTGACACGCCCTGAGCAAGGAGGCCGGGATGAGTGTGAACCCTCGAGTTGAAACCATCGACGCCTGGCTGGCCGCCGGCATTCGCCAGGTCGTTCCCATGCACGAGTTGAGCCGGGTCTTTCCCGAGGTCTACCAGGAGGTCGCCGCGGCCGTGACGGCCGCCGGCGGTCAGGTGCTCGGCCCCGCCTACGCCTGCTATTTCGGGATGCCGACGGACGTGGTGGACGTCGAGATCGGCTTCGGGATCGACCGGGAACTGGAACTGAGCGGCATGACCGTCACCGCCTGGCCGGCGGTTCAGGCAGTGGTGGGTACGCACGTCGGACCCTACGACGATCTCCCAGCGGCCTACGGGGAGCTCGGAGCCTGGATGGACCAGCAGGGTCTCCCCCTGACCGACTACATGTGGGAGCTGTACGACAGCCCGCCCGACGTCGATCCGGCCCAGGCGATCACGCGGATGGTGTTCCCGCTGAAGCCTTAGCGGCTCCAGGTCCGTACCTGATCCTGGGTAGGCAGCCGACCCCGGGCGCAGATCCGATCGCGCGACGGCGCCCCAACGGGAACCCTGCCGGGCGAGGTGGCGGGGTTCTCCGGGAGGACCAGTGATCAGGGTGTGTGCCCGCCGATTCGTCGGTCGAGTTCCCAGAGTCGCAGTCGTTCGATGGTGCTGCGTTCCGTTCCGTCCATCGTGAGGTTCCAGGTGCCCTGGGGTCCGACGCGGTAGATCTGATCGTGAGGGGAGCGCCACCAGAACACCCCGGGTCGGGGCTGGTCGAGGCGCCAGCCGCCGTGGGTCTTGCCACGGTGCGGACGGCGTCCCAACGGCCCCAGATTCGATGGACGGGTCTGGCCCGGCCGGCCTTCCAGATAAGGAAGGGTGTGATCGAGATCGAGTCCTCGGGCTTCCCGCGAGGAGTAGGGGAACACCTCAAACCGATCGCGGTTGAGCACGGCCTGACGCATCGGTTCGGGGATTTCGTAGCCGTCGACCGCCGGCTCGGTTCCCTCCACATGGACCACCGGGGTGAGCTTGATCCGGTGGTGCCCGATCACGTGGCTCAACCCGTCAACCAGGACGGGGCCGAGTCGTTCGATGCGCGCCGGTCCGCCGGCTTCGAGGATGTCGCCGTTCAGATGGACGTACACCTGGGCGACCGGGCTGTGCCGGCGCCGGCTCTGCTTCTCCGACTGCTGCGCGGCGAACGTCGCATCATCCACGCCGTCCAGCAGGGCGAGGACACCTTCGGGGTCGGCCATGCGTCCGAGGGCTTTCGATCGCACGACATCGACCGGGTCGGTATCGCCCAGCCCGATGAGCGCGTGGGTGACCAGTCCGAGCAGATGATCGAACGCTTTCAGATCACTGGTATCGGCCAAGGCAGACATCCATGACAAGGTCGGATCATCCGGATCCGTGCCGATCGTCACCCGCCGGGAGTGGCGGCCTTTCTCGTTGTGGGTGGCGACCTTGCCGGGAGCGACCTCGATGATCGCCGCTCGGTAGCGGGCCATCGCTCTGCCCCAGCCGACGACACCCAGCAGCCGCTGGAGCTTCGCGTCCACCAGCACACACTCGGCGAATCCCAGGTCGAAGGTTTCGGCGAGCTGAGTGAGCTGCCGGGCGCGCCACAGCGGGATCCGTCCGTCGTCGACGGCTGCCCAGGCGTGTTCGTGGCGGGCGTGGAGGTTCACCACGTCACGGACCAGCCCGGTGGCGGACGCCAGCGAGGTGCCGGTCAACGCCGCTATCTCCAGCGGCAGGGTTTCGTCTACCAGCATCGTGCCGTCCGCGCCGATCCGGACCGGTCGGTGGCCGACCATCTCGAACTCGGCTCCCTCGTACCAGTGGTGTTCGTGGGCCAGGTCGAGGATGGCGCGAGCTTTCGCCGCCTGGGCGGCGTTCTCCGCGGCGACGGCGGCCCGGAGCCGCTGCGTCGCTGGAGCCTGCTGCTCCACCACCGTGTCGACCATGCCACCAGTCTGACCGGCGGCTCTGACAATTCCGTGCCTGAACCCGGGTTATCCCGCCTTGCCAGGACGGGAATTCGTGCAGCCGTGCGAACATCCGACCAGCGCCCGCTCGTCCGTGCCGAAGGGATGAGAGCCAGCCGCAGGATGCCGATGCTCAGAGAGTGATCGGCCGAGCCTGCCCTGCCCTCAGCGCTACCCTGCGCTCACTGAGAGATCGCGATCAGTTGGGAGTCAGTGAGCATGGGCATCGTATTCAGCGACATCGCCGTTTCTGCGGATGGCTTCGCCACCGGAGTCAACCAACGCGAGGAGGCGCCGTTCGGCGACATCGACGACAGCTGGCTCCATGCCTGGATGTTCGACACCTACGAGGAGAACAAGGCCGAGGTCGATGCGATCGTCGACTCCGGTGCCACCATCATGGGCCGCAACATGTTCGGCCCGGTCCGCGGCGAGTGGGATCGCGAGTGGCGTGGCTGGTGGGGTCCCAATCCGCCCTATCACAATCCTGTCTTCGTGCTCACTCACTACCCGCGCGAGCCGATCGAGATGGACGGCGGCACGACGTTCCACTTCGTCACCGACGGTATCGAGGCTGCGCTGGAACGGGCGCGGGCCGTGGCGGACGGCCAGAACATCTCTGTCGCGGGCGGCGCGCGGACGGTCAACCAGTTCCTGGCGGCCGGTCTCCTGGACGAGTTGCGCCTTCACATCACGGCGAGCATCATCGGCTCCGGCGAGCGGGTCTTCGACGGCGTGCCGCCGCAGCGGCTCGAGCGGGTGTCGGTGCGGGTCGCGTCCCTGGTGACCCACATCACCTACCGCCCGGTGCGTCCGTGAGCGCCGCTACGCGAGCATGTCCTTGACCAGCGGTACCACCTTCCCGCCGTAGAGCTCGATCGAGTGGAGCTGGTCGGCATGGGTGACGGGCTGGTCGTACTTGAGGTCGAACCTGTCGATGGTGAGTTTCCGCAGGGTGTGCGCGATCTTCGCCGCGACCGTCTCCGGCGATCCGACGTAGAGCGCGCCCTCGTCGATCTCCCGCTCGAAGTCGCCGGCGCTGGGCGGGGGCCAGCCGCGCTCGGCTCCGATCTGCCGGCGCATCGCCATCCACCCGTCGAACAACAGCTCGCGGGCCTGGGCGTCGGTGTCGGCGACCAGGCCGTGGGAGTGAACCGCGACCGGCCGATGCGGTACCCCGAACTCGTCCTGCGCGCGCTCGAAGAGGTCGATGAACGGTGCGAACCGTTCCGCTGGGCCGCCGATGATGGCCAGAAACAGGCCGAACCCGTGGCGGGCCGCTCGCACGACCGACTCCGGGGTTCCGCCCACGCCTACCCAGGCGCGGATGCCGTTCGCGGTGGTCGGGAACACCCGCTGCTCGGTGAGCGCGGCCCGTGTCGTCCCGCTCCAGGTGACGGGCTCCTCCGTGAGCAGCGCGGCAAGCAGCGTGAGCTTCTCCTCGAACAGCACCTCGTAGTCGTGCAGGTCGTAACCGAACAGGGGGAACGACTCGACGAACGAGCCACGACCGGCCACGATCTCCGCCCGCCCGTTCGACACCGCGTCGAGGGTGGCGAAGCGCTCGAACACCCGGACGGGGTCGTCGGAACTGAGCACGGTCACCGTCGAGCCGAGCCGGAGCCGCTGTGTCCGGGAGGCGATGGCAGCCAGCACCATCTCCGGTGACGTGACCGCGAAGTCGGGACGATGGTGCTCGCCGACGCCGAAGAAGTCCAGGCCCAGTTGGTCGGCGGTGGTGGCGTCCTCGACCAGGTCGCGGATCACCTGCGCGTGGGCGAGCGGCCTTCCCTCGGCATCCTTGGTCACGCCGCCGAAGGTGTCCAGGCCGAACTCGATGGTCCTCATGGTCGGCACAACCCGGCGGCGCAGGTCAGGTATTCCTGCAGCCGGGGCCGCATCGCTCGCCGGTGCAGGTTTGCATCCGGAGCGCCTCGGGGATCTGCAGGTCAGCCGGTGATCTCGTCCTCGGAAAGGTGATCGTGACGGTTGAGCCAGACCAGGGCGGGCGGCCAGCCGGAACCGGGTTCGAGTTCGATCAGGGTGTGGCCGGTGTTGTGGATCACCAGCCAGGCCGAGAGCCTGCCGTCCACCTCGGGCTGCCAACCCAGCAGGGCGTGAATCAGGTACTGGCTGAACCAGGCATGGGAGACCACGCCGATCAGGTGGTCGGTGTCGCCGTAGGTGGATCGCAACTCCGCAGCCACTTCGCAGGCGCGATCCCAGGCGTGGACCGGAGGTTCGAACGGACGGCGGTGCCAGCCGGTCTCGTCCGCGTCCACGGGCAGCACCAGCAGTGGGCTCAGGGCTAGGAGCCCGCTCGCCGGGCTACCGGGACGGGGGGTGCCGGCCACGTGCGGCCCCTCGTCGTCGGCCTCGTACACCCCGCCGACCTCATGCAGCAGCGGATGGCCCTGGAGCGGCAGGTCGAGCGCTTTCGCCAGTGGGGCGGCGGTGGAGACCGCCCGTCGCATCAGCGAGGTCAGCAGCACGTCCGGCCTCGGAAGTCGCCGCTGGACGTAGAAGTCGGCGAGTTTGCCGGCTTGGGTATGCCCCAGATCGGTCAGCTCCGGGTCAGGTGAGCGACCCGACCAACTGCCGGTCTCGGCGTGGATGCGGTTGTTCTCAGACTCGCCATGACGGATCAGGAGCAGTCGCATACCGCCCAGGATCCCACATTCCAGCCGGGGTCGGCCCAGCCGGGTTCCGACTGGCTCCCCGATCAGTGTCGCGCTCGATGGGAATGGCCAACCGCTGCGACGAACCCGCCACACGGCAGGTCGAGATGGGGTATTTTTTACATATCTTTGTGAAATAAAAGGAGCGAGCGTGCTGACCGACTCTCCGGCCGCCCCTCGTGCCGGCACTCGTGGCGCCGCCCCGCGGCTGGCGCTGCTCGCGCTCGGCGGGGGCTGCCTGATCACCGGGCTCAATGCCGCGCTGATCCGGCTGGAGGTGTGGGCTCCGGTCGCGTCCCACCGCGCAGGGGACGTGCACGGGCTGGTCATGGTGCTCGGCTTCCTCGGCACGCTGATCTCGCTGGAACGTGCCCAGGCGTTGCGTCAGGCGTGGGGCTACCTTGCCCCGGCACTGCTCGGGCTGGGCGGGCTGACCCTGCTCACGCCGGCACCGCTGCTGCTTGGGCAGCTGCTGCAGATCGAGGGTGCTGTGCTGCTGGTGGCGGTCTACGTCGCCCTGTGGCGGCGAGCACCGCTGCCGCTGGTGGCGGTGCAGGTGCTCTCGGCGGTGCTACTGGTGGCCGGCGCGGTGGTGGCGACGGTCGTCGACATCCCTTCGGCGATCAGCTGGCTGATCGGCTTCATCGTCCTCACCATCGCCTCCGAACGAGCCGAGCTGGCGCAACTCTGGATGGGCCCGCGCGCCGTGAGCACGCTGCTGGGGGTCTCGGTGGCCTACACCCTGAGCGCCTGCGTCGCGCTGACGGCGCCGCCGATCGGGGATCGGCTGCTGGGGCTGACCCTTCTCTTCACCGCCGGATGGCTGCTGCTGCGGGACGTCGTGCGACGGCAACTTCGGCTGGACGGACAACGCCGCTACATCGCGATCGCGCTGCTCGCAGGCTACTTGCAGCTGGCGCTGGCAGGCGCCGTCCTCACCGTGCGCGGATTGGTGGCCGACCAGGCCGGCTACGACGTGGCGGTGCACGGGGTCTTCCTCGGCTTCGCTCTCTCGATGGTGATGGCGCACGCGCCGGTCATCCTGCCCGCGGTGCTCGGACGGGCGCTGCCGTATCGTCCCGTGCTCTATCTGCCGCTGATCCTGCTGCACGCGGGCCTGATCCTCCGGTTCGGCGCCGCGCTGGCCGGCTTCAACGAACTCTGGAAGGTGGGTGGCATCGTCACCGTGGTCTCCCTGGTGGTCTTCCTGCTCACCGCGCTCACCCTGGTGGTGCGCGGATGACGCGTTTCCTCGCCCGGGGCACGTCGATCTGGCGCGACCTGCCGCTGGTGGTCTGGTTCGGCGCCGCGATCGTGCTCGCCATGATCCATCGCTGGGTGCCGGATGCCGACTGGCTGCTGCTGCACCTTGTCCTGCTGGGTGCGGCCAGCCACGCCATCATGGTGTGGAGCCATCACTTCGCCCAGACCGTGTTGCGTTCGCCGGGTGATGAGGCCGGCAACCGCCGTCAGGTCGTCAGGCTGGTGCTGCTGGCCGCAGGGACGGCGATCGTGCTGGTGGGCGTGCCCACGACATGGTGGCCGGTGACCGTGGTGGGCGCGCTGGTGGTCGGGGGCGTGGTGGCCTGGCACGGCGTCGAGCTGTGGCGGATGCTGCGCAGGGCGCTGCCGGCCCGGTTCAGGATCACGGTGTACTACTACCTGGCCGCTGCGGGCTCCCTGCTGTTGGGAATCGCCCTCGGTGTGATCACCGCCTGGGGCTGGGACGACACCTGGCACGGCCGGCTGCTGGTCGGCCACGCCCTGGCGAATGTGCTGGGCTGGATCGGGCTGACCGTCACCGGGACGCTGCTGACGCTGTGGCCCACCATGTTGCGCACCCGGATGGACGACCGCGCGGCGTTGTGGACGCGGCGCGCGCTGCCGTTGTTCGCAGGCTCCGTCGTGGTCGTGGTGGTCGGTGCGCTGGTGGGGGCCGGCTGGCTGGCGGCACTCGGACTGGTCCTCTACCTGGCCGCCTTCGCTCTCTGGGCACGCGGCCTGTGGAGTCCGGCCCGGAACCGTCCGCCGCGGGAGTTCGCGCCCCTGTCCGTCGGGGTCTCCCTGATCTGGCTGGTGATCGGCCTGGGGTGGGCCGGGTGGCTGCTGATCACCGCTCCCGACTGGGCTGCCGTCCGCGAGGGCTTCATCTGGCCGGCCGCGACGCTGGTGGCCGGCTGCGTCGTCCAGCTCGTGACCGGCGCGCTGTCCTACCTGCTGCCCTCGGTGATCGGCGGCGGACCCAGCGTCGTCCGGGTCGGCCAGGCCTGGTTCAACAAGGCGGGCGGCTTCCGGCTGATCGCGATCAACGGCGGCCTCGCGTTGTGGCTGCTGCCCACCCCGAGCTGGGTGAAGGTCACCGGATCGCTGCTGGCCCTGATCGCGGCGGCCATGTTCCTGCCGCTGATGGCCGGGGGACTGCGGGCTTCGCTGCGCGCCCGCCGGGAGGCGGACGCGGCGGACCCGGCGCCCACCCCGATCCCGCGTCCAGCGCCGGCGAAGACCCCGAGCGTGCTCACCGCGGGCCAGCTGATCGCCGGGCTGACAGCCATCGCCACCGCGGTGGTGTTCGGCATCGGGATCGACCCGGCCGCCGCCGGGGTGGGGACGTCCGCCCCCACCGGTACCTCGTCCGTCACCCCGACCGGGAACGTGGTGCGAGTGCGCGTCCAGGCGGTCGGGATGCACTACGAGCCGGCGAGCGTGCACATCGCTCGCGGCGACCAACTGATCGTCGAACTGGTGAACTCCGACACCACCACCCACGATCTGGTGATCGGCGATGCGCGGACCGACCGGTTGGCTCCGGGGGCGAGCGAAGAGCTGGATGCCGGGGTGATCGGGGAGTCGATCCTCGGCTTCTGCTCGGTGGTCGGCCACCGGCAGATGGGCATGGTCTTCGAGGTGATCGTCGATGACGCTCCCGCCGTCGAGCCGTCCGTCCATCCGACCGGTCACGGGGACCACGAGCCGAGTGGTGAGGTGCCGGCACTGTCGTCCGTGATCGATCCGGTGCTGCCACCGCTGACCGACGAGAAGGTGCACAGGCTGACCATGACCGTCCAGGAGGTGCCGCTGGAGGTCGCTCCCGGAGTGTGGCAGCGGCGCTGGACCTTCAATGGCACCGCCCCCGGGCCGGTGCTGCACGGCCGGGTGGGCGACGTCTTCGAGATCACCCTGGTGAACGACGGCACGATCGGGCACTCGATCGACTTCCACGCCGGTTCGCTGGCGCCCGACCAGCCGATGCGCACCATCGAACCCGGTGAGTCCCTGGTCTACCGGTTCACCGCCACCATGGCGGGGGTGTGGATGTACCACTGCTCAACCATGCCGATGAGCGCCCACATCGCGGCCGGGATGCACGGTGCGGTGATCATCGAACCCGACGATCTGCCGGAGGTCGATCGGTCGTACGTCCTGGTGCAATCCGAGGTGTACCTCGACACCGCAGCGTCCGCTCCGGAAAGCGCCACCGAGGTGAACGCCGACAAGGTCAACGCCGAGGAGCCCGACTACGTGGTCTTCAACGGTGTCGCCAATGCCTACGATCAGGAACAGTTCGCCGCGAGGGTGGGGGAGCGGGTGCGATTCTGGGTGCTGGCCGCCGGCCCGAACCGGCTCAGCAGCTTCCACATCGTCGGCTCGCAGTTCGACACCGTCTACGCCGAGGGCAGCTATCTGCTGAAGCGTGGCGAGGATGCCTTCGGCACCCGGCGCGGCGGCTCCCAGGTGCTGGGTCTGCTGCCGGCGCAGGGGGGCTTCGTCGAAGCGGTGTTTCCCGAAGCCGGCCACTACCCGGTGGTCAGCCACCTGATGGTGGACGCCGAGCGCGGCGCCCACGGCTTCGTGAACGTCACCGAGTAGGCGCCGGCGCAGAGTCCGCCGCGGTGCGGCGGGTTCGGGCCTTCGGCGGGTGTGGCGGCGGTTGGTCGAGGGCCGGTCGAGCACCTGACCCGAGAACCTTCGTGATCCGGTCCTGGTGCGCCGGTCAGGCCGAGGGCGGCGCGGTGGGGTCGGCGAGGTCGCGTTGCAGGTAGGCGACGTCGTGCCAGGCGCCGAGTTTCCAGCCGACCCGCCGCAGCACACCCGATCGGCTGAAGCCGTAGTGCTCGTGGAAGGCGATGCTGGCGGGATTGGGCAGCGTGATCCGGGCGAGGGCGCGCCGGTAGCCGCGCTCGGCCAGCAGCGGCAGCAACGCGCCGTAGAGGGCCCGGCCGACACCACCGCCACGGGTATCCGCGGCCACGTAGATGCTGGTCTCGCAGGACCAGTCGTAGGCCGGACGCGGGGAGAACGCGTAGGCGTAGGCGTAGCCGGCGACCTCGCCGTCCCGCTCCAGCACGAGCCAACCGTGGCTGGCTCCGTGAGCGGCGATCCGTCCGGCCATCTCGGCCTCCGATGGGACGTCGGTCTCGAAGGTGATCGCGGTGTCTCGGACGTACGGCGCGTAGATGGTCGCACACGCGGCCGCATCGTCAGCGATTGCCGGACGGACCAGGTCAGCGAGCACAGCCACGAGGACGATGATCCCACCCGCCCGCGGGGCGAGCCGTTGAGCCCTCAGCGGTGGACAACTCAGCACCGCTGGGGGAGCCCCGCCGCCGGATCGCCCACTCCGAACGGACCCCCCGGCGGGAGGAACCGGGGCCCTCGGAGGGCCGGCTACTCGGCGAAGATGTTGTTGCGGACCCCGAAGACGTTGGTCGGGTCGACCCCCTCCTTCAGAGCGCGGACGGCTTCCCGGCTCTCGGGGGTGGCGACCCGGTCGACGAACTTCTTGCGCAGCTTGCCGATGCCGTGGTGGTGGGAGATCGAGCCGCCGGCCTCCATGATCGCGGCGCGGATGTTCTTCTCCATCTCGGCGAACTTCTCGTCGCCGTCCTCGACACCGGAGTGGATCAGCCCGTGGGTGAAGTAGATGCAGACCCCCGTGTGGTACATCTGGGTCACTCGCGGTGAGACGAAGGGTTTGCCGGGGAAGCCGAGCCGCTGGTGCTCGGCGGCAGCCACCCGCTTGACGGCGTCGCACACGTCATGGATCCTGCTCCAGGGCACCGTCGTCTCATAGGTCTCGCCGACGATGTAGTAGTCCGCCAGCAGATCGCGGATGTAGGCGATCGCGTAGGTGAGCATGTAGCCCCGCTCGCCGTTGCTGGGCCCGCCGGAGATGCCGCCGAACTTCTTGGCGGTGTCCATCACCACCTTGAACTGGTAGTCGACCTCGTCCTTGGTGCCTTCGAGCACCATCGTCGCAGCCACCATCTGGTTCGGATCGAAGCCCTTGATCCTGGTGACCAGCAGCTTCTCGGCCTTGCTCTTCAGGATCTTCACCCGGTCCGAGGGTGCGGGTTTCAGTGCCTGCCCCAGGCGGAACTGGACGTTGTCGACCAGCCGGATCGAGGCCGGCTTGGCGCCGGTCTGGTTCAGCGCGGCCATGAACGCCACGCCGGTCCTCCAGTCGGGGAAGATCACCGAGCCATACTTCTTGGCCTCGGGCAGCTTGTGGATCCGCAGCACCGCCTTGGTCACCAGTCCGAGGTTGCCCTCCGAGCCGAAGGCCGCTCGGAAGGCCTCCACGCCGGCTGCCTGGCGGGGGGTGGAGTACCGGTTCTCCACCACGCCCGACGGGGTGACCAACGTGATGTTCTCGACGATGTCCTCGATGTTGCCGTAGCGGTTCCGCTTCATCCCCGAGGCATTGGTGGCGATCCAGCCGCCCAGGGTCGACAACTCGATGCTGTCCGGCTCGTGGCCACAGGTGAAGCCCTGCTCGGCCAGGAGTTCCTCCAGCCGGCCGCCCAGGATCCCCGCCTGCACGCAGGCGGTCAGGTTCTCGGCGTCCAGCCACTCGATGGCATCCATCCGCCGCATGTCCAGCGAGACCACCATCCGGGTCTCCGACTCGGGGATCCGCAGGGCGTCGGAGACGTTCGTCCCGCCGCCGTAGGGGATCAGGCAGACGTTGTGCTGGCGGGCCAGGCCGACCACCGCGACGCAGTCCTCCTCCGATTCCGGCCACACCACCAGATCGACGGTGCGCGCCAGGTTGCCGTAGAGCACCCGCGACACCTCGTCGGTGGTGGTCTGACCGTGGGAGTGGATCAGCCGCTCCCGGTCGTCGTTGGTGAACTGATCGTCCTTCAGCGCTTTGGCGAGCGCGGTGAGGAAGCGCTTGTTCTGCTTCACCGGCGAGACGTAGGGCGCCTCGGTGAGCGGGCGGGTGGTGGTGAAGTCGATGTCGAAGTCGAGTTCGGTGCGCACGAACGGGATCAGGTAGGGCATGGGGTAGCCGCACAGGTTGTATCGCGAGCCCGTCATGATCACACACTCGTCCGGCTCCACCACAAGCTTGGTGTCCCGGTAACCCCAGCGGTGATCCCAGATGGTCGGGTCGAGCCGGGAGGTGTCGCGGTTGAGGGTCTTGTCTGCCATCTGCTGTGCGCTCCTTGGGATCCGGGACGACGAAGTACCCGAGACCCGCGAGCATAGCGAACCGGCTCTCCCGCCGGCCCATCACCTGGGACGCCGACCCCGCCTGTCCCGAGTTGGGGACGGTTCTCAACTCGGGCCAGCAACCAGCTTCGAGGTATCCCTGGCCGGAGTTAGGAACCGTCCCCAACTTGAGCCATGTCAGCGGACGACGCGGGCGTTGCCCTCCCAGATCGACCAGACGGCTGCCTCATCGATCGGGGAGGCGTAGTCGGTCAGCGAACCGGCCGCGTAGGCGCCACTCGCCCAGCCGAACTGCATCGCCTTCTCCGTGGGCCAGCCGCGCAGCAGGCCGTACAGCAGACCGCCGACGAAGCCGTCGCCGCCGCCGATCCGGTCCAGCACCGCGATCGGACGGGGTTCGGCGACGTAGGTGCCGGAGGCGTCGCTCACCAACGCGCCCCACTGGTGGGCGTTGGCGTCCACCACCTCGCGCAGGGTGGTGGCGAACAGCTGGGCCTGACCGAACCGGGCCTTCACTCGTCCGATCATCTCGACGAAGCCGGCCAGTTGGTCGGCGATGTCCTTGCCGCCGGCTTCGGGCCCCTGGACGCCCAGGGCGAGCTGGAAGTCCTCCTCGTTGCCGATCAGGATGTCGGTCGCCGAGGCGATCTCGGTGAAGACCGCCGAGAGCTCCTCCTGGCGTCCCTTCCAGAACGAGGCGCGGTAGTTCAGGTCGAAGCTGACCAGGGTGCCGTGCGCCTTCGCGGCCCGGGCCAGGTCGAGGCAGAACTGGCTGGACTTCGGTGACAGCGCGGCGATGAGGCCGGACAGGTGCAGGATCTGCACCCCTTCGGCGCCGAACAGCCGCTCGGGGTCGAAGTCGGCGATGTCGAGATCCAGCCCGACCTCGCCGGCGCGATCGTTCCAGACCCGCGGTGCCCGGCCGCCGAACCCGGAATCGGCGATGTTGAACTGGTGCCGGTAGCCCCAGGCTCCGCCCTGCGGCTTCTCAGGTCCCTCGTACGCGATCGAGCGTGCCCGGAGGTCGGCCTTGATGAAGGCCGAGATCGGGGAGTCCGCGACGAAGTTCGTCAGGATCTTGGTGGGCAGTCCCAGGTGGCTCGACACCGACAGGACGTTGCTCTCGGCCGAGGTGGCGGTCATCGTGAACCGGCTCGAGATGTGCACCGGCTGCCGGTCGTCGGGCGTGATCCGGATACCGATGCTGGTGGGGGCCACCAGCGACCAGGCGGAGTCGGGACGCAGTTCCATGGTTCTTTCCTTCTCTCAAATGGCCTGGAGCAGTTCGTCGGCACCGGCCGTGACAGCGTCCCCGATGATCTGATCGGACGCGAGATCGTCGCCCAGGTAGGCAAGCACGTTGACGATGGTGTCGGCCAGTGAGCCTTCCGCCAGCCGGGCGGCGAGCTCCGGCTGGACGTCCTTGACCGGTGCGCCATGACCGCGCAGCTGCAGCACCCAGGAGGCGACCACGCGGCAGGCTCCGGTGGGCACCCGGCCGGCCGCCCGCTCGGCGCGGAGGGTGGGCACGATCCGGATCGGTAGCTTGGCCGACCCGTCCGCGGCGATCCGGGCCAGGGCGTCCCGCATCCGCGGGTTCTCGAACCGTGCCAGCAGGGCCTCGCGGTAGGCGGCCAGTTCCTCGGCCGGCAGCGGCAGGTGGCGCACCGCCTCGTCCCACCACTGGTTGACCCAGGCCCGGCAGCGTGGGTCGTTGATCGCGTCCGCCACCGTCTCATGGCCGACGACCGTGCCGGCGTAGGCCAGCAGCGAGTGGGCGCCGTTCAGCAGCGCCAGCTTGCGGTGCTCGAAGGGCGTGACATCGGTGACGAACCTGGCCCCGGCGGCTTCCCAGATCGGTCGGCCGGCCGGGAACTCGCCTGCGATCACCCACTCGGTGAACGGCTCGGTCTGGACGGGGGAGGCGTCCACCAGGCCGGTCGCCGCCAGTACCGCCGCGCGATCCGCGTCGGTGACCCCCGGGGTGATCCGGTCGACCATGGAGGTGGCGAAGCAGACGTTGGCCGCGATCCACTCCGGCAGCGAGGGGTCGACGGCGGCAGCCAGATCGTTGGTCACGCGGGCGGCCACCGCGCCGCTGCTGGGCAGGTTGTCGCAGGGCAGGACGGTGACCGCGACGGAATCGGCTGCCCGCCGGGCCAGCATCCCCGCGACCAGCTTGGCGGGGGCGGTGACGACCGGTGCGAGCGGGTCTTCCCGGAGTGCTGCCAGGTCGGCGGCGACCTCCGGCAGGTCGAGGTTCAGGCCGCCGTCGCTGCGTCGCAGGTAGCCGCCCTCGGTGATGGTGAGGGTTGCCACAGCGAGTTCCGGTGACCGCCAGTACTCCAGCCAGGCGGAGTGGTCGGAACTGGGGTGGACGGCCGAGATCGACGAGACCACCTCGAACCGATCGCCCTGCGGCTCGCGGGTGATGAGGGTGTAGAGGCCGCCTTGCGGGGCGAGCAGTTCCGCAGCGGCGGGGGAGCGTCCGGTGAAGGCGGCGATGCCCCACTGCTCGGCGTCCGGGGCGTGCTCGGTGTACCAGGCCAGATGGGAGCGGACGAAGTTGCCCAGCCCGACGTGAACGATCCGGACCGGCGCGGCCGGACGGCCATGGCCTGCCGCACGGGAGAGAGTCGGGTTGGTCAACGGACACCTTCCTTGGGGACGACCGGGCGACTCAGGGTCGCCGTTGTGGCCATCGTGGCCCAGCTTCGCCCGGCGGCCAAGCCTTTGCCGGGAGTTGCCGCTTGGAAACCGGCACCCGGCCCGGGCCGCTCCGGTCCCCGGCTCGGCGGGCGCCTGCCTTGGCGTCGAGCGCTCCTGCCGGGGACCCGCCCGCTGTCGTGAAGGGTGGCTGTTGGCCGAGGCCGGCGGTCAGCGAGGGCGATCGGAGCGGGAGGGGAGGACCGACGTCGGGAGGGGATCAGGTGCGAGGGCCGGTGGAGCGCCGGGTCTTGAGCTTCACCGGCATCACCAGGGCCTCTCCGCCGCTGGGCCTGGCTCCGTTGATGATCGCTGCCAGGTTGTTCACCCCGGTGATGCCCATCTGGCGGATCGGCATCGCGATGGTGGTCAGCGAGGGGGTGACCAGCTGGGAGGTGAGGATGTCGTCGCAGCCGACCACGCTGATGTCGGCCGGGATGCGGACGCCGGCGTCCAGCAGGCCGCGCATCACGCCGATCGCCATCAGGTCGTTGTAGACGATCACCGCTGAGGGCAATCGGGCCAGCAGTTGGCGGGCCGCCAGCAGTCCTCCCTCGACGGTCGGCAGGAAGGGCCCGATCCGGTAGGTCTGCATGGCCGCGCGGGCGGCGAGATCGCGCACCGCCCGCGAGCGCACGCCGTCCGGCCACGAGGCCTCGGGCCCGGCGACATAGACCACCTGGTCGTGGCCCAGCCCGCGCAGCAGTTCGATGGCGGCGCGCATCGCACCCGCGTTGTCCGGGATCACACTCGGGACGTCGCGCATCTCGCGATTGAGCACCACGGTCGGCTTCTGCTTCGCGATGGTGCGCAGAGCGGAGTCCGACATCCGGGAACCGCCGATCAGCACGCCTTCGACCACCGGCAGCAGCCGGGTCAGCGCGGATCGCTCGCGGTTGGCGGACTCGCGGGCATCGGCCAGCAGGATCTCGTAGCCGGCCTCGGCGGCGGCCACCTGCGTGCCGCGCACCAGGCTGGAGTAGAACGGGTTGGCGATGTCGGCCACGACCACGGCCAGGATGCGGGTGGCGGCGGTGGCCTGTCCCTGGGAGATCAGGTGGGAGCGGTAGCCGAGCTCCTCGGCGATCAGGCGGATTCGGGCGGCGGTCTCGGCATTCACCCTTCCCGGACGGGCGAAGGTCCGGCTGACCGTGGACGGCGCCACCCCAGCGGCCCGGGCGACGTCATAGATCGTCACGGGGCGCTGGTCTGGCACGCTCATCCCGACAGGATACGGCCCCGCGGAGGGGGACGGACGCAGGCAACCCTGGGCAACCTGTTGCCCCGTTCCGGCCGGGCTGGTTGATTTGTCACTAGACCCGCATCGAAGGCGGGAACGACCTTATGAGGAGAGGCCATGACCACACCGGTTTCCGACACCACTGCCACAGCCGCGATCGGCGTGGTCGGGATGGCGGTGATGGGGAGCAACCTGGCGCGCAACCTCGCCCATCACGGCTACACCGTGGCGGTCTACAACCGGACCTGGGCGCGGACCGAAGAGGTCATCGCGGCACATGGCTCCGAGGGTGCGTTCGTCCCGTCCGAGAGCCTGGAGGGTTTCGTCGCCAGCCTGAAGCGGCCCCGCAAGGTGATCGTCATGGTGCAGGCCGGCAAGGGCACCGACGCCGTGATCGACGCGCTGGTGCCGCTGATGGAGGATGGTGACATCATCGTCGACGGCGGCAACGCCCACTTCCCCGACACCATCCGGCGGGAGGCCGCGGTGCGCGCGGCGGGGCTGCACTTCGTCGGTTCCGGTATCTCCGGCGGCGAGGAGGGTGCGCTCACCGGCCCGGCGATCATGCCCGGCGGCACCGCCGAGGCCTATGCCGAGCTCGGCCCGATCCTGGAGGACATCTCCGCCAAGGTCGACGGCGTGCCCTGCTGCGCCCACATCGGCCCGGACGGCGCCGGCCACTTCGTGAAGATGGTGCACAACGGCATCGAGTACGCCGATATGCAGCTGATCGGGGAGGCCTACGACCTGCTGCGCAAGGGGCTGGACGCGACTCCCGCCGAGCTGGCGGAGATCTTCGCCGAGTGGAATGCCGGCGACCTGGAGTCCTTCCTGATCGAGATCACCGCCGAGGTGCTGTCGCAGACCGACGCCAAGACCGGCGGCCCGTTCATCGACATCGTGGTGGACGAGGCAGGCCAGAAGGGCACCGGACGCTGGACCGTCCAGAATGCCCTGGAGCTCGGCATCCCGGTCACGGGCATCGCTGAGGCGACCTTCGCCCGGGCGCTCTCCAGCGGCCTGCCGCAGCGCGAGGCAGCGCGGGCGACCTTCGGAACCGGGACCGAACCCTGGCAGATCGAGGACCGGGCGGCGTTCATCGAGGAGGTGCGCCAGGCCCTGTACACCTCCAAGGTGATCGCCTACTCCCAGGGCTTCGACCAGATCCAGGCGGCGTCCGAACTGTACGGCTGGAACATCAAACGGGGCGACCTGGCGCGAATCTGGCGCGGTGGCTGCATCATCCGGGCGCAGTTCCTGAACCGCATCACCGAGGCCTATGAGCGAGATCCCGACCTGCCGCTGCTGATCAGTGACGAGTACTTCGCCGAGGTCGTCAAGGCCGGCCTGCCGGCCTGGCGCAAGGTGGTCGCCGAGGCTGCGCTGCACGGCGTCCCGACCCCGGCCTTCGCCTCGTCGCTGTCGTACTTCGACGGACTGCGGGCGGCGCGTTCCACCGCCGCCCTGATCCAGGGCCAGCGCGACCTGTTCGGCGCGCACACCTATCGCCGGGTCGACCGGCCGGGCACCTTCCACACCCTCTGGGTGACCGACCACACCGAGATCGAGGTCTGAGGTTTGTCGCCGCTGACCGCCACCCTGAGCCCGGATGTCGCGGAGCTTGCCGGACGGGTCACCGCCGCCCTCGGCGAGCCGGAGCGGCTCGGGGTGGCGTTCTCGGGCGGTGTCGACTCCGCGGTTCTGCTGGCCCTGGCAACCCGGGCGCTCGGGCCTTCCCGGACGCTGGCGATCCTGGGGGTGTCGGCGTCGCTGGCCACCACCGAGCGGCGGCTGGCCCACGAGGTGTCGACCTCGATCGGAGCCCCCCTGGTCGAACTGGAGACCCATGAGACCGAGCTTGCCGCCTACCGCGCCAACGGACCCGACCGCTGCTTCCACTGCAAGGACGAGCTGTTCACCCGGATCTCCGACGAGGTAGCCCAGCAGTACGCGCTGACCGCGGTCGCCTACGGCGAGAATGCCGACGACGCGCTGCGTCCGGATCGTCCCGGCTCGCAGGCGGCCACCAATCACCAGGTGCTGCGTCCGCTGGCCGATGCCGGGCTGCGCAAGGCCGAGGTACGCCGGCTGGCCCGCGAGCTCGGCCTGGCAGTGGCCGACAAGCCCGCCGCGCCCTGCCTGGCCTCCCGGATCCCGCACTTCGAGGAGGTCACCCCCGAGAAACTGCGCCAGATCGATCAGGCCGAAGCGTCGGTGCGGGAGCTGGGCTTCAGCGATGTCCGCGTCCGCCACCACGGCGAGCTGGCCAGGATCGAGCTGCCAGTCCGCGAACTGCCGCGAGCGATGGCGGACGCCGTGCGGGCCGAACTGCTGCGCCAGGTCAAGGCGGCGGGCTTCCGGTTCGTCAGCATCGACCTGGCCGGCATCCAGTCCGGCGCTTTCACCCTCCCTCTGGTGACCCGTGGCTGAACTCTGGCAACCAGCCGACGCGCTACGACATGTGGCAGACCTGGACCTCGACCGCAACGCTCGCCGCGGCTACCCCGAGGCGGTCTACTGCGCCGGCAAGACCACCGAGCAGGTGCGGCTGATCGCCGCCGGGGTGCGCGAGGCGGGGATGCGGACCCTCTTCACCCGCGTGGACGATGCGCACCTCGCGGCGCTGCTGGCCGAGCTTCCGGACGCCGGCCACGACGCCGAGTCGCGGCTGGCATGGTGGCCATCCGACTTCCCTGAACCCACCGGACGCTCGGTCGTCGTCGCCTGCGCCGGGACCTCCGACCTCCCGGTCGCCCGCGAGGCCTGGCTGACCACCCGCTTCCTCGGTCGCGACGCGGAGCTGGTGGTGGACGTCGGCGTAGCCGGTCTGCATCGCGTCCTGAGCCGGCTCGACCTGCTGCGCTCGGCCGGCTGCATCGTGGTGGTCGCCGGCATGGACGGCGCCCTGCCCAGCGTGGTGGCCGGCCTGGTCTCGGCCCCCGTGGTGGCTTGCCCGACCTCGGTCGGCTACGGTGCCGCCTTCGACGGCCTGGCCGCCCTGCTGGCCATGCTGAACGCCTGCGCCCCCGGTGTCGCCGTGGTCAACATCGACAACGGCTACGGCGCCGGCCACCTGGCCGCCCAGATCGCTGCCCCATCCTGAGGCACCCTTTCCCTGGTCGACTCGGTGGCGTGGCCTAGCGGTTGTAGAGGCGGTCGCGGGTGCTCCACAGGCCGGCCGACGGGGTGGAGATGAAGAACACCTGCTCGCCGTCCGGCAGGGTGTTCCAGCCGTCCTTCAGGACCTCGGGGTTGTAGCGGGCCAGTGCCTCGTTCACGTCGGCGTACTGGTAGCCGACCGATTCGACGTCCTCGCGGGTGAGCTTGCCGGGCGCGTAGCGGATGGTGAACCGGCCCTCGGGGGAACCGTGGACGAGGTGGGCGGTGCCGTGCGGGATGTCCTGCATGTCGGCGCTGTGGGGGAACAACTCCAGCACCTCGGCCTGGGAGATGTAGCCGTACTTGCGGATCAGGTCGTCCACCTCGGGCTGCTCGCCGAAGCGCTCCACGCCCGGCGCGATCACCAGCAGCTCACCGCCGTCGGCCATGGCCATCCGGGTGCGGTAGACGGCCTTGTTCGCCACCCAGGTGGCGCGGAACTCATCGGCCTGCATCACCGCGACGATCTTGTCGATCGGCTCGTCGAACACCGTGATGTTCTGTTCCCGGCTGAGCTTGGCCGCCTCCAGGTAGGTGTCGAGATCGTCCCCGACAAAGACCCCGGTGTGGACCAGCTCACCGGCGTCGTTGTAGTTCATGACGACCTGGATGTAGGTGTCGGGCAGCTCTCCCAGGAAGTGGTCCTCGGCGTAGTTGAAGCAGCGCCGGACCGGGGTGAGCAGGTTGCCCAGGTTGTTCTCGATGCCGTACACCGCCGAGGCCATGTGGGCGGCGCCCAGCGTCCGCTTGCCGCCCAGGCCGATGAAGTAGTTCTTGTTGTGGTTGGCGAAGCCGAGCACCTCGTGGGGCACCACGTGCCCGATGTTGACGATCAGATCCCACGGCTCGGTGACCGTCATGGTGTTCAGGTCGATCGGCATCTCCCAGTCGACCAGGCCGCCGGTCGCCTCCTTGACGAACTCGGCCGGCACGGTGCCGACATGGGTGACGCCGTCCTTCCAGTCATGGGCGTGGATCCGCTCCTGCGGAATCGAGCCGAACATCCACTCGTTGTCGGCCACGGTGTGCGGCACGTGCTGGCCCAGCGTCGGGATCACATGCACCTCGGCTCCCGCCGTGGTCAGCCGATGGTAGAGGTACTCCGTCATCCAGCCCACCCCGGCGTGCGCCCGGGTGATGTCCGGCGGCAGCAGCAGGACGCGGCGCAACTGGTCGATCTGCAGCCGCTCGCGCGCCTCGGCGATGGTGCGATCGAGCAGTGCCTCGATCTCGGGACGGGTGATCAGCTCGGCGGTGTGCTGGAACCAGGGCATGACCGCAGACTGCCACATGGTCCGCCAGCGCAGAAGGCCTTGCCACCGGTTGCCCGGCACCGGCTGCCGGGTCGATCGGAACGCGAGCCCGGCCCTACCACGCAGCCTTGAGCTTGGAGAGGGATCACTCGCGCAGCCGGCCGACCAGGGCACTGGTGGCCGAGGCGGGCAGCGCCGTCAGCAGCAGCCAGATCGCGACCGGCTGTTCGAGATACACGTTGAAGGCGCCCAGCACGCTGTACGCCGCCCGGCCGTCGTAGTAGCTGACGGCGTACGCGGCCCAGACCAGAGCCGAGACCAGGGCGGCCAGCGTCCAGAGCCGCCAGCCGGTCAGGCGCGGGAACCGCTGCACCTCGATTCGTCCCCAGATCTGGAAGAACACCATCCACAGCAGGTAGTGCATCGCCTGCAGGAAGGCGAAGGTCACCAGGAAGCGCAGCCCGAGCGCGGCGTCCGCTCCCGGTGGAGCGGCACTGGCCAGAACGGCCGCGGGATCGACCAGGCTGGTCACGGCGCTGGAGGGGACGGTGTTCAGCACCGGGTCGGTCAGGCCCAGCAGGATCGCCGCGGGGATGCCGATCAGCCAGATCAGGTTCGCGCCGACGAACCCGAGTCGCACCCGGCGCGGGCGGCCGCGCGTCCAGTCCCAGAGGAAGACCAGCGGGACGAGGTTGTGACCATGCATGAGCAGGTGTCCGTACCACGGCAGGTGAACCAGCGAGAACGCGGCGACCAGGGCCACCGGGAGCAGCGCGAGGAACCGCATTCGGCCGCGCAATCCCCGCGCCAGGGCGAAGGCGGCCAGGCCCATGCTGCCGAGCAGTTCCAGCTGGTGCCCGAGGTGTGGGACGACGGTGGCCACCGCCCGCACCAGCGCCATCGCGGCGAGGAACGCCGCCAGCAGCGAGCCCGTCGCGGCAGGGACGGCGCCCGCGATCCGTCCGCTGAGGTATCTCACGGCGAGCAGGACGTGCAGCGGGCCCAGCAGCATGATGCCGAACACCGCCATGGTGAAGGGGGAGCGCAGGGCGACGGCTGCCAACAGAGCCGCGGCGACCAGCAGGCCGGCCGCTGGCGGGCGCAGGCTAGCCACGCTTGCGGAAGTACCTCCACAACGCGAATCCGAGCAGCGCGGCGACGACCACGACGAGGATGACGGGACCGAGGCCGGACCCGATGAAGAACGGGTCGGGAGCGATGGCGTCCAGCGGCATGGCCACACCCTAATCGGTACTGTGGCGTCGTGCAGCAGTGGGCGGTTGCGTACCTGATCACCTGCCTGGTCGAGGTGCCGCTGGTCGTGGCGCTGGTGCGGGGGTTGGGTTGGCGCGCGGAACGGGCGCCCGGCATCCTCGTCACGGCGTGGCTACTGCAGCTCACCCATCCCGTGCTCTGGCTGGTCCGGCCCAACGGCGTGTGGGGTCTGGTGGTTGGGGAGGTCGCGGTCGTGGCCGTCGAAACGGCCGCGCTGTACTGGTGGGCGGCGCTCCGCGCGGGAGTGCCCCGCACGACAGGCACGCTGGAGCGGGCGCTGCTGGTCGCGTTCATCGCCAATGCGGCGTCCCTGCTGGCCGGACTGGCACTACTGGGAGCACTGCTCAACTGAAGGCCCGGCCGGCCCGGCGCCGTACCGCGGAGATCGCAGGTTCTGGCTGCCACTTCGCGCCGCGGCCATGACGTCCCGCCTCCCGCGCGCCGCCGGACGGTGCGAGCCGGGGAGCCGCCTACAATCCGGTGATGCTTGACGTGCGGGACGAATCGTCGGTGACGCCCACCACTTCGTGGGAGGCGCCGTCACTGGCCAAACCGTACGTCCCGCAACGCGATCCGATCATCCGTGCGTACACCACGCTCGCCACTGCCGCGTTCAGCCGGCGCGACGCCCGCCTGCCCGGTTACCCGGCCGCTGCCGAGACGGCTCGGGCGCTCGGCTTCACGCCGGCCCTGCGCACCGTCGGCGGACACCTGGCTCCGCTCCACGAAGGAACCCTCATCGTCGACGTGATCGCGGTCACCGACGCGCCGCAGGCCCGCACGCGCGATCGCTTCGGCCGCGCGGCGACAGCGATCAGCGCTGCGCTGCACCGCCTCGGCGTACCGGCGCAGGTGGGGGAGTTGCCCGGTGAGTACTGTCCCGGGGAGTTCAGCGTCAACGCGGCCGGTAGCGCGAAGCTGGCCGGGATCGCCCAGCGCGTGATGTCGTGGGGCTTCCTGCTGAGCATCAATCTCGTCGTCGCCGACCCGGATCCGCTGCGGACGGTGGTGGCGGCGTGCTACCGCGACCTCGGTCTGGCGGTCGACCCCGCGCGGGTCGGAGCCGTGAGCGATCACGTCCCCGGCGTGCGAGTCTCCGAGGTGGCCCGGATCCTGATCCCCGAGTTGGCCGCCGCGCTGGTTCCCGACGACGCCTGACAGCTGCGAGGAGCGGTCCCCGTGGTCCACTGCCGGCCGCGCACGTCACCTGCCGCTGGCCGCGACGAGTCCGGTCTGCGCCCGCCGGCTTCGCCCGTCCGCCGGGCACGATAGGTTGGAGTCCGGCGCTGACGGGGCGTCCATCGCCTGCGGAGGGGGCCCATGAGCTTCGGGATCTCCGTCGGGCAGGTCGCCGTCATGTTCATTCTGATGGCGCTGGGGTTCCTGGCCTTCCGGCTGCGCTGGGTCACCGACGAGGCGGTCTCCGGGATGACCAAGCTGGTGATGTTCTTCGTCACGCCGGCGGTCATCGTGACCTCCTTCCAGCGTCCCTTCGATCCCGCCAAGCTGCAGACCATCGGTCTGGTCTTCGGGCTGGACCTGCTGGTGTTCTCGCTCACCATCGGGATGGCCAGGCTGATCTTCTCCCGCCGGTTCATCCCGGACGATCTGCGCCGCACCGTGCTGCGCTTCGGCACCACCTACACCAATGCCGGGTTCCTCGGGATTCCGTTGGCCCAAGCGCTGCTGGGCAGCGACGGGGTGTTCTATGTGGTCGCCTTCATCGTGGCCTTCCACGTCTTCGTCTGGACGCACGGCGACGCCCTCTTCGGGCATGGCCGTGTCGGCGCCCGGGACAACCGGCTGCTCGAAGTGGTGCTCAACCCCAACACCATCGCGACGACCGTCGGACTGATCTGCTTCCTGGCCTCCTGGCAGTTCCCGGGGCTGCTCGGCCAGGCTGTCGGCCACGTGGCGTCGATGAACACGCCGCTGTCGATGATCGTGGTCGGCGCCAACCTCGCCGCCATCAGCCTGCGCTCGGTGTTCCGCGACCGGGACGCCTGGCTGGGCATGGTGGCCCGCAACCTGGTCGTGCCGTTGGTTTTCGTCGCCGGATTCAGTCTGCTGCCGCTCGACCCGGTGGCCAAGATGGCGACCCTGATCGCCGTCGCCGCCCCGGTGGGCGCGTTCGTGGTGATGTTCAGCATCCTGCACGGTCGCGACACCCGCTTCGCCACCCGGTTGCTGATGGTGTCGACGCTGGCGTCGATCGTGACCATGCCACTGATCCTGGCCGTCGCCGCGGCCGTGTGGTGAACGGCCCGGGTCACCCCGGGTTCACCCTTTGGCGGGGCGGGACAACCGCAACCGTCCCCGGTGTCCCCGCTCTGGCTCGCTCGGCGGCGCCGCAGGTCAGGGGACGATGTGCCCGGCCGCGCGGAACAGCTCGTACCATTCCGGCCGGCTCAGGACGACATCGGCTCCAGCCGCCGCGGCGCGCACCCGGCTGGGGTTGGTGGTGCCGAGCACCACCTGGATGTCGGCCGGGTGACGCGTGATCCATGCTGTCGCGATCGCCTCCGGCTCGACGTCGTACTGGCCGGCCAGGCGATTGATCACCGCGTTGAGCTCGGAGTAGCCGCGGTTGCCCAGGAACGTCCCGGTGAAGAAGCCTGCCTGGAACGGCGACCAGGCCTGCACGGTGAGGTCGCGCAGCCGGCAGTACTCGAGGGTGCCCATCGTCCGATCGACCGCCTGCTCGGCGCCGGCCATGTTCATCGCGATGCCCTGGGCGATCAGCGGCGCGTGGGTCACCGACAGCTGCAGCTGGTTGGCCACCAGCGGCTGGTTGAGGCACCGTCGCAGCAGCTCGATCTGACCGGGCGTGTGATTCGACACCCCGAAGTGCCGCACCTTTCCGGCGGCCGCCAGGTCGTCGAAGGCGCGCGCGACCTCCTCGGGCTCGACCAGGGCGTCCGGGCGGTGCAGCAGCAGGACGTCGAGGTAATCGGTGCCCAGCGCCGTCAGCGATCCGTCCACCGCGTCGATCAGGTGCTCGTAGGAGAAGTCGAAGTGGGGGCCGTCCTTGACGATCCCGGCCTTCGACTGCAGCACGATCTGCTCCCGCTCGCCGGCGGAGAGCCGCAGTGCCTCGGCGAACCGGCGCTCGCAGCCGTGGGCGGGCGCGGAGCCGTAGATGTCCGCATGGTCGAAGAAGTTGATCCCGACCTCACGGGCGGTGTCGTAGAAGGCACGGATCTCCGCGTCGGAGGACTCCTGGATGCGCATCATCCCGGCGACCACCGCCGGCACCTGCAGGTCGGTGCTTCCGAGGGGGAAAGTCTTCATGGTTGATCTTTTCACACGCCGTCGGCCGGCCAGTAGAGGGCGTCGGGAGTGGGGCGACGTCCGAAGATCGCCTGTCCGACCCGCACCACGGTGGCGCCCTCCTCGATCGCCAGCGGGTAGTCGCCCGACATGCCCATGCTCAGTTCGTCCAGGCCGTCGAAGCGCTCCCGGAGCCGGTCGCGCAGGGTGCGCAGCCGGACGAAGCAGGCGCGGACCGCCTCGGGGTCGGGGCTGAACACCGCCAGGGTCATCAGGCCACGCACCCGCAGGCTGGTGAACTGCGGCAGCACGGCCAGGAGATCCGCCACCTGTTCCGGCGGCAGCCCGTACTTGCTCTCCTCGGCTGAGGTGTTGACCTGCACGAACACGTCGAGGCCGCGCCCGGCCGCCTGCAGCCGGCGATCCAGCGCCTCGGCCAGTCGTAGGCTGTCCAGTGCCTGGAACTCGTCGGCGAAGGCCACCACGTCCTTGACCTTGTTGGTCTGCAGGTGGCCGATCACCGACCACGACAATCCCGGAAGATCGGCCAGCGAGGCGGCCTTGGCCTTGGCTTCCTGCACCTTGTTCTCGCCGAAGCTGTGCATCCCCGCGTCGATCGCGGCCCGCATCCGGGCCTCGTCAACGGTCTTGCTCACCGGGAGCAGCCGTATCTGCGAGCGTTCCCGTCCGGCACGCACGCAGGCTGCCGCGATGTGCTGCTCGACCAGCGCGAGGTTGTGACGGAAGTCTTCAGTGGTGCTGGCGGTTGGGAGGTCGGACACCCCCGCAGGATAGACCGCTCGCAGGCTCGCCGAGCAGCCCGCGGGAAGGCTGAACGGCGAGGCCGCTCGGGTCGAGGCGTCGGGGTCAGACTCCCAGCCGCATCCATCGAGTGCCGCGGGCGCGCAATCCGAGGGTGGCCAGCCGGCTCAGGGCCAGCCCGCCGTAGGCGATCCAGAGCCACTCCAGGCCGGCGCCGGTCCAGGCGACCGCGAGTGCCAGCGGCAGGTAGGTGACCAGGTTGATTCCGCTGGCGATCGCCAGATAGCGGGCATCGCCGGCACCGATGAGCACACCGTCCAGGACGAAGACCACGGCGCTCACCACCGTCAGCACGGCCAGAATCGGCAGCACCCGCCCGATCTGGGCGACGACGGCAGCGTCCGGGGTGAACAGCGGCAGGTAGAGCTGGTGCCCGGCCCACAGGGCGATGCCGCCCACGGCACCGATCCCCATCGCCCAGCCGATCATCCGGCCCAGCAGGGCGCGGACCACCCGGGGTTCGCCGGCCCCCAGGTAGCGGCCCACGATCGCCTGGGCGGCGATGGCGACGGCGTCCATTGCGAAGACCAGCAGCATCCACAGGCTGTTCAGCACCTGATGGGAGGCCAGCGCGGTGGTACCCATCCGGGCGGCGACCGCCGTGGTGGTCAGCAGCGCCGCCTGCAGGCCGAGCGTCCGCAGGATCAGCCAGCCGCTGGAGCCGGCAGCCGCGAGGACCCCGGCGGGTCGCCACCGCCAGCCCACCCGGTGCCGCCGTGCTCCCCGCAACACCATGGTCACCATCCAGCCCGCGGCGACGTACTGCGAGATGACGGTCCCGACGGCTGAGCCGACGATGCCCCAGCCCAGCCCGAAGACGAAACCGAGGTTGAGCGCGATGTTGACCAGATTCATGCAGCCGACCACCAGCAGCGGGGTGCGGGTGTCCTGCAGGCCGCGGAGCACGCCGGTGGCGGCCAGGACCGACAACGCCGCCGGGAAGCCCAGTGCCATGATGCCCAGATACGCACCGGCCGGTGCGGCCACCTCGGCGGCGACCCCGTAGAGACCGATGATCGGGCCGGCGAAGCCACCGATCCCGGCCGCCAGGACGATGCCGGCACCCAGGCCGAGGGTGATGCCGTCCAGACCGCCGGCCAGCGCGCCGGCCAGGTCTCCGGCGCCGAGCCGACGGGCCACGGAGGCGGTGGTGCCGTAGGCGAGGAAGACGCACAACCCCAGCGTCAAGCCGA
This sequence comes from uncultured Propionibacteriaceae bacterium, assembly GCA_964435735.1. Lineage (GTDB taxonomy): Bacteria > Actinomycetota > Actinomycetes > Propionibacteriales > Propionibacteriaceae > Propionicimonas. Next base: position 26,434 of record CAYSZZ010000011.1, read on the forward strand.
TGACACTGGCGGCCACCCCCAGCCCGGCCAGGGCGTTGGTGGAAACGTGCCCGATGATCGCCGAGTCGGCCAGTACCAGCAGCGGCTCGGCCAGCAGGGTGGCGAAGGCGGGGACGGCGAGCGCCCAGATCTCGGCGTCCAGGCTGCGGCGGGCGCGCCGATCGAGGGTGCGGTCGGTGGCCACGGGTCAGGCGGTCGCCGGATGCAGTTCCGGATCGCCGCCGGCGGCGGCGAGTTCGCGCCGCTCGATTCGTTCCAGCGCGCGGATCAGCCGGGGCCGGTTGTAGCGCTGAATCATGATGAACGGCACATTGCCGACGACCGCGATGAGCATGCAGACCATCCAGAGATCGACCGGCGTCCACAGCCGCATCACCATCACCGAGGCGATCGCGCGCAGATGATTCGACTCCGCCCGGCAGGTCTCGATGACGAACCGATTCAGGTAGCGACGGCTGGCCTCGGTGAGCCGCTTCTTGGAGAACCGGGCGGCGGTGCGGAGGGAGGGCAGCTTGTCCTTCCAGCGGTCGATCCGCAGTTGATCGCGATACCAGTCGCCGTCCCGCTCCCAGTCTCGGATGCGGAACCACCAGCCCTCGGGCCGGAGCAGGCGCTGCGGGATCAGCACGTCGATCCAGGCGCGAACCATCACCAGAACGGTGTAGAGAATGCAGTTGAACCAGAACAGCGACCAACTCGCGTCGTTCTGAATCAGCATCTCAGGTTCCACCTCCGAAGGGCGATCCTACCGCGACGCTCTCCCTGGCCATGCCAAGGCCACTGGCTGGCCGGGGTAGACTGACCCCTCGGATGGCCCGAATGTCGGGCTCGAATGTCGGGCCTGGAAACGGGGGAGTGTGGCCGAGGTGATCGCGGCGCTCTGTCAGGCGATCCTGATCGTCGCCGGTGTCTATGGCCTGTACCACGTCGTACTGGCACTACCCGTGGTGGGGACGCTGGCGCCGCTGGTCCCCACGAGCGACCGCACCCATCGGTTCGCCGTGCTGGTCTTCGCCAAGGACGAGTCGGCGGTGATCGGGCAGCTGCTGGAGAGCCTGCGTCGTCAGGAGTACCCGGCCGGCTCGTTCGAGGTCTTCGTCACCGCCGACAACTGCACCGACGACACCGCCGCCGTGGCGCGGGCCGCCGGAGCGACCGTGGGCGAGCGGTTCGACGCCACCCGGATCGGCAAGGGTCATGCGCTGACCTGGTTCTTCGACCGGTTCGACCGCGCCGGCGAGTTCGACGCCTGCGTGATCTTCGACGCCGACAACCTCGTGGATCCCGGCTTCCTGGCGGCGATGAACCGGCAGTTGAACGCCGGCAACGCGATCGCGGTGGGGTATCGGGTGGGCAAGAACCCGGCCACCAGCTGGGTGAGCGGATGCAGCAGCCTGTTCTGGCTGATGCAGACCCGGCTGTTCCACCTGCCACGGGCCCGGCACGGTCTGCCAGTGACCTCCGTGGGTGGCACCGGCTTCATGTTCGATCTGGCCGTGCTGGACGGGCGCGGCTGGCACACCAGCTCGGCCTGCGAGGACATCGAGTTCACGCTGAACGCGATCGCCGCCGGCCACCGGGTGGGTCTGGCGCTGGACGCGGTGTTCTACGACGAGCAGCCGCTGACCATCGTCCAGTCGTTGCGGCAGCGCTACCGCTGGGCGGTCGGCAGCGTGCAGGTGATCGGGCTCTGCGGCCGGTCGCTGTGGCGCGCCGCTCGCGCCGACTGGCGGGGCAAGCTGGACGCCTTCCTGTTCAGCGTCGGCATCCCGATCGCCGGCGCCACGGGCCTGGCCTGGGTGGGCATGCTGCTCGCCGATGCCGCTGCCTCCGGAGACTGGCTCGGCCTGGTCTGGAACGTCGCCTTCGCCGCAGCGCTGGGCTACCTGCTGATCACCGCTGTCGCGCTGGTGGTGCTGCGCTTGGAGAACGCGACCTGGCCGCGGGTCTGGCGAACGGTGGCGACCTTCCCGATCTACCTGCTGTCGTGGTCGATCCTCAACATCGTCGTGCTCTTCTACCGCGACCCCACCTGGGTCCCCATCCCGCACACCGAGGCGCTGGCGCTGGACGACGTGCACACCGAACCCCGTCCCGCGGCCGTGCCGGTTCCCGTGGAGTCCGAGGCCTGAGCAGTGGGCTCCCGGGCGGGAGCCTCCACTTCCTGCTCTCAGGCAGGTACCCGGACGATCAGTGAGCCGGGGCGAACCGAGCAGGTGACGGTGGTTACCGCGCCCACCGCGTCGCCGTCCAGTTGGGCGTCGACGGGTTCGGCGGCGATGATCCGGACGCGGGGTCCGCGCAGGTGGGCGATCGCGGAGTGGCCGACGCGGTGACGGGTGAGGATGTAGGCGGCGACCGCCAACCAGGAACCCAGGGAGCGCGGGGACACCACAGCGACATCCAGCAGCCCATCGTCCACCCTGGCGTCCGGCATCAACCGCACTCCTGCGGTGAGCTCGCCGCAGTTGCCGATCATCACGGTGGTGGCGTGCTGGCTGAAGGCGCGCTGGCCTCCGGCGGCGACGCGCACGCTGAAGCCGGAGCGCACCAGTGACTTCAGACCTGAGAAGGCGTAGGCCACCCAGCCGAACCGGCGTTTCAGCTCGACCGACGCGCCCGCCACGGCCTCGGCGTCCAGACCCATCCCGGCCATCACCAGGAAGAGCTCTGGGTCGCGCTCGTCGAAGGCGACCATGCCTGCGTCGACGCCGGCGTCCCGTCCGGTGACCGCGACGGCGAGCGCGGCCCGCAGGTCGTCCAGCGGCAGGCCGAGGTTGCGAGCCAGCAGGTTCCCGGTGCCTGCGGGCAGCAGGCCCAGTGGGATGCCGGTATCGAGCAGGGCCGTGGCCACCGCGCGGACCGTCCCGTCGCCGCCCAGCGGACACACCAGCCCGGCGCCGGCGACCAGCGCCTCCCGGGCCTGTCCGGTGCCCGGATCCTCGGCGGTGGTTTCGTACCAGGCCGGATCCGACCAGCGGTTCTCAGCGCAAGTGGTGGCGACCTGGTCCTTCAGTGCTGCCAGATCGTCGAACTTGCTCGGGTTGACGATGATCGCCCACGCAGCCTCGGACACGGTCGAAGGCTAGCGGAAGTCGATGCGCGCCAATAGATGCGGCGAGCCGGCGTCGCCGGTGGTGACCGCTGCGTCCCAGCCGGCGTCCACGGAACGGGCGACGAATCCGACGGTGCTGGGCAGCAGGATCGGTCTGGTGAACTGGACGCCCACCTCGTAGGCGGGCGGCAGCCGGTTCTCCAGGGCGGCAAGGACGCGGGCGTGCGTCCACATCCCGTGGACGATCGGACGGGCGAATCCGAAGGCCTTCGCGGCCACCCGGCTGGTGTGAATCGGGTTGGGGTCGCCGGCCACGTCGCGGTAGCGACGTCCGAGGTCGGCGGGCAGTCGCCAGAAGGCGATCGCGCCGCCGTTCTCCGAGCCACCGGGTCCTGCGGACCCCTGTTCCGGTGGCGGCGGGGCAGCGGCCGGGCCACCGGTTTCGTCCCCTGGGGCCGGCTCCGGGGAGTCCAGCCAGACGCCGCGGGCGAGGTAGGTGCTCACGCCCTCCCAGACCAGTTCGCTGCCGACGTGAACCTGCCCGCTCAGATCGACCAGCGCACCCCGGCGGTGGGGACGCAGGTTGCCGATCCCGCAGTCGATCTCCAGCTGCTCGGTGAGCAGCACCGGCCGATGCTGGACCATCCGGTTGCCGACGTGCACCAGGCCGGCCAGCGGCAGGGTGGTGGCCGGATCGGCCAGCAGGTGGACGTGCAGCGGGAAGGTCAGCACATGCAGCCAGGTGGGCGGCAGGGCGTCCCGGAGCGTGAACCCGCAGACCCGGGCGTACCGCGCCAACCTGCCGACCTCCGGGGTGTGCCCGGGCACCATCACTCGCCGGGTGGTTGCGGCGGGCGGACGCGGCGGCTTGGGCAGCACCCCCCGCCAGAACGCCGCTCCCATGGCGGGCAGCTCAGCCAGCACCGTCACCTTGCCAGGTGGCTCTCCGTCCGTCGCCCCGGTGACGGAAGGCGCGGCCGACCCGGGGCGCGCCATCAGGCGCCCACCAGGTTCTGGCCGCAGACCCGGACCACCTGGCCGGTCACGCCGGCGCTGGCGGGATCCAGGAAGTAGGCGATCGTCTCGGCCACGTCCACCGGCTTGCCGGCCTGGCCCAGGCTGTTGGTGCGGCGGAAGATCTCCCGTTGCACGAAGGGGATCTTCGCCGTCATCTCGGTCTCGATGAAGCCCGGTGCCACAGCGTTGACGGTGATCCCGGCCAGATCGGACGCCATCGCCCGGACCAGGCCGGCCACCCCGGCCTTGGAGGCGGCGTAGTTGGTCTGGCCACGGTTGCCGGCCAGCCCCGAGGTCGACGACACCCCGACGATCCGGCCGTCGGCCGCCAGTCCGCCCTCGGTTGCCGGGTCGAGTAGCACCTGGTTGATCCGCACCTGGGCGGCCAGGTTCACCTCCAGCACGGACGCCCACTGCGCGGCATCGGTGTTGGCCAGCAGCTTGTCGCGGGTGATTCCGGCATTGTGGACGATGCCGTGCATGCGTTGACCGTAGCGGGAGGCCACCTGTGCGGCGATCCGCGCTCCGGCGTCCGCGGCGGTGATGTCCAGTTGCAGGGCGCTGCCGCCGATCGCGTTCGCGGTGGCGCTCAGTCCTTCGCCCGCCGCCGGCACGTCCACCGCCACCACCTGGGCGCCCTCGCGCGCCACCACCTGGGCGATCGCCGCACCGATCCCGCGGGCGGCGCCGGTCACCACCACGACCTTGCCGGCGAGCGGACGTTCGCTCACGGACGGCGCCTCGGCAGCGGCCACCCGCCAGGTCTGGCCGTCGACGAAGGCGGAGCGGCCCTGCAACAGGAAGCCCAGCGTGGACGCCAACGCCGCTGGTGACACGTCGGCTCCCACCTGGATCAGGTTGGCGGTCGCTCCCTTGCGCAGTTCCTTGCCCACCGTGCGGTCGATGCCGTCCAGCGCCTGGGCCACTGCCTTGGCCTCCCAGTCCTCCAGATCGGCAGGCCCGCGGGCGAGCAGCACGATCCGTCCGCTCGGCCTCAGCCCCCGCACCGCGGGACGCAACACCGCGCGCACCTGCTCCAGCTCGTTGAGCCGGCGGAGTTCGGTGGCGTCGATCACCAGCGCACCGATCCTGGCCGGGTAGCCCGGCACCGGTTCCGTGTCGTCCCAGACCGGCTCCTGGGTTGCTCGGCCGAGCAACTGCAAGGTCTCGGCGGCGAGGGCGCCGCCGAGGGGCGCGAGCACGATCGGACCTTCCGGCCAGACCGGTCCCCGGCGCAGCACCGGTGGTTCGGGCAGCCCGGCCTTGCCGGCGATCGCCTTGCCGGGTGCGGAGTAGAGGAGCTTCTCGAGGAGGTTCACCTCACACCGCCTCCAGGATCGCGGCGACGCCCTGCCCGCCGGCTGCGCAGATCGAGATCAGCGCCCGTGAGCCGGGACCCCGCTGGTGCAGCAGCTTGGCGGTGCTGGCGACGATCCGCCCGCCGGTGGCGGCAAACGGATGGCCGGCGGCCAGCGACGAACCGCGGACGTTCAGCTTGGAGCGGTCGATCGACCCGAGAGCTCCCGGCAGGCCCACCGAGCGGCAGTACTCCTCGTCCTCCCACGCCTTCAGCGCGGAGAGCACGGTTGCCGCGAAGGCCTCGTGGATCTCGTAGAAGTCGAAGTCGGCCAGGGTCAGGCCCTGGCGGGCGAGCAGTCGTCCGACCGCGGACACCGGCGCGAGTAGCAGATCGGCCCCGCCCGGATGATCGACGGCAGCCACCTCGGCATCGACCAGCCTCGCCAGTGCGGGCAGGTTGTGGGCGGCGGCGTAGTCGGCATCGGCCAACAGCACGACCGCGGCGCCGTCCGAGAGCGGGGTGGAGTTGCCGGCGGTCATGGTTCCGTCCGGGCCGCCGAAGACCGGCTTCAGGGCGGCGAGCTTCTCCACCGAGGTATCCGGACGCAGCGTGGCGTCCCGGGCGAGGCCCAGGTAGGGGGTGACCAGGTCGTCGAAGAAGCCGTCTGCCCAGGCCGCGGCCAGGTGGCGGTGTGAGGCGGCGGCCAGCTCGTCCTGCGCGGCGCGGGTGATTCCCCAGGTCGCGGTGGTGCGGGCCTGGTGCTCTCCCATGCTCAACCCGGTGCGCGGCTCCACCACCCGGGGGGTTTCGGGCGCCAGGTGGCCCGGACGGATCCGGGCCAGCGCGCGCAACCGCGCCGGCAGGGTCCTGGCCGCGTTGGCGGCGAGCAGAGCCCGGCGCAGCGGCTCGCTGACCGCGATCGGTGCATCCGAGGCGGAGTCCACCCCGCCGGCGATCCCGATGTCGGCCTGGCCGAGCGCGATCTTGTTGGCCAGGTAGATCACCGTCTCCAGCCCGGTGCCGCAGGCCTGCTGAAGGTCGCAGGCCGGGGTCTGGGGGGCCAGCGCCGAGCTGAGCACAGCCTCGCGGGTGAGGTTGAAGTCCCGGGTGTGCTTCAGCACAGCGCCGCCGACGACTTCGTCCATCCGCTGCCCGGCAAGGCCGAACCGGGCCACCAGCCCATCCAGCGCGGCCGTGAGCAGATCGTGGTTCGAGGCGGCGGCGTAGGCGCCGTTGGCTCTGGCGAAGGGGGTGCGGTTGCCACCGACGACGACCGCGGACCGGGGGAGCTGCATGGGTCCTCCAATAGAAAAATAAGCGGTACCAAAGGTAGCAGGTACGTCTGGTACTGGGTACCCTTGCGCTGTGACCACGGACGGACGAGATACCCGCTGGGCGCAGCACCGAATCACCCGGCGCCGCGAGTTGGTGGAGCATGCGCTGCGGGCGATCCGCCGGCACGGACCAGGTGTCGGGATGGACGAGATCGCTGCCCAGGCGGGGACCTCCAAGACCGTGATCTACCGGCACTTCGGCGACCGGGCCGGCCTCTACGCCGCGGTGGCGCAGGCCGTCCACGCCTACATCCTTGCCGACCTGATCCGGGCCCTGCGGTTGACCGATCCGGCCGACGTCGGAAGGCTCACCGCCGATCTGGCGAGCGCCTACCTCGCGCTCGTCGAGCGCGACCCGGAGATCTACCGCTTCGTGATGAATCCGCCTACCGCCGAGCCGGTCGACCCTGCCGCCGGGCTGCCCGCGCTGATCGGGGATCGGATCGAGGCCGCGATCGCGGTCCGGCTCGCCGAGCGGGGCCAGGAGCCGGCGGCCGCCGCCACCTGGGGTCATGGGCTGGTCGGCTTCGTCCGGGCCGCCGCCGACCGCTGGATGGCCAGTGACCCCCGTCCGCCCGCCGACGAGATCGTCACCCACATCACCACCTTGTTCGTCCCCGCACTCACCGCCGGGCTCACCCGACCACAGGAGAACTGACATGCTGCTGACCGCCGACCAGACCATCACCTCCCTGGGCGCCGCCCTGCGAACCGCGCTGGACGGTCCGTTCGCCAAGCCCCGCGCCCATGGCCGCGCGGAGCTGCCCGTCGAGAACCTGCTGCGCGACCCCGAGCAGCCGATGGACGAGGCCCGCGAGTGGGTGCTCACCCGGTTGCGGGAGCTGTCGGAGGCCGGGTTCGGCGCGGCCGGCGTGCCGGTCTCGGCCGCCGATCACGGCTCGCCCGAGGCTGCGGTGATGGCCTTCGAACTCCTCGCCCACGGCGACCTGTCGGTGCTGATCAAGTCGGGAGTGCAGTTCGGGCTGTTCGGCGGGGCGATCGCGAACCTCGGCACCGCGTGGCATCACGACACCTTCCTGCCGGCGGTCACCCGGCTGGAACTGCTCGGTTGCTTCGCGATGACCGAACTCGGCCATGGCTCCGATGTGGCCAGCCTGGAGACCACCATCACCTACGACCCGGCGACCGACGAGTTCGTGGTGGACTCCCCGACGCCGGCGGCCACCAAGGCCTACATCGGCAACGCCGGCCGGCACGGCTCGATGGCGGTGGTCTTCGGCCAGTTGATCGTCGACCACGTCCGGCACGGGGTGCACGCCGTCCTGGTGCCGATTCGCGACGAGGCCGGACGCGATCTGCCCGGCGTCGTCACCGCCGATCAGGGCCACAAGGGCGGGCTGGTCGGGATCGACAACGGCACCCTCGCGTTCGATCAGGTGCGGGTGCCGCGCCGGATGCTGCTCGACCGCCACGGCGGCGTGGACGAGCAGGGCCACTACGCCTCGGTGATCGAATCGTCCAGCCGTCGCTTCTTCACCATGCTGGGCACCCTGGTTCGGGGGCGGGTGTGCATCGCGGCGGGTGCCGGGATCGCCGCCCGGCGCGGGATTTCGATCGCCACCCGCTACGCGCTGAAGCGCCGTCAGTTCCCCGCGCCAGGACGGCGCGACGGCGTCCTGCTGCTGGACTACCTCACCCACCAACGGCGGCTGTTGCCGCTGCTGGCCCGTGCCTACGCCTTGGGCTTCGCCCAGAACGACCTCAACCAACTGCTGGTGAAGGTGCAGGGTCTCGGTGAGTCGACCGATCGGGACCAGCGAGAGTTGGAGACCTTCGCCGCCGGGCTGAAGGCGGTCTCCACCGGGTTCGCCAACTCCGCCCTGCAGAGCTGCCGGGAGGCCTGCGGCGGTGCCGGCTTCATGTCGGAGAACCGGCTGACCGGGTTGCGGGCCGACGTCGACATCTTCGCCACCTTCGAGGGTGACAACACCGTACTGCTGCAACTGGTGACCAAGGCCCTGCTGACCGACTACCGCCAGCTGTGGGGCGAACTCGACCGGGCCGGGGTGGTGCAGGCCACCGCCCGGGTAGTGGGAGAGACCGTCGTGGAGCGGATGGGCGCCGGCGTCGTGGTGGAGCGGCTGGTGGCCGCTGCGCGGCGTCAGCCCAATGAGCTGGCGATGGTGGACCGGCGCTGGCAGGCGTTGATGTTCACCGAGCGGGAGCGGCATTCGCTGGAGTCACTGGCCCGCCGGATGCGCATGGCCTCGCGCAGCGACGGCGATCAGTTCGAGGCCTTCAACCGGCTCGGTGAGCACGTGCTGTTCGTGGCGAAGGCACACCTGGAACGGCGGATCTTCGAGTCCTTCATCACCGGCATCGAGGCTTGCGTCGATCCGGAGGCTCGCCAACTGCTGGAGAAGGTGTGCAGCCTGTACGCCCTGGCGAGTCTGGACGCCGACCGCGCCTGGTTCCTGGAGCACAACAAGATCTCCGCCACCCGCTCCAAGGCCATCGACGAGCAACTGAACCAGCTCTGCCGTGAGCTCCGTCAGCAGGCCCTGCCTCTGGTCGAGGGCCTCGGCATCCCGGAGTCGTGGTTGGGAGCTGCCCTGCTGGAGGGCTGAGCCGGGTTGAGGGCGACTCCCGGCTGCGCGGTCTTCGGGTGCGGTGAGGCTCGTCCCACTTCTGTGGATTCTGCGCGCGGGGACCGCCGGCGGCACTAATGTGCCACCGGTGTCACCGGCGAAGGGATGAACGCATGGCTGTCTGGAAACTGCACGGGGATGGATCGCTCAAGCCGGGGGCGGTGGTGACGCCCGACGAACGGCTCGGCTGGGGCAAGATGTTCGGGCTCGGCGCCCAGCACGTGGTGGCGATGTTCGGGGCCACCTTCCTGGTGCCGCTGATCACCGGGTTCCCGATCCCCACCACGCTGTTCTTCAGCGGCGTCGGCACTCTGATCTTCCTGCTGATCACCGGTAACAAGCTGCCCAGCTATCTGGGCTCGTCCTTCGCCTTCATCTCACCGGTGATGGCCTCGACGCTGATGACCGACGGCGGTGCGGACTTCGGCCGGGCGATGTTCGGGATCATGATCACCGGCATCCTGCTGGCCATCGTCGGCGCCGTCGTGCACATCGGGGGCTCGCGCTGGATCGACGTGCTGATGCCGCCGGTGATGACCGGCACGATCGTGATGCTGATCGGCTTCAACCTGGCCTCCGCCGCCTGGGGCGTCAACGAGACCTCCGGGTTCCGGGCCGCACCGCTGACCGGCTGGATCACCATCATCGCCATCGTGCTGATCGCGGTGCTCTTCCGTGGCCTGATCGGGCGACTGTCGATCCTGCTCGGCGTCATCGTGGGCTACATCGCCGCGCTGATCCAGGGCGAGGTGGTCTTCGATCGGGTGGGCGAGGCCGGCTGGCTCGGGCTGCCCCACTTCCAGCTGCCCACTCCGGATTTCAGCGTCGCGGCGCTCTTCCTGCCGGTCGTCCTGGTGCTGATCGCCGAGAACGTCGGCCACGTGAAGTCGGTGGCGCTGATGACCGGGCACAACTACGACAAGAAGATGGGACGTGCCCTGCTGGCCGACGGCGTCGCGACCTCGCTGGCCGGCTTGGGCGGCGGCTCCGGAACCACCACCTACGCCGAGAACATCGGCGTGATGGCCGCCACGAAGGTGTATTCGACCGCGCTGTACTGGATCGCCGGCTTCATCGCGATCGCGCTGTCGTTCATCCCGAAGTTCGGTGAGGCGATCGCCACCATTCCCGCCGGCGTGATCGGCGCCGCGGGCACCGTGCTGTACGGCATGATCGGCCTGCTCGGCGCCCGGATCTGGATCGAGAACAAGGTCGACTTCACCAACCCGGTGAACCTGATCCCGGCCGCGGTCGGCCTGATCATGGCGATCGCCGACTTCACCTTCGCCTTCGGCGACATCGTCTTCGGCGGCGTGACGGTCGGAACCATCACCGCGCTGGCGCTCTACCACATCATGAAGAGCATCGGTAAGGCACGCGGCACCGACCTGGAGGAGCCCGCGCTCACCACCGAGTTCGACCCCAAGCAGCCGGCCGCCGAAAACCTCTAGGTAGGTGAGATCCCCGCCGGCGCGGGGATGACCGATGGATTCTCAGCCCTGCCATCCCATCGAAGGCCAGCCTTCGTCGGCGAGAGCCAGCCTTGGACGCTGGCGTTCGACGCCCAAGGCTGGCCCTCGGCGTACGAGGCTCACGCCGGCGGTCCGGATGGGGCTCTCCATCTCGGCGGCGGTCGGGCTGTACGGCATCTCCTTCGGGGCGCTGGCGGTGACGGCGGGGCTGAGCGTCTGGCAGGCCTGCGCGCTCAGCGCCCTGATGTTCACCGGGGGTTCCCAGTTCGCCTTCATCGGGGTGATCGGCGGCGGCGGGACGGGGGCTGCCGCCTGGGCGGCGGCGACGCTGCTGGGGGTGCGCAACGGCATCTACGGAATGCAGCTCAAGGCGCTGTTGCGTCCGTCCCGGAAGCTGATCCCGGTGATGGCGCAGTTGACCATCGACGAGTCCACCGCCACCGCAACCGCCCAGGACGACCATGACGAGCGCGTCCGCGGCTTCTGGACGGCCGGGCTGGGCGTCTACCTGCTGTGGAACCTGTTCACGCTGATCGGCGCGCTGGCCGGCGATGCGCTCGGCGACCCCAAGCAGTGGGGGCTGGACGGGGCCGCGGTGGCGGCCTTTCTCGGCCTGCTCTGGCCTCGGCTGCGCGGCCGGGATCCCATCGCCATCGCCATCGTCGCCGCGGTGGTCACAGCCCTCACCCTGCCGCTGGTGCCGCCCGGCATCCCCGTCCTGATCGCCGCCGCCGTCACCGCCGCCTGGTGGGCGATCCGCCGGAGGGCTGCCTCGTGACCAGACCCCTCCACATCAGCCCCGTCACCCACCCCATCACCCCCGCGACGGTGGGGATCCCCCTCCGTCCCGCTGACCGCGACGGAGGGAACTCGTGACCCTCTGGAACTGGCTGCTGCTGGCGGTCGCAGCCGCTTACCTGATCAAGCTCGCCGGCTACCTGCTGCCGCAATCGTGGCTGGACGCGCCACCGGTCGCGGAGCTCGCCGCTGCGCTCACGGTCGGGCTGCTGGCCTCCCTCACCGTGATGAACACCCTCGGTGACGGCCAGGCGATCGCTCTCGACTCGCGCCTGCTGGCGTTGGCCGCGGGCGCCCTCGCGCTCAAGTTGAGAGCGCCCTACCTGGTCGTGGTGATCGTCGGGGCGCTGGCGTCCGCCCTCGGCCGGCTGGCCGGCTTGCCGTGAGACCGGTCGACCAGCGTGCGGCGTGCTGGTCAGTCTGGCTGTGGCCGGGATCGGGGCTGCTCTGCCGGCTCATCGGCGATCGGGACGTGGGGGAGCAGGGCGCTGGCCGACACCAGCAGCACCGCTGCTACCGCTGACCCGACGAACACCGCGGTGCCGCCGGCCTGGACAGCCGCGGCATCGGCCTCCCGGCCTGCGATGACCGCATTGGCGACCGCGCCGAACACCGCGACGCCCAGCGAACTGCCGATCGAGCGGGCCAGCGCGCTGACCCCCGACACGACCCCGCGCCGTCTCAGATCGACCGAGGACTGCGCCGCGATCAGACTGGGGTTCGCTACCAGACCGAGGCCGAGCCCCATCACGAAACAACCCACCGCGGTCAGCGCGATCGACGGGTTCAGCGAGAACACCACCAGGCACACGGCGCCGACCAGCGTCCCGGCCGAACCGATCAGCGCGGTGGCGCGGAACCCGATCCGCAGGTAGAAGCGGCCCGCCAGCGAACCCGTGATCGGCCAGCCCAGGGTCAGCGCGGCGACCGACAGGCCGGCGATCAGTGGCGTGGTGCCAACCGTCACCTCCAGGAAGGTCGGGACGAACGACACCACGCCGATCATCGTCGTGCCGACCACCAGCGAGACCAGCGAACTGGTGACCACGATGCGGCTGCGGAACACCCACGGCGGCAGCACCGGGTCCTCGGCCTTCCGCTCGACGAAGACGAAGGCCAGCAGCAGCGCCAGGCTGCCGCCGAAGGTGCCGGCGGTCTGCCAGGACACCCACCGCCACGCGTTCCCGCCTTCGAGCACGCCCAGCACGAGCAGCACGAGCGCGAGAGTGAGCAGCATCGAGCCGGCGAAGTCGACGCGCCGGCGGTGGCGCTCGAACCGCTCGTGGTAGCGGGTCCACAGGATCCAGGCGGTGAGCAGCGCCAGTGGGATGTTGATCCAGAAGATCCAGCGCCAGGAAACGAACTGCGCGAACACGCCACCCAGCGACGGCCCTGCGACCGAGGAGATCGCCCACACGCTGGCGATGTAGCCCTGCGCCTGGGCGCGCTCGCGCACCGTGTAGATGTCGCCGGAGATCGTCAGGGTCATCGGCATGATGGCGCCCGCGCCGAGCCCCTGGACGGTGCGGAACACGATCAGTGACGTCATGTCCGCCGCCAGGCCGCACAGGATCGAGCCCAGCAGGAACAGCCCGACGCCGACGAACATGATCGGCTTGCGTCCGACGGTGTCTGCGAGCTTGCCGTACACCGGCACGGAGGCCGCCTGCGCGAGCAGGTACACCGAGAACAGCCAGGGGAACTGCGCGAATCCGCCCAGTTCGCGGACGATCGTGGGCACCGCCGTCGAGAGGATCGTCGAGTCGATCGCGATCAGGAAGGTCGCGAGCATCAGGCTCAACAGGATGGGGCCGCGCTCGGAGCGCAGCCCGACGTTGTTCGCCATCAGCCTGCTCCCAGCAGATCGTTGTGGATGTGGCCGACGCGGCGGCTGAGGACGGCCGCGGCGATCGCCACCAGCAGGGTCGCGGCGAGCGCGAGCGTGTAGCCCAGCTTCTCGGGCTGGGCGAACAGCAGCGCGGTGTAGATGCCGCCCACAACGGCGGTCACCACCGAGTTGCCGACGGATTCGGCGACCTGCAGCGAAGACTGGTTGCGTCCCTGTTCGGAGGACGGCGAGAGGCTCATCACCGCCACCGCCGAACTCGGCATGGTGAAGCCCATCCCCAGGCCGGCCACGATCCAGAACGCCAGCCCGGACCACAGCGGCAGGGACGCGAACCAGGCGAACCCGACCAGCCCGGCCAGGCCCGCCGTGGTTACCAGCGCGCCGGCCGTGACGAAGGTGTGGCGGTGCCAGCGCAACCACCGCTGCGACTGCAGCCAGGACCCTGCCGTCCAGCCGACCGAGCCGACCGTCAGTGCCCAGCCGACCTCGGTGGGGGTGTAGTGGCGCAGGTTCTGCAGGGTGACCAGCAGGATGGTCTCGGCGGCGAAGAAGGCGCCGGCCTGCAGTGCGCGGGTGAGTACCACGCTGGGGATGCCCGGACCGAGGCCGCGCGCGGCCGGAGCCAGGATCCGCGGCAGGCCCCACGCCAGCGCTGCGGTCCCCGCGACGGCGGAGACCAGGCTCCACCAGCCCAACGGCTGTCCGGCCAGCAGGATCAGCGAGGGCGCGATCGTGATCGCGGCGGTCGGCCAGGCGGCGACCGGCCCCACCTCGTCCTCACCCGGGCGGAACCTCGCCTGGACGCCGCGCAGCCCCGGCAGCGTGATGGCGAACGCCACCGCGACCAGCGGCAGCATGGTGGCGAAGACCAGCCGCCAGTCGTAGTGGGTGAGCCAGGCGGCGATCGGCGGGCCGACGAAGGCCGGCAACAGCCAGCAGAACGAGTACAGCGCCATCACCTTCGGCCGCTCCTCGGCCGAGAAGCCGTGCGCGATGGTGACCGCGAGGGTGAGGTTCAGCGCGCCGGCACCCAGCCCCTGCACAAGCCGGGCCAGCAGCACCACCCACACCGAGGGCGCCAGCCAGCCCAGCATCAGGCCCAGCGCGAACAGCCCGAACCCCACGTACATCGGCAGTGCTGGTCCGTGCTGGTCGGCCAGCCGCCCGGAGACGATCGTCGCGGCGAGCATGCCCGAGATCATCGTGGTGAACGCCCACGGATAGAGGGCCGTCGCGTCGAAGGAGGCCATCAAGGTCGGCAGAGCGGTGGCGATCCCGATCGACTGGAAGGCGATGCTGAACACCGCCAGCATCGACCCGACGAGCAGCGTCCGGCGCCCCTGATCCACGATCCTCCTCAAACCCGGCCATTCTCGTCCTTCCCGGCGAGTTCGGCCAATCAAGGCCCGCTGTTGCCTCGGAGATCGGCCGGATCCCGGATGCGACTTCGGTCATCTGGCGTCGCCGGCCGGCAGAAGAGTCGGCCGACTCCCCGCCGGTGGCAGGAGCTCCCGTTGGCCGGCGAGGATCCGGCCTAAACCCAGCTCCGCAGCCACATCCGGGCCAGGTACTCGGTCTGGTGGATCAGCAGGCCGTCGGTCAGGACCGGATAGATCCAGGCGAAGTTCAGTGCCACCAGGGCGACCGCGACGCCCACCACGATCGCGCCACGGCGGCGATATCGTCCGTTCGCCGGGCCGAGGATCAGGCCGAGCACGAGCGACAACGCGATCACGGTGAACGGGATGATGGTGATCGCGTAGAAGAAGAAGATCGGCCGGGTGCCGGAGAAGAACCACGGGATGTAGGTCGACATCGCGGCCATCACCGGCACGCCGAACCGCCAGTCCCGTCCGCCGATCCACCAGATGATGGCGACGACCAGGGCGATCGCCGCCATCCACCACAGCACCGGGGTACCCATCGCGTTGATCACCCGGATGCAGGTCTGTCCGTCGGCCGCGTGGCAGCCTTCCACGCCGGGTTGGATCCCGGAGACCGAATCCACGCCGAGCGGACGGGCCATGAACAGCCAGCCGATCGGATGCGACGAGTACGGATGGGTGGCCTCGCTGATGTAGTCGCCGGTGTGGAAGTTGAGGATGTCCTGCTGGTAGTGCAGGAAGGAGGCCCACCTCTCGCCCAGATGGATCGTCCAGGGATGGTCGGGGTTCTCCAGTCCCCAGTCCCTGCCCCAGCCGCCGGTGGTGGTAAGCCAACCGGTCCAGGTCGCGACGTACACCACCGCGGCGACCACGACCATCCGGATGAAGGCTGGGATCCCGTCGACCACCAGCGCCAGCCAGCCCTTCCAGCCGGCGCCGGCCAGCTGGCGGGCGCGCGCGTCCCACCACACGCAGAGCACCCCGAAGACGGCCAGCGCGTAGACCGAGTTCCACTTGGTGCCGATCGCCAATCCGAACAGGACGCCGGCCGCCAGCCGCCAGGGCCGCAGCCACACCACGGGCCCGAACTCGCCGCCGAAGTCGCGCAGGCCGCGGGCATCCAGCAGGTCGGCCAGCCGGTGCCGGTACCAGTCCCGGTCGGCGACGCAACAGGCCACCGCGGCGACCAGGAAGAAGGCCTGGAAGATGTCGAGCAGGGCGATCCGCGACATCACGAAGGCCAGCCCGTCCAGGGTGAGCAGGATGCCGGCGATCGCACCGACCAGGGTCGAGCGGGAGACCCGGCGGGCCAGCCTGATCGTGATGAAGACCAGCAGCGTGCCGAAGACAAGCGGCATGAACCGCCAGCCGAAGGAGTTCATCCCGAAGAGTTGTTCGCCGAAGCCGATCAGCCACTTCCCGACCGGGGGATGGACGATGAACGACGGCTTGTCGAGGTAGATGTCCACGTTCCCGGCGACGACCGAAGCGTTGGTCTGATCGCCGTCGGGCCAGGCCTTCTCGAAGCCGTACTTCCACAGCGTCCAGGCGTCCTTGGCGTAGTACGTCTCGTCGAAGACCAGCTTGTTGGGGTAGGCCAGGCCGACGAACCGAATCACGAAGGCCAGCGCGGTGATCCCCAGCGTGACCAGCCAGCCCACGAGCCGATCGGCCATGATGCCGTCGCGGAGCCGCTGCACCGTGGTCAGGGCGGGCAGTGGTTGCGGCGGCGGCCAGTCACCGGGCATGGACTCGGCCGGTGCGGCCGGTGTGTCGGGGGTATCGGGCGCCCATGTGGGCTCGGGGCGGTCACCGGCGACGGCGGTGCTGTCGTCCGGGATCGTCGTCACGCGGCCATGGTAGTAGCAGGAAGGTGGCGGCCAGCCTGCCCTGTCCGTGGCGATCCCCGCGAGCGCCGGTGCGGTGGTGATGTCCTGGGCGATCATCTCTGGTTCGGATGCCTCGATGTACCAGGCCGGCCCGGCCTGGAGGCAGGATCTGGAGGCAGGAGGGGAAGAGCGGCGCCGGATGCCTGCGGCGGAGTGCCGGATGCGGTGGCGGGACAGGTCGGGAATACTGCGGGGGTGACCACAGCGACTCAGGGCCTGGTGCTGGCCGGAACGCCGATCGGCAACCTGGCCGACGCCTCACCGGCGCTGCGCGAGGCGCTGGCGACCGCGGACGTCATCGCCGCCGAGGACACCCGCCGGCTGCGCACCCTGCTGGCCGGGCTCGGCCTGGCGACGCAGGCGCGGGTGGTGTCGTACTTCGATGGCAACGAGGCCTCCCGCGTGGGTGACCTGCTCGCGGCGCTGGGGGAGGGCAGGAAGGTCGTGGTGGTGAGCGACGCCGGAATGCCGACCGTCTCCGATCCCGGCTACCGGCTGGTGGCTGCGGCGATCGACCAGGGCTTGCCGATCTCGGTGGTACCCGGGCCTTCGGCGGTGCTGGTCGCGCTGGCGCTTTCCGGGCTGCCCACCGACCGGTTCTGCTTCGAGGGTTTCCTGCCCCGCAAGGCGGGGGAGCGGCGGCGCCGGCTCGCCGCGCTGGCCGCCGAGGAACGGACCATGGTGTTCTTCGAGGCGCCGCACCGGCTGGCCGAGTTCCTGGTCGACGCCGCCACCGCGTTCGGTACCGAGCGTCGGGCAGCGGTCAGCCGGGAGCTGACCAAGACCTTCGAGGAGACCCGCCGCGACACCCTCTCCCAACTCGCGGAGTGGGCGAAGGCCGGCGTACGCGGCGAGGTCACGGTCGTGGTGGCCGGCGCCTCCCCGGTGGCCGCCGACCTTCCCTCCGCGATTGCCGATGTGCTGGCCCGGATCGCCGCCGCCGAGCCGCTGTCGTCCGCCGTCTCCGCGGTGGCCGAGCTCTCGGGGGTGCCGCGCAAGGCGCTCTACCAGGCCACCCTGGACGCCCGGAAGGAAACCCGATGAGTCGCCAGCCGCTGCCGGCGTCGCCCGAGCCGCTCCCGGTGCCCACCACAGACGCCCACACCCACCTCGCCAGCACCCGGCAGTACTCCGGACTGGAGGTGGCGGACAACCTGGCCCGGGCCCGCGCCGTCGGCGTCACCCGGGTGGTGGATGTGGGGACCGACGTGGCGTCGTCCGTCGAGACCGTCGCGCTCGCGGAGCGGCACCCGGAGGTGGTGGCCTGCGTCGCCATCCATCCCAACGACGCCGCCCGGCTCGGGGATGCGCTCGATGACCACCTGGCCGAGCTGGGGTCGCTGGCCGGGACGTCCTCACGGATCCGCGGCATCGGGGAGACCGGGCTGGACTACTTCCGCACCCGGGAACCCGAGGGAGTCGCCCGCCAGAAGCACTCCTTCGCCGTCCACATCGCCCTGGCCAAGCAGCTCGGGCTGGCGCTGGTGATCCACGACCGGGACGCCCACGACGACATCCTCGACGTGCTGGACGGCGACGGGGCTCCCGAGAAGGTGATGATGCACTGCTTCTCCGGTGACGCGGAGTTCGCGCGGCGGTGCCTCGACCGGGGGTTCTGGCTCTCCTTCCCGGGTACGGTCACTTTCAAGGCCAATGAGGCATTGCGCGAGGCGCTCGACCTCACCCCGTCCGACCGCGTCCTGGTCGAGACCGACGCCCCGTACCTGACGCCGATGCCGGTGCGCGGCAAGCCGAACGCTCCCTATCTGCTGCCGCACACCGTTCGCTTCATCGCCGAACGCCGCGGGGTCGAAGTGGCGGTGCTGTGCGAGCAGTTGGCCTCCAACGCCACCGCCCTCTTCGGGAAGTGGGGAAACCATGGCTGAGGGTCTGCTGGACCCCCGCACGGTCCGTGAACTCGCCGCTGAACTCGAGCTGCGGCCCACCAAACAGCGCGGCCAGAACTTCGTCCACGACGCCAACACCGTCCGCCGGATCGTTGCCGCGGCCGGCGTCGGCCCCGGCGATGTCGTCCTGGAGATCGGGCCTGGCCTGGGGTCGCTCACCCTCGGCCTGCTGGAGGCCGGTTGCCAGGTGGTGGCGGTGGAGATCGAGTCCTCGTTGGCCGCGCGACTGCCCCGCACCGTCGCCGAGCGGCTGCCGGAGCGTGCCGGCGCGCTGCGGACGCTCGACGCTGACGCCCTCGATGTCGACACGCTGCCGGACCCGCAGCCGACTGCGGTGGTGGCCAACCTGCCGTACAACGTCAGCGTGCCGGTCCTGTTGCACGTGCTGGCGCGTTTCCCCACCCTGCGCGGGGGCCTGGTGATGGTGCAGTCCGAGGTGGCCGACCGGCTGGTCGCGCCGCCGGGCTCGAAGGTCTACGGGGTGCCGTCGGCCAAGCTCGCCTGGTACGCCGAGGCCCGCCGGGTCGGATCCGTGCCGCCGACGGTGTTCTGGCCCGTCCCCAAGGTCGACTCCGGCCTCGTGGCGTTCACCAGACGCGAGCCGCCCGCCACCACCGCCACCCGGGAGTTGGTGTTCGCCGTCATCGATGGCGCCTTCGCCCAGCGTCGCAAGATGCTGCGCGGGGCGTTGACGGGCCTGTTCGGTTCCTCTCAGGCGGCCTCCGAGGCGCTGTCCGCCGCCGGCGTCGACCCTCAGGCGCGTGGTGAGGTGCTGGGCATCGGCGATTTCGTGAAGGTCGCCGAGATGCTCGCAGCCCGATAGGTTCGCCGGTATGGCATCTCCGCTGGCAGAAGACGAGGTGGTCCGGGTCCGGGCGTCCGGCAAGATCAACCTTGCGCTGCGTAGCGGGCCAAGGCGGTCGGACGGCTATCACGAACTCGCAACCGTGTTCCAGGCGGTGTCGGTCTACGACGACCTGGAGGCCCGCTGGGCGGAACCCGGCCAGTTCGAGCTGCGGGTCGGCGGCGAGCAGGCGGCCCTGGTGCCCACCGACGACTCGAATCTGGCCCTGAAGGCGGCTCGGCTGCTCGCCCGGATGAGCGGGAGCCAGGGCCTGGGCTGCTCGCTCGCTCTGCGCAAGACGATCCCGGTGACCGGCGGCATGGCCGGCGGCTCGGCCGACGCGGCCGCCGCGCTGCTGGCGTGCTCAGTGCTGTGGGATCTGGATACCGGGCCGGACGACCTGCTCGAGTTGGGCGCCGAACTGGGCGCCGACGTTCCCTTCTGCCTGGTCGGCGGCACGGCACTGGGCACGGGCCGCGGCGACCGGATCGCCCCGGTGCTGAGCCGCGGCAGCTATCACTGGGTGCTGGTACTGAGCGAGGGCGAGCTCTCCACGCCCGCGGTGTTCCGGCGCTTCGATGACCTGCGCACCGCCCAGGGCGGCGGCCTGGTGACTCCACCCGAACTGCTCAGTGCCTTGATCGCCGGTGACGCGGCCGCGCTCGGCCAGGCGCTGATCAACGATCTGCAGCCCGCGGCGCTCAGCCTGCGTCCGGAACTGAGCAGAGTGCTCACCGTCGGACGCGAACTGGGCGCGCTGGGAGGGATCGTCTCCGGCTCCGGCCCGACCGTCGCCTTCCTCGCCGCCGATGAGCGCTCCGCGATCGAACTGGCGGTCGGCCTGACGACCGAGGGCATCGGACGCGAGATCCGCCGCGTCCACGGCCCCGTCCCGGGAGCCCGCCTGCTCAACTGAGCCGCTCTGCGGTCGGCACCGCCACGACGTCGTGGTGGTGGGGAGGGCGGCGAGGCCGCTGCCGGCATTCCGCAGTGATCTCGTTGTTGTCGCCTGCTCATGGCTCCCAGAACCACGCGCTCCGCGGAAAAGGGCTACTCCTCCGGCGCGGGATGACGCTGCGTGAACAGCCGCGGCTCGGCACGCAGATTGCGCAGGCCGTACCAGGAGAGGTTCACCAGGTGCGCGGCGACGGTGGGCTTGTCGAGGTCGAACTCGTCGCGGGTGTCCAGCCACCACTGGCCGGCCAGCGCGACCAGCCCCACCAGCATCTGGGCGTACAACGGTGCGGTCGCCGGATCGAGCGCACGCTTGGTGAACTCGTCGGCCAGTTGGTCCTCCACCCGGGAGGCGATGTCGGAGAGGATGGTCGCGAACGAGGTGGTGTCCGAGGCGGCCGAGGTGTCGCGAGAGATGATCCGGAAGCCGTCGGGGTTGTCATCGATGTAGTCCAGCAGTGCTAGCGTCCCCTGCTCGATCAGCGCGCGCGGGTTGGCCCGGGGGTTGGTCAGCGCCTGCTTGATGGCACCGTGCAGGGTCTGCACCTCGCGGTCGACGACGACCGCGTAGAGCCCTTCCTTGCCCCCGAAGTGCTCGTAGACCACTGGCTTGCTCACCCCGGCATGGGCGGCGATCTCCTCGACCGAGGTGCCTTCCAGCCCTCGCTCGGCGAAGAGCCCTCGGGCGACCTCGATCAACTGCTCGCGGCGCTCAGCCCGGGTCATCCGGACGCGGCCGCGCCTAGCGCGTGCGGTTCCGGGTGGCTGGCTCACGGCCTTAGTCTGGCTTGCCCCGCCCCGGTTGGGAAATCCGACGACGAGGACGGACGCGAGCCTGCCCTTGGGACGGATCCGCACTCGACCGCCAAGGTGCGGCCGATGAACCGACAGCGGCGCATCCGCCACACCGTGTCTTCTGGCCGGCCCACCCACGAGGCAGCGCGCGCCGGTCGGTTGTCCGCCGACCGGCTCGGCACCGTAGAGTGTGATGCGGTCATCGAAGGATGCCGATCCCCGGTTGGTCTGCCGGCAGGGCCCGCCTGACTTTGAATCAGGACTAGCGACGTAGGTTCGACTCCTACCCGGGGAGCTGGGCAGTGGTGTTCGTCAGCGCCTCCTCGTACGGCTGGAGCCGAGCGGTCCACGGGCCCGCCGACTTCGCGCCGTGCTGGGCCTGTTTCAGAGTGAAGCCCTCGAACTCGAGCTGAGCGATGAGTCCCTTCGTGAGAAGGATGTGTGGTCGAGCTACTGCTCGGCCTTCGCTACCAGCTGACACGCGGCGTTGCATGTCGAGACTGACTCTGGCGACGCGCCGTCGGGGCGGAGGACGATCGGCGGAACTCGATCGCTCGGCCGGAACGTGCGGGCTGGATGAGCGGGGCAACGAGACTGGATAGAGTGAGTTCACACTACCTGGGTGGGCTCGATCGGATCAGCGAGTGGTCCGGCCTTCACCTGGGGAGCGGGATAGCCGCCAACGCTGGGAGTGCCTGTGCCTGAGAACGCAGCCGTCGAGTCCCCCCGAGTCGCCGCCGTGGTCGTCATGGCTGCGGGCGCTGGGACGCGGATGAAATCCGCTGTGCCCAAGGTCCTGCACCGGCTCTCGGGGCGGTCGATGATCTCGTACGCAGTGGACGCGGCCAGCGCGCTCGAACCGGAGCATCTTGTGGTGGTCATCGGGTACGGACGCGAGCAGGTGGAGGCGCACCTGGCCGAGGTTGCGCCGCAGGCGAAGACCGCGGTGCAGGAGCGCCCACTGGGAACCGGGGACGCGGTCCGCTCGGGGCTGGCCGTCCTCGAGGGCATCACTGGCGACGTCGTGGTGACCAGCGGCGACGTCCCCCTGCTCACCGGGCAGACGCTCACCGAGTTGGTGGTTTCACATCGCAGTCAGGGCAACGACGTCACCCTGCTGACCGCCGTCGTCCCCGATCCCACCGGCTACGGACGGATCGTGCGGGACGGCGCCAGCGTCACCCGGATCGTCGAGCAGCGTGACGCCAGCCCGGACGAGCGGGCGATCGACGAGATCAACGCCGGTATCTACGTCTTCGACGCTGAACTGCTCGCCGAGGGCCTGGCCGGCCTGCAGGCGAAGAACGCCCAGGGCGAGCTGTACCTCACCGATGTGATCGCCCACGCCGTCCGCTCCGGACGCCGCGTGGGCGCCCGGGTGCTGGACGATCATCTGCAGACCGAGGGGGTCAACGACCGGATCCAGCTGGCCGCGATGGGCGCCGAACTGAACCGTCGCATCCTGCGCCGGGCGATGGCGGACGGGGTGACCATCGTCGACCCCGCAACCACCTGGATCCACGACGGGGTCGATCTGGCCGAGGATGTGACCCTGCTTCCGAACACCTCGCTCGAAGGCGCCACCTCGATCGGACGCGGCGCCACCATCGGACCCGACACCACCCTGATCGACGTCGAGGTGGGTGAGGAGGCCACGGTGGTGCGGACCCACGCCGAGCTGGCGGTGATCGGGGACGGCGCGGTCGTCGGCCCCTTCTCCTACCTGCGGCCCGGGACAGAGCTGGGCGCGAAGGCAAAGGTGGGCGCCTTCGTCGAGACCAAGAAGGCGATCATCGGCGACGGCACCAAGGTGCCGCACCTCACCTACTGCGGCGATGCGGTGCTCGGGGAGGGTGTGAACATCGGAGCGGGGACTATCTTCGCCAACTACGACGGAGTGACCAAGAGCACCACCACGGTCGGCGACCACAGCTTCGTCGGTAGTGACTCGGTGCTGGTCGCTCCCGTCCACATCGCGGACGGCGCGTACGTCGCGGCGGGTTCGACGATCACCGGGGATGTGGGCCCGGGCGAGCTTGCGGTGGCCCGCGGCCAGCAGCGCAACGTACCCGGGTGGGTGGCGCGGCGCCGCGCCGGCACCGCCACAGATCGGGCGGCCCAGGCCGCATGGAAAGACACGTCGGTACCTGAGGGCCCAGACGATACGCTGACCCGAGCCCAGCGCCAGGAGGAGGCCGAGTGAGCGGGATCAAGCGGCCCACCGAGAAGCACCTGATCGTGTGCACCGGACGGGCCTTCCCGGAACTCGCCCACGAGGTCACCGACCTGATGGGGGTGGAACTCGTCCCCACCCGCTCGCTCACCTATGCCAACTCCGAGATCTACGTCCGGTTCGAGGAGTCGGTGCGTGGCGCCGACGCCTTCGTCATCCAGAGCCACCCGGCTCCGGTCAACGAGTGGCTGATGGAACAGCTCATCATGATCGATGCCCTGAAGCGGGCCTCGGCCAAACGGATCACCGTGGTGTCGCCGTTCTATCCCTACGGCCGGCAGGACAAGAAGCATGCCGGCCGAGAGCCGATCTCGGCCCGGCTGGTCGCCGACCTGTACAAAACGGCCGGGGCCAACCGGCTGATGTCGATCGATCTGCACGCCGCCCAGATCCAGGGCTTCTTCGACGGTCCGGTCGATCACCTGCTGGCCCTGCCGGTGCTGCACGAGTACGTGGCGTCGCGCTACGACGTTTCGGAGATGACGGTGGTCTCGCCGGACGCCGGCCGGGTGCGGCTGGCGGACCTGTGGTCGGATCGGATGGGAAGCCCGCTGGCGATCATCCACAAGCGCCGCGATCCGAATCGCGCCAACGAGGTGGCGGTCGGTGAGGTGGTCGGCGACGTCGAGGGCCGGATGTGCCTGCTGGTGGATGACATGATCGACACCGCCGGCACGATCTGCCAGGCCGCCGAGGCGCTGATGGCGCACGGCGCCAAGGGAGTGATCGCCGCGGCGACCCATCCGGTGCTGTCGGGCCCGGCCGCCCACCGGCTGAACGAGGCGCCGTTCTCGGAGGTGATCGTGACCAACACCCTTCCGGTGCCGGATCTGGACGCCATCCCCAAGCTGACCGTGCTGTCGATGGCCCCGCTCATCGCCAAGGCGATCACCGCGGTGTTCGAAGAGGGCTCGGTCACGTCGCTGTTCAACGGCAACAGCTGACAGGTCAGCAGGGCGCGGTTTCCTGAGTGCGCCCGTCTCTCTCGATTTTTCCCGGATCGGCAGGCTGGCCAGGCTCGGACTGATACTTTGTCCGAGACCGGGGGGTAATGAGCATTTGTACTCAGGAGTATTGGCATGCCCTCACGGCCTCTCGGCGCGGCGTCTCCCCGGGCCTTCGCAGGCTCGTTCCGTTCTTCCCTGTCACTGCTGCTGGCCGGCGTGGTCATGGCCGGCAGCCTGGTGCTTCCAGGATGGACGCCGCAGGCGGTAGCCGCACCACCGGTCACTCCCGATTCACTGACCTCGCTGAGCGTGAGCGCCGGCGACGTGGACATCCTCGCGGGTGAACCCGGACGCGTGACGGTGAGGGCGAGGAACACCAGCGGCCCTGATCAGTACAACGCCAGCGCGGTGATCGTGCTGCCGCTCGGGGTGACCTATGTTGTCGGCAGCGCCGAGCCGGGTCCGCCGCGGGCGGTCGGCGAACCGGTCGTCATGGACCTCATCCCCGATCCCCACAAGCCGACGGAGATCCAGCAGGTGCTGCTCTGGTCGAACGTCGCCGACCTGCCCGCCGGCGCCGACCTGGAGGTGTCCTTCCAGGTCGAGGTCGACGACGACCGTCACCCCGTCGGATCCACTATCACAGTGGATGCCGGGGTGTACGGCAACGCCAACGAGCGCGTTCTTCCCAAGGTGACCGTCGGCGACAGCGGTCCGCGGGTCACCGACGCCACCAGCGGCGGGGACGCCGAGGCGGAGGTGACCATCGTCCCGATCCGGCTCTCCAAGACTGAGCACGACCCGGAGGCCGAGGTCTACCGCGGTGAAGCGAACGCCGCCACCTATCGGCTCACCGTCACCGCCGCCCCCAGGCCGGCTCCGGCTCGGTCGTGGTCACCGACCTCGTCCCAGCCCAGTACCAGGTGCTCACCTGCGAAGACTGCACGCAGCGGGCCATCGTCGAGATCGACGACAAGGTCTACACCCGGCTCACCTGGGACCTGGGAACGCTCAATGCCGGCGAGAGCGTGACCCTGGAGTACACCGCCTTCATCGGGCTGCAGGACATCACCTTCCCTGACGGCGCCCCCAACGGTGCCGCGACCCGTCCCACCGGCCAGGGATACGCCATCGAGAACACGGCGACCGCGACCGGCGAGTACGCCGGTGATGTCGCGCCGGGCACGGAGCCCGGGTTCGAGGTCGAGGACAGCTTCACCGTCCGGGTGCTGGACGCGGGCATCGTCAAGAGCCAATCCGGCGGCAGTTTCCACGCCGGCCAGACCCGCACCTTCAGCTTCGCGATCCGCACCAGCGAGTACATCACCACCTCGTTGCTGACCCTGACCGACACCATCCCGGACGGCATGTGCCCGGTGCTGCCGACCGGCGTGGAGCCGCTCGGGACGTGGCCGGCCGAGTGCCTGCCGACGACCGGCGGCGGGACGGTGAACGGCGCGGATATGCTCAGCGCGACCGCGAATCCCGACGGCACCTTCACCGTGGTCTTCGAAGTCGAGGCCCTCGACGCCGACGAGGACATCACCGTCAGCTACGGCGTGTACATGCGGGAATATCACACGGACGGCGACCGGACGGCGGCCGGGGACTCGTTCACCAACACCGTCCAGCTGGAGACCACGACGTCTCCGGCGGGCGGCAACGAGGTCGACGAGGGCACTCAGCCGATGACCAACGGCTCCGAAGCGTCGACCGACACCGACACCCTCAGCATCGCCAAGACCGTATGGAGCAACCCCGAACGGCAGCGGATCACCGGCGCGGCAGGCGCCGAGGGCGTCACCTGTGACAAGGCCTCGGGCGACGAGTACGTCGCCGAGGAAGGCCCGCTGCTGCAATTGGGTGATCTGGTCTGCTTCCGGATCACGGTCGGCTTCCCGCAGGGAGTCGCCACCCGGGACGCGATCCTGAGCGACTTCCTGCCTCCGGGCTTCGAGTTGGTCACGAAGGCAGGCGGGCCGCAGTGGGCCACCAACCGGCCTGAGCTGGTGACGCAGCCTGACGCTACCGCCACCCGTTGGCTCCTCGGCGCGCCCCTGGCTGGACCGGCGCCCCGGTTCGTGCCCGGCGGCACCACGATCTCGGTCTACCTGCTGGCGCGCGTCCTGGCTGTGCCGGAGACCAAGCCGGAGGTCGCCGGCAACTTGGCCAAGCTGCGCTACACCGGCGCCAACGGCACCGTCATCGCCGTCCGCGACGACGTCGACCTCACCCTGGCGCCGCCGCCGCCGCTCTCCCTGGTCAAGCTCGCCCGTGGCGAATCCGAACTCCAGGTCAAGGAAAAGGATGTGGTGCCGTTCACCATCGCTGTCAGGCACGACGGCACGGTGGCCGAGAAGAACACCTCTCCGCTCGACGAGGTCGAGGTGTGGGACGTGCTCCCGCCCGGCTTCGCCTGCTCCGCACTGGGTGCGATCACCCCCGCCGCGGAATCCTGCGCGGCGGTGGACGGCAAGTCCGTCGTCATCTGGAGGCTGACCGGCAGCGTGCTCGGCGAGGACGGCCTGTTCACCGCGGGGGAGACCGTCACCGTGGGCTACGAGCTGACGGTGCCCGAACCGCTCTCCATCAACACCCGGCACACCAACACCGCCGCGGTCACCCGCTACACCGCACCGAATACCGACGGCATCATCCCCGGTGGCGCGGCGCTCTACCCGACCAACCCGGTCGGCGCCTACCCGGCCGAGACGAAGAACGCCCTCGAGGCGAGCGACACCGCCACCATCCGGCTGCGCGGCGCCAGCGTCGACAAGCAGGTGATCTCCACCGGCGTGGAGGTGTCCGGCAATTCGTCAGCGCTGCCACGCAGGGCGGCAGCCCGACCCAGCAGGCCACCGACGCCGCGCGACTCAGCGTGGTCGAGCCCCAACCCACGCTGGTCAAGACCGCAACGACCACGCAGGTGGCCGCGGGTCAGCAGGTGACCTACACCCTGACCGCCCGCAATGCCGCAGAACACCCGCCGCTGTACGACGTGGTCGTGGTCGACTGCGTCCCCGGTGACCTGGAGATCCATACCCCGCTGGGCGCTGCCCTCAGCGGTCCGGTGGCCGGTGGTGAGTGTGCGTCCGGCAGCCAGGAGGTGCGGTGGACGCTGCCTTCGCCGCTGCTGGGCGGCGTCGATCAGACAGCCGGCTACACGGTGACGGTCCCGAGCACGGCCGCGGCCGGCCGCCCGTATGTCAACCGTGCCACCCTCACCGGCACCTCGCTTCCCGGCGACCAGCCGGACGAGCGCAGCTACTCCCGTGACACCGACCACACGATCCGGGTGAACACCCCGGGGCTTGCCAAGGCCGTCTCGCCGGAGGTCATCGTCCCCGGCCAGGAAGCCACGTGGACCATCACTGCCTCCGTGCCGCAGAACGTCTGGCTCTACAACGCGACCTTCATCGACGCGATGCCGGTCCAGTTCGGCACCGCTGCCGCGGTCACCAGCTGGCAACTCAGCTGTGGCGGCGGCGATTCGACCTGGCAGAACGACTGCGTCACCGGAAGCCGGATCACAGCCTCGCCGGACTCCGACTTCGGGGTGACCATCGAGCAGATCCCGGCGAGTGCTGCGCCGCGCACGCTGACCCTGACCATCCGGGCGACCCTGCCCACCACTGCGACGAGCGTCCCGAACAACACCGGCGTCTCCAACACCGCCCGGCTGCGCTGGAACCACGCTCCCAAGACACCGCCGGCTAACACCGGTGCGAGCTTCGACTCGCCGGACACCCTCACCGCTACCGCGACCACCACCGTCCGGCACCCGCTGGTGTCGGTGACCAAGGCAGTCACCGACACCACCGTCGAGCAGGGCCAGGTCGTCACCTACACGGTGACGGCGACCGCCTCGAATGCCGGCACCCGGAACCGCCCCGCCCATAACGTGCAGGTGGTCGACACCGTACCGGCGGGCATCGTCGTGCTGGACGGGGCCGGCAATCCGCTGGCCAACGGCGCCAGCACACCCAGTGGCGGTGTCTGGAACTCCGCTGCCCGCACGCTCACCTGGACCATTCCCACGCTGAATCCCGGACCGGCACCGAACGCCCAGTCGTTCACCTACTCCGCCCGGCTCGCCCCGGCTGCCGGCCTCAGCGGTGCCACGCTGACCAACAGCGTTCGTCCGCAGTCGTGGCAGTCTCTCCCCAGTGGTGGCGGCAGCTACGGCCCGGGAGCCGCGGCCACCGCCTCGGTGACGCCGCAGTTCCCGCGGATCGACACCGTCAAGACCCAGGTGTCGCCGACCAACCCGGTCTACATCGGCCAAGAGGTCACCTTCCGGTTCGTGCTCACCAATGCCGGCGGCGCGCCGGCAGCCTCCCTGGACGCGGTCGACACGCTGCCTGCCGGGTGGTCCTACGTGGCGAACTCGGCGCTGGTCACGGTCCGGTCCGAGACCGCGACCCAGACCAACCCGTCGATCACCGGCCAGGTGCTGCGCTGGAACGACCTCGGTGGTGCTGCGGTCGACCTGCTGCCGGGGCAGACGATCACGGTCAGTTACCGGGCGGTCGCGTCGAGTTCGGTGACGGTGGGATCGTCCGTCGCCCACACCAACACCGCGGTCGCGGCAGACGTCACCGATGCGACCGGCGGGACCTCCTACAACAACGGCAACGGCTCCTACGTCGGCACCCCCGGCACCGCGACCGCGCGGATCCATCTGGCAGATGTCCAGGTGACCAAGGTTGCCAACGACAATTTCATCGCCGGTCAGACCGGCACCTACACCATCACGGTCCGCAACAACGGCCCGGATCCGGCGGTCGGCGTCCAGGTGGTCGACACCGTGACGCCGCCGGCTGGGACGACCGTGCTGGGGGCCACCAACGCCGCGGCGGAGGGTTGGAGCTGCGCCGCTCCGGACGGTACGGGGCGGTTCAGTTGCGGGCGCTCGAACGCTTCGCAGACGCTCGCCTCCGGGGCGAGCTGGACGCTGACGGTAGGTGTCGCGGTGGCCGCGGATGTCGTGGACGGCACCACCATTCCCAATGCCGTGACGGTCTCGTCCACCACCGAGGATCGAACGCCCGGCAACAACAACGCCACCGCCACTGCCACGGTACGGGCCCGGGCGGATCTGGCGGTCACCAAGGCCGGCCCGCCGAGCCCGGTGGTCGCCGGCACGCCGATCGGCTGGACGATCACCCTGGTCAACAACGGGCCCTCGGTCTCCCGCGGGACGACGGTCAGCCCGATCGTGCTGAGCGATCCACTGCCCACCTCCCGGGTCGGCTCGATCTCGATCGTCTCGCAGACCGCTGACGCCGGTTGTGCCATCGCCTCGGGTACCCTGCGCTGCGCCATCGCCCACGACCTCGCGGTCGGCGAGTCCGTGGTGGTCACGCTCACCGGCGTGGTGAACGACGACCTCGCGCCGGATTCGTCGATCGTCAACACCGCCACCGTCACTCCGGTCACCACCGATCCGGTCCCGGGCAACAACGCGGGCACCTCCACGACGCCGACGACGGTGGAGGAGGCCCTCCTCATCACCAAGACGATCATCGATCCGGAGTGGCCGGCCAAGCCGATCCCGGGCGAGACGGTCACCTACCGGCTGCAGGTGCACAACGGCGGCCCGTCGATCGCTCGCGGCGTGTACGTGATCGACACCCTTCCCACCGGACTCACCTTCGACGAGATCGTGGACGGCTCCGGCTGGACCGCGGTTCCGGGGGCCGGCAACACCGTCCGGCTCAACCTGGCAGGCACGCTCGGAGTGGGGCAGACGGCGACGGTGGACATCCGCGCCGAGATCGCGGCCTGGGTGACCGGCGAGTTCACCAACACGGCGGTGGTGTCGTCCACCTGGAGGACCGACCAGGACGATGCGGAGGTTCCCACCGGCTCCAGCCCGGAGGCCGATCTTGAGATCGTGAAGTCGGTATCGCCGGCCACCATCGTGGCCGGTGCGTCCTCGGGCGGCACCTACACGCTGGAGGTGACCAATCACGGTCCCTCAGATGCGGCGGCGCCGGTGACCGTGACCGATCTGCTGCCCTTCGGGATGTCGGTGCGCGGCTCGCTGCCGGCCGGCTGCGACCAGGCCGACTCCGACGATCGGGTGCTGGTCACCTGCGTCCGCGCCGGCCTGGCCGCCGGGTCCGGCACCTGGACCATCACGATTCCGGTTCGGGTGGCCGCCGATGTGACGACGGCCGGCCTGGAGAACGAGGCGAAGGTGTCGAGCCCGACCCACGATCCCGACCAGGAGAACAACACCTCCACCGAACCGGTCGGGATCGCTCAGCGCGCCTCGCTCACGGTGACCAAGGCCGCATCGCCCGATCCGGTCACCGCCGGCGAGGATGTGACCTGGACCATCCGCGTCACCAACGACGGACCCTCCGATGCCCAGACGGTTCGACTGTCCGACGTGCTCGATTCCCGTCTGGTTCTGAAGTCGGCCACGTCCAGCAGCGGCAGCTGCACCGGAACCACCACCCTCAGCTGTGACCTGGGCACCCTGGCCCCCGGGCAGACGGTGGTGCTGACCGTCGTGACGACCGTCCGGTCGTCGGTGCCTGAGGATGCCACGATCGAGAACACCGCCACCGCGGCCTCCACCACGATCGACCCGAACACCGACCAGCCGGCGACAGACTCCGACACCGATGCGGTGACGGTCGCGGCGCAGGCGAGCCTCACCATCGACAAGGAAGCGGTCGAAGGGACGGTCGACGCCGGCGGCGTCGCCGCTTTCGACATCGTGGTGGGCAATGACGGGCCGTCGGACGCCGCCGCGGATGTGGTGGTGACCGACACCCTCCCGGACGGCATGACCTACCTCGCTTCGGCGACCGAGGGCGGTCCTGCCGCTTGGGACTGCGCGGACGTCGGCCAGACCGTCACCTGCACCCTCACCCTGGCCGGCGAGCCCGCCACGCTCCCGGCCGGGACCACCGCGCCGACCCTGCGGATCTCGGCCACCGTCGCCTCGTCGACGCAGGACGGGACCGTGCTGACCAACGCGGCGACCGCGGAGTCCCCGACCGACCCGACCCCGCCGACCGACGACGCCGACGTGGAGATCACCACCCACGCCGATCTGGGCATCGTGAAGTCGCATGCCGCCGACGCCATCGCGATCGCGGGTGAGCCCTTCAGCTGGAGGCTCACGGTCACCAACCACGGCCCTTCCGATTCGCGCGCGACCCAGGACGATCCGATCGTCGTGCGTGACGTGCTGCCGGACGGGGTGACCTTCACCAGCGGCGGTGGCGCCGACACCTCCTGTGAGGTCGCCGGCGAGCAGGACGGTCGCGAGATCGTGGAGTGCGAACGCACCAGCACGCTGGCGCAGGGCGATGCCGTCGTGATCACCCTGGTGGTCGACCTCGATCAGGCACTGGCCGGCACGGTGACCAACACCGCGACCGTCGCGCCGGGGCTCACCCCCCAGCCGGACCCCGATGTCGAACCGGACAGCGACGACGATCAGATCGTGCTCGTCGAGGTCGCCGATCTCACCATCGCCAAGGAGGTGCTCACCGATCCGGTGGTGGCCGGCGAGCCGGTCGAGTGGCGGGTGACGGCAACCAACCTGGGGCCATCCGACTCGGATGCGACCGCTGACGATCCGATCCGGGTGATCGACACGCTGCCGCTCGGCGTCACCTATCTCCATGCCAAGGGTGAGACCTGGGCCTGCGGACAGCTGCCCTCCCTGCCCGATGGGCGAGAGCAGATCGAGTGCCTCCGGACGACCACGCTTCGGGTCGGGGAGGCGCCGGCGATCACCGTCACCGGCGACGTTGGCTCCTCGGTGCGGGGAGAGATCGCGAACACCGCGGAAATCCTCCCTGGACTGACCGAGCAGCCGCCGCAGGGCGAGCCGGACGAGGCGACCGCCATCGCCCCGGTCACCGAGAGCGCCGACCTGTCGATCGTGAAGACCGTCGCGTCCGATGTCGTCGCCGGCGCAACCGGTGTCTACCGGCTTCAGGTCACCAACCTGGGGCCCTCGGATGCTCGGGCGGTGACCATCGTCGACACCCTCCCGTCGGGGCTCGGCTTCGCCCGGGTGCTGCCGGCCGAGGGCGGGCCGGCCTGGTCCTGTGCGGCGGACGAGACCGATCCGCAGCAGCTGAACTGCGCTCTGGCGGACGATCTTCCGGACGCGGTCTCGGTCACCCTTGACATCGAGGTGACCGCGGAGCCGGAACTCCAGGGCGACATCGAGAACCTGGCCGTGGTCTCCTCCGAGACCCCCGATCCGGTCACCGACAACAACGAGTCGTCGGTGACCGGGACGATCGCGGAGTTCGCCGATCTCTCGATCGTCAAGACCGCGCTGAACGAGCCCGAGGTGGGTGGCGAGCTGGCCTACCGGCTGCAGGTGGGCAACGCCGGCCCGTCCGTGGCCCGCGGCGTGCTGGTCACCGATCTAGTACCCAGCCAACTCGAGGTGGTCTCGGTGACCGCGCCGGGCGGCTGGGAGTGCGCCACCGGCGAGCCGGAGACCGAGGGCACCCCGGTGACCTGCCTGCTCGCGGAGTTGGCAGTGGGAGCTGATCCCGGAGCCATCGAGGTGGTCGTCCTGGTGCTGCCGGAGGCCTTCCCGGCGATCAGCAACACCGCGGTGGTGACCGCGGCCACCCCGGAGGCTCCGGAGACCGGGGCGGACAACGTCTCGACGGTGACCAATGAGGTGCCGCCCTCGGTCGCCCTCGGTATCGAGAAGGAGCTCACCTCGCCGCTGGTGGCCGGCCGCAGCGGCGGCTACCGGCTCGTTGTGACGAACTTCGGGCCGACGCCTGACCCCGGCCCGGTCACCGTCACCGACGAGTTGCCGGCCGGCTTGACCGTCCGCTCCTGGCGTCTGGACGAGGCGGCGGGCAGCTGTGACGGCTCCGGGCGACTGCTGACCTGCATCCTGGTGGGACTCCAGGTGGGTGAGTCCGTCGAGATCGGGCTGGTCGTGTCCGTGGCGGCCAGCGCCTCGGGCACCCTGGTGAACACGGCGACCGCGAGCAGCCCGGCCTTCCCCGACGATGCCGTGGCACAGGCTGAAGGCGAGGTCGACCGCTCACGACTGCCGAACACCGGGGCGACGCTGCAGGCACTGGGCTGGGCACTGGGTCTGTTGCTGGCCGGGGGTGCGCTGGTCCTGATGGCGCGCCGCCGTTTCCTGCTGGAGAACTGACCCGACGAGCCCCGCGCCGGTCGCTCAGGCGCGGGGCTCGGTTCCTGCCCGGTGATCCGTGTCGGCACGCCCGGTGACCCGACTGCTGCCCGGCCAGTGCTCGCCGTCGTTCCCCCTCGGGCTGGACGCCGTCGCGTTCGCGTCGGCCCCCATTCTCCGATTTCATACCCGCCGAGCGTCCGCGATAAGCTAGCGAGGTTGCCTCGGCGAGGGGCCTGGTGCCCGTGATCGACAAGGTCCGTCCTCCCTCGCTGAGCTATGAGAACGAACGAGGTTGAGGAGTCACACGTGTCCGAGAACAAGATCGCCGCGGTAACGCGCACCGAATTCGGCAAGGGTGCCGCCCGGCGGACCCGGCGCGCGGGCCTGGTGCCCGCTGTGCTGTACGGCCACGGCACCGAGCCGGTCCACATTTCGTTGCCGGGGCACGAGATCGCGCTGGCGCTGCGGGTGGCCAACGCGCTGCTCACCATCTCGGTCGACGGCGCCAAGGATCTGCTCGCCCTGCCCAAGCAGGTGCAGCGCAACCCGGTCAAGAGCACCATCGAGCACATCGACCTGGTGATCGTCCGCCGCGGCGAGAAGGTGTCGGTCGAGGTGCCTCTGGTCGTCCTGGGTGAGGACAAGGTGGACGGGCTGGTGCTGATGGATCAGCAGTCCATCACCCTCGAGGTGGAGGCCACGCACATCCCGGGATCGATCGAGATCTCCCTTGAGGGCCTCGAGGTCGGTGCGGTCATCACCGCCGGCGACCTGAAGCTCCCCGAGGGCGCGGTGTTCCCCGGTGAGGCGAGCGACCTGATCCTGAGCATCGCGGCGACTCCCAGTGCCGAGGCTGACGAGGCCGCCGAGGGCGAAGCCGAAGCCGAAGGCGACGCCGAGGAGGCATGATCCCTCCGGTGGCGGGAACCTGGCTGGTGGTCGGGCTCGGCAACCCGGGCCCGACCTACGCCGACCATCGCCACAATGCCGGCTACCGCGTGGTGGAGGCTCTGGCCCGCGAGGCCGGTGCCTCCTTCAGTCACTCGCTGCGCCTGGGCGCGGATGTCACCCGCACCCGGGTGACCGCTGCCGGAGAACTCGGCGGGGTGGGCGCGGAGGCCACTCCGGTGGCGCTGATGAAGTCACGCACCTACATGAACGACTCCGGGCGCTCCGTGGCCAAGGTGGTCAAGTACTTCGACGTCGCACCCGACCGGTTGGTGGTGATCCACGACGAGATCGACCTGCCGCCGGGCGGGCTGCGGGTGAAGTTCGGCGGTGGCGACAACGGCCACAACGGTCTGAAGTCGATCCGCCGCAGCCTGGGCACCGGCGACTTCTACCGCGTCCGGGTCGGAGTGGGGCGCCCGGCGGGCGATCGCGACCCCGTCAACTACGTGCTCTCCGCCGTTCCGTCCGCCGAGCGCGAGAACTACGAACTCGACCTCGCCAGGGCCGCCGACGCCACTGTTGCGCTGCTGACCCTCGGCTTGGAGGCCACCCAGTCCCGCTTCAACTCCTGAGTGCGCTGGCCGCGGAGACGCTGATCGTCCGCGACGGCCAGCGCCCGCGGAGGTCGCCCCAGCGTCCGCCCAGCGTCGGGGCCCGCAGCTCAGCATCCCCCGCGGTCCCGGGCACGTGGGGCGGGGAGTAAGGTGTCCCGGTGCGCATGGCGGGTCTGGTGGAGTTGTTCGGGACGGATCCGACCGTAAGCGCCTGCCTCGACGCCGCCACCTCAGGGGTGCGGACGCTCGACGTCACGATCCCTGATGCCGCCCGGCCGCTGCTGGTCGCGGCGCTGGCAGCTCGCGGCGAGGCCCCGCTCCTGCTTGTCACGTCGACCTTCCGGGAGGCGGAGACCGCGGTAGCCGTGCTCGGCTCGCTGCTGTCGCCGGAGGAGATCGCCTACTACCCGGCCTGGGAGACGCTGCCGCACGAACGACTCAGTCCACGCTCGGACACGGTCGGGCGGCGGCTCACCGTCCTGCGCCGGCTGCTCGGCAATGACGAGCTCCCGGTGCCGCGGGTGGTGGTCGCGCCGGTCCGGGCGGTGCTGCAGCCACAGGTCGCGGGTTTGGGGGAGCTGCTCCCGGTGCGGCTGATCACCGGACACGACTACGAGATCACCGAGGTCGCTCGGGCGCTGGTCGGTGCCGCCTACCTCCGGGTCGATCTGGTGGAACGGCGCGGCGAGTTCTGCGTCCGGGGCGGCATCGTCGATGTGTTTCCTCCCACCAGCGAGCACCCGGTGCGCATCGACTTCTTCGGAGACACGATCGAGGAGATTCGTCCGTTCTCGGTCGCCGACCAGCGATCGATGGACGAACAGCTGCCGGAGATCGTCGCCTCGCCCTGTCGCGAACTGTTGATCACCGATGCCGTCCGGGAGCGGGCGGCCGACCTGGCCGAACGGTACGCCAGCGTCGAAGGCACCCTCGGTGAGATGTTCGACAAGATCGCCCAGGGCCATGCCGTCGATGGCATGGAGGCGCTCGCCCCGGTGCTGGTCGACGGTCTGGAACTCCTGATCGACGTGCTGCCGGCCAGCACTCGCGTCCTGACCAACGACCCCGAGCGGATCCGCGCCCGTGCTCACGAGCTGGTCACCACCAGCGAGGAGTTCCTGGCCGCCTCCTGGGCGGCGGCTGCTGACGGCGGCCGACAGCCGATCGACCTCGGCGCCTCGGCCTACCGCACCCTGGCCGAGGTCCGCGGCCGCGCCCTGGAGCGTGGTCAGGCCTGGTGGAGCCTCTCGCCCTTCAGCGGCGGCGACGTCGACGTCGACGCGCGAGAGATCCCGGGCGAGGCCGGAGAGGCAGGTGGGGCCGGCCTCTACCTGGATCCGGAGGCGGAAGCGTCGGTGGTCCGTGAGCTCGTGGCCGCTCGGACCGACTCCGGCGCCGGAGTCACCTCCCTGGTGGTGGATGCCCAGGAGACTCCGGTCTGGCGCGGAGATGCCGAAGCCGCGATCGCAGCGGTGGCCGACGCCGTCCGTACCGGCGATCACACCGTGCTGGTGGCTGACTCGTCCGGCCTCGCCAATCGGATGGTCGAGGTGCTCTCGGGCGCCGATCTCCCAGCGCGGCTGGACGGCGGTGGCGAACCACCTTCCGGCGTGGTGGTGGTCTGTGTCGCTGAGTTGCGGCATGGCTTCACCCTGCCCGCGATCGGGCTGGCGGTGTTCACCGCCGCCGACCTCTCCGGCCAACGCGACGTGGACAAGTCGACGCGCAAGATGCCGGCCCGGCGCAAGAACCAGATCGATCCCCTCGAACTCGCCGCGGGCGACCCGGTGGTGCACGAGCAGCACGGCGTCGGACGCTATGTCGAGCTGGTCACCCGCACCGTGGCCGGCTCCACCCGGGAGTACCTGGTGATCGAGTACGCCGCCAGCAAACGCGGCCAGCCCGGCGACCGCCTCTACGTCCCGATGGACCAGTTGCACCTGGTCACCCGCTACGTCGGTGGCGAGAGCCCCACCCTGGACCGGATGGGCGGCGCCGATTGGGCCAAGCGGACCTCCCGGGCTCGTAAGGCCGTCCGTCAGATCGCCGCCGAGCTGATCAAGCTGTATGCCGCCCGGCAGGCATCCAGGGGACACGCCTTCGCCGCCGACACGGTCTGGCAACGCGAACTGGAGGACACCTTCGCCCACGTCGAGACCCCCGACCAGCTGGCCGCGGTCACCGAGGTGAAGGCCGACATGGAACGCCAGGTGCCGATGGATCGGCTGATCTGCGGCGATGTCGGCTACGGCAAGACCGAGATCGCGGTGCGGGCCGCGTTCAAGGCGGTGATGGACGGCAAGCAGGTCGCCGTCCTCGTCCCCACCACCCTGCTCGTCCAGCAGCACCAGGCGACCTTCGCCGACCGCTACGCCGGGTTCCCGGTCACCGTCGCAGCGCTCACCCGGTTCCAGAGCGACACCGAGAAGAAGAAGGTGATCACCGGCCTGGCCGACGGGGGAGTGGACGTGGTGGTCGGCACCCACCGGCTGTTCTCCGACGAGATCGCGTTCAAGGATCTGGGGCTGGTGATCATCGACGAGGAGCAGCGCTTCGGGGTCGAGCACAAGGAGGCGCTGAAGAAGCTGCGGCTGAACGTCGACGTGCTGGCGATGAGCGCCACCCCCATCCCGCGGACGCTGGAGATGGCGATCACCGGGATCCGCGAGATGAGCGTCATCACCACCCCGCCGGAGGAACGCCACCCGGTGCTCACCTTCGCCGGGCCCTTCGACGAACGCCAGGTGCGGGCGGCGATCCGACGCGAGCTCGCCCGCGAGGGCCAGGCCTTCTACATCCACAACCGGGTGAACTCGATCGAGAAGACCGCCAAGAGGCTGGCCGAACTCGTCCCCGAGGCCCGGATCGCCGTCGCTCACGGCCAGATGAACGAGCACGTTCTGGAACAGGTGATGGTCGACTTCTGGGAGCGGCGCTACGACGTGCTGGTGTGCACTACAATTGTAGAGGCCGGGCTTGACATCTCGACCGCGAACACCCTGCTGATCGAGCGCGCCGACCTGCTCGGACTCTCCCAGCTGCACCAACTGCGCGGCCGCGTTGGCCGTAGCCGAGAGCGCGGCTACGCCTA
This sequence comes from uncultured Propionibacteriaceae bacterium, assembly GCA_964435735.1. GTDB lineage: Bacteria > Actinomycetota > Actinomycetes > Propionibacteriales > Propionibacteriaceae > Propionicimonas. The sequence goes on from CAYSZZ010000011.1 coordinate 64,566, forward strand.
CTTCCTGTATCCGCCGGAGAAGCCGTTGACCGAGACCGCCCACGACCGGCTGGCCACCATGGCTGCCCACACCGATCTGGGCGCCGGCATGGCGATCGCGATGAAGGATCTGGAGATCCGCGGGGCCGGCAACCTGCTGGGCGGCGAGCAGTCCGGCCACATCGCGGAGGTCGGCTTCGACCTCTACCTGCGACTGGTGGGCGAGGCGGTCGCCGAGTTCCGCGGTGAGGACGCCGAGCCCGAGCCCGAGATGCGGATCGAGTTGCCGGTGGACGCCCACCTGCCGGTCGACTACATCGAGAGCGAGCGGCTGCGGCTGGAGATGTACAAGCGGCTGGCTGCGGTCACCACGGCCGCCGAGCTGGCCGCCGTCCGCGAGGAACTGGTCGATCGCTACGGTGAGCCGCCCGCCCCGGTGCAGGCCCTGCTGGCGGTCGCGGCCTTCCGGCTGGAGGCCAGGAGCCGGGGCGTCACCGAGGTGATCCAGGCCGGCACCCACATCCGGTTCGCCCCGGCCGAGCTGCCCGAGTCCATCCAGCTGCGGCTTGCCCGGGTGTACCCCGGCGCGCAGTACCGCAAGGCGGCCGGCTTCCTGTTGGTGCCGCGTCCGATGACCCGGCCGATCGGGGGCCAACCGGTCACTGACGCCGCCCTGCTGGGGTGGGCCGGCCAGCTGCTCAGCGATCTCTTTCCGGTTTCGGCCGGCCAGTGAACGCCGAGCCGGTTCGGATGCACCGTTGGCGGTCGTCGGGGGGCCTGGCTGAACGAATGGCGCGGTTGACCCGGAACCGCAACGGAAAACCACCGAACCCTCTAGCCTTCAAGTAGGCAATTCTTGGTAGATGCCGCCATGTCGACCAGTCAGCTGGTCTCGGCACCGATGCGCATCGAAGCCTGGGAAGAGGGGCTTGTCATGGACCAATCCGCCCGCTACACCGACCTGAGCCTGACCGAGGACGACCTCGTCGCAGGCGGACGGCACATCCTGTGTGCATACCGGCTCAAGCCGAAGCCGGGCACTTCCCATCTGGAGGCGGCTGCCCACTTCGCGGCCGAATCCTCGACCGGGACGAACGTCGAGGTCTCCACCACCGACGACTTCACCAAGGGTGTGGACGCGCTGGTGTACCACGTCGACGAGGACTCACTGGAGGTACGGATCGCCTACCCGCTGGAGTTGTTCGATCGCAATATCACCGACGGCAGGATGATGATGGTCTCCTTCCTCACCCTGACCATCGGGAACAACCAGGGGATGGGCGACATCGAGTACGCCAAGATGTACGACTTCTATGTTCCCCGTCGTGCGATCGAACTCTTCGACGGGCCGGAGAAGGGGATCGCCGACCTGTGGCGGATCCTCGGACGTCCGGTGGTGGACGGGGGCTACATCGCCGGCACGATCATCAAGCCGAAGCTGGGTCTGCGGCCGGAGCCGTTCGCGCGGGCGGCCTACGAGTTCTGGCTGGGTGGCGACTTCATCAAGAACGACGAACCCCAGGGCAACCAGGTGTTCGCGCCGCTGCGGCAGACCATCCCGCTGGTCTACGACGCGATGAAGCGCGCCATGGACGCCACCGGCGAGGCGAAGCTGTTCAGCGCCAACATCACCGCCGACGACCATGCCGAGATGATCGCCCGTGGGGAGTACATCCTGTCGGCGTTCGGCCCGGACGCCGACAAGGTCGCCTTCCTGGTGGACGGCTTCGTGGGCGGCCCGGGCATGGTGACCACGGCGCGGCGCTGGTTCCCGCGGCAGTTCCTGCACTACCACCGGGCCGGCCACGGCATGGTCACATCCCCGTCGTCGAACCGGGGCTACACGGCCTATGTGCTGGCCAAGATGGCCCGGCTGCAGGGTGCCTCCGGGATTCATGTCGGCACGATGGGTCACGGGAAGATGGAGGGCAGCGCCGAGGATCGTGGGATCGCGTACATCTGCGAGCGCGAGGAGTTCCAGGGCCCGGCGTACTTCCAGCGGTGGTACGGCATGCGTCCCACCGCTCCGATCGTCTCCGGCGGGATGAACGCACTGCGGTTGCCCGGCTTCTTCGCCGGCCTGGGCCACGCGAACGTGATCAACACCGCCGGCGGCGGCTCCTACGGGCATCTGGACGGCCCCGCGGCCGGTGCCCGGTCGCTGCGACAGGGCCACGAGTGCTGGGCGGCGGGGGCCGATCCGGTGGAGTGGGCCCGGGATCACCGGGACTTCGCCCGGGCCTTCGAGTCCTTCCCCGGCGATGCCGACCGGCTGTTCCCCGACTGGCGACAACGACTCCGGCTTCCGGGCTGAGTCGCCGCACCCATTCCGAGCCTGACGGAGGACGCAGATGGCGGCACGCACGCTCACCCAGTACCTGCTCGACGTCAACTCCGAAACCGGGGAGCACGACTATGCGCACATCCTGAGCGCGGTGGCGGTCTCGGTGAAGCTGATCGCGGCACAGGTCAGCCGAGGTCCGCTGATCCTGGGGGCGGACCTGTCAGGCGGATCTCGGGACGCCACGTCGGTGAACCGCGGCCTGCGCCGGCGGGCCACAGGCACCCTGCTCGACCAGGCCGCCGGTATCGAGCAACTCGCCGCGATCTCGATCGCCGGAGTGCCCAGCATCTACCCGGTCTCCAGCGGTGAACGGGCCCGGTACCTGCTGCTGGTGGAGGCGTTGCACGGCTCGCTGAGCCTGGCTGAGAACCAGACCGTCGGCCTGGCCTTCTCGGTGCTGCAACGGCCGGCCATCGATCGACGCTGCGCGGCGGCGGACTTCCTCCAGCCGGGTAGCCGGCAGCTGTGCGCCGGGATGGCGCTGTACGGACCGAGCACCGTGCTGGTGGTGACCACGGGAGACGGCGTCGACGGGTTCACCCTGGATCGCGATGTCGGCAACTTCGTGCTCACCCACCCGCGGCTGACCATCCCGGCGGACGCGCACAGCTTCGCGATCAATCCCTCCGAAGCGCCGCACTGGCCGGCGCCCGTCAAGCGATATGTGGACGAGTGCCTGCAGGGAGGCGAGGGACCGCGCGGCCACGACTTCGTGGTGCGTTGGAATGCCTCCGCAGTGATCGGGGCGTTCCGGATCCTGATGAACGGCGGGCTCTTCCTGGTGCCCGACACCGGCCGGCGATCCGGCCTGTGGGGGCTGCCGCTGCTGCACAATGCCGCGCCGCTGGCGCTGATCACCGAGCAGGCGGGGGGAGCGGCCACCACCGGTACCCAACGGGTGCTGGACGTCGTGCCGGCCTCGCTCACCCAGCGGGTGCCGATGGTCCTGGGTGCCGCGGACGAGGTGGCCCGGATCGAGCGGTACTTCCTCGATCACGCGCAGGGCCACGACGTCGAACCGAGCTACCCCTTGTTCCACAACCGAACCCTGTTCGCTCCTCAGCTCTAGGAGGCTGCACGTGTCACGCACGCATCCGGTGGTCGCCGTCACGGGTTCCTCGGGCGCCGGCACCAGCACGGTCACCGACACCTTCGCCCAGATCTTCGCCCGGGAGGACATCAGCTCGGCGATCGTCCACGGCGACTCCTTTCACCGCTACGACCGGGTGGGCATGCAGCGCGCGACCGCGGCGGCGGCGGAGTCCGGGGCGCCGCCCTTGAGCCACTTCGGGCCCCAGGCGAACCTGTTCGCCGAGTTGGAGGAGTTGTTCGCCGAGTACGGCAGGACCGGCACCGGCAGGCTGCGCAACTACGTCCATGACGCCGACGAGGCGGCCGAGTTCGGCTTCCCGGCAGGCACCTTCACGCCCTGGCAGGACCTGGCCGAAGGCACGGATCTGCTGTACTACGAGGGGCTCCACGGCGCCGTCCGGACCGAGACCGTCGACATCGCCCGGCATGTCGACCTGCGGATCGGCGTGGTGCCGATCATCAACCTGGAGTGGATCCAGAAGCTGCATCGCGACCGCACCAAGCGCGGATACACCACCGAGGCGGTGACCGACACGATTCTGCGCCGGATGCCTGACTACGTGCACTACATCTGCCCCCAGTTCACCAACACCCACATCAACTTCCAGCGGGTTCCGGTCGTGGACACCTCCAACCCGTTCATCGCGGGCTGGATCCCAACGCTGGACGAGTCGATGGTGGTGATCCGGTTCGCCGACCCACGGGGGATCGACTTCCCGTATCTGCGGTCGATGATCGACGGCTCGTTCATGTCGCGGGCCAACAGCATCGTGGTGCCCGGCGGCAAGATGGATCTGGCCATGCAACTGATCTTCACCCCGCTGATCTGGCGCCTGGTCGACACCGCACGCAAGCAGCGCCGGACCGCCGGATCGCGTTGATGAACGCCAGCCGTCACTCGCGTCCTGACGGGTCGGGGCCGGTGCGCCGGTCCACTAAGATCGGGTGCGTCGCAGAGCAAGGAGTCGAGCATGGGCCGGGCCGGGAGGGCGCTGATCGCGCTGGTGATCGCTGGAATGCTGGTACTGAGCGGGTGCTCGGGGCAGAACCCGAATTACGCCGCGACGGTTGACGGCGCGGTGATCCCGGTCTCCGAGGCCGATGCCCTCTTCACGGTGCTGGAGCCCTACCTGCAGAATCCCAGTCCGGCCAGTGCTGTCAGCGTCCTGGTCACCTCGCGGGTCGGCGCGCAGATCGCTGTGCGGCAGGGCCTGGAGTTCACCTCGGACGAGCGTGAGATGGCCGCCGCCTCCGTGTTGCCGCCCGATCTGGCGGCCGATCCGAACGCGGCCGGCTTCGCCACCGACTACGTCACCACGGCTCTGGTCAGCCAGCAGCTCGGCCAGGAGGGCTTCATTCAGGCCGCCGCCGAGGTCGACGTGGTGGTGAACCCGCGCTTCGGCAGCTGGGATCCGAGTCAGGTCGCGGTCGTGCCGGGGACGGGGTCGCTCTCCAGCCCGGCACCTGTGAGCTGAGTGGAAACCATCCCTGAGCCGTACGAAGGGTCGGTGGTACCGGCCTTCCCGCAGGTCGCGCGCCTGATCCAGGTCATGCACGCCCTGCGCAGCGGCTGCCCCTGGGACGCCGAGCAGACACACCACTCGCTGGTCCGCTACCTGGTCGAGGAGACCTGCGAGGTCATCGAGGCGATCGAGGACGGCGATGACGCCGACCTGATCGAAGAACTCGGCGATCTGCTGCTGCAAGTGCTCTTCCACAGCGAGATCGCGGCCGAGACCGGCCGGTTCGATATCGAGGACGTCGCCGCGCGGATCGCGGACAAGCTGGTCGCCCGCCATCCCTACGTCTTCTCCGACGCCGACGTGCCGGCCGACCTGATCGCCTCCTGGGAGCAGCGCAAGGCGGTGGAGAAGTCCCGCTCCTCGGCGCTGGACGGGATTCCGGCCCAGCTCAGCGCCCTGTCGCGGGCCCACAAGGTGATCGTCCGGGCCCGCAGCCACGGCCTGCCGACCACGAGGTTGGGCGTCGAACCGGCCGTCGTCCCATCGCAGCGGATCGGCGACGAGTTCCTGCGATTGGTGGCCGCAGCCGAGGCCGCCGGCCTCGACCCGGAACAGGAGGCCCGCGCCGCGTTGCGTCGGCTGGAGGCTCGCGTCCGGGCTGCCGAGGCCGACGAGGGTTGACGCCCCCATCGGGCGGGCAGGACCGGACCGGTTTCCGCCTCCGCCTCCCCATGGTGGTCCCGCTGCAATAGGGTGGAACCGTCCGACCCCACTTCTGAAAGGTCCAACAGTGGCATTCATCGATCAGATTGGCGCGCGCCAGATCCTCGACTCGCGCGGTAACCCCACGGTCGAGGTTCAGGTGCTCCTCGATGACGGCTCCGAGGGCACCGCGGCTGTTCCCTCCGGCGCCTCCACCGGCGCCTTCGAGGCCGCCGAACTCCGTGACGGCGACCCGGCGCACTACGGCGGCAAGGGCGTGCTGAAGGCCGTCGAGAACGTCATCGAGCAGATCGCACCCGACGTCCTCGGTATGGACGCGACCGCCCAGCGCGCGCTCGACGACGCGATGATCGAGCTCGACGGCACCCCGAACAAGAGCTCGCTCGGCGCCAACGCCATCCTCGGCGTCTCGCTGGCGGTCGCCCACGCCGCGGCCGAGTCGGCAGAGCTCCCTCTCTACCGCTACCTCGGCGGCCCGACCGCCAACCTGCTGCCGGTGCCGATGATGAACATCCTCAACGGTGGGTCACACGCCGACTCCAACGTCGACATCCAGGAGTTCATGATCGCCCCGATCGGCGCCGCATCGTTCGCCGAGGCGCTGGAGGTCGGCGCCGGCGTGTACCACGCGCTGAAGGCCGTGCTCAAGGGACGTGGCCTGGCCACCGGCCTGGGCGACGAGGGCGGCTTCGCTCCCAACCTGGCCAGCAACCGTGAGGCGCTCGACCTGATCGTCGAGGCGATCGGGAACGCCGGCTACACCCCGGGCAAGGACGTCGCGCTCGCGCTCGACGTGGCGGCCTCCGAGTTCCACAACGAGGACGGCAGCTACTCCTTCGAGGGCCAGTCCAAGTCGTCCGCCGACATGGTGGCCTACTACGCCGACCTCGTCGCCAGCTACCCGCTGGTCTCCATCGAGGATCCGCTGAACGAGGAGGACTGGGAAGGCTGGAAGCAGATCACCGACGAGCTGGGCGACAAGGTGCAGCTGGTCGGAGACGACCTGTTCGTCACCAACGTCGAACGGCTGCAGCGCGGCATCGACACCGGCACCGCCAACTCGCTGCTGGTGAAGGTGAACCAGATCGGCTCGCTCACCGAGACGATCGACGCGGTCACCCTGGCTCACCGGGCGGGCTACACCACCATGATGAGCCACCGTTCCGGCGAGACCGAGGACACCACGATCGCCGACCTGGCCGTCGCCCTGGGCTGTGGTCAGATCAAGTCCGGCGCCCCGGCCCGGACCGAGCGGGTTGCCAAGTACAACCAGCTGCTGCGCATCGAGGAGGATCTGGAGGACGCCGCGCGCTACGCCGGTGCCGCCGCGTTCCCCCGGTTCTCGGCCTAGGCCGCCTATCCTTGACCCGATGAAGGTCAAGGTTCATGGCGCGCGACACGCGTAGCCCACGCTCAGCCAGTACCGGCCCGGGACGCTCGAGGCGTCCCCGGGCCGGTACTGCTGCGTCCGGGGCCGAGCCCGATCCGGAGGCGACGGTCAGCCTGAAGGGCGTAGCGCCCGATTCCGTGGGGCCGCGCAACACCCTGCTAGGCCTGGGGGCGCGGATCACCGGGCGGGCTCTGGTGCTGGCGGCGGTCGTCGTCCTGCTGGGCCTGTCCTACGCCTCAAGCCTGCGGATCTACCTCGACCAGCAGCATCAACTCGCTCTTGCCAACCAGCAGATCGCCGAGCGCGCCGCGAGGATCACCGACCTGCAGGCCGAACTGAAGCGCTGGGAGGATCCGAATTTCGTTCGCGCCCAGGCCAGGGATCGGCTCGGCTGGGTGATGCCCGGCGAGATCGGCTACCGGGTGGTCGACTCCAACGGCGAGCCGCTCGGGGCCGGCGTCACCCTGGAGGCCGAGCAGCAGCTGCCGGCCGGTGAGCACGACCCGATGTGGTGGGACCGGATGTGGGGCTCGGTCCAGACCGCCGATGCCCCCGTCCGCAAGGTCACCACCCGCTGACCATGCCCATCGAACCCATGACCGCCGCGGATGAGGCGGTGATCGAAGCCCAGCTCGGACGCCCGCCACGCGGGGTGATCGGCGTCGCGTGGCGGTGCGCCACGGGGGAGCCGGGGGTGGTGGCGACCGAGCCCCGCCTGCCGGACGGGACCCCTTTCCCGACCACCTACTACCTGACCTGCCCCACGATGACCTCGGCGGTCTCCACGCTGGAGGCCGGCGGGGTGATGGCCGAGATGACGGCACGGCTGGCCTCCGATCCGGAGTTGGCGGGCGCCTATCGGCGGGCGCACGCCGCCTACCTCGCCGACCGGGCCCGCTACGGCGAGGTCCCGGAGATCGCCGGCGTCAGTGCCGGGGGGATGCCCACGCGGGTGAAGTGCCTGCACGTGCTGGTGGGGCATTCCCTGGCCGCCGGTCCCGGGGTCAACCCGCTGGGCGACGAGGCGGTCGCCCTGCTGCGCGCCGCCGGAGTTCGCTGCCTCGGACGCCCCTAGCGCCGGGTTCGGGACCCGTCCCCGGTAGCCCAAGCCGCCCCCGGGATGCCAGTATGTGAGCGCGCTCAGGGGCTCCGCTCAGGCGGCTCCCCGGCGTGAAACAGACCTGTAGATAACAAGTGGATAACACAGCGGCGGACAGGATTGTGAAGGTTAACATGTGATCGCTAACATGATGCCGTAGGCCAAGGACGGCCACCCGGAGGGGCGAGGAGGCTCCACGCCGGCGAACAAGGAGGTTATGAGATGAAGAAGACCCTCGGAGTCTTCCTGGCCGGAGCGATGGCTCTGGCGCTGTCCGCCTGCGCGGGTGGGACTGCCCCTGCGCCCGGCGGTGAGAACGCAGGTGGCAAGCCGCTGAACGAGTTGGTCGTCGGTTTCGCGCAGGTCGGGGCGGAGAGCGGCTGGCGAACCGCCAACACCAAGGACATCCAGGACTCCTTCAAGGAGGCCGGGATCGAACTGAAGTTCTCCGACGCCCAGCAGAAGCAGGAGAACCAGATCAAGGCGATCCGCTCCTACATCCAGCAGCAGGTGGACTACATCGCGTTCTCCCCGGTCGTCGAGACCGGCTGGGACGCGGTGCTGAACGAGGCCAAGGCCGCCGGGATCCCCGTGGTGCTCACCGACCGCGCCGTCGATTCCGATGACGACTCGCTCTACGTCACCTTCCTCGGCTCCGACTTCATCCTGGAGGGTGAGCGGGCCGGCGATTGGCTGGTCGAGCAGTACTCCGGCAGCAGCGATCCGGTCGCCATCGTCCAGCTTGAGGGCACCACCGGTTCGGCTCCGGCCAACGACCGCGCCACCGGCTTCGCCGATGTGATCAAGGCCGATTCCAAGTTCCAGGTCGTCGCCAGCCAGACCGGCGACTTCACCCGCGCCGGCGGCAAGCAGGTCATGGAGGCGATGCTGAAGTCGCAGCCGAAGATCGACGTGGTCTACGCCCACAACGACGACATGGGCCTGGGTGCGATCGAGGCCATCGAGGCCGCTGGAAAGGTGCCCGGCAAGGACATCAAGATCATCACCGTGGACGCGGTGCACGACGGCATGGTCGCTGCCTCCGAAGGCAAGATCAACTTCATCGTCGAGTGCTCCCCGCTGCTGGGCAAGCAGCTGATCGAGGTCATCACCAAGCTCAACAACGGTGAGTCCGTCGAGAAGCGGATCGTGACGGAGGAGACCACCTTCACCTCCGAGGAGGCCAAGGCGGCTCTGCCCGATCGCAAGTACTGATCGCAAGCACGGACGCAGCGGTGTGACTCCCCGGGGGCCCGTCAATGGCGGGCCCCCGGGATCGCGATAGCCTGCGAACACCTGTCAACGAGGAGAGCCCATGTCTCAGTTGTCCCCGCCGGCGCCGGCGCCGGCCGGTGATCGCGAGCCGGTCGTCGAGATGAAGGGGATCTCCATCTCCTTCCCGGGCGTGAAGGCCCTGGACGACGTCGACTTCCGGATGTTCCCCGGCGAGGTGCACTCGCTGATGGGCGAGAACGGGGCCGGCAAGTCGACCCTGATCAAGGCTCTCACCGGGGTCTACGGCATCGACGCCGGAACGATCAGCCTGGACGGTCGGCAGGTCACCTTCCATGGCCCGGCCCAGGCCCAGGCCGCCGGCATCAGCACGGTGTACCAGGAGGTCAACCTGCTGGGGAACCTCACCGTCGCCGAGAACGTGATGCTGGGACGCGAGCCGCGCCGCCTGGGCGGCATCGACTGGCGTCAGATGCGGCGTAGGGCCGCCGAGATCCTGGAGCGGCTTCACCTCGACATCGACCCGGGATCGCTGCTGAACTCCCACTCCCTGGCGATCCAGCAGCTGGTGGCCATCGCCCGCGCACTGGACGTCCAGGCCTCCGTGCTGGTGCTGGACGAACCGACCTCGAGCCTGGACGCCGACGAGGTGGCCGAGCTCTTCCGGGTGATCCGCAGCCTGGCCGCTGACGGCGTGGCGGTGCTGTTCGTGTCCCATTTCCTCGATCAGGTCTACGAGATCTCCGATCGGCTCACAGTGCTGCGCAACGGCCGCCTGGTGGGGGAGTACCTCACCGACGAGCTGCTGCGGATCGACCTGGTGCAGGCGATGATCGGCAAGGAGCTCACCGCGCTGGAGGACCTGGAGCACCGGGTGCACGCCAGCGACACCAGCCACGACGAGGTCCCCTTCCTGGCGGCCACCGGCGTCGGTCGACGCGGCGTGATAGCGCCGGTCGACATCCGGATCGCCCCCGGCGAGGTCGTCGGTCTGGCAGGCCTGCTCGGCTCGGGCCGCACCGAGGTCGCCCGGCTGCTCGGCGGGGTCGATCGACCGGACACCGGCGAGATCACCATCAACGGCCAGCCACTGAAGCTGCGCTCACCGCGGCAGGCGATCAAGCACCGGGTGGTCTACTCCTCCGAGAACCGCCGTGCGGAGGGCATCGTCGACGAGCTGAGCGTCCGCGACAACGTGATCCTGGCGCTGCAGGCCGATCGCGGCTGGTTCCGTCCGATCCCCAGGCGGCGGCAGGACGAACTCACCCAGAGCTACATCGAGGCACTCAACATCCGTACCCCGGATGCCGACGCGCTGCTCCGCAACCTCTCCGGCGGCAACCAGCAGAAGGTGCTCCTGGCTCGCTGGCTGGCGATCGCGCCCCGGCTGCTGATCCTTGACGAGCCCACCCGCGGCATCGACGTCGGCGCCAAGGCCGAGATCCAGAAGCTGGTGTTCAGCCTGGCCGAGAACGGCATGAGCGTGATCTACATCTCCGCCGAACTGGAGGAGGTGCTGCGGGTCAGCCATCGGGTCATCGTGCTTCGCGACCGCCAACTGGTGGCCGACCTACCCAACAACGACCTCGACCTCGACACCCTGCTGGCGCTGATCGCCGAGGGTGCGGACAACGGAGTGACAGCATGAGCGGCGCGTTCTCCAGGGCGTTCGCCCATCGGCTGTTCTGGCCCGTGCTGATGCTGGTCGTCCTGCTCGCCGTCAATGTGGTGGCGGTGCCTGACTTCCTCTCCATCACCATCCACGACGGCCATCTCTTCGGCAGCCTGATCGACATCCTGCGCAATGGCGCCCCGACCCTGATCATCGCGGTCGGGATGACCCTGGTGATCGCCACCCGCGGGATCGATCTCTCGGTCGGCGCGCTGTGCGCGATCTCGGGTGCGGTGGCCTGCTCGATCATCCTCGGCTCGGAGGATCCCGGTTCGCTGTCGACAGTGACCGTCGCGGTGCTCGCGGCGCTCGGCCTGTCGCTGCTGCTGGGTCTGTGGAACGGCTTTCTGGTGGCCGTGGTCGGCATCCAGCCGATCATCGCGACCCTGGTGCTGATGACCGCCGGACGCGGCATCGCGATGCTGATCACCGAGGGCCAGATCCTCACCGTGAACAGCCCGCCGTTCAAGTTCCTCGGCTCCGGCTTCCTGCTCGGCATCCCGGTGGCGGTGATCCTCGGCGCGGTGATCTTCGGGTTGATCGCGCTGCTCACCCGCCGCACGGCTCTGGGCCTGCTGATCGAATCGGTCGGCATCAACCCCGAGGCCAGCCGGCAGGCCGGCGTCCGGGCTCGTGGGCTGTTGTTCACGGTCTATGCCTTCTGTGCATTCGCCGCCGGCATCGCGGGGATCATCCTGACCGCCAACCAGACCGCCGCCGATGCCAACAACACCGGCCTGTTCATCGAGTTGGACGCGATCCTGGCTGTGGTGATCGGCGGCACCTCGCTGGCGGGCGGACGCTACTCGCTGGCCGGCACCCTGGTCGGCGCGCTGGTGATCCAGACCCTGGTCACCACCGTCTACACCGTGGGCATCCCGCCGATCGCCACCATGGTCTTCAAGGCCGCGGTGGTCACGGCGGTCTGCCTGCTCCAGTCACCCACCACGAACGCCGCGATCGGCCGCTGGCGAGAACGCCTGGCCGCGGGTCGTCCGACCGACGCGAAGGCGGTGGCACGATGACGGCGCTCACTGCCGGAGGCAACCCACGCGGCGTGGCCGCGAAGGTGGCCGATCTGTTCACCAGCCCGAAGTCCGGGCCGGTGCTCGTCACCGCGTTGCTGTTCGTGGCGATCTACCTGGTCGCCGGGTTCCGCTACCGTGGCTTCTTCTCGGGCCAGGTGGTGCTGAACCTCTTCATCGACAACGCCTACCTGATCGTGCTGGCGGTGGGCATGACGTTCGTCATCCTCACCGGCGGCATCGACCTCTCGGTGGGGGCGGTGGTGGCGCTGTCCACCATGATCGCCGCCTCGCTGCTCCAGGCCGGCTGGTCCGCGGTGGTGGTACTGCCGCTGATCCTCGTCCTCACCTCCCTGCTCGGGCTGGCGGTGGGACTGATGATCCATGTCTTCGGTGTGCAGCCGTTCATCGCCTCGCTGGCGGCCATGTTCCTGGCCCGTGGGCTGTGCTACATCATCTCCAACACCTCGATCACCATCGACGACGGCTTCTTCGTCGCGATGGCGACCACGAGGATCCCGCTCGGCCCTGGCCTGTCCATCACCCCGAGCGTGATCATCGCCATCGTGGTGGCCGCGGTGGCGGTGTGGGTGCTGCAGTACACCCGCTTCGGGCGCACCAGCTACGCCATCGGCGGTGGCGAGCAGTCCGGCATGCTGATGGGCCTCCCGGTGGCCCGCACGAAGGTGCTGGTGTATGTGATCAGCGGGTTCTGCTCCGGACTGGCCGGCATCCTGTTCGCCTTCTACACCTTGTCGGGGTACTCGCTCACCGCGGTCGGCACCGAGCTGGATGCCATCGCCGCGGTGGTGATCGGCGGTACCCTGCTGACCGGCGGCTACGGGTTCGTCCTGGGTTCGGTGCTGGGCGTCCTCGTGCTCGGCCTGATCCAGACCATCATCACCTTCGAGGGCACCTTGAGTTCCTGGTGGACCAAGATCTTCATCGGTGCCCTGCTGCTGGTGTTCATCATCCTGCAGAAGGTGCTGACCTCCAGACGGACCTGACCCCGACGCGGCGACGTGGACACGATGCAGGCTGGGAGGAGTGCGGGTGGCTGAGGAGGAGCGGGCGAAGGCCGCGACGATCTTCGATGTCGCGCGCCTGGCCGGCGTATCCCACCAGACGGTCTCGCGCGTCCTCAACGATCTGCCGAACGTCCGTCCGGCGACGCGCGAGCGGGTGCAGCGGGCGATCGCGCAGCTGCGCTACATCCCTTCGCCGGCGGCCCGTGCGCTGGTCACCCGGCGGTCGCGGACGATCGGGCTGATCACCACCGGACTGCCGGAGTTCGGCCCGTCCACCGCCGCGGTGTACCTCAACGAGGCCGCCCGCGAAGAGCGGTACGCGGTCATCATGGCGAGCCTGCTGACCGCCGACTTCGCCAGCCTGCGGCAGGCCGCCGAGGTGCTGGTGCGGCAGACCGTCGAGGCGATCGTGCTGATCACCAGCAACCGTGCCACGCTGGGATTGCTCGAGGGGATGGAGCTGGGCGTGCCGTTCGTCGCCGTCGCCTCCCAGGGCGCGGGATTGCATCGGGTCTCCTTCGATCAGTACGGGGGCGCCCGGAGGGCCGTCCGGCACCTGGTCGAGCTGGGACACACCGAGATCCGGCATCTCGCCGGCCCGGAGGATTCGATGGACGCCACCGAGCGCGTCCGCGGGTGGCGGGACATGCTCCGTGAGCAGGGACTGGTGGCTCGTGAGCCGCTGATCGGCGACTGGGCGGCCAGCAGCGGCTACCGGAATGCCCGCCAGTTGCTGGCCGATGATCGTCCCACGGCGATCTTCGCCGGCAATGACCAGATGGCGCTGGGCGCGATCCGGGCCGTGATGGAGGCCGGGCTACGGGTGCCGGAGGACGTCAGCGGCGTGGGATTCGACGACAGCCCCGAGGCGGAGCACTTCACCCCGCCGCTGACCACCATGCGGCAGGACTTCGCGCAGCTCGGACGTGACACGATGACCCTGGTGCTCGCCGTGCTGCGTGAGGAGGACACCGGCACGCTGCTCGCGCGCGTCCCCAATCTGGTGGTCAGGCAGAGCACCGGGCCGGCCAGGCCTCGGTAGGCTGCCGACCGGGCCCCCATAGCCCAACCGGCAGAGGCAGGCGGCTTAAACCCGCTCCAGTACGGGTTCGAATCCCGTTGGGGGCACGCTCAGCCCGGCGAATCGAGGGCCGGGGGTCAGGGGCCCGAAGGGCTGCGCCGTCGGCCGGCGGCCCGAGGACGGCATCGGTGGGAACCGGCCTGTCGGTTCGGTCACGCTTCGAGTTCCTTCAGCTCGGCGGTGAGGGGTGGTCGGGCGCGTCGCGCCGGCCGTGCCGCGTGCCTCGGCGATCAGGCTCGTTCGAAGCGAACGGTCATGCCGGGGCGCAGCAGGTCGACCAGTCCCAGGTAGGGCGTGGCGATCTCGGCCACGCGAGCCTGCAGTTGGTTGAGCGGCCGGTCGGTGCGCATCAGGTGGAGTTCACCGGCGTAGCGTCCGTAGCCGGCCAGATCCAGCTGCAGGCTGCCGCGTCGCCGTTGGTCGGCGTTGAGGATCCGGGACGGGGAGCGCGCCTCGCGCGTCCCGTCCAGGCGGAAGGACGCCGCGGTGCCCTCCACCCGCAGGTGCCAGGGCCGTTCGGTGAGGAAGGCCACTGAGTCGTCGATGCCGGTCAGCGGCAGCGTGACCTCGCCGGTCCGCTCGAAGTGGGCGATCCAGCGCAGATGCTCCGGCAGCAGGGTTCCCTCGGCGCAGAAGATCTTCACCTGTGGGCTGAGAGTGAACAGCTCCAGAGCGTTGCGGTAGGAGTTGCGGTGCCGCTGCTGCTCCAGCATCGGCAGGCCGGCGAACAGGGGAGCCCGGAAGCTCACCTCGCCCGGGATGAAGGCGTGCACCGGTAGCCCGCGCTCACCGAAGAGCCGATTCTGGGCCAGGTAGAACTCGACCTCCAGCCCGGTCTCGGGACGGGGATAGTAGTTGTGCCAGCCGAGCACGTCGAGCCCGGCCAGCTCGTCCAGCAGCGCGGCGTCAGCGGTACTGGCGTTGATCGCGATCGGGAACACCCGGGCGATCCGCTGGATCTCGGCGGTGGTGAACCCGTAGTCGATCCGCAGGCATTCGACGCCCCACTCCCGCAGCCGGCCGAGCTCGTCCAGCCCGATGCCGAGCTTGTCGAGCGTGGTGGGGGACACGTCGCCGCAGAAGGTCAGCTGGTGGCCGACGTGAAGGTCGCGCAGGTACTCGCCGAACTGCCGCAGCCCGTCGCTCTCGGGGATGTGGAGCGAGGTGAACAGCAGCCGCTCCGGTTGCGAGAGCGCCTGCTCGACGACATCCTGGCGCACTTGCGGGGTGTCGGTGGGGTAGAGCGAGAACAGCATCGCCACATTCTTCCGTGTCGGTCTGGATTGAGGTAGGTGGACTCTGGTTCTCGCCCGCTGGTTCCGAGTTCGTGCACCGAAGTCAGTGCACAAACTCGGAACCAGGCTTCGGAAGGGTGCGATCGCGCTCAGCCGAGGCGCTCGACCATGTGCTCCTTGAATCCGAAGAAGTAGGTGAGGATGAAGCCCATGACGTAGGAGACCAGCAGGCCGCCGATGTACCACAGCCACATGCCGTTGCTGATGATCGGGATCATCAGGATGCCGGAGAGGCCCAGTGCCCCGGCGCCGAAACCGCCGGTGGCCTGGATGCCGAAGGCCACGAAGGCGCCACCGAAGCCGCCGCCGAGACAGGCGGTGATCAGCGGGTAGAACAGAGGCAGCGAGACGCCGTAGATCAGGGGTTCGCCGATGCCCATGATGCCGATCGGCAGGGCGGCCCGGATGATGTTCTTCAGCCGCTCGCTCCTGGTCTTGATGTAGATCGCGATCGCCATGCCGACCTCACCGGCGCCGGCCATCGCCAGCACCGGCAGCAACTGGGTGTAGCCGTGGTCGGCGATCAGCTGGGCGTGGATCGGGGTGAGTCCCTGGTGGATGCCCAGCATCACCAACGGCAGGAAGAGCGACGCCAGCAGATAGCCGCCGATGATGCCGCCCTGCTGCAGCGCGAAGTCGATCAGCAGCCAGTTGATGCCCTGCATCAGCAGTGCCGAGATCGGCATGATGATGCCGATGCACAGCGCGGCACCGACGATCAGGGTGACGACCGGCACCACGAACAGATCCAGCGCGGCCGGCACCCGCTTGCGCACCCACTTCTCGATCACGGTGAACACCCAGGCCGTGATCATCACGCCGATGATGCCGCCCAGGGCGGGCTTCAGGTCGCCGAACAACGGCAGCGAGAGCGGCTGCGCGGCGATCTCCGTGCCGTCGGCAGCCGTGCTCGCCGGAATTCCGGCCAGGGCAGGCATGTAGGAGACCGCGCCGGCGATCAGGCCGAGCACCGGGGTGCCGCCGAACTCCTTGGCCGTGTTGTGGCCGACGAGCAGGTGGAGGGCGCCGACGACGATGCCGCCCAGACCGGCGAAGGCCAGGAACCAGGGACTCTTGACGACCTCCGGATCGAAGATCTTCCAGATGTTGGTGATCGCCAGCACCAGCCCGCAGGCGATGAAGCCGGGGATGATCGGGATGAAGATGCTCCCGATGTGGCGGAAGGTGGCGTGCACCCCGGTGGTCTGCTTGGCCTTCACCTTCGCCTTGTTCTCGGCCTCCAGGGTGCGCAGGTCCTCAGCGGCGTCCACCTCGGCGCCCGGGGTCACGCCGCTGACCTCGGCGAAGGCGTCCCGCAGTCGTTGCGCGTGACCCGGCCCCACAACGACCTGCAACTGCTCGCCGGGGACGATGCCCAGCACCCCGTCCAGGTTCTTGATGGCGTCCAGATCGGCCTTGCCGGGGTCGATCAGGTTCAACCGGAGCCGGGTCATGCAGTTGGTGAAGGCGGCGACGTTCTCGTTGCCTCCGATCAGACCGACGAGTTGCCGGCTGAGTTGTGCGTAATCCACGTTGATTCCTTCCTAGATTCCAGCGATTTCAGTGTTCGGACGGAGGGGTGAGGGCACTTCGGACGAAACCGTCCGCGTCGGCCAGGCGGGCGCGGGCGGTCTCGGCATCGATATCGCACAGGATCGCGACGATCGCGGTCTTGGCATGGTTGTCGGCCTCGGCCAGCGCTCGACCGGCGCGCTCGGCGTCACAGCCCGTGGCCTCCTGGATGATTCCGATCGCACGCGCGACCAGCTTCTCGTTGGTCGGCCGGACGTCGACCATCAGGTTGCCGTAGACCTTGCCGAGTCGCACCATGGTGGCCGTTGAGATCATGTTGAGGATCAGCTTCTGGCTGGTTCCCGCCTTCAGCCGGGTCGAGCCGGTCAGCACCTCGGGGCCGTTGTCGACCTCGATCGACACGTCGGCATGGCGACCGACCTCGGCGCCGGGGTTGCAGGCGATCGAGACCGTCGCGGCGCCGACCTTGCGGGCGTGGTCGAGGCCGCCGATCACGTACGGGGTGCGTCCCGAGGCAGCGATGCCGACCACCACGTCCTTGCTGGTGAGGCCGAGCTCGACGAGGTCGGTGACGCCCAGTTCGGCGGAGTCCTCGGCGCCCTCGACTGCCTGGAACATGGCCCGCTGCCCTCCGGCGAGCAGACCGATCACCAGCTCCGGCTCGGTGCCGAAGGTCGGGGGGCACTCGGCGGCGTCCAGTACCCCCAGCCGGCCGCTGGTCCCCGCGCCGGTGTAGATCAGGCGGCCACCGCTGCGCAGGGCCGTGACTGCCAGCTCGACAGCCTGGGCGATCTGCGGGATCTGGTTCGCGACGGTGTCAGCGACCCGGTGATCCTCGGCGTTCATCACCTCCAGGAACTCCGTCACGCTCATGGCGTCCAGCGTTGACGTGCGGGGGTTTCGGGATTCGGTTGCGGTCAGTGCGCTCAGGTCTGGCATCGGACTCCTCCAGGACGACTCCATCGACATCTGGCGTGATGCTACATGAATTCGCGCATTTGTGAAACTGTGCAACACGGCGGTATGTGTCACACTGCTTTCCAGGCTTGACAGTGCCGCGGGGCGGGGAGGTTGGTGATGGACGTCATCGAGTCGATCCGGACAGCGCTGCCGCGGCTGCGTCCGGCCGAGGCCAAGGTCGGCCGGTCGATTCTGGCTGACCCGGACGGGGCACTGGAGGCCACGGTGGCCGGCCTGGCCCGGCAGGCCGGGGTCTCGCAGGCGAGCGTGATTCGCTTCACCCGCGCCCTCGGTCTGAACGGGCTGCCCGCGCTGCGGATCGAGCTGGCACAGGAGCTCTCCCGGCAGGCGGTCGAACTGGAGCGCTCCAACATCGCCGAGGGCGAGGTCAACCCCTCCGACACCCTGGCCGACATGGTGGCGAAGGTCGCCTTCCACGAGGCGCGCTCGATCGAGCACACCGCGCGGGGTCTCGATCTGGACGCCCTCGAGCAGGTCGCGCGGGCCATCGCGAACGGCCATCACGTCCTCACCTTCGGAGTCGGAGCCAGCGGGCTGGCGGCCGCCGACCTGGCCCAGAAGCTGCAGCGCATCGGGCTGATGTGCCTCTCCTCGCACGACACCCACGTGCAGCTGGTCCATGCGGCGCTGGCCGATCCGGCCACGGTGGCGGTGGCCTTCTCGTTCGGAGGTCGCACCGTCGAGGTGCTTCGCGCTCAGCAGATCGCCAGCCGGGCGGGGGCGCTCACGGTGGCGGTCACCAACGACGCCGAGTCGCCGGTGGCCCAGGCCTCGGATCTGGTGTTGCGCACCAGTGCCCGTGAGGCGATGATGCGGGCGGCTGCGCTCGCCAGCCGGATGGCCCAGTTGGCCGTTGTCGACTTCCTCTTCGTCCGGGTTGCCCAGCTGCGATTCGACGATCTCGGGGCCGCCCTGCGCGCCACCTTCGAGGCGGTCGGCGAGCAGCATCTGCCCGCGTCCACTCGCTGAGAACCGAGCTGGGAATGCGGGGCGGGGCGGGCGGGTTGACGTCATCGTCGGTCACGCTCCGGGTGGTCGTCGGCACCGGGCCGGCCGAGGCGCCACGGTGCACATCGACCCCCTGGCAGGAACGCCGGGGGAGACGCGCGCCGCACAGCTGACGTTCAGCAACGTCACCTACCATGGAGATCTGACGACGGTTGACCGCCGCCACATCGAGGAGGACACAGACACGATGCAGAGCAACAATCCGGTGCTCGCCAAGACCGACTGGGGCCAGTCGCAGCCGACGCAGCACGCGTCCGGCGGGCAGTACCCCGGCCAGCCGTACGCCCCGGGGCAGCAGTACCCCGGCGCCGGCTACGATCCGAACGCCGCCCAGTTCCAGCCGCAGCCGCCGACCTCGGTGATGACGATCGACGATGTGATCACCAAGTCTGCGATCACGCTCGGCACCGTCGTGCTGGTCGCCGCGCTCACCATGTGGGCCTTCCTGCAGGGCATCGTGCCGATCACGCTGCTGCAGCCGGCGATGATCGTCGGTGCGCTGGTCTCCTTCGGCGTGGTGCTGCTGGTCAGCTTCCGTCGCCAGATCAAGCCGGCCTTCGTGCTGGCCTACGCCGTCATCGAGGGTGTCTTCCTGGGTGCGATCAGCCTGTTGTTCGAGTTGATCTACCCCGGCATCGTCATCCCGGCGGTGCTCGGTACCTTCGTCGCGGCCGGCGCCACACTGGCGGCCTACAAGGCCTTCCGGATCAAGGTGACCAACAAGTTCCGCAAGATGGTGATCATCGGCACGATGGCCTACGCCGGGGTGCTGCTGCTCAACCTGATCCTTTCCCTGTTCGGCGTCGATCTCGGCATCATCTCGATCACCGGCGGCGTCAGCTGGATCGCGCTGCTCGCTTCGGCGGTCGGGGTGAGCCTGGCGGTGTTCAACCTGATCCTCGACTTCGACTACATCGAGCAGGGGATCGCGATGCGCGCCCCGGCCAGCGAGTCCTGGCGTGGAGCCTTCGGCCTCACCGTCACCATGGTGTGGCTCTACGTCGAGATCCTGCGGATCCTGTCCTACTTCCGGCGCTGACCTGCGGTCCGGCAGCCCCGCGTCTTCGGGCGTGGGCTGTTTCGCGTCCACGACACACCCAGGGCCAGTCCGGCGTGCCGACGGCCGGCACCGCAGGCTGGCTGCCGAACGCCATTGGGCCTCGACGGAGAACGGGCGGAGGGGAGCCGGCCGGGTTCAGCCGGCGGCCAGCCAGGCGTCCGTGACCGCTTGCAGGTGACGCTCCAGCAGGGCGCGGGCGCTGGCCGACCATCGGGTGCTCGCCCAGCGCGAGAGTGGGATCCAGGTCGCGGCGGAGGTGGTTCCGCCGACGTCGTTGACCACCGGGGTGGTGGGCTCGGGGCACCGCCCGGCGAAGATGATCCGGACGGCGTGGAAGTCCTCGATCAGGCCGGTGGGGGAGCGGCCGATCCAGTGGTCGGTCTGCAGGTCGAGCAGGTGGGAGATCTCGAGCCGCTGGCCGGTCTCCTCGTCCACCTCGCGGATCACCGCCTGTGCGGCGGCCTCGCCGGGATCGATTCCGCCGCCCGGCAGTCCCCACAGCCCGGGCACGGCGGTCTTGTCGGAGAATTGGGTGGCCAGGATGCCGCGGGAGGACAGCGTGATGGTGTAGGCGGCGAGCCGCTGGCGCACGATCGGGGTGACGTCCTCGGCGAGCTCCAGGCCGGCATCCATCGAACGGGTGCGGGGCACCATGCGGGGGTTGATCCGCCGTCCGTGCCGGGCGACCTGAAAGGTGATCGCCAGATCGGGGGCGCGCCCGCTGATCGAAAGCGGACGGACCACCCGGTATCCCCGCTCCCATACCAGTCGATGCGGCTCCACGCCGTGCGGCAGCGTCCGGCTGAAGACCGGTGAGCCGCCGGCAACCTCAACCCCGATGATCCGCATCGATTCATCATGACCGAGCCGGCCGGTGAAGCCAAGCGGACTCCCCGGGCCACACCGGATCGGGGCGATAGGCTCTCGACCAAGGCGGGAAGGATGTCGTGATCAAGTACCTCGGCTCCAAGCGTCGGCTGGTGGGGCAGTTGGGCGCCCTGCTGGCCGCCAGCGGCGCCACCACGGCGCTGGATCTGTTCACCGGCACCACCAGGGTCGCGCAGGAGTTCTGCCGCCGGGGCGCCGAGGTCACCGCCGTCGACACCGCGAGTTACTCGGAGGTGCTCGCGCAGTGCTATGTGGCGACACCGGCGGAATCGATCGATCCGGCCGAGATCGAGGAGGCGCTGGCCCGGCTGGCGGGCCTGCCTGACCGGCGCGGCTACGTCACCGAGGTGTTCGCCGAGCGAGCGCGCTACTTCCACCCCCGCAACGCGGTGCGGATCGACGCGATCCGGGAGGGGATCGATGCGCTGTTCCCGGACGGCCCGCTGCGTCCGATCGTGCTGACCGCGCTGCTCGAAGCCGCGGATGCGGTCGACTCCACGGTGGGCGTGCAGATGGCCTACCTGAAGCAGTGGGCGCCGCGGGCGCTGCGGCCGTTGCGGCTGCGGGCGCCCGTCCTCACCCCGGGACGCGGACGTGCACTGCGGCAGGACGCGCTGGTGGCGGTGAAGGAACTCGGCCCGGTGGGGCTTGCCTACCTGGATCCGCCCTACAACCAGCATCGGTACTTCAACAACTACCACGTCTGGGAGACCCTGGTGCGCTGGGACGCTCCGGAGTTCTACGGCGTAGCCCACAAGCGGGTGGACGCCAGGGACGATGCGAACCGCAGTGCCTTCAATTCCCGGCGGACGATGCCCGCCGCGCTGGCCGAGGTGATCGCGCAGGTGCGGGCCGAGATCGTGGTGGTGTCCTTCAGCGACGAGGGGTTCCTCCCGATCGAGGCGCTCGGCGAAATGCTGGCGATGCGCGGCCAGCCGATCGAGGTGCTGGCCTTCGACACCCGTCGCTACATCGGTTCGGTGATCGGCGTCTATTCGCCGGACGGGGTGAAGGTTGGCTCCAGCGGCCACCACCGCAACACCGAGTACCTGCTGGTGAGCGCGCCGGCCCGGTTGCTGCCGGGCCTGGCCGAGGCGGCCGGAGCGGCCTAGGTGGCGGGCAGTTCGCGTCCGCCGGAGTCGGTGATCAGCGACACCGCGCCCACCTGGAAGTGCAGCCGGAGCTCGCCGGAACCCGCCGACACCTCCATGATCACCGACCAGGTGGTGTCCGGCTTGAGGTCATGAGCCAGCATCGTCCGCTGTAGTACCTGCCAGATCACCTGGGCATCGACCTCCTTGACGGAGAAGGCCTCCGGAGGGGGTGGGTCGTCCCGGGTGACGGTGGTGACCGGCACCTTGGGCGGCCGTTGGCAACGGACGGTGGTGTTCCCGGGGCCGGCGTAGCCGGCCCAGGCGCCCGCCTCGGAGTCGATCCCGACCTGGCGGACCACCACCCTTCCCTGCAGGACATCCGCCAGCCCGGCTGCGATGCCGGCCGGGGTGTGGTAGTCGAGCTCAGGCAGCAAGGAGCCGTCCGGATTGAAGAAGACGGTTCGCGACTCCGGGTTGGTGCTGACGGTCATCATGACCCGTCCGCCGGAGTAGTCGACGATCTGCAGGGTCTGGGCGTCGGTCGAATCCGACAGCGCGGCGGCGATCCGGAACAGTCGCCCGACGTCGCTGAGATCGAAGTCGGCCAGATCGAAGCTCGCCTGGTCGACGTACTGCAGGTCGCTGTCGACCTGCTGGATCCTGTGGTCCCGGTAGGTCCAGGTGACCGGCTCGCCGCTCTCCGCGCCCAGCACGCTGACGGCGGCGGTCTGTCTGGTGAGTTCCACCATGATCAGCCTCCCCGGGCCGGCTGCGGCGAGTAGCCGGTCGAGCAGCCGTCGGGCGGCTCCCGGTGCGCTGAGGTCCACCGTGGGGGTCGGGCTGGGGGTGGGACTGAGGGACGGGGTGGCTGGCGGTGTTGTCGAGGGTGGCGCCGGGGGCACCGCGGGCCGGCAGGCGGCGAGGATCAGCGACAGTGCCGCGCAGACGACGGCCATCGTGACGCCTCGGGCGGAGCGAGGGGAGGAGTCCAGCGAGCGGGCCGAGGTTGTTACGGTGACGGACACCCGTGGAGGGGGCATGCCAGTGAGGTTAGCGCGGCGGCGAAACGGGCGGCACACTGGCCAGATGATCGATCTGACCGGGGATGCCGTTGAGGTGGCGCCGAGGCTGCTGGGCTGCCTGCTGCGCGCTCACGGTGTGGTGCTGAGGATCACCGAGGTGGAGGCCTACGCCGGCTCAGGCGATCTCGCCGCGCATGCCGCGGTC
Organism: uncultured Propionibacteriaceae bacterium; assembly: GCA_964435735.1. Classification (GTDB taxonomy): domain Bacteria; phylum Actinomycetota; class Actinomycetes; order Propionibacteriales; family Propionibacteriaceae; genus Propionicimonas. The sequence continues at coordinate 87,781 of CAYSZZ010000011.1, forward strand.
GGGCCGCGTCCACGGACGGCGGCGTTGTTCGCCGGGCCGGGCACGCTGTACTGCTACCTGTCCCACGGCATCCACATCTGCGGCAATGTCGTCTGCGGCCGGCCCGGGCACGGCTCCGCTTTGCTGCTGCGGGCCGGCGAGGTGACAGCCGGCCTGGAGCTCGCCCGGCGACGGCGTCCGGGGGTGGCGGACGTGGCGCTGGCGCGGGGCCCGGGCAACCTCGGTCGTGTGATGGGCTGGACGCTGGCCGACTCGGGCACCCGGCTCGGCGAGGACGGACCGCTGCTGGAGCCAGGTGAGTCGCCTTCCACGGTCGCGCGCGGGCCGCGGGTGGGGGTGTCGGTTGCTCACGAACGTCCCTGGCGGTTCTGGATCCCCGGCGACCCCACCGTGTCCGCCTACCGCCGCAGCCCTCGCGCCGTCAGCGACGACCGGGCCTGGTAGCCGGGGTGGCCGCAACCGTTTCCGAACGATGTCCGCTCCTCGGACACGGCGGACGGAACCTGGGACGGACGGCGAAACTGGTTCGCGGACACAACAGGGAGGGCCGGACCAAGTATGAGTTGGTCCGGCCCTCGAGGTTGTCCAGGATGGACGCTACCTGAACTCGGTCAGCCCGCCTGATCCGCCTGTCCGTCCCGACAGGACGCCTTCGGGTCTCCCCGAGAGCAATGGACCTCGATTGCTGTCCGACCGCTTTCTCGGCTGTCCCCTTTCGGATGACTGCTTCGATCGCGTGCCACATTTCTACCGGTCCGCGGGAGTGGGCGCAAGGGGTTTGGCGAAAGATCTCCAGGAAATTTCTGGGGCCCCGGCGTGTCGTGTGGACATGCCGCTTCCGAGCCCCGGCGGACACCTGCCGGGGCGCCGGAATGGACTCAGTCGTCGCGGGCTTCCTTGACCTGCGCGACCAGCTGGGTGGGGTTCACGAACCGCAGCGCGACCACCAGCATGATCAGCATCGTTGTGGTGTACATCACCGCCATGGCCGAGATCAGCTGGCGGGCCTCTGCGCCGCCGGCGGAGGTCATCGCGCGGTAGATCGCCACCACCAGGGTGTCCGATTGGGGGCCGGAGACCAGGAAGGTCAGTTCGAACATGCCGACCGTCCGGACCAGCACCAGGATGCCCGCCGCGAGAATGCCAGGTACCAGCAGCGGCGCCAGGATCCGGGTGAACACCTGCCACAGCCTGGCTCCGCACATCCGGGCGGCCGACTCGATCGCCGGGTTGATCTGTTCGATGAAGGGGGTCATCGTCAGGATCACGAACGGCACGGATGGCACCAGGTTGACCAGGATCACCGCGATCACGCTGCGTCCCAGGCCGAAGGAGTACATCACGGTCGCCAGCGGGATGCCGAAGGTCATCGGCGGCATCAGGATCGGCAGCAGGAAGAGCAGGTTGATCATCTTCTTGCCGGGGAATCTGCGCCGGGCCAGCAGATACGAGGCCGGCACGCCGATCAGGATCGACAGCACCACCACCGCCAGCGCAACGCCGATCGTCACCCCGATCACGTGGGCGAGATCGAACCTTGCCCACGCGCTGCTGTACCAGCTGGTGGTGAACTCCAGCGGGAACCAGGTGTTGAACCACTGCTTGCCGAAGGAGTCGACGACCACCGCGATGATGATGCCGAGCAGGAAGACCAGGAAGGTCGCCATTCCGGCCCAGACGAACCAGGTGGACGGAGACGCGATGAGCGCCTTCTCGCCCGGCAGCCGGGAACTGGGCGCCCGGCGTGGCTTGGCGGTAACGGTCGGAGTGCTCATCAGCCCTTCCCTCCGGTCGAGCCCTTGTACAGGAAGGAGCGCCACAGCAGCACGATCGCCACCACGGCGAGTTCCACGACACCCATCATCAGCGCGATGGTGGACGCCATCGGATAGTCGTTCTGCTCGCCGAAGGCCCGGAAGGCCATCAACGCCATCACCCGGGTCTCACCGGTCGGGTCGCCCACCAGCCGGGCGGACGGGAACACCGAGAAGGCCAGCACGAAGGTGAGGATGAAGGTGGTGGCCAGCCCGGGGGCCAGCAGCGGCAGGGTGATCCTGCGGAACCGCTGCACCCAACCGGCGCCGAGGGTGCGCGCGGCGGAGTCCAGCGACGGGTCGATCCCCGAGAGATAGGACGAGATCAGCAGGAAGGCGAACGGGAACCCGGTGATGATCAGCGAGAGCATCACGCCGAGGTAGTTGTTCACCAGTTTCAGTGGCTCGTCCACCAGGCCGAGACCCATCAGGGCCCGGTTGATCCAGCCCTGCCGGCCGGCGAAGATCAGCAGGCCCTGGGCGGTCAGGACCGTCCCCAGCGTGATCGGCAGCACCAGCAGCGAACTCATCAGCCGCTTGCCGCGGAACTTGCGTCGCAGCACCATCGCCACCGGCACCGAGGCCAGCACGTTGATCAGCGCAGCGGGCAGGGCCAGTCGCATGGTGATCCACACCGAGTCGAAGATGAACGGGTCGGTGAAGAAGGCGATGTAGTTGGCGAGGATGCCGCCACCGAACTGCTGCTGGATCGCCAGGCTGGGCTGCAGGGTGAGCCCGATCCCGTAGCTGAACGGGTAGACGAACAGCACCAGGGCGAAGATCAGTGCCGGCACCACCAGCAGCAGCGACATGTCCACTCCGCGCTCTGCGAGCCGGTGGCGCAGGCTGGCGGTGCTCTGGATCGCCGCGGTCATGGCTGCTCCGGCTCCGCTGGGCTGTGCAGGTCGTCGGGGAAGACAAGCACCCGCTCCGGCAGCGCGGTCAGGTGGATCGCCTGGTCGGTCTCGGGGGCGAGCGGTGTCCGCAGGTGCAGCACGCCGGCGCTGGACTGCGCTCCGATGGTGAACTCGCGGCCGTGATACTCCACCACCAGCACGGTGGCGGGGATCGAGTTGATCGTGGGCGTCACGCCCGGCTCGACCAGGGTGAGGTCGTCCGGGCGAACCGCCACCCGCACCGCGCTTCCGGGGGCGACCTCACCGACCGGACGGCCGACCAGCCTGGAGCCGCTCAGGTCGACCACGGCCTGGCCGTCGGCGACCGAGCTGACGGTACCGCTGAGAATGTTGCGGTACCCCATGAAGTCTGCGACATGCCAGTTGCGTGGGTGGTCGTAGAGTTCGTCCGGGGTCCCGATCTGCTGCACCCGGCCCTCGCGCAGGACCACCAGGCGATCGGCCAGCGACAGTGCCTCCTCCTGGTCGTGGGTGACGTAGATGGTGGTCAGCCCCAGCTGCTGATGCAGCCGACGGATCTCGGTCCGCATGTCGAGCCGGAGCTTGGCGTCGAGATTGGACAGCGGTTCGTCCATCAGCACCAAAGATGGCTCGATCACCACGGCGCGTGCGATGGCAACGCGCTGCTGCTGGCCGCCGGAGAGCTGCCCGGGCAGCTTCGTGGCATGGTCCTGCAGCTTCACCAGCGCGATCGCCTCCCGAACCCGGCTGGTGATCTCGCCCTTGGACAGCCCGCGCATCTGGAGCCCGAAGGCGACATTGCGCTCCACGGTCAGATGGGGGAACAGGGCGTAGCTCTGGAACACCATTCCGAAGCCGCGCCGTTCGCTCGGCAGCGTGTCGATCCGTTTGCCGTCCAGCAGGATCTCGCCGTGCGTCAGCGGCAACAGGCCCGCCAGGCAGTTCAGCGCGGTCGACTTGCCACAACCCGATGGCCCGAGCAGGGCGATGAACTCGCCCGCCTTGACCGTCAGATCGAGCTCGGCCAGTGCCTCCCTGCCGCCGAAGCTGCGCCCGACGTTGCGCAGTTCGAGGGCCTCGAACGTGCCGGCTGAGATAGCCATGTCGTCTTCTTCCTGATCGATTTCCAGTAGGGGTCCGGGTTCGGGTTGGGACGGCCGGAACCGTCCCAACCCGAGTGCTCGTCAGGCCTGGTACTTACCGGCACCGACTTCGCGGTCCCAGATGTCGAAGGCCTTGACCATCTCCGCCGGCGGCAGCGGGGTGACCTTCGGGTGGGACTCGATCAACTCATCGAACCACGGCCGACCGAACTCGGCCAGCACCTTCTGATTCTCCTCAGGAGCGAGATCGAGGGTCGCACCCTTGATCGCGGGGCCGGGGTAGAAGTAGCCGTTGTCGTAGGCCTTGGCGTTCTGCTCGGGCGTCAGCATGTCCTGCAGGAGCAGCAGGATCGCGGAGACCTTGTCCGGGCTCTGGCCCTTGGGAATCGCAGCGTAGTGCGCGTCCGTGACCCAGGTGAAGGTGTCGAACGCGGCCGCTTCGACGGTGTTCGGCAGACGGCCGTCGGTCCGCGGCTCGATCTCCCAGCCGGTCGTGGTCGGGATCATCGACCAGGTGCCGTCACCGAGGTTCGTGATCACCTGGCCGGTGCCGGTCGGATAGTTGTCGACGTACTGGCCGATCTCCTTCAGGTACGTCCACGTCTTCTCCCAGCCGTTCTCGGGATCGGTCGGGTCGGAGTCGCCCAGGATGTAGGGCAGGCCCATCAGGAAGGTACGTCCCGGGCCGGAGTTGGCTGGACGGGCGTAGCCGAACTTGTTCGGATGGGCCTTCGCCCACGCCAGCAGTTCCTCGGGAGTGGACGGGACGTCGGTCACCACGGCCGGGTCGTACTGCAGCAGCGGGCCCGAAGGGTAGTAGGTCACGACGACGCCATAGCCGTCGGCCAGTTCCTGCATCTTGGCGGCCTGGTCGAGGTAGTTGGCCTGGTTGGAGATCCGGTCGCCGAACTCGTTGACGACCTGGATCCACAGGCCCTGGCCGATGCCTGAGGACAGGCCGTCGTTGCCGGTCAGCACCAGGTCGATCGAGAGGTTTCCGGTATCGACCTGCGGCTTGACCAGCCCGATCACGTCCGGCGCTCCGCCGGTCTCGTAGGTGACCGATGAGACGATGTCGGGGTTGGCCGCGACGAAGGCCTCGATCATCGGCTTGGTGAGCTTCAGGTTCCCTGCGACGTCCAGGATGTTCAGCGTGACTGGAGCCGAGGGCTTGTCGGGCACCCCGGCGGGGGCGGATTCGGCGGGCGCCGGGGACTCTCCCCCGGGTGCGGCGGGCGGGGCGCACGCGGCTAGGCTGAAGCCCAGCGCAGCGGCGCCGATCAGGGCGATTCCGGAGCGGATTCGCATCATCGGGTTTCCTTTCGTTGTGCCAGCGGCGGTGCCGGCGGGGTGGAGCTGTGGCATGCGGACGCATGCCACCGTCAGGGGACTGTGAGGCTGGGCGGTTGGTCGGCCGGGTGACGGGCGGGCTCCCGGGTGGAGTCCCGGATGACGAGTTCGACCGGCAGGGAGAACGCGACGTGGCTTGGCGGGGCACCGGCCGGTTCCTCCAGGGATGAGATCAGGAGGTCGACCGCGCGGCTGGCGAGGTTGATACGGGGAATCCGGACGGTGGTCAGCGCCGGATCCACCAGCTGGGCGACCGGGATGTCGTCGCAGCCGATCACCGAGATGTCCTGTGGCACGCGGATGGCCCGGCTGCGCAGCCGGGAGACCAGACCCATGGCCATCAGATCGTTGAATGCGAGCACCGCGGTCGCCCGGCTGGCCACCGCGTAGTCCGCCGCCGCGAAGCCCCCGGAGAAGTAGGGAAGGAAGTGGCCCAGCTCGATCAACTCGACGTCTCCGGCGGCCTCCCTGGCAGCCTGGAGCCCGGCCGCGCGCCGGCCCCCCGACCAGGAACGCACCGGTCCGGCGGCTACTGCGATCCGGCGATGGCCCAGTGCCCGCAGGTGGCCGAGCGCCTGCCGGGCGCCGTCGGTGTCGTCAGCGGCGATCGAGGCCATTCCCGGTACCACCCGGTTGATCACGACCGTGGGGATCCCCTCCGTCATCTGCGCCACCGCCGCGTCCTCGGAGCGGGGTGAGCACAACAGCAGTCCATCGGTGCGCTGGGCCAGCGCGGCGACCATGTCGGACTCGGCGTCGGGGTCCTCGTTGGAGTCGGTGACCACGACGACGTAGCCGGCGCGCTGCGCACGGGCCTGAACCCCTTTGGTGATCGACGCGAAGAACGGATTCTCCAGATCCGGGACGATCAGCCCCAGCGCGTGGTTGCGGCCCAGCCGGAGGCCCCGGGCGGTGGGATTGGGTCGGTAGCCGAGTTCGGCGGCCGCCGCGCGAACGCGATCGCGGGTCAGCTGGGCCACCTGATCGGGGGAGGAGAGTGCGCGCGACACGGTCGACACGGACACGCCCGCAGCATCCGCGACGTCCCGTGCGCTGACCATGAGCCCTCCTCCGACATTGGAGATGGCGCAAGTCTGCAAACGATCCCAGCATCACGTCAAGAGCGGAGCCACATCGAGATGAAATCGTCACAATCGATTGCAGGCGGGTGGAGCGCGTTCTATGCTCTGGTATCGGCCTGATCGCCCGCGGGCCGCCTGCAGGCCTCACTGCGGGGCTGGCCGCCGGGCGTCCGAGCTGGCGAGGAGGACGGGCCATGAAGATGGGCTTCCGGTGGTTCGGTCCGGAGAACGACACGATCCCGCTGCGGCACATCCGCCAGATCCCCGGGGTGCGCCACGTCGTGGCGACCTTGCTGGACGTGCCCGCGGGGGAGGTGTGGCCGCGGGAGCAGATCGCCGCGGTGAAGGCCGACATCGAGTCCGTGGGACTGACCATGGAGGTGGTCGAGAGCGTCAACATCCATGACGACATCAAGATCGGTCTGCCGACCCGGGATCGCTACATCGAGAACTACATCGAGACGATCGCGAGGCTCTCCGAGGTCGGCGTGAAGGTGATCTGCTATAACTTCATGCCGGTATTCGACTGGGTCCGCACCGACCTGCGCCACGAGTTGCCCGACGGTTCGTTCACGATGGCGTACCGGGCCGATCGGGTGGCAGGTTCGGTCGAGGACGTGCTGGCGCGGATGAACTCCTCGGCCAACGGTTACCGGTTGCCGGGCTGGGAACCCGAGCGGCTAGCGGATGTGCGCGCCCTGCTGGCGGCCTACTCGGAAGTTGACGAGCAGTTGCTGGCGGAGAACCTGGGCTACTTCATCCGGGCGATCATGCCCGCCTGCGAGCGCCATGACGTGCGGATGGCCGTGCATCCCGATGATCCGCCCTGGCCGTTGTTCGGGTTGCCGCGGGTGGTGTCCGACGCCGAGGATCTACGCCGGATCGAGGGGTTCCATGATTCGCCGTACAACGGGTTCACGCTCTGCACCGGCTCGCTGGGTGAGAACCCGGACAACGACGTGCCCGCGATCGTCCGGGAGTTCGCCGGACGCGGCAAGGTGCCGTTCGTGCATCTGCGCAACATCAAGCGGACTGCGCCGGGGGAGTTCCATGAATCGGCACATCTGACGAGCGAGGGTTCGCTGGACATGTACGCGATCGTCCGGGCGCTCCACGACGTTGGCTTCGACGGCTACGCACGACCGGACCATGGCCGCGACATCTGGGGAGAGCGCGGACGGCCCGGGTACGGGTTGCACGACCGGGCGATCGGCATCAATTACCTGCTCGGCCTGTGGGAAGGGATCACGCGATCTGCGGCCCAGCGGCCGGGACCCACCGGAGAATGCTGACCGGACCACCTCATACTTGGTCCGGTCATCCCTTTTCTACCGGCCGCGGCCGGAGGCGACCGTGAGCGACACGCCACACCGGCGGAATTCGTCGCTCACCAACGGCTCGCGACCCACGCCGGAGAACCTGATGGACGAACCTTCCGGACCTTCCCCTCTGGCCGCCGATGGCGAGTAATGTGGCCGTACCGGGCGGCCCAAGGGAGGGCCGGCCACCAGTCGGATCGAGGTATGACATGACTGAACAGGCCGCGGGCGATACGCTCGCAAACGCCGTGGGCACCACCGTGACTGTGAGCCGGTCGGTGTCCAAATCCCCGAAGAATGTGTGGAAATTCCTGGTCACCCGTGAGGGTGCCGAGACCCTGCTCGGTCCTGGCGGGGAACTGGGTGACAAGGGTGACAGCTGGCGTGCTGACGACGGCACGTTCGGTGTGATCCGCTCCTATCACCCGCTGGAGCAGATCCGGTTCAGTTGGCACGCTGCCGAAGAGGCGCCCAAGACCATCGTGGATGTCCACCTGGTTCCCGGTGGCGAGGATCAGACCACGGTGGAGATCCGCCATGAGGCGATCCCGGGCTACTTCGACGCCAGCGCACTCACCCAGCGCTGGGAGGCCGTGCTGACCAAGCTCGAGGCGGCGACCGCCAGCTGCTGAAGCGACCGTCGAGGGGCCTCCGGCCGGTCAGCCCGGCGAGGAACAGCGCACGCCCGTGGCGTGCACCGGGCAGTACCCGTTGGGGTTCTTCACCAGATACTGCTGGTGGTACTCCTCGGCCAGGTAGAACGGCCCGGCCGGTGCGATCTCGGTGGTGATCGGTCCGTAGCCGGAGGCGCTCAGCCTGGGCTGGAAGCCGGCCGCCGTCTCGCGGGCCAGGTCGGCCTGACCGTCGTCCACGGTGTAGATCGCCGAGCGGTACTGAGTGCCGTGGTCGTTGCCTTGACGCATTCCCTGGGTGGGGTCGTGGTTCTCGAAGAACACCGCCAGCAGTTCGCGATAGCTCACCCGCGCCGGGTCATAGGCCACCATCACTGTCTCGGCGTGGCCGGTGAGGCCCGAACACACCTCGCGGTAGGTCGGGTTGGGGGTGCTGCCACCGGCGTAGCCGACCGCGGTCGAGGTCACCCCGGGGATGCTCCAGAACAGCTTCTCGGCGCCCCAGAAGCAGCCCATCGCGAAGTAGGCATGGTGCGAGCGGTCCGGCACGTCGCCGACGCGGTTGCCGAACACCTCGTGCCAGCAGGTTTCTGAGAGGACCGGTGTCTCCCGGCCGGGTAGCGCTTGAGTCACGGTCGGTAGAACCCCGGGCGGGCGGGCATCATTCCAGCCTCCAGTCGATCCCGGTGGCGCCCTGGGCCTCCAGCGCGGCGTTCACCCGGCTGAACGGACGGGAGCCGAAGAAGCCGGCGTGGGCCGAGAGCGGCGACGGGTGGGCGGAGGAGATCTGCGGGACATCGCCCAGCCGGGAGGAGAGGCTCTGCGCGTCCCGTCCCCACAACAACGCCACCAGCGGGCCGCCGCGAGCCACCAGGGCGTCGATCGCGCAGGCGGTGACCTGTTCCCAGCCCTTGCCCCGGTGGGAACCGGGCTGCCCGGGACGTACGGTGAGCACCCGGTTGAGCAGCAGCACGCCCTGCTCGAACCAGGGTGTGAGGTCGCCGGAGGTGGCCGGTGGAATGCCCAGGTCGGCTTGCAACTCGGTGTAGATGTTCGCCAGGCTGCGCGGCAGCGGACGGACCTCCCGCGCTACCGAGAAGCACAGCCCCACCGCATGCCCAGGAGTGGGGTAGGGATCCTGCCCGACCAGCAGCACACGGACCTCCGCCATCGGGCGCGAGAATGCTCGCAGCACGTTGGCCCCAGCCGGCAGGTAGCCGCGTCCGGCGGCCAACTCCTGCCGCAGGAACCCACCCAACTCGGCGACCACGCCGGCCACCGGCGCGAGCGCCTCGGCCCAGTCGGGCGCCACCAGTTCGGCAAGTGGACGAGGGCCGGTCATGACTGCAGCCTAGGGCACTACGGTGGAGGCAGATTGCTGAGCCCTCGAGGAGGTTCCGTGACGTTCCCCACCCGTCGCTCGCTGCCCGCTCCCGCCGTCCCGCGAGGGTTGGTGACCGCTTCGGAGTGGGCCTGGCGCATCCTGGTGATCGCCGGGCTGCTGCTCGGCATCTGGTATCTGCTGCGGTACTTCTCGGGCGTCGCGATCCCGCTGGCGGTGGCGATGCTCTTCACCGCCCTGCTCAGCCCGATCAACGCCCGGCTGCGGGTCTGGGGCTGGCCGCCGGTGCTCGCGGCACTGGCATCGCTGCTCACCCTCGCCGTGGTGATCGGCGGGGTGCTGACGGCGATCGGCGCCCAGGTCGCCAGGGAGATGCCGCAGCTGGTCCAACAGTCCCTCGCCGGGCTGCAGTCTCTGCTCACCTGGCTGGCCGAGGGGCCGTTGCAGATCTCAGCGACCGACATCGACGGCTACATCGCGCAGCTCACCGCCTGGCTGAACGAATCCAGCACCGCGATCGCCGGCTGGCTGGCGGACGCCGGCCTCGGGTTCGGGCACTTCGTGGCCGGCACCGCGATCGCCCTGATCGCGAGCTTCTTCTTCCTCGCCTCGGGCAGCCGGCTCTGGTCGTCCGTCCTCTCGCTGGTCCCCAGGCGCTACCAGCGCAACGTCCGGCGCGCCTCGGGCAACGGCTGGACCTCGTTGGTGGCGTACATGCGGGCGCAGGTGCTGGTGGCCTTCGTGGACGCGCTCGGGATGCTGATCGGCGCGTTGATCCTGCGGATCCCGATGGCCTGGGCGCTGTTCGCGCTGACCTTCATCGTGTCCTTCGTGCCCGTCGTGGGCGCGGTGATCTCGGGCACGATCGCGGTGCTGCTGGCGCTGGTCACCCACGGTTGGGTGACGGCGCTGATCATGCTGGGCATCACGGTGCTGGTGGTGCAGACCGAGGGCCACTTCCTGCAGCCGATCCTGTTGGGACGGGCGGTATCGCTGCATCCGCTGGCGGTGCTGATCGGGTTGGCGGTCGGTGCAACCCTGGCCGGCATCGTCGGGGCGCTGCTGGTGATCCCGGTGCTGGCCTTCGGAGTGGCGTTCGTCCGCGGGCTCGATCCGGGACGGTTCGGCACCGCGCTGCCCGAGGAGGATTGACCCTGCTCCACACCCCAGTGGCCGGAGTTGGAACCGTCCCCAACTCGGGCCAGTGGCCGGAGTTGGGGACGGTTCCAACTCCGGCCATGCCCTGACTGAACCCTGATTGGCTTGCGAATCTCGCAAGGTGGGTTTTCCATTCTGGAAAGCGGGCGTACTGTTGAGGCATGACAGCGCCTGAACTTGGTCCGATTCTGGACGATCTCGCCGCCGGCCGGATCGACGCCGCCGAGGCGGCTCGCCGGATCGACGCACTCAAGCCGCGGCCGGAGCAGGAGACTGCCGCCGAACCGCAGGCGGAACCCCGCGGCAGCGAACCCAGCGACGAGGAGCTGGGCGACGCCAACGATGCGGGGCGACGCCAGTACTCGCCCTACGCCCGGGAGGTGTTCACCCCCAGCGGGGACGACGAGGTGCCTCCCAGCCATCGTCGCGCGGCCGGCTCCAAGGGAGTCGACCGAATCTCGGTGCACGCCGTCGGGCGGCGGGTCCGGATCGTCGGCGATCGCTCGGTGGCGACCGCCTCGGCCGAAGGCCCGCATGTGCTGCGCCGCAACGGCTCGGTGCTTGAGGTCTCCAGCGACGGCGAGATCGGACCGAACCTGGACGGCTTCAGCATCCTGCGTCCGCCGCGCAGCCTGGACGAGCTGCGTGCTCTGGGCCTGGGCAAGGAGCTGTTCCTGCGCATCAACCCCAGCATCCTGGTGGATGTCGAGGTGACCGCCGGGGGTCTCACCTGCACCGACCTGCCCTACCTGGGCAAGGTGCGGCTCACCGCCGGCAGCGCGGAACTGTCCGGCGTCGCCGAGGCGGACGACGTCCTGGTGCAGGCCGGCTCGGCATCGATCAAGGGCTCGATAGCGTCCGGGCGGTCCCGGGTGCGGGTGGAGTCCGGCCAGCTCACCGTCGAGCTCGACGAGCGGTCGAATGTGACCGTGCGGGGCGAGGCGCAGCTCGGCAAGATCACCTGGCCGGAGAACCAGGCCCTGGACGAGCTCGTCCTCGGCAACGGTTCGGCCAGGCTCGACATCGGCGTGGTGATGGGGTGGGCGACGGTCAAGGCGAGCGCGCGATGAGTCTCTACCACCCGCCCTCGGACTGCCCGGTCTGCGGCAGCGAGCTGATCACCACCCGGCTCGGCTGTCGTTCCTGCGGCACCGAACTGGCGGGGGACTTCGCCAGCTGCGACTTCTGCGCGCTCGACGAGCAGGACACCGAGTTGCTGCGGGTGTTCCTGGCCTCGCGTGGCAACCTGCGCGAGGTCGAGAAGCACTTGGGCGTCTCCTACCCCACGGCCCGTAGCCGGTTCACCCAGCTGCTGGCGAAGCTGGGACTGGCCGGGGAGTCGGAGGCTCCGCCCACGCTCACCCGCGACCAGGTGCTGGCAGAGGTCTCCAGCGGTGCGCTCGCCCCGGCCGAAGCGGCCGTGCTGCTGGCTGAGCTTGAGTCGGTTGCGGGAACGGGCTAGACGGCGCTAGCCGGCGAAGGGCTTCACTTCGACGATGGTGACTTCGATCGGCTTGCCGTTGGGGGCGTTGTAGGTGACGGTGTCGCCAGGGGTGGTGCCGAGGACGGCGGCACCCAGCGGTGACTGCGGGGAGTAGACCTCGATGTCGACCGAGTCGTCCAGTCCCACCAGCTCACGGGAGCCCAGCAGGAAGGTGTCATCGTCGTCGGGGTCGCCGTCGAAGTAGATCGTGACCAGGGTCCCCGGGGTGACATGGGCGCCGGTCGGCGGCTCGCCGACCTGGGCGGACTCAAGGGTTGCGGCGAGCTGCCGGATGCGTGCCTCCTGGTGGCCCTGTTCCTCGCGGGCCGCGTGGTAGCCGCCGTTCTCGGAGAGGTCGCCCTCCTCGCGCGCCTGGGCGATCTTCGCCGAGACCTTCTGGCGTCCTTCGCCCTTGAGGTAATCCAGTTCAGCGGTCAGCTTGTCGTAGGCCTCCTGGGTGAGCCAGGTGGTCGTGAATTGCTCGTCAACCATCAATCGACCATATCCCATTACTCAGTCGGTCGGGCGGCAGGCCTCCACGTCGGCGGAGGTCCCGGGTTTGAAGGTGCGCACGGTGACCACCTGGCGGGTGTGATGCTCGCCGCCGGAGGGAACCGTGAGTTCCAGCTCGCCGACCCGCTCGTAGCTGACGGCCTGGACGAAGAGCAGGCAACGAGCGCCGCGGCTGGTGTCCTCACGTTCCAGCGCCACCGTGACCTCGATCTCGGTGTCCGAGATCAGCTGGAAGGCATCGACCCGGGCGGAGACCGGGGGAACGGCGCCCTCCACCGCCACCCAGCCGATCCAGCCCAGCCCGATCACGCCCAGCAGCGCCCCCCACAACCGCCAGTCGGAAAACGGGCTGCGGCGGGCCGGGTAGCGGCGCGCCATCCGCTCGGCGTCGGTCTCCATGTGTCCCATTCAACCCGATCTGGCCAGGGGAGGTTGACGAGGCACCCACAATGGTGACGATGACTGATCTGCCTGACGCCGGCCTCCGGCTGCTCCATGTCCATGCCCACCCCGACGACGAGTCGTCCAAGGGTGCGGCCAGCACGGCCTACTACGTCTCCCGAGGCGCCCAGGTGATGGTGGTGAGCTGTACCGGGGGCGAGGAGGGCGAGATCCTCAACCCGCGCATGGACACCCCGGAGAACTGGGCGCGGATGTCTGAACTCCGCCGGGAGGAGATGGCTGCGGCAGCCCGGATCCTCGGCATCGAGCACGCCTGGTTGGGCTACCGCGACTCCGGCTTCCCCGCCGGCGACGACTGGCAGCCGACCAGCCCGGAGGCGTTCGCGCTGGCGGACGTCGACGAGGCGGCCGGTCGGCTGGTCAAGGTGATCCGGGAGTTCCGTCCGCAGGTGCTCACCACCTACGACGAGCGGGGCGGCTACCCCCACCCGGACCACATCCAGTGCCACGTGGTCTCGATGGCCGCGGTCGATCAGGCCGCGGATCCGCACCTGTGGCCAGAGCACGGAGAGCCCTGGCAGGTGTCGAAGGTCTATTACCAGATGGGCTTCCACCGCGGGCGGTTCGCCGCGCTCGACGAGGCCATGCACGCCCATGGGCTGGAGCGGCCTTACGCCCACCGGTTGGCGGACTGGTCCGAGGCCGCCGACGCCGAGCCGCGGCCGACCACCTTCGTGCCGGCGGCGGACTTCTTCGAGGTGCGCAACGCCGCCCTGCTGGCGCACGCCACGCAGATCGACCCGGACAGCTTCTGGTTCGCCGTTCCGCTGGAGGTGGAGCGGGTGGGCTGGCCCACCGAGGACTTCCAGCTGGTGCGCTCGGAGGTCGAGACCACGATCCCGGAAACCGACCTGTTCGCCGGTTTGCGGGAACTCGCGTAGGGTCCAACCATGGTGCTGCTCGACCTGGGATCCGACCTCGTGCTGCCGTCCTGGACGCCATTGGCGATTGCCGGCGGGTTGCTGGTCCTGCTGGGCCTGCTGTACGTCAGCCTGCGTCGGCACCTGCGCAGGATCAGCCTGCCAGGGGAGCAGGAATCCCCGCCCAGCCCGGAGTCGGGCTCGCTGCCCCATCCGTGACGGCGGTCTAGCGGCCGACGCTTCGCAGTACCGCCCGCGTCCAGAGAAGGCCGGTGCCACGGTCTAGGGTTGGGGGGTGAACCGACTCGCCGAGGCCGCCTCCCCCTACCTGCGGCAGCACGCCGACAACCCGATCGACTGGTGGCCGTGGGGCCCGGAGGCGCTGGCCGAAGCCGCGCGCCGGGAGGTTCCGATCCTGCTTTCGATCGGCTACTCGGCCTGTCACTGGTGTCATGTGATGGCCCATGAGTCGTTCAGCGATCCGGAGGTGGCCGCGCTGGTGAACCGGGACTTCGTGGCGATCAAGGTGGACCGCGAGGAGCGTCCCGACCTGGATGCGATCTACATGAAGGCGACCCAGGCGCTGACCGGCCAGGGAGGCTGGCCGATGACCGTCTTCTGCACGCCGGACGGGCGCCCGTTCTTCGCCGGCACCTACTACCCGCCGGTCGCGACGAACGGATTGCCCTCGTTCACCCAGGTGGTCGAAGCGATCGCCGAGGCATGGCGGGAGCGACGGGAGGAGGCGGTGCACTCCGCAGCGGTTATCCGTGAGCACCTGACGACCGAGTTCGTACCGCCCGCGGCACCGGACTCGATCGACGTGTGGGGCGCGTTGGGGTCGCTCGGGAAGGACTTCGACCCGATCCACGGCGGGTTCGGGACCGCCCCCAAGTTCCCGCAGCCGGGGGCGATCGACGCGCTGCTGGTGAAGGGTGAGCCCGGCTCGCTGGATGTTGCCCAGCGCAGCCTGGAGGCAATGGCCCGCGGTGGCATCTGCGACCAACTCGGTGGCGGCTTCCACCGCTACAGCGTCGACGCCGGCTGGGTGGTGCCGCACTTCGAGAAGATGCTCTATGACAACGCGCTGCTGCTGGGGGTCTACACCCGCGGCTGGCGGCGCGTCCCCGATCACGAACCGCTGGTCCGCGGGCTCTTCGAGCGGACGGTGCGCGGCATCGTCGGCTGGCTGGAACGCGAGCTGGAACTGCCCGGGGGCGGGTTCGCCGCCAGCCTGGACGCCGACAGCCTGGACGTCCGCGGCGTCAAGCATGAGGGCGTCTACTACGTCTGGAATCCCGAGTTGCTGGCGGACGCGCTAGGACAGGAGGACGCGGACTGGGCCGCCGGCGTCTTCCACGTGACCAGCGCCGGGACCTTCGAACACGGGCTTTCGACCCTCCAGCTACGGGGGCATCCGGACGCCGAGCGGCTGGCGTCGGTCAGCGAGAAGCTGCTCGCCGTCCGCCGCAACCGGTGGGCTCCCGACCGCGACGACAAGCTGGTCGCGGCCTGGAACGGCTGGACGATCGACTCCCTGGTCTGGGCGGCCACCGTCTACGACGAGCGCGGCTGGCTCGACCTGGCCGAGAGGGCGGCCTCGGTCCTGTGGGAGCGGCATTGGGTGGACGGACGGCTGCGTCGCACCTCACTGAACGGCGTAGCCGGCGACACCGAGGGCCTGGCGGAGGACTACGGCGCGGTCGCGCAGAGCTTCGCCAGGCTGGCAGGTGCACTGGGCGAGTCGGTCTGGCTGGAGCGGGCGGTGGCACTGCTGGACGTGGCGCTGGCCCGGTTCGGGGCCGAGGACGGCGGCTTCTACGACACCGCCGACGATGCCGAGGCGCTGTACGTCCGGCCGCGGGACGTCTCGGACAACCCGACGCCGTCAGGCACCAGCGCGCTGGTGTCGGCGCTGCGACTGACCGGACTGCTGGCCGATCGTCCGGACTACCTGGCCCGTGCCGATGCCGCGGCGCTCACCACTCGTGGACTGGTCGCGGCGGCACCCCGGTTCGCCGGCTCGGCGCTGACCGACCTGGTGGTGGCCGATGAGGCCCGGACGGGGCTCTCCCCGGCCGTCGCCGTGGTCGTGACCCCCGACGGTGACCCGCTGGCCGAGATCGCCCGCGCGACCTGGCGGATGGCTCCGATCGGCACCGCCGTGGTGACGGGACGACCGGGCAGCGAGGGCTTCGCCCATCACTTCGACGACCGCCCGGCGGGGGAGTCCGGCCTGGTCTACGTCTGCCGCGGCACGGTGTGCTTCGCCCCCGCCTCCGCGATCGCCGACCTGCGCACCGCCCTGTGGAGCCGCGCCTGAGGCTGTTCCTCCGCGAGGTGAGCCCACTTCTTGCCAAATAGCCCACCTGCGCGACATATGCGTCGCACAGGTGGGCTATTTGGCAAAAAGTGGTAGCCGCCCCGATCCCCCTACCCCAGCACCGCGACCGCGATCGCTGCGAAGTGGCAGGCGGCCGCGGCGATGGTGCAGGCATGGAAGATCTCGTGGTAGCCGAAGACCCGCGGTGACGGGTTGGGGCGTTTGAGCGCGTAGACCGCGGCGCCGAAGGTGTAGATCACGCCGCCGAGCAGCAGCAGGATGACCACCGCCGGGCCGCCGGCTGCCCAGAACTCGCCTAGCCAGCCGAGGGCGACCCAGCCCATCGGGACGTACAGCGCGACGTCCAGCCAGCGCGGCCGGCTGGGCCAGAGCAGGGTGAGCCCGACGCCGGCGGCGGCGATCCCCCAGACCAGGCTGAGCAGCAGAGTGCGTTGGGCACCCTCCAGCAGCGCGAGGGCCAGCGGGGTGTAGGTCGCAGCGATGAACAGGAAGATGTTGGAGTGGTCGGCCCGCTGCAGCCAAGATTGCACCACCGGTGTCCAGCGGCCGCGATGGTAGACCGCGCTCGTCCCGAACAGCACCAGGGAGCCAGCCAGCCAGACCGCCACTCCGAGGCGTCCGGCACCGGCGGGGGCGAGGATCACCAGCAGGATTCCGGCCAGCAGCACCACCGGCGTCATCCCGGCGTGCAACCAGCCGCGCATGGTCGGCTTGGGGGTCGGGTTCAGTTCTGCCGTTGCCATGGGAACCTACTTTACTCGCTGTCAACTAACGTACTTTACGAAGCGTAGGTTACGGAGCCGTAGGTTTCAAGTCTGCGTCAACCTCGCTCTTCGCTGGATGTGGCTGAACTCCCGATGTCGTGACTTCTGCCACAGCTTGTGGGGAGGTGCCTGTGGCGCATTGGCTCTGGGCGATAGGCTGCGGACATGTCGTTGGCCCCGGGCGTGAAGGCGGCGGTGAAGGCGCTCGTCCCGCGTGGCCTGATCTACGCCACCTACGAGCAGCGGTTGCTGCACAACCTCGATCGTGACCGGTTGCCCCAGCACGTGGCCGTGCTGGCGGACGGGAACCGTCGCTGGGCGCGGGCCAACGCCCCTGGTCAAGAGCTTGTGCTGGGCTACCGGGCGGGTGCCGACAAGCTCAAGCAGTTCATCGGCTGGTGCGAGGAGGTCGGGGTTCCGATCGTCACCCTGTGGGTGCTGTCGACCGAGAACCTGGAACGCGCGGCGGACGAGGAACTGCACCCGCTGCTGGATGTGATCCGCGATCTCGTGGTCGACCTGGCCGCCGACGGGCGTCGCCGGGTGCAGGTGGTGGGGGATCTGAACCTGCTGCCCGACCCGATCGCCGACGGTCTGCGGGCCGCCGAGCAGTCCTGCGTCGACTCCCCGGGCATGCACGTCAACGTCGCGGTCTCCTACGGCGGGCGTCACGAGTTGCGGGACGCCGTCCGGTCGTTGCTGGCCGACGAGGCGGCCAAGGGCACCGACCTGGCCGAGTTGGCCGAAACCCTGGAGATCGACCACATCTCCGAGCACCTCTACACCGCCGGCCAGCCGGACCCCGACCTGATCATCCGCACCTCGGGCGAACAGCGCCTCTCCGGCTTCCTGATCTGGCAGTCCGCCCACAGCGAGTTCTACTTCTGCGAGGCCCTCTGGCCGGACTTCCGCAAGATCGACTTCATCCGGGCGCTGCGTTCCTACGCCCAGCGCGAGCGTCGGTTCGGCCACTGACCGCGTGACGGTCGCTGCATGCGGATCACGACATCGCACCAACCCCGGACCCGAGTGAACCCTGGGTAACACTGGGCGTGTCGCTACCGGGAGCCGGTCGCTGCCGACTTACTCTGCGAGTGTCCCGGCAGTCGTCGGGGCGTCGGGAGGCATCCATGCGCCGTCCAGCTCGAACGAGCCAGACCCGCGGGCCCGAACCGGGCCCGAACCCCGGCTGACCACCATCGAGTGGGGCCGGCTCTCGGTGCGGCCCCGGAAACGAGACCACCGTGCCGCGCTCCACCACTCGCATCGCCTTCACGGGCTCGCCTGCGATCGCCGCAGGACTGAAGACCTATGTGCTGGACACCTCGGTCCTCCTGAGCGACCCGGGTGCGCTGCGGAACTTCGCCGAGCACAGCGTCGTCATCCCGATCGTGGTGATCGCCGAGTTGGAGGCCAAGCGCCACCATCCCGAGCTGGGCTACTTCGCCCGCGCCGCCCTGCGCTTCCTGGACGACCTGCGGGCGACCTACGGCACGCTCGACTCGCCGGTGCCGGTCAACGAGACCGAGGGGACGCTGCGGGTCGAGCTCAACCACACCGACCCGGAGGTGCTGCCCCCGGGATTCCGGCTCGGTGACAACGATTCGCGCATCCTGGCCGTCGCGCTGAACTACCGCGCCGAGGGCAATGACGTGGTGCTGATCAGCAAGGACGTCCCGATGCGGGTCAAGGCCTCCGCTGTCGGCCTGGTGGCGGAGGAGTACCGCCACGAGCTCGCTCTCGACTCCGGCTGGACCGGGATGGCCGAAGTGGATGTGTCGGCCGACATGGTGGACCGGCTCTACGCCGAGGGGGCCGCGGTGGTCCCCGAAGCTCTCGACCTGCCCGTCCATACCGGCGTGGTGCTGCACGGCTCGACGTCGTCGGCGCTGGGCAGGGTGCTGCCGGACGGCTCGGTGCGGTTGATCCGCGGTGACCGGGAGGCGTTCGGGCTCCACGGTCGCTCGGCGGAACAGCGGGTGGCGCTCGACCTGCTGCTCGACCCTGAGATCGGGATCGTCTCGCTCGGCGGGCGGGCCGGGACGGGCAAGTCCGCGCTGGCGTTGTGCGCCGGGCTGGAGGCCGTGCTGGAGCGTCAGGTGCACTCCAAGGTGCTCGTCTTCCGTCCGCTGTATGCGGTCGGCGGCCAGGAACTCGGCTACCTGCCCGGTTCTGAGGGCGAGAAGATGTCACCCTGGGCTCAGGCGGTGTTCGACACCCTGGGCTCGGTGGCGAGCCGGAACGTGATCGACGAGGTGCTGGCCCGCGACCTGCTGGAGGTGCTGCCGCTGACCCACATCCGAGGCCGCTCGCTGCACGACGCCTTCGTGATCGTGGACGAGGCGCAGTCGCTGGAGC